>JABLXQ010000001.1 GCA_013178375.1 Gammaproteobacteria bacterium
CCCTGTGCGTACCGCCGGCGCGCAAGGTGCAGGCGGGCTAGTTTTTTTTTCTCCACCAGCCAGTCCACCACTTTCGCCGCCAGCTCATCGAGAATGCGGTTCACATCCAGCCCCCACGGCGGTGTGATGGCCAGTTGCAGCAGGGCCGCCGCCGTCATGCTGCCGATGAGATACAGGGTTTCCGGCGTGGCCTCGATCTGATGTTCGTGCCGGGTCCTGCCGGCCCCCAGCAACACCAGCCGGATCAACTCCCCCCGCAGCGACTGCATCGCGGGAATCTCGTGCACGAAAGGCACCTGGAACAACAGTATCTTCAGCAGATCACGCCGCTCGCAGGTGATCCGGTACAGGCTCCGCACGAACTGGACCATCGCTGCCCGCAGGTCGGCCGGGTCGGCGCGGTTGAGCGAGTCTTCGATATCCCGCAGAGTGTCCGCCACCGCCCGGGTGGTCAGCACGGCCACAATGGCTTCCTTGCCGGGGAAATACTCGTACACCGAGCCGATGCTCACCCCCGCCCGCTCCGCCACCGCGTTGGTGGTCAGGCCGGCGAACCCCTCCTGGATCAAAACCTGAGCAGCTGCCTGCAGAATCGCCTGCAACGTAGCCTGCGCGCGCGCCTGTCTGGGTTCCTTTTTCTGTTTTAAATCAAGTGATTGCTGTTGACGCACAAGCGTCCTCCAGGCCGGCCCCATTATCCGAGTTTTTCTGAATATTTACTCAGTTTATGATGCCTGATCCCACAAAAACAGGTCCTTCAGCCCAGGTGTTGTCCATGACGAAGTCCGCCCGCGCCTACACCACCCCCATCCAGACCCGCTGGGAACCCCGCACCGCCCAGGAACTGGATGATGCGATATTCGGTTGCCTCGACAACGTCGGCCTGCTGGCCGGGGTTGCCAACACCATCATGCAGCTGGCGCATCCTGCCGTGGGCTATGGCGTGATCGAGAGCCGGGTGACATCCGGTTCGCTGCTGCATCACCCGTTCAAGCGCACCCGCACTACGCTGACTTACCTGGGGGTGGCGTTGCAGGGCAGTACAAAAGAAAAACTGGCCTATCGCAAAGCCATCAGCCACGCCCATGCGCAGGTCACATCCACGGCCACGTCACCCGTGCAATACCGCGCGCTGGACCCCGAGCTGCAACTCTGGGTGGCCGCCTGCCTGTTCTGGGGCTACGTGGATACGCGCGAGAAATTTCATGGCCCCATGACGCCGGAACAGCTGGCGGAATTTTACGAATACGCCAAACCGCTGGGTACAACGCTGCAGGTGCGACCGGACATGTGGCCGAAAGATCTGGAGGCATTCTGGGAATACTGGAACCGCCAGCTCGACAGCATTCAGATCGACGATACCGTGCGGGGCTGGCTCACCAAGCTGATGGACCTGAGTTTCATGGGCCCGTTCATCAGCATCCCGATGGGCAATTTCGCCAAACTGATGACCGGTGGCTTTCTGCATCCGAAAATCCGCGCGCAAATGCAGATTGAATGGACGCCCGAGCAGGAGCGGCAATTCCGCAAGATCACCACTGCGATTGGCCGCGTCAACCGCCGCCTGCCCCGCAGCCTGCGGCAGTTACCCACCACGGTGCTGCTGTGGGATTTCCGCCGCCGCCTGAAGAAAGGTCTGCCGCTGAACTGAGTGCTACGATGCGGTCTGAGCCTGAGGGGGCAGGCCGCTGATTGTCAGCGGAATCCCCGTCATAAACGCCTGGTTGCTGAGCTTTTCATAACTGCCCGGCCCCGTGGGCAGCAGTTCGTTCACATTGGTGCCGGGATATTGATGTGCCACTGACAAGCCCGGTGTGCGCTGATTGCCCCAGCCGTGGCTCATGGCCACTGTCCCTTGCCGCAAGGAATCGTCGATTCGCACCTGCGCACGTATTTCTCCCCACGGGCTGCGCACAGTCACCGCCTGTTCGTCCTGTAGCTGCAAACGCTGCGCATCCTGTGGTGACACATGCAACGGATTGAACTGCTGGCCCGGCCGTTTCAGTGCCGTCATGTTCTGGTACCAGCTGTTGTGCATGTAGTTGGTACGCAGGTTGATGAGTTTCAGCTGCTGCGAATCTTCCCGCTGTAATTCCGCAAAAATTATGTGCGCTCGCTGCAGCGCTTCGTCAAACAGCGGCGGACAGCAATCCACTTTTTTCGATTCGGTCTGCAACCAGTCGGCATAGAAACGGCCGGTGGGAATCGGTGGCAGCACCACCGTCTGGTGCGGCGCGTTGCGCACGTCATCCAGCGACAGTTCAGCGTAACGCAGCATGCGGTTCAAGCGATCGTACAGGCTGCCCTCGCCGCCCTGGTCGAACAGCGACGGCAGGCCCAGCGCCTGCTGCAGCCGGTTCAGAATCCACCACTCTTCTTTCCGCTCATGCTGCGCCGGCACCACCGCATCGGTAAATTGCACAAAGGGTTGCTGCTGCATGCCCAGACCGCAGATGTTGAGGTCGCTGCGTTCCAGCATGTCGGTGCAGGGCAGCAGGTAATCCGCCATCTCGCCGGTGGCGTTGCGGAACAGGTCCAGCACCACGATCAGTTCCAGGTGTCCGAACGCTTCCCGCAGGCGCGATTCGCCGCCCACCGACAGCAGCGGATTGCCCGCCAGCACGATCAGCGCCTTCACCGGATTGGTCGGCGTGGTGATCAGGTCGGGCAGCAGATTGCCCGGCAGTGCACCCCGGATCAGACGCAACTCGCCGAATTCGCTGTTGAAAAAGATGTTCGGTGTTTTCAGGCGGCCGGCTTTGGCAGCGGGATAGAAACCCAGTGAATACAGATTGCCGCCCGGGCGATCCAGATTGCCGGTGACGAACGACAGCATGTGCAACAGCCAGTAGCACAGCGTGCCCTGCCGCCCCATGTTGACGCCGGTGGACATGTGCGCGCAGGCTGCCGGCGCGCGGCCAAAATCCAGCGCCATCTGTTTGATGTCGGCGGCAGCGATGCCGGTCACCTCCGCCACCGCTTCCGCTGAATAAGGTTTGATGAACGCACGCAAACCGTCGATGTGTTCGCCGTGTTGCGCAATGATGTTTTCGTCAAACAGTTTCGCCGCGTCCAGTTCGTACAACAGCGCCGCCAGCAGATACAGATCCGTGTCCGGTTTGATCGCCACCAGATCGCCGGTGGCCGGTGTCACCGATTCAATACGGCGCGGATTGATGAACTTGATCACGGCGCCACGCTTGCGGGCGGCGCGGAATTTTTCCATCGGGTTGGCGATCGACACAAAACTCATGTGCGACACTTTGGGATTCTCGCCAAAGATCAGCGCGTAGTGGGTGTGCTCCAGATCCGGCACCGGGTGCAGAGTGCTGGTGCCGAACACGGCTTCGCTGCCGGCGAACTTGTTGGAGCAGTCCTGGGTGCCCGACGTAAACATGCGGAAACAGCCCAGGCTCATGAAGAAATTTTCCAGTGCCTGGGAACCCAGGGCATTGAACGCTGTGGGATTGCCGATGTAGCCGGCGATGGCACCGGGGCCATATTGCTGTTGCAGCGCGCGGATACGCTCCGCCACTTCGCCGACCGCGCTGTCCCAACTGAGGGTTTCGAAACGGCCCGGCTCCTGGCGCCCCGACACCCGCTTCAGTGGCTGGTTGAGCCGGTCGGGATCATGATGGATGTCGACGAAGTTGAGCCCCTTGTGACAGGCGAAGCCTCGGGTAACCGGGTGCTCCTTATCCGGCAGCAGACGGGTGACACGCTGGTCGGTCACTTCCGCCAGCAGGCCGCAGGACGGCTCGCACACGCGGCAAAAAGTGGTGTGAAGGCTGGTGGCCATGATGGAAGGTTCCTCTTCAAATAGTGTCGTGCAATTAATCCCATGCACATATTCCAAGTGTGCCGGTGTATGAATGACGGGCCGGCAACAAGTCGTCAAATCGATACAAATGGCATATGTTGTATCATGACTGTCCGGCTCACTACCAGACGAATACCGCGTCTTCCAAAGCCGCAGTAGCCGTTTTTTACAATCGCGCCACGCCCCAAGTTTCTACTATGCTGACCTCACAGGCATCACAAAGGGGCAGGCATGGGGGAATTCACGGGCACCGTCTATTACCGGCAACGCGGCATACTGGTATTGACGCCTACCTTTGTCGTCCCCGCAGAAGACCGCACCCTGCACCGCCCGGTGATCCGGGTGATGCTGGCCGGAACAGCAAACTTTGCGCTGGAATTTCCCGACGGCCGCCGCGTTGAAGCCCGGGCGCTGCTGACGTCACCGCTGATGGAACGGGGCGACATCCTGGCCGAGAATGTCGACTTCGCCCTGTTCGATTTCGCGGTGGCCTCGCCGGAATACGTGGCACTGCAACCCCTGCTGGAATCCCGCGACCTGCGCCTGCTCGACCCTGCCCTGTTTGCCCACCTGATGCCAGCGCTGAAAGCCGGTCAGGCAGGCACACTGACCTGCACCGAGGTGACGCAACTGGCCGCCGAGGTGGTGCAGATCCTCACCGGTCGACGCCCGGCACCGCTGGAATTCGACGCCCGGGTGATGGCGGCACTGGAGCTGATCGAACAGCTGCCCCTGGCCGAAATCAAGCTGCCGCGCCTGGCCCAGGCGGTGAACCTGTCGCCGGACCGCTTCCGCCACCTGTTCCGCGCCAGCACCGGCGCCACCGTGTCGCAATACGCCCGGTCCACTGCCGTATGGCGGGCGCTCATGCTGCTGTCCGACCACCGCTCGATCACCGAGGCCTCCCACGCGGCCGGGTTTCACGACGTCTCCCATTTTTACCGCGCCTACGCCGACCTGTTCGGCATCAGCCTGTCGGAAAAGAACAACATCCGCAAATTCCGCCGCGTACGCTGCTTCTGACCCGGCATAGCAACGGGGGCAGTTTCGAGTATCATGGCAGGACTGCAGGAGACCCCCGATGATCCGATCCGCGACCCGAAACGATGCCGAAAGCATCGCCCGCATCTACAACCACTACGTCCTCCACACCATCATCACGTTTGAGGAACAAGAGGTGTCGGTGAGCGAGATGGCCAACCGCATCGAGGAAATCCAGTCCGCGCCCCTGCCCTGGCTGGTGATCGAGCAGGACGGCGTCATCGCCGGCTACGCCCATGCCTCCAAGTGGAAGGGTCGCTGCGCCTATCGCTACTCGGCAGAAAGCACGATTTATCTGGCGGACGGTTACATCGGCCAGGGCCTGGGCTATCAGCTCTATGAAGCCCTGCTGCTGCAACTGAAGGCGGCGGAATATCATGCCGTCATCGGCGGCATTTCACTGCCCAATCCGTCCAGCATCACCCTGCATGAAAAATTCGGCATGAGCCAGGTGGCCCATTTCAAGGAAGTGGGCTGGAAATTCGGCCGCTGGATCGACGTCGGTTACTGGCAGAAAGTGTTGTAGTCCGGACTGAAGTGGAAGTACCCCATGATTGGATTGACATCGGTCATCGAACGCACGGATCTTGGCCCGCTCGTCGTCGGTTCCTACCGTTGCGATGCGCGCTCCGCCTACTTTGACCTGCAGGAATTCATCGAGGATTCGCTGTTCGAATTTGTCGACAAGCTGTGCCATTTCGACATCGATTCCTATCCCGCCCTGCAGGATTTTACCCTGCAACGCCAACTGCATCCCGATGTCATCGACTATGGCCGCAAACTGCTGCGGATGATTGATGCCAACGCTTTCATCGGCGCGCTGGACCTGCCGTATCTTTACACCTTTTTTGCACCGGATTTCCGGGTGTTCATTTTCGACAACGGCCAGGCTTATCTGGCGGTGTTCGTGACGGCGAAAAAGAACTGACTCGCACTCCACCCGAATTTCCCATCCTCACTCATGTTCGCGGACGAGGTCATCGACATGCAGATTGTGAATCAACTCGACGACACCCAAACAATGGAACTGCACCGACTGTACCAGAGCGAATGGTGGTCGCAGGGCCGCACGCTGGAAGATACGATCCGCTGCGTCAACGGCTCCTCAATTATTTTTGGTTTTATCGAGCAGGGCCAGCTGATCGCGTTCGCGCGGGTGGTGACGGACTATGTGTTCAAGGCCTTTATTTTCGATGTGATCGTGGCACAGTCGGCCCGCGGCAAAGGGCTGGGCGAGCGCATGGTTGAAACCATACAGGCGCATCCCGACCTTCAGCGCGTAAAGCACATTGAGCTGTATTGCCGGCCAGACATGGTGCCATTCTACCAGCGCTACGGATTTACCACTGACATCGGGGATATTGTTCTGATGCGTCATACAACCTGCTAGCAGGACTGCCCTGCAAAAAACGACTGCACACCATTGCTACGCGATATGCCGGAACGCCCGCTTTTCCGGATCGGGATCCAGATTTTCCCGAATCGCTTTCTGCAGCAGGCGGAAATTCAGTTTCTCGCTCAGACGATCCATGCCGGGCACGTGATAATGCGCCAGTGCGCCGATGCGATTGCCGGCGCGGTACAACTGCAACGCCCGCTGCCACAAACGGTTGCGCGGCAACAGATAGGCGTCCGCCAGTTCATCGCCCAGACACAGGCGGCTCAATTCATACAACAACGGCGCCGGCAGGTTGAATGGCGGCTGCCCCGCTAGCGCCGTGATCACCGAATGCGCCAGCAGGCGGCTTTCATCGTTGGGATTGCGCTGGCGATCGCGGATGCGCTGGTACAGGTAAATTTCCTCGTCCAGCGATTCCGTGTTCAGGTAATCGTCCACGCCATTCAGGTAGGCCGCGTAGCGCCACAGATGATGCTGTGCGTCCTGATCGTCCTGGCTCAGTTCCGCCCCCATGCGCTGCATGCCGCGCAACGCCAGGTAATCGAATTCGATGATGGTGAAGGCCATGTCTTCCTGGTTGATGGGCTCGTCGTACAGCGCCACGTCCCAGCCTTGCCCGCGCAGATACTTGCGCACCATCGCATGCAGCAGGCGCACTTCCATCATGGTGCGATGGCCATGCGCTCCGGGGCGCAGTCCACCGGGCACATTCATGTTGTGGCTCATCTGCGAGGTTTCATAAATGCGCCGCAGCACATCCTGGTGCAGCCGCCCGGTGGCCACCAGCACATGGGCCGCCTTGCTGAGGGAATAGCCTTCCACCAGGCTGCTCACCAGCAACGAGGTGGCACGCAGGTTGGCGAACGCCAGACTCACCCGCCGCGCCTGCTCGATGCGGTCCCAGTCCACCCAGTCCGGCACTGTATGGGCATGATCGATAAACGCCTGGAACGGTCCGCCCTCGGTTTTGGCGCGGGCATAGACCTCGTCGATCATGTGCGACGGCCGCTTGCGATCCATGCGCACCGCCACGGCGTCCGCCAGGGGATCGCAGGTGTGACGCAGGCGGTCCATCTGGGGGTCGGCGTACTTTTCGATCCAGGCAGGATTGGACGAGGCGGCTTTGGACATGAGGACTCCGGTTGCAGTGTCGGGAAGGCTATGCCAGACTCTAATATAAGTAATTACTTACATAAAACTTGGTTTTTATGGCAACCGACCCCAGCGGCCTGAACACAAGCGGTCTGAAAAAGACGCCCACCCAACCCCGCGCCCGCCGCACCGTGGAGCGCATCATCGCCGCCACCGCCGCACTGATCGAGGAACAGGGCCTGGATGCCCTCACCACCAACCGGGTGGCGGAGCGGGCCAATGTGAACATCGCGTCGCTGTACCAGTACTTTCCCAACAAGCAGGCGCTGCTGAGCGCGTTGTTGCAGCAATACTGGCAGGATCTGGCGCGGGTGCTGAACGATCTGCTGGATCAACTGGGCGATGTGAGCGTGGACGAATCCACCCGCCTGTGGGCGCAACTGGGCATCCAGCATTTTCGCAACCAGGGCGGCGTGCTGGTGGAACTGCTGCGCCATCCCAGCCAGCTGGCGGCGCTGCCGGAAGGCCGCGAATTCGAACACCGGCTGATGGAAGCCATGCGGCGCTTTCTGACCCGCCAGCGCGACCGGCTGAATGTGCCGGATCTGGACCGTGCCATTTACGTGGCGTTTCAGGCCTGCGCCGCGATTCTGTCGCGGCATCTGCTGGAGCCCATGCCCTACTACCGGGATGAGGAAATCGTGGAGGAACTGGCCAGGTTGATGCGGGGGTATTTTTATTGATGCTGCTCCAAACGTTCACCTTTTTGACAGTTACCGTCATTGCCGCACGGTTCCCGCGCTTCCCATAATCCGGAACACTCTCGGCCTTGAATCCCGGATCACCCAACATGACACACCCTGTTTTCCCGAACCTGTTTTCCCCGCTGGACCTCGGTTTCACCCGCCTGAAAAACCGCGTGCTGATGGGCTCCATGCACACCATGCTGGAGGAGATGCCCAACGGATTTGAAAAGATGGCCGCCTACTATGGCGAGCGCGCTGCCGGCGGTGTCGGCATGATCATCACCGGCGGCATCTCGCCCAATGAAGTGGGATTGCCAACGCCGGGACTGGCCAAGCTGTCGACGCCGGAGGAAGCGGCGCACCATCGCATCGTCACCGAACGCGTGCACGCCATCGCGCCGGACTGCAAGATCTGCATGCAGATTCTGCACGTGGGCCGTTATGCCTATCATCCCAATCTGGTGGCGCCGTCGCCGATCAAGGCGCGCATCAGTCCGTGCGTGCCCAACGAACTGACGGAAGAACAGATCTGGGAACAGATTGGCGACTTCGTCAATTGCGCGCTGCTGGCAAAAGAAGCGGGTTACGACGGCGTGGAAGTGATTGGCTCCGCCGGCTACCTGATCAGTGAATTTCTGGTGACTCACACCAACCACCGCACCGACGCCTGGGGCGGGCACTATGAAAACCGCATGCGCTTTGCGCTGGAAGTGATTACGCGTATCCGTCAGGCGGTGGGGCCGAATTTCATTCTGGTGTACCGCATTGCCGCGATGGAATTGCTGGAAAACGGCAGTTCCTGGGACGAAGTGGTGACACTGGCCAAAGCGATTGAAAAAGCCGGTGCCACGATTATCAGCACCCATTTCACCTGGCACGAAGCACGGGTGCCGACGCTGGCCACCATGGTGCCGCGCGCCGCATTTACCGGCGTCACTGCACGCCTGCGCAAGGAGCTGAATATTCCGGTGATCACCAGCAACCGCATCAACATGCCGGACGTGGCGGAACAGGTGCTGGCGGAAGGCCGCGCCGACATCGTGTCGCTGGCACGGCCGATGCTGGCCGATCCGGAATTTGTGAACAAGGCGCGCGACAACCGCTTCGATGAAATCAACACCTGCATCGCCTGCAACCAGGCCTGCCTGGACCACGCCTTCAGCGGCAAGCTCACCACCTGTCTGGTGAATCCACGTGCGTGCTATGAAACCGAACTGAATTTTCTGCCGGTTGCACAGGCGAAAAAAATCGCCGTGGTGGGCGCCGGCCCCGCAGGTATGGCGTTTGCGATCAATGCGGCGGGACGCGGCCATCAGGTGACGCTGTTTGAAAGCAGCGACCGCATCGGCGGCCAGTTCAACATCGCCAAGCGGATTCCCGGCAAAGAGGAATTCAACGAAACCCTGCGTTATTACGGCCGGCAGATCGAGCTGACCGGCGTGCAGCTGAAACTGAACCAGCGCGTGACGGCGCAGGAACTGATTGCCGGCGGCTTTGATGAGGTGGTGCTGGCCACCGGTGTCGCGCCGCGCACGCCGGATATTGCCGGCATCGATCATCCGATGGTGATGGGCTATCTGGATGCAATTCTCGGCCGCAAAAAAGTCGGCAAGGCAGTGGCGATCATCGGTGCCGGCGGCATCGGTTTCGACGTGGCGGAACTGATTTCCCACAAGGGCGTTTCCTCTGCCCTGAGCCTGGAAAAATTTGGCGCGGAATGGGGCGTCGATTTCAACAATCATCCGCGCGGTGGCGTGGCAGGCGTGGAACCGCAGGTGGAAAAAGCCGACCGCGATATCTGGCTGCTGCAGCGCAAGTCCACGCCCGTGGGCGCGGGACTAGGCCGCACCACCGGCTGGACCCACAAGATCCTGCTGGAGCGCAAGGATGTGCGCATGATGAACGGCGTGGAATACCAGCGCATCGATGACGCGGGCCTGCATATTCTGGTGGGCAACCAGTCAATCACACTGCCGGTGGACACCGTAATCCTGTGCGCCGGCCAGGAGCCTCTGCGTGAATTGCAGGCGGATCTGGAAGCGGCAAACGTGAAAGTGCACCTGATCGGCGGCGCCGACGTGGCAGCGGAACTGGATGCCAAGCGCGCGATCAATCAGGCGTCCTGGCTGGCGGCGGCCATCTGAACAAAACGCTGTGTCGGTGTCTGTGCTATGGTTAAAGCCAGACACCGCAGCAGGAGCCCCAATTCCCATGAGCAAGGACAAACCGATCTGGGATGCCGATGCCGAAAAGCGTTTGCAGCAGGCCCCATTTTTCAATCGCCCACTCGCCCGCGCCAAAGTGGAAAAGGCCGCCCGTGAGCGGGGCGAGCAGCGCATCACGCTGGCATTGTTCGAGCAGATCAAAAACAGGGAAATGGGACCGGGCTGATCACCGCCGGAGCCTCCATCATGCTGACAGACGGTTCCACCACACTGCCCCTTTTCGATGAACCGGTATTGCGCGAAATACTGGAGCAGTTCTTCGTCGCCTCCTTCAACGCCATCCTGATTACCAGCAGCGAACCCGGCTACCCTATCCTGTACGTCAACCCGGCTTTCTGCCGCATGACCGGATACACTGCGGATGAATTGCGCGGCCAGTCGCCCAGAATATTCCAGGGTGAAAAAAGCAATCCGCGCATTCTGCAACGGCTGCATGACGATCTGCAGGCCGGGCGCAGTTTTCACGGTGCCGCCATCAACTACCGCAAGAATGGCGAGCCCTATCCGGTGGAATGGAACATCACGCCGGTGCGCGATCCCGCCGGATGCATTACCCATTTCATTTCCGTGCAGAAGGATTTGTCGGACCTGCGTCAGCTGATGTCCCGCTTCAAGCACACCAACGAGAATTTCCGTGCCTTTCTGCGGGATCTTCCGCTGTCCGCCTCCAATCCGGTAACGGACATGGACGGCAAGAAACAGCAATTGACGGAAGCCCTGCTGGACAACGTGCGCCTGTACAATCCGGCACTGCGTTCAGATGAGCAGGTGGCGCTGTTCGACGACAATGAATTTTTCGATTTGAGCGAAGGCTTTACCGGCGTGCTGGGCGAACAGCTGGAGCAGGAATTCATCAGCGCCGAACAGTATGCACAGCGACAACCGGTCAGCGCTGACGAGCTGGATGAGCTGCGGGAACTGCTGCGGGAAATCCAGCAACAACTGGACCTGTTGCAGATCGGTTCCAACAAATCCGCCGCGCTGGTCAGCATCGCCGACTGCCTGCAGGATGTCGCCAGCTCGATCTTTTATCTGGAGGATTTCGTCAGCCTGTCGTCGGTGCTGGCGGAACTGGCCACTCACACCCGCGCTCATGCGCAAGCGGCGTTGCCGGATTTTCTGGTGGACACCTACCGCGGCCTGGCCCAGGACATGGAAACCTGGGTGGAGCGGATTTTCGTCACCCGCGAAGCCACCAACATTCATGAAATGGATGCCAGCATCGTGTCATCGGCGAAGCAGCTGTTGATGTTCCTGCCCTGAGCGCGGCGCGAACACCGGTCAGTTGAAGACGCGGTTGAAAAAGCGCTGGATGGCGTTGGACTGGTATTTGTAGCGATCCTTCAGTTCCAGCAAGGTCGCGTTCTCGGGTTCCACTTCCAGGCCCAGATTCACGTAGTTGTGTCCGGCGCCGTAATCGCGGCCGCCGAACGCTTCCTGCGCCAGCGTGATGTATTCGGTGGTGATGCGGGACAGTCCATCCCTGGCCACCGCACTTTCCGGATCCAGCAGCAGCACCTGCTGGTAGTAGAAATAGGCGTTGTCCCGCAGCGGCCGCGTCAGGCGCTGCTGCTCGAACCGTTCGGCGCCCAGTTTCAGCAACTGGGTGATCTGCTGCTGCCGCACCCGCTCCAGACCTTCCAGCGCTGCCGTGTTCTGCGGATCGAACACCAGCACTTCATTGAAGTAATAGCGCGCGTTGTCGAACTCCGGCTCGGTGAGTTTGGCTTCCGTCAGCCGCTGTTCTGCCAGCGCCAGCAGATCATTCACTTTTCTCTCGGTCTCGGACTCGTAGGTGTACCAGAAAATGCCGCCGCCCAGCAGCGCCAGCAGCAGCGTCACCGCCAGGGCGAAAACAATCTTGCGGCCAGTCTGTTCCGGTTCCGGCGATCGCGCCGGCGCGAAATGCTGGCGCGTGATCGACAGGTCCGACGGCGCCATCTGGCCATGCACCAGATCCGTCAGCACCGTCAGCAATTCATCGGTGGAGGCGAAACGCTCCGCGGGATTTTTTGCCAGCATGCGATTGAGCAGGTTCTGGTATTGGCGCAAGGGCGCCGGCAGTTCCGGCACCGGCATCTGGGCGTGGTTGAGTATGGTCTGGGTGAAGTTGTCGCCCTTGAAAGGATTCGAGCCCACCAGCAGTTCCAGCAGGATCACCCCCAGGCTGTAAATGTCGGCGCGCTGGTCCAGCGGCTGGCAGTAGGATTGCTCGGGGCTGGAATAGGACGGGCTGCCCACCGAGACGCCAGCCTGGGTCAGATCGCAATCCTGCTGCAGATCCTTGGCGATGCCGAAATCCGTCAGCACCACGGTGCCATCTTCCCGAAACAGGATGTTGGCGGGCTTGATGTCGCGGTGGATGATGCCGCGCCGGTGCACCACGCTCAGGCCTTCGGCGATCTGGCGAATCAGTTCCAGGGCATACATGGGGCCCAGCATCTGCCCCCGCAGCCGGGACAGGTCGCCGCCGCTCAGGTATTCCATGGCGATGTAGTGGCGGCCGTCGTCCAGCTGCGCCACGTCGTACACGGTGATCACGCGGGGATGATTGAGGGTGGCGATGATGCGGGCTTCGCTGACGAAGCGCTGGTTAAACTGTTCGTCGCCGGGATTCAGCAGCACCTTGATGGCCACTTCCCGTTCCAGCGAATTCTGGGTAGCCAGATACACCGCTGCCATACCGCCCTTTCCCAGCAGGCGGTGCACGGTGTAACCGGGAACAGAAATCAGGTCTTCGGTGGTCATGGCTGGCGAAATGCTGGACTGCGTCTCTTGTACTACGAAAAATGCGAGGGGATTGTAGCACGAACCAGCCGGCCGTCAGCGGGCTCGGACACGCTCAGTGAGACCTTTGATAAATGCGCGCAAAACCTGATCGGTGCAGGGTTGGAAATTCTTGTGGCCTGGGCTGCGAAACAGGGCGCTCAGCTCCTGTTTGGACAGTTCCTGGCCGGATTCCGCCAGAATCGCGTGCATGGCATCGTCCTGCAATTCGTAGGCAATGCGCAGTTTTTTCAGCAGGCGGTTGTTGTCGAGGGGCCACTCCACCGCCAGGGGCGAGGTGGGATCCTTGCGCCCGCGCTGGCGGATCACCAGTCCTTCCACGAAACGCGCCAGGATCTGGTCGTCACAGGGCTGAAAGCCCGGTTCGTTTTCATGCTTCAGCAGGGCGAGCGCAGTGTCCGGGTCCAGGGCAGCTTCACCAAGGGCAAAGACTTCCGCCATGGCGGATTCGTTGGCAGCCAGCAGTTTGCGCAGCAGACGCAGCAGTTCGTTGTTGTTCATGGGAAGGCAATCGGGGGTGGCGACATCAGGCGGGGAAGTATGGGGGAGCACCCCGGGACCTGACAAGCGCGGATTCAGGCCCGGCGCTGAAACACCGGGCCTGGTTCTGTTTCACTGCACCAGCGGGATCTTGCCTGCCAGTTCGTATTTGATCACGGCGCGGATCTTGTTTTCGATCTGCAGATAGCGGGCAACTTTCATGGCTGGCAGCACCTTGCCCAGCTTGGGCACGTAGTTGCGCTTCAGTTCCAGTTCGCTGCTTTCGACTTTCAGTGAGTTGTCCACCAGGGATTTGGCTTCGGCATCGCTCAGCGGGCCCTCGGCGGACGCTTCGGCATAGTCGGCAATGCCTTTCACCAGATTCACGTTGATGGCTTCCAGTTCCTTCTGATACGCGTCATACAGCGGCCAGAAACCCTTGGCTTCGGCTTCGGTCAGCTGCATGTTGGCGGCCACCAGCAGGCGTTTGTCGGCCTTGATCTTGTCCGCCAGGATTTGCATGTCGGACGCGGTCATGGGCGTGCTGCTGGCAACGGGCGTGGCGGCGCTGCCGGTCACCGACTGGGCGGGCGTGGTGGCGGGGGCATTCTGGGCGCAGGCGGTGACGGTGGTGAGCAGGGTCAGGACAAGGGCAGTGGATCGAACAGAATTCATCAACAAGTCTCCGTTTGATGGCGGTGAGGGCTTACCTTCCGCCCGAGCCTATGGGTTCTGCCAGCGGCAGACAAGCAGCAAGGCACAAAACACCGACGTTTATTGACCCGTGCCCGGATTGGCTCATCTAAACTGAATCCATGCACCCAATCCAATCCTTTCTCCGCCTCTGCCTGTTGCTGGCCGTTGCCTGCTGGAGCCTGGCCGGTACGCCGGTGCTGGCCGGGCCGGCAGCGGGTTTCGACACCGGGCAGCGGGTGCTGGCGCTGGGCCCCTTTGCGGAAACGCTGGAAGATACGACCAAATCCCTTGATCTGGCCGCCCTGAGCGGCGGGAGCCACCCCTGGCAACCGCTGGGGTCCGGCAGCCTGAACCCGGGGTTTTCCGCTTCGGCCTGGTGGCTGCGGGTGCAGGTGCGCAATGGCGGCACCCGGGTTCTCAATGCCCTGCTGGATACCGGCACGCCACTGGTGGACTACCTGGACCTGCATGTCGTGCGCGCGGATGGCAGTGTGCAGACCATCGCAACCGGCGACCGCCGCCCCTTCGCCACCCGCCCCATGGACACCCGCACCTTTGTGCTGCCATTGGCGCTGGCGCCGGGGGAATCCGCGTGGATCTACCTGCGCCAGTCCACCTGGGATGGCCTGCACGAGGTGATCCGGCTGCAACTCTGGAATGCGCAGGATTACCCTGAACAGCTGCAGTTCGAGACCCTGCTGTTCGGCCTCTACTTTGGCACCCTGGGTGCCATCCTGCTGTACAACCTGTTCCTGTATCTGTCCACCCGGGAACGGGGCTTCATGCTGTACCTGCTGTATGTGACGCTGTTTTTTGTCTGGAGCTTTGCCTTTCGCGGCTATGGCCTGCAGTACTGGTGGCCGCAGTCGCCAACGCTGAACAATCAGGCCCTGCCGGTGGTGTCGTCGCTGTGCTATATCAGCTTCGGGCTGTTCGCGCTGGAATACCTGAAGGTGAAACGGGATGCGCCGCGCTGGATGTACCGCGCCAACTGCACGGGCATCCTGCTCAACGGCTTTGCCATGATCCCGGCGCTGTTCGGTGCCTATGCGCTGGCGTTTGCCTGCGCGGTGCCCACCGGCGCCTTCATGCTGGCGATGGCGCTGCTGACCGGCAGCCTGCTGTGGCGCCGGGGATCGCGGCCGGCCCGCTATTTCATGCTGGCATTTACGCTGCTGGCACTGGGGGTAATGCTGTATTACGTCCAGATGCTGGGCTGGGTGTCGGCAGGGCCGCTGACTGAATACGGCCTGCAGGCCGGCTCAAGCCTCGAGGTGTTGCTGCTGGCTCTCGGCCTGGCGGACCAGATGAACACCTTAAAGGCGGACAAGCTGAAAGCCGAACAGCAGGCCCGCGCGGCGCAGCTGGCGCTGAACACCCAGCTGTCGATTGAAGTGAAACAGCGTACCGAGGAACTGGAACTGGCCAACCGCCGCCTGGGCGAGCTGGCCATCACCGACGAACTCACCGGCGCGTTCAACCGGCGCCACTTCAATCAGATATTCGAAGCGGAATTCGCGGCTCACCGCCGCCAGAAAACACCCTTCGCGTTCTGCATGATCGACATCGACCAGTTCAAACCGTACAACGATCTGTGCGGCCACCAGGCCGGCGACGAGGTGCTGCGCCAGATCAGCCAGTGCCTGCAGGAACAGCTGCGCCGCAGCAAGGATTGCCTGTTCCGGCTGGGCGGCGAGGAGTTTGCGATTCTGCTGTGCATGGACCAGCCGCCGGAAAAATCTCTGCCGTATATGGAACAGTTGCGACAGTCGATTGAACGGCTGGCGCTGCCCCATCCGGGCAACAGCACCGGCGTGGTCACAGCCAGTTTCGGGCTGCTGACCCTGGATGGCGCTTCACAACTGGAACGCTCCGAAGATGCCTATGCCCGCGCCGATGCCCTGCTGTATCAGGCCAAGGCTGCCGGCCGCAACTGCGTCATGCACGCCAACAACTGAGCGCCACCGCCGCGCAATTCCTTTTTAGAGAAACCCTTAAAATCCGTAGCCGGTTTCAAACCAGTAATCACAGGCATTGCCGCGAAAGTCGTCGCGATTTTCCGGCGGATATTTCATTTCCAGATAATTGTTGCGTGCGGCATCGAACGGTTCCCACTGCGCCAGGCCTGGGCCGTTGGGATTGCCGGTGCGGGCGAAATTGCCCCAGGCCTGCTGCATGAATTTTTTCACCGCGCGATCAGATTTCTGGTACGACGAAGTGGCCAGCGGAAAATCGAAAATGAAACCGATGTCGGAACCGTGGAAGGTGCCCAGCCGCGGCGGATTGCGGCCAAACAGCAGCGACACCGTGCCCAGCGTCAGGCTGGACACATCCTGGGTGAAGTAGTAATGCCAGGCAGTGTTGTGCACGCTGTAGGTGCGCGCCATGTTCAGCGTCGGACACTTCATGATGAGATCACCGCGCAACGCGGCGTGAGCGTCGCCGGCGTTGCGATAATTCTCGAACGGGTACAGCGTGGCCAGCACTTCACCCTGACCGGGATAACGGGATTCCAGAAAATCGCGGTAGCCGGCCGCGTCATCCGGATGGTCCAGAAAGCCGGCAAACAGGCTGCCTTCGTCGCGGTTGCTGCCCAGCAGGATCGGCGTATCGGGACGGGTATCCTGGGCCAGCAGGGTGAGCGGGTTATCCGGAAACACGTCGCCGTCGATCACCAGTCCGATGCGGAAGCGCCACTCGTCGAGCCGGTAGGTCAGCGATTTCAGCATGTTCATTTTGGTGAGATCGCGCAACGTCTGGATCGGCGCGGCGCGGGCGCAGTCGAGCGGTTCGGCCGCGTCAGTACAACCGAGTTTCTGCAGCAGGTTCAGGCCTTCCTGCTGCGCCTGCTCCAGCGTCATGATGCCCAGCGTGTCGCAGGCACCGCTCTGCAGAATCACGCGATTGAGCAACCGTTGCGGGGTTTGCGTTTTCGGCGTGGCCAGCAGCGCGCAGACATTGGTGGAACCGGCGGACTCACCGAATACGGTTACATTGCCGGGATCACCACCGAACGGCGCGATTTCAGCGTGCACCCATTGCAGCGCGGCGATCAGATCCTTGATGGCCTGGTTGCCGCTGATGGCGAGGCGCGATCCGGTGGCCGGCAGCGCAAAAAATCCCGACGTCAGCAGGCGGTAATTCACACTCACCACCATCACATTCTGCGACGCTGCGAGCGAGCGGCCGTTGTACTGCGGTTCGCTGCTGGCACCACCCATCTGGCCACCGCCGTGCACCCACACCATCACCGGATGCGGCCCCGGCGTGTTCGGCACCCAGATATTCAGGGTCAGGCAATCCTCGTCGGCGTTGAACACCGGCATGCCGACGCCATACTGGGTGCAGCCGGGGCCCATGTTCGCCGCATCGCGCACGCCGTCCCAGGGTTGCGGCGCCAGTGGATCGGCCCAGCGCAAATCGCCCACGGGTGGCTGCGCGTAGGGGATGCCGTAAAAGTGGGTCACCCGGCCGTCATTCCGGCCCGCCAGTGCGCCATAGGCGGTGGTCACTTCCACCGCACCGCCGCAGCCACCGAGCAGGCCAGTCAGTGCGAAAATCAGGAAACAGAAAATAATCCGGGGCGAAAAGACGCTGGCAGGCATGGGAAAGCAACTCCGTTATTTTTGTTATGTGACGGAGTGTAGGACAGAGTGGTTGGCGAGTATTGTACAAAAGGGGTGTTGGTCGTGGCAGGTTTCGTATACTCCATTCTTTAGTATCAACGGGGAAGCCAATGAAAGTATCCGTAGTCGGATTAGGCAAAGTGGGATCGAGCCTGGCCTTTGTTCTGGCCATCAAGAATTTTGTGCAGGAACTGGTGCTGGTGGGCCGCACCCGCGAATCCGTGCTGGGTGATGTGCTGGACCTGCGCCACGGCCAGCTGTTCGTGGACGCGCCCACCCGGATCGTCGCCGGTACCGTGGAGGATACCGCCTGCTCCGACATCATCGCGTTGTGCGCATCCACACCCACGCCCCGCGACATGCACAGCCGCCTGCAACTGGCCCCCGCCAACGTGGCGCTGCTGCGCGAACTGTTGCCGGATCTGGCGCGGCTGTCACCGCAGAGCAAAATCCTGATCGTGTCCAATCCGGTGGATGTGCTGGTGCATTTCGCGCTGCAGATCACTGGCTTCAAACCGAACCAGATCATGGGCACCGGCACGCTGGTGGATTCCGCGCGGTTTCGCCAGTTGCTGGCAGAGGAAATCCAGATTCATCAGGAAGACATCCGTGCGTACATTCTGGGTGAGCACGGCGACAGCCAGTTCCCCGCCATGAGCTGCGCCGACGCCGGCGGCGAACCGATCGATCCCACACCTGCGCGCTATCAATTATTCGAGCAGGCATCCCACGCGGGATTTGAAGTGTTCCAGCACAAGGGCCACACCAATTACGCCATCGCACTGGCGGCGGCGTTCATCATTCAGTGCATTGCGCTCGATTCCAAGCACACCATGCCCATCAGCCTGAAGGTGGATGGATTTCTCGGCGTGGACGATGTGTGCCTGAGCCTGCCGGCGGTGGTGGGAAAAAACGGTGTCGAACGCGTGCTGCATCCCAGACTGAATGAAGAGGAACAGCGGGCGTTTTTGCGCAGTGCGGCAATTATCCGCAACACGATAGCCGCGGTAGCGATGGATGCCTGATTACAGGTAGTGCACGAATTCCTCGCGCGGGAAACGGTAGCGGCGGTGATAGATGCCGTTCGGCGCGCGCCGCCCGACCCCGAGGATCATGGTGACGATGGCATCGTCCGGCAATTTCAGCAGCTTGCGCACCCGGCGTTCATCAAAGCCTTCCATGGGGCAGGTGTCAAAGCCGTGGGCGCGGAAACCCAGCATCATGTTCTCCGCCGCCAGCGCGGTGGATTTCACTGCCCAGGCTTTCATTTCAGAAATGCTGTAAGGGCCGCGCGGCACCGCGCGTTTCAGGCCGGCAATCAGTCCCGCCGCCTTCTTGGCCAGCCCCAGCGCGCCCAGCGGACCCTGGTTGTAATGAATCGGCGCCACCTTCGAATAATAGGTTCTGACGATTTTCGGCATGGTTTCTTCCGGCCAGTATTCGATGTTGCGCAGGCTGTTCTTTTTCCAGGTATTGGTGCGGGCAATGATGGGAATCAATACGTTGGCGGTGGTCGCGGCATTCTGCCCCAGGCAGGCTTCCGCCAGTTTCGCCTTCAGTTCCGGCGAGCGCACCACGTAGAATTCCCACGGCTGCAGATTGCTGGAATTGGGCACCAGCATGGCCATGTCGAGGCAGTCGTCGATAACCGTTTGCGGCACTTCCTCGTCGGTGAAGCGGCGCACCGAACGGCGGCTTTCCACCACCTTGCGGAATTCGTTGACGTCGATGGCGGGGGCCAGTTCCTGATAAACGGTCATGGGCAAAATACCTGTTTTCCAGCGGAAAGGCGTTTATCGGCCTTTCGGGGCAGGGACGCAATTGCGGAAAGTGACAGGGTTTTGGGCGGGGCGGTCAGGTGGAGTGGCGCGCGCTACGCGGATGACGCTGGGAAGCGCCTGGGCTAGTATGCCGGAGAGGCCAGCCACCAGGGCCGCCAGTACCCTGACCAAGGACAGACCGATGTTGAATTCCATTCTCGCCATCAGCCTGGGCGCTGCCCTCGGCGCCGTGCTGCGCTGGTTGCTGGGCACCGCGCTGAATGCGCTGTTTGCGCCGGTTCCCCCGGGCACCCTGGTGGCCAATCTGGTGGGCGGCTACCTGATCGGCGTGGCGGTGGCCCTGTTCGCCCAGCACCCGGGCCTGCCGCCGGAATGGCGCCTGTTTGTGATCACCGGCTTTCTCGGTGGCCTCACCACCTTCTCCACTTTTTCCGCCGAAGTCGTCACCCTGCTGCAACAGGGCCGGCTGCTGTGGGCGGGCGGCGCCATCGCCGCGCATCTGTTCGGTTCGCTGCTGCTGACATTGCTCGGCATCGCCACCGTAACCCTGTTCCGCACCAGCTGACCGGAGGACAACCCATGCAAGGCTACCAGGTGACGTTCTACACCCATCAGGACAAAAAACACGGCCATCTGCCGCTGGCAGAATGGCTGCTGCAGGAAGCCAAAAAACTGGGGGCGCCCGGTGCCACGCTGATTGCTGCCGAAGAAGGCTTCGGCCACCACCGCAAACTGCACGCCGCGCGCTTTTTCGAGCTGGGCGATCAACCGGTGGAAGTGGTAATGGCACTGGGGGAGCAGGATGTCGAGCATCTGTTCCAGCGCCTGCGGGACGAAAATATCCGCGTGTTTTACGTCAAGTCGCCCATCGAGTTTGGTACTACCGGCGACTAACAGCCAGCTAGGCCAGCCGGGCGCCGTAGCCGCTGCGAAAATCCGGATACCGGAACACATAACCCAACGCCCGCAAGCGCCGGTTGCGGCAGCGTTTGTTCTGCGGCGCATCGACTGCGGCAATTTCCAGCACCGGCGCCGGCGCACCCAGCTGCTGTGCCAGCCAGCTGCACACGATTTCCTCGCTGGCAGGATCATCGTCCACCGCCACATAACAATTTTCCAGCGCAACACCGCTCGCATTTTTTTCCAGCAGAAATTGCAGCACGCCCACGCAATCATCCTGGTGAATGCGGTTGGTGTATTTCGGTGGCTGGCTCTGCACACTGCAGCCTTTTTTCACACGATTGACCAGCCAGTTGCGGCCGGGGCCGTAAATGCCGCCGAATCGCACACTGGTGGCAGGCACGCCGCTTTCCTGCAGCAAACGTTCTGCCTCCACCATACGTACGCCGTTGAATTCCAGCGGCTCGGTGGGGCTGGTTTCGTCCACCCAGCTGCCATCGTCCTGCGCGTAAACGGCGGTGCTGGAAACGAAAAAAAATCGCCGCAACGGATGGCCACTCAACGCGGCCAGCAGATTGCGCACGCTGCCGGGATAGGCCTTTTCATAACCGGCATCGCTGCGCTCACCCGGCGTGGCGGTGTGCACCACGTAATGGATGGGTTCGTTGAACAGTGCCGGATCGAGCGGTGCGGTGAAATCCGCCTGCAGCAGCGGAAACGGCAACGCCACGGCAGAGCGGCGCAGGCCGATCACGCGGTAACCGGCTTGCTGCAGTTGAATACCCAGCTGGGTACCGATGGCGCCGCAGCCGGCCAATAAAACAGTGGTCATGGAATTTCCTTCAGGCAATAGATAAACTCTTGGCAGGTTTTGCGTTTGATCGCTGTATGCTATCGTGCCCGCATCCGGAATTCAAAACAGCGAGCGCGCCATGACTCTCACCGAACTCAAATACATCGTCACCCTCGCCCAGGAGCGGCATTTCCGCAAGGCGGCGGAGCGCTGCTTCGTCAGCCAGCCCACCCTCAGCGTGGCCATCAAGAAACTGGAAGACGAACTGGATGTGGCGATTTTCGAACGCAACCGCTCGGATGTGCGCCTGACCCTGGTGGGTGAACGCATCGTGGCGCAGGCGCGCAAGGTGCTGGAAGAAGCCGAGATCGTAAAACTGCTGGCACACGAAGGCAAAGGCCAGCTCAACCTGCCGTTGCGGGTGGGCGCTATTTTCACCGTGGGGCCGTACCTGTTTCCCCACCTGATCCGCCACATCAAGCCCATCGCGCCGGACATGCCGCTGATCCTGGAAGAAAACTACACCAGCGCACTGCGGCAGAAACTGCGCAACGGCGAGCTGGATACCATCATCATCTCGCTGCCGTTCGAAGAGCCGGATGTGGAAATCCAGGATCTGTACGACGAACCCTTCGAAGTGCTGATCCCGGCGCGACATCCGCTGGCGCAGCAGGAAAAAATCACCCGCAAGCAGTTGGAAAAAGAGCGCATCCTGTTGCTGGGGGAAGGCCACTGTTTCCGCGAACAGGTATTGAATGCGTGTCCCGGCGTGGCCCGCTCGGTGGACGATCACAGCCTGCCGCAGGGCACCTCGCTGGAAACGTTGCGCCACATGGTCGCGTCCGGGCTCGGCCTCACCATCGTGCCCAGTTCCTCCAACGACCAGCATATCTACGACGAGGACACACTGGTGGAACGGCCGTTCGCGGGGAAAATTCCCTACCGCCGCGTTTCCATCGTCTGGCGCCAGCGTTTTTCGCGGCCGAAAGCCATTGAAGCACTGGTGGAAGCCATCACCAGCTGTTCGCTGTTAGGCGCAGCCAATCTCTGATGGGCGCGGATTTTTTTGCCGCCACGCCGGTGACGCAACTGCGCGGCATCGGCGCGGCGCAGGCGGAAAAACTGGCGCGGCTGAATATTTTCACGTTGCAGGATGTGCTGTTCCACCTGCCCTTCCGCTATCAGGACCGCACCCGCATAACGCCCATTGGCGCCACCCGCGATGGCAGCGAAGCGCTGATCCAGGGCCGCGTGCTGCTTGCCGATGTGGTGATCCGCAAACGACGCAGCCTGCTGTGCCGCATTGAAGATGGTACCGGCCAGATCACCTTGCGCTTCTTTCATTTTTCCGGCGCGCAGCAAAAACAGTTTCAGCCCGGCGCCATCGTGCGTTGTTACGGCGAAGTGCGCATCACCGCATTGGGCCGCGAAATCGCCCACCCGGAATACCGCGTACTGGAAGCACCGGACGCGCCGATCGAAGCCGCGCTCACGCCGCTGTACCCCGCCACCGAAGGCATCCAGCAGACCAGCCTGCGCCGGCTCAGCGATCAGGTGCTGGCGATCCTGGGCAAGGCACAGCAGGTGGCGGAATTGCTGCCGGTAGATGCCATGCACAAAGCACAGTGGCCATCGCTCACCGAAGCACTGCATTTCGTGCATCGCCCGCCACCGGACGCGCCAGTGCAGGCCCTGCTCGATGGTACGCACAAAGCGCAGCAGCGCCTCGCGCTGGAGGAGCTCACCGCGCACCATCTCAGCCTGCTTAAACTGCGCGACCGCGTGAAAATGCAGACCGCCGTGGCGCTGCCGACGCAATCCCTGCTGGAACAGCAAATGCTGCAGTCACTGCCATTCGCGCCCACCAACGCGCAGCAGAAAGTGCACCGCGAATTGTGCAGCGATCTGGCCCAGCCTCATCCCATGCTGCGGCTGGTGCAGGGTGATGTGGGCGCCGGCAAAACCCTGGTGGCCGCGCGCGCCGCCTTGCTCGCCATCGACGCCGGGTATCAGGTGGCGCTGATGGCGCCCACCGAAATTCTCGCCGAACAGCACTATCACGCCTTTCTCGACTGGTTCGAACCGCTGGGTCTGCGGGTGGCCTGGCTGGCCGGAAAACTCAAAGGAAAAAAACGCAACGAACAGCTGGCACTGATCGAAACCGGCACCGCCCACATGGTGGTCGGCACCCACGCGCTGTTTCAGGAAGAAGTGCAGTACCGCAATCTGGCGCTGGTGATCATCGACGAACAGCACCGCTTCGGCGTGCACCAGCGTCTGGCGCTGAAACAGAAAGGCGAACGCAGCGGCATCGCGCCGCATCAATTGATCATGACTGCCACACCGATTCCACGCACGCTGGCCATGAGTGCTTACGCCGATCTGGATACATCCGTCATCGACGAACTGCCGCCGGGCCGCACGCCGGTGAAAACCGTCGTCATCGAAAACCAACGCCGCCATGAAGTGGTGGCCCGCGTGCGCAACGCCTGCCGTGAAGGGCGCCAGGTGTACTGGGTGTGCACGCTGATCGAAGGCTCGGAACAACTGGAAGCCCAGGCCGCCGAGGACACTGCCGCGCAACTGCGCCAGGTGCTGCCGGACGTGGCTATCGGACTGGTGCACGGCCGCCTGAAGCCGGCGGAAAAAGCCAACGTAATGGACCAGTTCAAACAGGCGCACCTGCAGGTGCTGGTGGCCACCACGGTGATCGAAGTGGGCGTTAACGTGCCCAACGCCAGCGTCATGATCATCGAGAATCCGGAGCGGCTCGGGCTGGCACAGCTGCACCAGCTGCGGGGCCGGGTCGGCCGTGGCGCCACCGAAAGTTTCTGCGTGCTGATGTACCAGAAACCCCTGTCGAAACTCGGCCGCGAACGGCTCGATATCCTGCGCCAGACCAACGACGGTTTCCTGATAGCGGAGAAAGACCTGCAACTGCGCGGCCCCGGCGAAGTACTGGGCACCCGCCAGACCGGCGAGATGAACTTCCGCATCGCCAACCTGCTGCGGGACGAGGCCCTGCTGGACGATGCCAAGCGGCTGGCGGACTGGCTGCGACGCCGCCATCCCGAGCGCACCGAACCCCTGATCCAGCGCTGGCTGGGGAACGCGGCCCAATATGGGGAAGTGTGAGCCACCGCCTGCTAAACTTGTCCTATCGTCTGGATATCGTACATAGCGCCATCGGATGGCCTCAGCCAGAACAGCTCTAGAGACAGCTCTTTTCGAGACCCCCATGGCCCGCAAGATACTGGTAGTGGAAGACAACCCGGACAACATGAAACTCGTCACCTGGATACTGGAGGACGAGCATTACGAAGTGACCGGCGTCCACAGCGGCGAGGAATGCCTGGCGCAGGTGCAGAAGGACCACTACGACGCCGTGCTGATGGACATCTCCCTGCCCGGCATGGACGGCAAGGAAGTCACCCGCCGGCTGCGCGCCATGGACCAGTTCCGCCAGCTGCCGATCATTGCCCTCACCGCCCACGCCATCAAGGGCGAGGACGACGACATCCGCGCCAGCGGCGTCACCGACCTGATCACCAAACCCCTGGACGAAGACGTCCTGCTGGCCCGGTTGCGGCACTTCATCGGCTGAGGCATCCTTGGCCGCCGCCCCTCGCGGGCCCCACTGGCGGACATCCCCATGCGTATCGTTTCGTTTGATGCGTTTCGCACCCTGGACCTGCCCGGCGTGCACTACATCAAGCCCGAGCACTACCTGAACCACCTGCCCGCGCTGGAGCAGGCGGACTGGGTGCTGTTCCCGGAATACTGGCAGGTGAACGCCCTTTGCTACGGCCTGCACGCCCGCATTTTTCCATCCATCGCCAGCTACCACATCGGCCACGACAAGACCGAACAGACCCGCGCCTTCCAGCTGGTCTGCCCGCACAACATCCCCGACACCCGCGTCCTGGAAAACACCCCGCAGAATGCCGACCTGCTGTGGGACGAACTCTGCCCGCCTTTTGTCGCCAAGGACCCCCGCAGCAGCGAAGGCCGCGGCGTGTTCCTGATCGAAGATCGCAGCCAATGGCGGGAATATTGCGCACAGAGCCCGGTGCTGTACGCGCAGGAACGTCTGCCCATCGACCGCGACCTGCGCCTGGTGCTGATCGGCAAAAAAGTGGTGGCGGGCTACTGGCGCCTGCAATCGCCGGACGGTTTCCTCAATAACATCGCCCAGGGCGGCGCGCTGGATTTCTCGCCCCTGCCAGACGCAGCGGTCAAACTGGTGGAACAGGTGGCGCAGCGACTGGGCCTGGATCACGGCGGATTCGACGTGGCCATGGTGGGCACGCATCCCTACATCATCGAATACAATCGCCTGTGCGGAAATCAGGGCCTGGTGGAGCAGGGCATCCGCATCGGTGCTATGATTTACGACCATTTGCTGACCGCATTCCGTTCCGGCCCCCGCGCGCATGAGTGAACCAAAAAAGCCCCCTAAAAAGAAACACCAGATCTCCCGGCAGGACACCCTCGACCCGCGCTTCCTGCACCCCCGCTACTGGCACATCTGGGTGCTGTTCGGCCTCGGCTGGAGCGTGGCCCAGCTGCCCTTCCCGCTGCAGTTGAAACTGGGCCGCGCCTTCGGTCGCCTGCTGTATCGGGTTGGCCGGGAACGGGCCCACATCACCCGCCGCAATATCGAAATCTGCCTGCCCCACCTGACCGACACCCAGAAGAATGACCTGATCCGCGCCAACTTCGAATCCGTCGGCATCGGCTTCATCGAAATCGCCATGGCTTACTGGGGCTCGAAGGAAAAACTGCACAGCATCTTCAAGCTCAACGGCAGGGAACACCTGGAAGCGGCGCAGGCGGCGGGCAAGGGCATCATCATCATGGGCGGCCACATGACCTCGCTGGAACTGCTGCTGCGGCTGTTCTGCGAAAGCTGGCCCTGTGCCGCCCTGTACAAACCCAATCACAACGCATTTTTCGAGCAGTACAGCTTCAACAAGCGCGCCCGCTACGTGAACCCGCCCATTCCCAATAAAAACCTGCGCAGCTTTCTCAAGCATCTGAAAAACGGTGGCACCTCCATCTACCTGTCCGACCAGGACTACGGCATGAAGAACAGCGTGTTCGCGCCCTTTTTCGGCGTGCCAACGGTGACCATCAAGCAGCCGCCGGAATATGTCCGTTATTCCGGCGCGCTGGTGATGCCGGTGATTTTCGGCCGCAATGCCGACGACAGCGGCTACTACGTCGACGTGATGCCGCCGCTGGACTATCCCACCGGCGACGAAGTGCGCGATGCCACCACACTGAACTACTGGGTGGAACAGAACATCCTGCGCAGTCCGGACCAGTACCTGTGGCAACACCGCCGCTTCAAGCGCCGCCCGCCGGGCGAGCCACCACTGTACTGATCCGTGATGGCAGCCACACCGAAAAAACCCCGCATTTTTCCACTGCGGCGCTGGCTGCAGCAGGCCGCTGTCGCCGTCATCCATCGCCAGGGTGAACGCGGCACCGAACTGCTCTTCATCCAGCGCGCCCACAAACCCGGCGATCCCTGGAGCGGCGACATGGCGTTTCCCGGCGGCCGGCGCCAGCCCGAAGATCCCGACAACCACGCCACCGCCATCCGTGAAACCTGGGAGGAAACCGGCCTCGACCTGCATCGCCAGGCGATTCCCGGCCCGCAACTGTCAGACCAGCTCACCCGCAGCCATCGCAACAACGCGCCCATGATCGTGACGCCCTGGCTGTTTCAATGGCACGGCGACACCCACTTTCATTTCAGCCATGAAGTCGCCGCAGCCCTGTGGATTCCGCTGCGGCATTTCACCGATCCGGAACATCGGCAAACGATTCCCTGGCAACGCCGCAACGTCACCCTGAACATGCCGTGTTATTACTACGAGGAAAAACCGGTGTGGGGACTGACGCTGCGCATGATCGACGATCTGCTCGCGCGCCACGTGCTGGGTTGAAGCGAATTATTCCCTGGCCAGCGCCGGCAGATTCACCGGCCTGAACTGGGCAATGAATTCCTCCGCCTTCGCTGCTGTCAGCGGCCGGCTGATGTAAAAGCCCTGGATCGCATCGCACTGCAGCCGCCGCAGCGTTTCCAGCTGCTCGCGTGTTTCCACGCCTTCGGCCATCACAATCTTGTTGAGGGATTTCGCCAGATTGACGATGGTGGCGGTGATCTCCAGGCTCTGTTGTTGATCATGCATGGCCGACACAAAACTGCGATCGATCTTCAACACGTCGAACGGCAGACGATGCAGATAGCTCAGCGAGGAATAGCCGGTACCAAAATCGTCAATGGCAATACGCACGCCCATGCGGCTAAGCAGCCCGAGTTTCTGCGCCGCGCTTTCCGCATCCTGGATCAGGGTACTTTCGGTGATTTCCAGTTCCAGATCGGTGAAATCCAGTTTGAAATCGTCCACCGCGCTTTCCACCATTTTCACAAAATCCGAACGCGCCAGCTGGTGGGCGGACACATTGATCGCCATGCGCTCCAGCTTCAGATCTGCCATGCGCCAACTCGCCATCTGCTGGCACGCCTGGCGCAGCACCCATTCGCCCACATCCAGGATCAGGCCGGTATCTTCTGCCACGCCAATGAATTCCAGCGGCGCCAGCAGGCCCGCTTCGGGATCGCGGATGCGCACCAGGGCCTCCACGCTGAACTGATCCCGGTTCAAGTACCACTGCGGCTGGTAGTGCAGCACGATATTGCCCATCTCCAGCGCATCGCGGATGCGGCGTTCGGTCATCACCCGCCGCTGCGAGGCCAGGTTCATTTCCTCTTCGTAAAAGCGATAATGGCCGCGTCCGTCTTCCTTCACCCGGTACAGCGCGGTGTCGGCATTGCGCAGCAGGGTTTCGGTATCCGCACCGTCATTGGGAAAAATCGCGATACCAACACTGGCACCCAGAAAAAATTTGCGCTCGCCGATGCGGAAGGGAGAAGTCAGCATGGTGTGGATTTTTTCCGCCACCCGCGTTGCCCGCAACGGGGAATCGATTTCGTGCAGCACCACGATAAATTCATCGCCGCCCTGCCGCGCCACCGTGTCTTCGGCACTGACGCAAATGCGCAGCCGCTCCGCCGTGCGCTGCAGGATCTCGTCCCCCAGCGAATGGCCGCCGGCATCGTTCACCTGCTTGAATTTGTCCAGATCCACGAACAGCACCGCGCCCTGGCTGCGTTTTTTCTGCGCGTGGCGCAGCGCCTGCTCCAGCCGGTCTTTCAGCAGCTGTCGGTTGGGCAGGCGGGTCAGGGCATCGAAATGGGCCTGCTGGTACAGTTTCTTTTCCCGCAGCACCGCCGCAATCGCCACCGCCAGACGGTCGGCAAAATCCTGCAGCAACTCGCGATCGGCGTCGGGCAGGCGCACGGATTTTTCCCAGGCCACCGCCATCAGGCCCTGGTTGCGCTGGTTCACCACGATGGGAAACAGATACGCGCTGCCGCCGAGCATTTCCTTGTGATCCGGCCACAGCCAACCCAGATAGGGTGCATCGTTCAGCGCCGCCCGGTGCACCGGGCCCAGCAGATTGAACCACTCCGCCTCCGCCGGCGACAGCTCATGGCGGTGCAGCACATGATGGTTACGGGCGCGCTGATAGCCGAACACCGCCAGCGTCTGGCTGGCATCGGCATCGCACAGCGCCACCGCCATCACGTCGCTGCTCACCAACCGCTGCAGGGCCTGCAGGGTGGTCTGCGCCACCTGCTCCGGGTCCGGCACATTCAGGATCAGCTGGTCGATGCGGGAAAGCCCCGTCAGCATGGCGAACTGCTTGTCCAGCTGATGCGCCATGTCGTTGAAGGATTCCGCCAGTTCCTGCAGCTCATCACCGCTGTCCACCGTGATGGCCACATCGAAATCCCGCCGCGCTACCGCCCGGGTGCCTTCATGGATTTTCATCAGCGGCGTCAGGTAACGGCGGATCTGCCACACCGCCAGCACCGTCGCCAGCAACAGCGCAATTGCCACCACCAGCGAGAACATCCGCTGCAATTCACCGAGGGCCTCGAACACATGCCGGCGCGGCTCACTCACCCAGACATGCCAGTTGGGTACGCCAAAACGGGCCGTGACGAGCAACGGGCGCACCTGGGCCAGCTGGCTCTGGCCACCCCAGTCCCAATCCAGGCTGAAACTGTCCTCCCGATGCTGGTGGCGCAGGCGGGTGAATTCCGGCGCCGACAGAAAATTGCGCTGGGTGCACAGCAACGGTTCCTGAAAGCTGGCGAACACACAATAGGTCAGATCCGGATCGAGGGTCGCCCGCGCACCCAGCAGATAACCGGCATCCAGTTGTGCCAGAAACAGCGGCTGCTGGGGATCGCGCTTTTGCAGCTGCAGGAAATACAGGCTGCCATCGGGGCGCGCCGCCAGCACCAGTTTGCCGGATTCCAGCCGTTGCTGGGCTTGCGCGCGCATTCCCGCCGGCCAGTGCGCCGCCAGATCCTGCCAGCGCTGCCAGGGCACCGTGCCGGTAGAGGAGAACATGCGCTTCCCCTCATCGATGTCGGTGCCGGCCGTATCGCCCCGCGCCAGCGCCTCGAACTGCGCGCTCGACAGCAACAGTCGCTCGTACAGGCTTGAGCTGTAGCCCAGCGTCTCGTTGGCCAGCCGCTGCTGACTCTGCTGGTAGAGATAGCTGCCCAGGTAGTTATAGGAAAAGGATGCAAACAACAACATCGGCAGCAGCGCCACCAGAAACAGCAGCACGATGAACTTGCGGCCCAGCTTGCTGCGAATGTCGTTGAGTCTGAACTGCATGAGGTGAGATCGGCCATGATTCCGGGTTGGGAACCGCCCCGGCCAAGGGCCGGCGGCAGTTATTTTCAGCATAGCATAGCGACCCGCAGCACCCATGTCGGGAACTTTGACACAGTCTGGCAAGTTGCCGTCGATCAACTATTAACCAGTCAAGCAGGCCTAATTCCGCACTTAAACCCGTGAGAATACCGGTAGACACCGCGCGCACCACGGCAACAACTGTCGAGGCGGTTAACACCAGTGCTTTAAGTCATCCAAAAAAAACATTTATCTATCTGAAAATTAAAGATTTTGTTATAATGGCCCACCTCTTGCTTAGCACTGCCCGCCCCAAGAGGGATCAGTTTGACGGAGTAGTGATATGAAAGCCTTGTTAGTCGCATTTATCGGAATCGTTTTCAGCAGCGCAGCCATCGCGCTGGACCTGCAATCCACCACCCCTGGCAATGACAGCCTGGGCGTTGTGTTCCTGCTGGTGGTCGGCATCATCTGCCTGGTCATCGCACGTCGCCGGTCTGCCTGAGACAACCCCAGCGAAGGGCGCCAATAACCAAACGCCCTTCGCCACTGTGGCCCCGGCCACTATCCTGAACCAGCCACAACCTTGAGATTGCCCCCCCGCTTGCGTTACCCTTCGCCGACTTCCACAGCCCGCAAGCCCTCGCCATGCCCAAATCCAATCGCGTTGTTTATCCCGGTACATTCGACCCGCTGACCAACGGCCACCTGGACCTCATCGAGCGCGCTGCACGCCTGTTCGATCATGTGATCGTGGCCATCGCCGCCAGCGAAAAGAAAAAACCCCTGTTCAGCCTGGAACGGCGCGTGGCGCTGACACAGGTCGCCGTAGCACATCTGCCCAACGTTGAAGTACAGGGCTTCGACAAGCTGCTGGCCTTCTACTGCCAGGACCAGAAAGCCAACGTGCTGCTGCGGGGTCTGCGGGCCGTATCCGACTTCGAATACGAATTCCAGCTGGCAAACATGAACCGCAACCTGGACAAGACCATCGAGACCGTGTTTCTCACACCGTCCGAACACCTGTCGTTCATCAGTTCGTCGCTGGTGCGCGAGATCTCGTCCCTCGGTGGCGATGTCACGCCGTTCGTGCCCCCCAATGTGCTGGCGGCGCTGCGGGAAGTGCACAAGACAAAATAACCCCAGGGCTTGTCCGTGGTATCCGGCGGCCACCGCCTCTACCATGGCAACGCAAGGACACGACCACCCAAGTCGACATTTCTTACAGGAACCAAACGGGCTAACCGCCCAGCGAGAAGTTATATGGCACTGATCATCACCGACGACTGCATCAACTGCGACGTCTGCGAACCGGAATGCCCCAATGGCGCCATTTCGCAGGGTGACGAGATTTATGTGATTGATCCCAATAAATGCACGGAATGCGTGGGCCATTACGACGAACCCCAGTGCCAGCAGGTCTGTCCGGTGGATTGCATTCCCCTTGACCCGGCTCATGTCGAATCCGAAGAGCAGCTGATGGAAAAATACGACCGGCTGCAGGCGGGCAGCTGATAACGCCAGCGCTGATTGTCCTGATCCACATGGACATTCCCGCCCATTCCATTTAAAAAAGGCCCCGGTGGGCCTTTTTGTTTTTCAGCGTGCCCCTCGCTTTCCGTTCATCTCAACTTGCCGTCCATCACAAGGAACTGTCGATATGCTGCGTGTACTCCTGCTGTTGCTGCTGGCCCTGTCCGCTCCGTTGCAGGCGGCGTCGGGCACAACACCCCGGGATTTTGCCGTGGCCAGTGCCCATCCGCTGGCCACCCAGGCCGGCATCAAAACACTGGAACAGGGCGGCAACGCGTTTGATGCGGCAGTAACCGTGGCCGCGGTGCTGGGCGTGGTGGAGCCCTACAGTGCCGGCATTGGCGGCGGCGGCTTCTGGCTGCTGCACCGGGCAAGGGACGGCAAGACCCTGATGCTGGACGCACGGGAAATGGCGCCGGGCGCCGCCAGCGCGGACATGTTTCTGGACGGCAAGGGCGGTGTCGACCGCGAGAAAGCCACCAACTCACCGCTGAGCGCCGGCATTCCCGGCCAGGCCGCCGCGCTGGATCACCTGGCCCGCCAATACGGCAAGCTGCCGCTGAAAACCACCCTGGCCCCGGCCATTGCCTTTGCCGACAACGGCTTTCCCTCCAACCCGGTGTATGCCGCGCTGGCCGCTTTCCGCGCCCCGGTGCTGATGAAAAATCCGGACAGCGCCCGCATCTTCCTGGCTGATGGGCAGCCCCTCAATACCGCCACCCTCCGTCAGCCGGAACTGGCGGCAACGCTGAAGGCACTGGCCGACAAGGGCTTCGACGGTTTCTACAAAGGCGAGGTGGCGCAGAAACTGGTGGCCGGCGTGAAGGCCGGCGGCGGCATCTGGACCCTGGAGGATCTGGCGGGCTACAAACTGGTGGAACGGGAACCGGTTCATTTCAAATACCGCGACGCCGAGATCTGGTCCGCACCGCCGCCCTCATCGGGCGGTGTCGCCCTGGGGCAGATGTTCGGCATGCTGCAGCAGTTCGATCTGACCCACAAAAACGAGGCCGACCGAACCCACCTGCTGATCGAAGTGATGCGCCGTGCCTACCGCGACCGGGCCGAATATCTGGGTGATCCGGATTTCGTAACCGTGCCGGTGCAGAAGCTGCTGGACCCGGTGTACCTGGAGGAAATCGCCGCCAACATCTCCGGCAGCCACGCCACCCCGAGCAAGGATCTGCCCCCGGTGGCACCACCGCCGTCCGGCCCCCACACCACGCACTTTTCCATCATCGACAAGGCCGGCAACCGCGTCTCCGCCACCCTGTCCATCAACCTGCCGTTCGGGTCCGGCTACACGGTGGCGGGCACTGGCGTGCTGCTCAACAACGAGATGGACGACTTCTCCGCCCAGCCTGGATCGGCCAACGCTTACGGTCTGGTGGGTTCTGCCGCCAACGCCATCGCGCCCCACAAGCGCCCGCTATCGAGCATGACGCCCACCTTCATGGAATATGGCCCGGCAGACAACCGCCAGTTCGCCATCATCGGCACCCCCGGCGGCAGCCGCATCATCAGCATGGTATTTCTCGGTCTGCTGGAGGCGCTCGACGGCAAAGGCCCGCAAGCCTGGGTGGACCGCCCCCGTTTCCACCACCAGTATCTGCCTGACATAGTGGAGTACGAACCCGGCGCCTTCACGCCAGTCCTGGGTGCCGCGCTGGACGCAAAAGGTCACCGCCTGCAGCAAACCGAGCGCGTCTATGGCGACATGCACGTGATCCGCTGGACGTTAAAGAATGGAATGGTTGAAGCGGCATCCGACAAGCGCCGGCTGGGCTCGGCCCGGACGGGGTCTGCGGCGCATTGAATTGTGAATTGAATGCAGACGCCGCCCGGATGCCGGGCGGCGGGAGAAGACGAACGAACCCGGTGACAGGCGCCGGATTATTCCTGCCGTTCGGCGTAGGCCAGGTGTTTTTCGGTACAGCCCAGACAGCGCACGAACGTGGCCTTGAACGGTGTTACCACCAGGGTCTGGCCCGCTTCACCGGCATTGCCACCCAGGGCAGAAAACGGCAGCGACACTACGTACACCACGGTACCCACCACAGTGGCCACCAGCGTCAGCGGACGCACCAGCACCGCATCGGCGGTCATTTCCAGTCCGGTGGGGCGCTCCGTCACGATCTCGGCGTTGCTCAGCGCGGGCGCGCCGGCGAACGCGGCCATGGCCAGTGCCAGGGTGGCGGATTTGAGATTCTGTTTCAGGCTACGCATAACGATTCCTCTTCTTGTTCTTGCGAAGGATGCCACCGGAATGGATTGATTTGAGTGTATTCGCTAATAGTGCGGCCTTCCACTTTGTAAGGCAATGTCATGACCTGACCCGCCGATTTTTCCGACTGGATCGCATTTTGCCCGCTTTGTGAGCGCCGCACAGATCTTTCAAGTCTGGCAGGTTTTGCAAAAAACGGTAGCCCGCTGGCCCAGCCGGATTTCACTGAGCGCCGTCTTGCAGCGACGGCAAGGCTGGCCACCCCGGCCGTACACCCGCAACGTCTGCTGGAAATAACCCGGCTTGCCGTCGCCGCCCACGAAATCCCGCAGCGTGGTACCACCCATCTCGATGGAATCCGCCAGCACCTGCTTCACCGCCTGTACCAGCTTTTCGTAACGCGCCAGACTGACCTTGCCCGCCGCCCGTTTGGGATGAATGCCCGCCATGAACAGGGCTTCGTTGGCGTAGATATTCCCCACCCCCACCACAATATGGCTGTCCATCAGAAAGGCTTTCACTGCGGTTTTGCGGCCGGTGGCGCGCTGGGCCAGATAGTCGGCGGTGAAGGCGTCCGTCAGCGGCTCGGGCCCCAGCTCCACCAGCAGCGGATGTTGCAGCGGATCGTCCTCGGTCCACAGCCAGGCGCCGAAGCGGCGTGGATCGCAGTAACGCAGGCGGGTACCGTCACTGCACAGCAGGTCAACGTGATCATGAAACAGCGGCGGCTCGTCCTGCAGCGCAATGCGCAGACTGCCCGACATGCCCAGATGAGTGATGATGGTGCCGTTGGCAAAACGCAGCAGCAGGTATTTGCCGCGCCGCTCCACCGCCTGCAGCTTGCGGCCCTCGGCGGCGTGGATCTCCTCCGGCACCGGCCAGCGCAGGCTGGGCTGGCGCACCTCGATGCGCTTCACCCGCTTGCCAACGATGTGCGGCGCGATGCCACGGCGGGTGGTTTCCACTTCAGGTAATTCGGGCATAGGTTTCGGCTGCAATAGTCAGTTTCGACTGCGGTAGAATGCGAAGCGCTCCATTATTCAGAAACGGCGGGGAAGTTGAAATCGTGAACGCGACAAAAATGCTGCTCCTGGGGATCGACACCGGCGGCACCTTTACCGATTTCGTGCTGCTGGATGCGGCGGACCTGCGCATTCACAAAGTGCTGTCCACCCCCGAGGCGCCGGAGCAGGCGATTCTGCAGGGCATCGCCGAGCTGGGTCTGCAGGAAGCGGTGAGCGAGGGACGCGTGCGCATCGTGCACGGCAGCACGGTGGCCACCAACGCGGCGTTGGAAGGCAAAGGCGTGCGCACGGCGTTCGTCACCAATCGGGGTTTTGCGGATCTGCTGACCATCGGCCGGCAGACCCGGCGTGAACTCTACAATCTGCAGCCGCCCCTGCCGCTGCCGCCAGTGCCGGCTGACCTCTGTTTTGAAACCGGCGGCCGGGTGGATGCGCAGGGTCAAACCCTGGAGCCACTGACGGACGCGGACATTGCGCATCTGCTGGAACAGTTGCGCGCGGCCAACGTCGAAGCAGTCGCCGTCTGCCTGCTGTTTTCCTTTCTCGATCCGGCTGCCGAGCAGCGCCTGCTCGCTGCACTGTCACCCCACTGGCTCACCAGTATTTCCAGCGCGGTGCTGCCGGAATCCGGCGAATACGAGCGCGGCATCGCCACCTGGCTGAATGCCTCGCTGGGGCCGAAGGTGAAACAGTATCTGGCGCAGCTGCGGGACGGTGTGGCACCGAGTCCGCTGGCCATCATGCAATCCACCGGCGGCACCCTGGACACAGACCAGGCCGGCGAGCGGGCGGTAAACCTGCTGCTGTCCGGCCCTGCGGGTGGCATGGCGGCGGCGCGTTTCATTGCCGGGCAGCTGGAATCGTCCCGCCTGCTCACCTTTGACATGGGTGGCACTTCCACCGACGTGGCCCTGATCGACGGCGACATCCGCCTCACCAATGAAGGCCGCATCGGGCCCTGGCCAGTGGCCGTGCCCCAGGTGGACATGCACACCATCGGCGCCGGCGGCGGCTCCATTGCCTGGATCGACGCTGGCGGTCTGCTGCAGGTTGGTCCGCAGTCTGCTGGCGCCGCACCCGGACCGGCCTGCTATGGTCGCGGCGGCAACCTGCCCACTGTCACCGACGCCAACGCCCTGCTGGGGCGGCTGCGGCCGGACTACTTCCTGGGGGGACGCATGACCCTGGACCTGGACGCCGCCCGCCGCGCCCTGCAACCCCTGGCGGACCAGCTCGAACTGTCCCTGACCGACGCCGCCCAGGGCATTCTGAGCATCGCCAACGAACACATGGCGCGGGCCCTGCGGGTGATCTCGGTGCAACGGGGTCATGATGTACGGCGGTTCCGCCTGTGCAGCTTCGGCGGCGCCGGCGGACTGCATGTCTGTGCTCTGGCCGCTGCGCTGGGCATGGACAAGGCCCTGGTACCCGTCCATGGCGGCGTGCTGTCGGCATTTGGCATGGTGGTCGCGCCCGCCGAACGCCAGGCGAGCCGGGCACTGGGCGGCCTGCTACGCACGCGGAGCCAGGCGCAGATCCAGTCCATCCTGCAGACACTGGGACAGGAAGCTGTCACGGCACTACAGCAAAGCACCACGCCTGCCGGCCACTCCACCCTGAAACCCAGCCTGGATCTGCGCTACCAGGGCCAACGTTACTACCTGAACATTCCCTGGCAGGGCGACCTGCAACAGGCGGAAGACGATTTTCACACTGCCCATGCCGCCCGTTTCGGCCACCGGCTGCCCATGGCAGTGGAAGTGGTGAATGCGCGAGTGCAGGTGCAGGTTATGGGAGGCAGGATTGAGTTACCGGAATGGCCCGTGCGGACGCCCGCCACACCCCGGGATCAGTGTCTGCTTGCGGGTTTCAGCGCGCCGGTGCCGCTCTACTGGCGCGACGACCTCGCCTGCGGACAGGTGGTGGCAGGGCCGGCTCTGGTGGTGGAGACGGTTTCAACCCTTCTGATCGAAGCTGACTGGCAGGCAACACCAGACCGGCATGGCCACCTGCTGCTGGACCGGTCCGGCGCCTGAAAGAACACACGATAAGCCGCGCCTTGCCCGGCCGTTATCAGCTCCGGGCCAGCATGGAGTGGCTGGCCACGGCCGACCATTCCAGCGCTTCCAGATAGATGTCCCACAACAGCGCTGCGGTCATGCCCAGCAACAGGGAATCCTCGAAACGACCGGCTTCATACGCCTCTACCGCCCGCAGCACCTGGCCGATATCGCCGCCGCCGGTGACCAGAGCCAGCTCCAGCTCCGCCGACAGCGGCATCTGCGACACGATTTCCTCCAACGGCCGGTCCAGCAGCGCGGCCAGCAGGGAAAACAGCCCCGCCGTGAAATAGCTGCCGGGATTCTGCCGCTTCAGCTGTTTCGCCACCAGTTCGCACATCTTGGCCCTGACGATGGCCGTTACCAGCAGTTCGTGGGGCTTGTTGTCGACAGTGGACAGCGCCAGCATGCTGGCCCAGCGCCGCAGTTCGTAGGACCCCAGGATGACGATGGTGTCCTCCACCGTTTTCACCGTGCGCGACAGCCCGAACGACGCCGAATTCACCACCCGCATCAGCTTGTAGGACAGGCGTGGGTCCTGGCAGATGATGCGCGCCACACTCTCCACGTCATAATCGTCCCGGCCCAGCTCCCCCAGCAGGCTGATGATCACCTGATGGGACGCCGGCACCGAGTTGGCCGCCATCACGTGGGGCCGGCACAGGAAATAGCCCTGGAAATAATCGAAGCCCAGTGCTTTGTACAGCTCGAATTCCTCGTGGGTTTCCACCTTCTCCGCCAGCAGCTTGCCCTTGGTGTTGCCGCACAGACGGATGCGCGCCAGCTGCTCCTTGACCCGCTCCACCCCCAGCGCCATCACATCCAGCTTGATGAAGCTGGCCACGGCGATCAGGGGTTTCCAGGCATCGGAATAGACGAAATCATCCAGCGCCACCCGGTAGCCCAGGGACACCAGATTCTTCACTTCCTGGATCACGTCTTTGTCTACCGCCACATCTTCCAGCACCTCGGGAATCAGCAGCTTCTGCAGGCCCTTGGGCAGGGCGCCGGTGACCAGCATTTCATGGGGGATGTTGACCAGTGCGGGCTTGCCGTTGGTGATTTTTTCCAGGCCGATTTCGGAGAAGGCATTGACCAGAACCTGCATCGACGCCTTGCTGGGGTCGTCGATCACCGCATGCTGCACGCGGCCGCCCCGGTACAACAATTCATACGCAATGGCATTCAGCTGGCGGTCGAAAACCGGTTGCCGCGCAAGAAATATTTCCATGAAGATTGAGCCCCGGAGGGTGACACAACTGGCATCGTTAAAGTGTGGCAGAAAAACCCGGAACCACAACGCGGACAAAGGTGGGAGGGATGACGAGACGGGATCGGCGGAGGCGGTTCAGGAACGCAAAAAGCCGGGGAGGCTCGCGCCCACCCGGCTTGGAGGAATGCTACAAAAATCAATTACTTGATTTTGGCTTCCTTGAACAGCACATGCTTGCGGACGACGGGATCAAACTTTTTGATCTCCATCTTCTCGGGCATGGTGCGCTTGTTCTTGGTAGTGGTATAGAAATAACCAGTACCAGCGCTGGAAACGAGTTTGATTTTGTCACGCATGGGTCAATTCCTCAGACTTTTTCGCCACGGGCGCGGATGTCAGCCAGCACCTGATCGATGCCCAGCTTGTCGATGATCCGCATACCCTTGGAAGATATACGCAGTTTCACAAAGCGCTTTTCGTTCTCAACCCAGAAACGGTGATGGTGCAGGTTGGGTTCAAAACGGCGCTTGGTTTTGTTGTTCGCGTGAGATACGTTGTTGCCGACGATCGGACGCTTGCCGGTAACCTGACAAACCTTAGCCATTGCCTTTTCTCCAAATCGGCCGCGCCGCTGACCGGCACAACCCTTCAATACAGTGAGACTCTACCCGAGAGGGGCTGCTTTATACCAAAAGCGTTTGGTGAAAGCAACCGCGCGGGTGGATCGGGTCGCCGGTTTCGGCCGATCCGTGGCCGGGCAGACAGGATTGCCGGTTGCAGCACCCAGTGAATGATTCGACAATGCGGGTCACGCTCCCCCTCACGGAATTACCACCCCCATGGACAAACCCCTTGCCCAGGTTCTGATCGTTGATGACCACCCGCTGTACCTGGATGGCGTGACCGCGCTGCTGCGGGATCTGTTCGGAGCGGTGAACATCCTGCAGGCCGCCAGCGGCCGGGATGCCCTGGCCATCGCCGATACCCGCAGCGATCTGGACTGGATCTTCCTGGATTACACCCTGCCGGACTGCACCGGGCTGACGTTGCTGCGCACGCTGCGGGAAAACATGATCACGGCCCCGGTGGTGATGGTGTCCGGCGCCGACCAGGTGGCGCTGGTAACCGAGGCCCTGGACCTGGGCGCCAGCGGCTTCATCGCCAAGACCGGCGCCCGTGACGATTACCGTCAGTGCCTGGCGGTGATCGAGGCCGGTGGCACCTATCTTCCGGCCGGTGTGGCACAGGCGGTGGCCCACTACCGCGCCACCGTACAGGCGGAACGCAACCGCATCCGCAAGCAGATCAGCCAACGTCAGAACGACGTGCTGCTGCTGATCGCCGCCGGCTACAGCAACGGCGAGATTGCCACCGCCCTGGGCATTTCCGAGCACACCGTGAAGGCCCACGTGTCCACCCTGATGCAGTTGCTGAATGCCGACAACCGGGTGCACTGCATTGCTGAAGCACGGGAGTTGGGGCTGATCAGCTAGGGCCTGTTAACAGCTGGTGCATGACCTTGCGCAGCTGTACCGGCTTCACTGGCTTGTGCAGCAGGTGGAATTGCTGCCGGCGGATCGACTGCACCAGGGCCGGATCGGTGTCGCCGCTCATCAGCAGGGCCGGCAGATCGTCGCTGGTCTTTTCCCGCACTGCCCGGATCAGATCGATGCCGTGCACACCGCCGTCCAGCCGGTAGTCCGACAGGATAAGGTCGGGGGTAGGCCCTGCACTGTTCAGGCAGGCCAGCGCGTCGTCCATCCCGGGAGCGGTCAGGGCAGTGCAGCCCCAGTCCTGCAACAGCGCCGCCAGGGCCTGCAGGATTACGGGGTCATCGTCCACCACCAGCACGCAGTGGCCGGCCACGTCCAGCTGCTGCGGATGAACCGCCTGCTGGATGTGGCTGGCATCACCCCGGGGCAGGCTGACCACCACCGTGGTGCCGATGCCCGGCGTCGAATTCAGGCGCAGGGCGTGTCCCAGCAGACGGCAGATGCGGCTGACGATGGACAATCCCAACCCCAGCCCGCGACTGGCCAGACGGGCCTCGTTGTCGACCTGGAAATACTCGGTGAATACCTTGTGCTGGTCGTCGTCGGCGATGCCCACGCCGGTGTCGGTCACCGTCAGCTGCACACCATCCGCCTCCGGCAACAGCCGCACGACGATGGAACCGTCGGCAGTGAATTTCACCGCGTTGTCCAGCAGGTTGCGCACCACCCGCGCCAGCAGCACCGGATCGGTTTCCACCACCGCGTCGTCGCCGGACAGCACCAGGCTCAGCCCTTTGGCCTGGGCCAGGGATTGGAATTCATTGACGATGGGCTGCAGGAAATGGCGCAGCAGAAAATGCTGGCGCCGCACATTGAGTTCGCGCGATTCCAGCCGCGACAGTTCCAGCAATGCGTTGAGCAGATCACTGAGGGATTCGTGGGAACCCAGCGCCTGTCGTGCCAGTGTGCGCATCTCCAGATCGCTGTCTCCCACGCGCACATTGATGCATTCCAGAAAAAAGCCCAGCGCCTGCAGCGGCTGGCGCAGATCATGGCTGGCGGCGGCGAGAAAACTGGATTTGGACTGGTTGGCCCGCTCGGCATCGTCCCGCGCGCGGGTCACTTCCTGCAGCAGGGTCTGGTTTTCCAGGTCCAGCGAAATGTAGCCAGTGATGATGCGGTGCACCGTGGTGCTGATGGCGAGCATGGCGCCGAGAAAGGCAAAACTCAGAAACGCGGTGGCCGACAGCCCGAGCGAGTAGTAGTGGAAAATCAGCGCCAGAAAAATTGGCGTGGCAAAGGCAATGTAGGCGGGCAGGCAGGCGGCCAGCGCGGGCAATGTCGCGCAGATCATGCCAGCCAGTACCAGTGAAATGAAAATCACCATTTCGCCGGAAACGTTGTGCATGAACAGCAGCGGCACCACGCCCCAACAGCAACCCGCCACCGCCATTGATGCTACCAACTGCCAGCGGACGCGGCGATATTCTTCGGTGGTCTGGGCCGCCTGCCACCAGCGGTCCAGCAGCAGGATGCGCAGACCATGGGCCAGCAGAAAGATCACAAACCAAAGGATGACATCCAGGCCCGGGGCGTTGCGCCAGATGACGTAGGCAGTAATGGCCACCGCCAGCGCATGGGGCCAGCCGGTCACCCGCAACTGCCGGAATGCGTAATCCACTTGCCGTTTGCCGATGGCCGAGTTCACCTGGTTTTCTCCGCTGGGATGGTTTGGGTTAGCCGTTCTTTTGTGCGCCTGCACTGCAAAGGAATTGGACGATAGTGTCAACCCCACTTTCGTACTACCGGTAAGAGTTCCGGCACTGATAACTGCGCCAGTTCGAAGCCTCACAACAACCCCCGCTCCGCCAGCGACACCACTTCACTGTCCCCGATCACCAGATGGTCCAGCACCCGCACGTCCACCAGATCCAGCGCCTGCTGCAGCCGGCGGGTGATGTGCTGGTCGGCCTGGCTCGGCTCCGCCACCCCCGACGGATGGTTGTGCGCAAAAATCACCGCCGCCGCGTTGTGGGCCAGCACCCGCTTCACCACTTCGCGCGGATAGACGGACGCGCCGTCGATGGTGCCGGTGAACAGCTCCTCGAAGCGGATTAACCGGTTCTGGTTGTCCAGAAACAGGCAGGCGAACACTTCGTGGTGATACCCCCGCAACCGTGCCCGCAGATATTGCCGGGTGGCGGCAGGACTGGTGAAAGCATCGCTTCTATCCAGGGTGGTTTCCAAATAACGCTTGCCCAGTTCCAGGCACGCCTGCAACTGCACCCACTTGGCCGGGCCCATGCCTTTGACTTCCTCGAACCGCTGCGGCGTGGCGTCCATCACCCCGCGCAGGCCGTCGAAATGGGTCAGCAGATCCCGCGCCAGTTCCACCGCGCTTTTGCCCTGAATCCCGGTGCGCAGAAAGATGGCGAGCAGCTCGCTGTCGGACAGGCTGGCGCCACCCCGCTGCAGCAGTTTTTCCCGGGGGCGTTCGTCAACGGGCCAGTCGGTGATGGCCATAGGGGTCTCCTTGCATGACGGTCTCCTTGAAAGCATGCGTCCGAAAAGTCGGACTTCCATCAATAGACAGCCAGTCGAAAAGGAAGCGTATACTTTCAAAATCAAATCCCGGGTCTTATAGTCGCAGGCATTGCGAAATCGCCGGGCGCGGCCCGGTACACGGCATTATCCGCAACGGAATCCGAAGCTATGTTGAGACTGGCGAACCGCCGCATCATCGTGGGCGTTACGGGCGGCATCGCTGCCTACAAGAGCGCGGAGCTGATCCGCCGGCTGAAGGACCAGGGCGCCGACGTGCGGGCGGTGATGACCGCCGCCGCGCAGGAATTCATTACGCCGCTGACCCTGCAGGCCCTGTCCGGCAACCCGGTGCACACCACGCTGCTGGACACCGAGGCCGAGGCCGCCATGGGCCATATCGAACTGGCGCGCTGGGGCGACCTGATCCTGATCGCACCCGCCAGCGCCGATTTCATCGCGCGCCTTGCGCACGGCCACGGCAACGACCTGCTCACCACCCTCTGCCTCGCGGCCCGCTGCCCCATCGCGGTGGCGCCGGCCATGAACCAGGCCATGTGGGCGTCGTCCGCCAACCAGGCCAATCTGGCCCAGCTGAAGGATCGCGGCATTCACCAGTTCGGCCCGGCGGAAGGCTCGCAGGCCTGCGGCGATGTGGGCCTTGGCCGCATGCTGGAAGCGACCCAGCTGGCGGACATGGCCGCCGATCTGTTTCCCTCGAATATTCTCACCGGCAGGCGCGTGGTAATCACCGCCGGCCCCACCCGCGAGGCCATCGACCCGGTGCGCTTCATCAGCAATCACAGTTCCGGAAAAATGGGCTTTGCCCTGGCGGAAGCGGCGCGGGATGCCGGTGCCCAGGTGACGCTGATCAGCGGACCGGTGCATCTGGCGACGCCGGAGCGGGTGCGGCGCATTGATGTCATCAGCGCCCAGGACATGCTGCAGGCGGCGCTCGATCAGTCCATCCAGACCGACATCTTTATCGCAACCGCAGCAGTAGCGGATTTCCGCCCGCAAAATTCACCAGACCAGAAAATCAAGAAACAGGATAATAGCGGCGTCATGACCCTGACCCTGGTGGAAAATCCCGACATCGTCGCCACCATCGCCCGCCAGCAGCCCAAGCCGTTCACCGTGGGATTCGCCGCCGAAACGCGGGATGTGGTGAATTACGCGCGGCAGAAAATCAGCCGCAAGAACCTGGACATGATCGTGGCCAACGACGTTAGCCGGGGGGACATCGGCTTCAACAGTGACGAAAACGCCGTTACGGTGCTCTGGCCCAATGGCGAACAGGTACTGGATCTGGCCAGCAAGCACCAGATTGCCCGCAGCATCGTGGCCTTGATCGCGCAGCGCCTGACAGGGCAGGCCGGTGGTTAGCTGCTAGTCTTATTCTGCGGGGGAATGTGCGGCCCGGCGTCCAGGCCGTTGTTGTCAGGTTGAACCCGGATCGAATTCGGATCGAAAGCAAGGAAAACTCCAGAATGGCGAAGAAGAAAGCGCCCGATCAAGCACCGGTTGCAACCACTGCACCTACCCCGGCCGACACCGCGCCTGCGGACGCCAGCCCTGCGCCCAGGCTGCGCTCCGGCCTGCTGCCGATCATGTTGCCGGTGCTGGCGGGTTCGGTCGTGGTCGTGCTGGTAACCGGACTGCTGCTGTTCATGCTGGTGATCCAGGGTGGCAGCCAACGCCAGATGGCGATTCTGGGCACCAATGCAGCCCAGCAATTCCTGGGCTATCTGGTGCAGCAGGCCCGCACCTTCGACGCCCTCACCGGTGCGCTGGCCCGGGATCCCGCTGTCCTGGCCGCCTTGCAGGATGGCACTCCGGAGGCCATCGCCGCCCGCACCGCCAGTCTCAAACAGCAATTGCCCGCCGCCACCAACGTGCAGTTGTACACCCGCGGCAGCGCGAAGAAGGATGCTCGCACTGAACCCCCGGTCAGCTTCGCCCAGCTGGATATGGTCGCCCGGGCCGAAAAGAATGATTCCGCGCTGCCGGAAATCCATCTGCAGGAACAGAAGAAATTCCTCACCGTGGTGAAGGCCGTGCAGGACGGCAACCGCACCATCGGCACCCTGCTGGTCAGTTTCGATTTCAGCCAGATCCAGCCGCTGATGCCGCAGCTGGCGGGGGAACTTGGCTTCGTGGAAGTCATCCAGACCTTTTCCCAGAAACCCACTGTGCTCTACACCAGTGGTGATGCCGCCCACAAGCATGGTGAAGGCTACCCGGCCCAGAGCGACATGATGCACTTCAGCGCCCGCTTCTACCCAGCCACCGCGGTGGACGCGATTGGCGCCAACGGCGGGCTGCTGTGGACCCTGATAGGTGTCGCTGCCGCTCTCGTCGCTGGCCTGGGCTTCGCGAGTCATTTCCTGCTGAACAGGGCGCTGCAGACGAACGCCACCGCACTGGCCGCCCATTTCCAGGCGCTGACCTCCCGCGACAAGCCGGTCCGCAAATTCACCCTGGGGATCTTTGCCTCCCTGTCGCAAACCATCGAGCGACTGTTCCTGGATTACGACGCCCGCACCCGCAGCGCCGCCCAGAAGGCACAGGTCACTGCCGGCAAGTCCAAGTCACTGCCGGATTTCGAACCCTCGCGCAGCAAACTCGACGATCTGGACCTGGATATCCACGAAGACGACAGCGACCTGCTCAGCACCGCCAGTGACCACGACACCAACCCGCTGCTGATGGAAGACGATGGACCTGACAGCCTGGATCTGGACACCGTGGACATGGCGGTGCCCCAGAATGTGCGCATCGATGTGAAAATATCGCCGCAGATTTTTCGTGCCTATGACATCCGTGGCATCGTTGGCGACACCCTGGATCACGACGTGGCCCATGCGATCGGCCGGGCGGTGGGCAGCGAAGCCCGCGACAGGAGCCAGAGCGCCGTCATCGTCGCCCGCGACGGCCGCCACTCCAGCCAGGATCTGGTGCAGGCCGTGGCGGAAGGCATCATGGCCAGTGGCGTCAACGTCATCGACATCGGCATGGTGCCCACCCCCGTGCTCTACTACGCCACCAAGACCCTGACCACCCGCAGCGGCATCATGATCACCGGTAGCCACAACCCGCCGGAGTACAACGGCTTCAAGATCGTGATCAACGACGAGACCCTGGCGCTGGACCGCATCCAGGCCCTGAAAAAGCGCATCGACGAGGGCAAGCTGCACAAGGGCAAGGGTGCCTACGAACGGCAGGAAGTCAGCGCCGACTATATCGGCCGCATCAACAACGACGTGGTGCTGGCTAAGCCCATGCGTGTAGTGCTCGACAGCGGTAACGGCGTGGCCGGCCCCCTGGCAATGAAACTGCTGGATGGCCTGGGCTGTGCCGTCACCCCCCTGTACACCGACATTGACGGCAACTTCCCCAACCACCATCCGGACCCCAGCAATCCGGAAAATCTGGAAGACCTGATCGACAACGTGCAGCGCACGGGCGCAGACCTGGGCATCGCCCTGGACGGCGACGGCGACCGCATCGGCATCGTCACCCCATCTGGCAAGATCATCTGGCCCGACCGTCTGCTGATGCTGTGCGCCCGGGATCTGCTGTCACGCAACCCCGGCGCCGACATCCTCTACGACGTGAAATGCACCCGCGATGTCGCGGAACTGGTGAGCAGCCTGGGGGGCCGCGCCATCATGTGCGCCACCGGCCATTCCCTGATGAAAGCCAAAATGAAGGAAACCGGGGCCGTGGTGGGCGGTGAGCTGTCCGGCCACATTTTCTTCAACGACCGCTGGTACGGTTTCGACGACGCCCTGTACACCGCCGCCCGGGTGCTGGAAATACTGTCCATGGAACCCTTGGGCGCCGACGATGTGTTCGCCGAGTTCCCGGAAAAGATCAATACGCCGGAGCTGCACATCAAGGTATCCGACTCCACCAAGTTCAATATCATGAAGAAGCTGGAGGAACAGGGTAAATTCCCGGGGGGAAATCTGGTCAAGATCGACGGACTCAGGGTAGACTTCCCCGACAGCTGGGGCCTGGTACGGGCTTCGAACACCACCCCGGTGCTGGTCGCCCGCTTTGAAGCCGACACGGATGCGGCGCTGGAACAGGTGAAAACCATTTTCCGCGATCAGCTGAAAGCCGTGGAACCCGGCCTGAACATCCCGTTTTAAACCCGCTCATTCCTTGCAGCACAGACGTAACCGTTAGGACGTCGGCGCATTGCCGCCGGCGAGAAATTCCATGACCCTGAGTAAAGACCAAGCGCTTAATATCGCCCAGGTGCTGTCCGAAGCCCTGCCCTACATCCAGCGTTTCACTGGCAAGACCATCGTCATCAAGTACGGCGGCAATGCCATGGAAACCGAGGAACTGAACAACAGCTTCGCCCGTGACATCGTGATGATGAAGCTGGTGGGCATCAATCCGGTGGTGGTGCACGGTGGCGGCCCGCAGATCGGCGACCTGTTGAAAAAGATCGGCAAGGAAAGCCGTTTCGTCGATGGCATGCGCGTCACCGACAGCGAAACCATGGACGTGGTGGAAATGGTGCTGGGCGGCCTGGTCAACAAGGACATCGTCAACCTGATCAACAACAACGGCGGCCGCGCTGTCGGCCTCACCGGCAAGGACGGCCAGCTGATCCGGGCAAAAAAACTCCTGATCACCCGTCCGTCGCCGGAACTGAAAGAACCCGAGATCATCGACATCGGCCACGTGGGCGAAGTGGAGAAAATCAACACCGGCGTGGTCGACATGCTGGTGAACAGCGATTTCATTCCGGTGATCGCGCCGATTGGGGTGGGTGAGGACGGTTCGTCCTACAACATCAACGCCGATCTGGTGGCGGGCAAGGTGGCGGAAGCGCTGAAGGCCGAAAAACTGATGCTGCTGACCAACACCGCCGGCCTGCTGGACAAGGCGGGCAAGGTGCTGACCGGACTGTCACCGGCCGAAGTGGATGCATTGATCGCCGATGGCACCATCTACGGCGGCATGCTGCCCAAAATCAACTGCGCACTGAGCGCGGTCAATAACGGCGTCACCAGTTCCCATATCATCGACGGCCGGGTGCCGCACGCAGTGTTGCTGGAAATCTTCACCGACGCCGGCGTGGGCACCCTGATCACCCGCAAGAGCCGATAACGGCAAGAGCACGCAACGATGGCCACCAGCGAGCGCAAGGCATCCCGCAAAGAACAGATCCTCCAGGCTCTGGCCCACATGCTGGAAGCCACGCCCGGCGGACGCATCACCACGGCGGCGCTGGCCAAGGAAGTGGGCGTGTCGGAAGCGGCACTCTACCGGCATTTTCCCAGCAAGGCGAAGATGTTCGAGGGACTGATCGAATTCGTCGAGCAGTCGCTGTTTTCCCGCATCAGCATGATCCTGAAGGAAGAGCCCGACGCCTTCACCCAGTGCGGCCAGATCCTGCAGCTGCTGCTGGGTTTTTCCGAGAAAAATCCCGGCATCACCCGCATCCTCACCGGCGACGCCATCACCGGTGAAACCGATCGCCTGCGCCAGCGGGTGATTCAGCTGTTCGATCGCATCGAGACCCAGTTGAAACAGGTGTTGCGGGAAGCGGAGCTGAAGGAAGGCAAGCGCACGCGGCTGTCGGCGACGCAGAGCGCCAATCTGATGTTGTCGGCGGCGGAAGGTCGGATTGGTCAGTACGTGCGGTCGGGTTTTCAGCGCATCCCCACCAGCGGCTGGGACGACCAGTGGCTACTGCTGGGCGAGTGTTTGTTCAGGCCTGCCTGACAGCCGCAGCCGTCAGGGTGATGCCGGTTCCTCGAGCGAGGCATCCCGCAGTTGCTTCAATTCCCGCAACCGCTCGATGTGCTTGCCATATTCGGCACGGATCACGATTTTTTCCTTTTCCTTTTCCTGAATGGCTTCCTCGGCCTGGCTGATCTGACGCTGCAGGCTTTCGATCTTTTCCAGCTGGAAATCCGGCACCGCCTGACCGGCGCGCTCGCGCTCCGCCGCCTGCCCCTGGGTGTAGTTGAAATCGTCCTTCAGCTTCAGGATATTGCCCTTGGTGATGTTGATATAGGCGTCGATGGCCTCCAGCTTGCGATCGCGGGCACGCTCGGCATCCGCCGGGCTGCTGAAAATGGTGAGCAGTTTTTTATCTTCCTCAGCCTGGCGGGCCTGGTCGAGTTTCTGCTGATCCTGTTTGGACTTGGCCGCCAGTTCCGCCTGCGTGAGCGCACGGGGCACCACCTCAATGACGCGGCCCTGGGAATTCAGCACTTCATAGCCCTTTCCCACGAATTCCGGCGGCACCTGATAATCGATTACCTTCACGCCCTGGGCATTTTCATAACGGTACATGCGCACCGCCGCCACCGCGTCGGCCCAGACCATTACCGCCAACAACATGCCTAACAACACTTTCATTTTGCCGAATATCCCCTCGTAGGGCTTTGCTGTATCATCGCGCCGCTCGCGCTCAATCCAGGATTGCCTGTGGATCTGCCTTCCCAACTGCTGCTGTTTGCCGCCTCCCTGATCGCCAACACCCTGTCTGCCCTTGCCGGTGGCGGCGCCGGCCTGCTGCAGCTTCCCGTGCTGCTGTTTCTGGGCCTTGGTTTTGCCAGTGCCCTGGTAACCCACAAGATCGCCAGCGTGGCCCTGGGAATTGGCGCCAGTGTGCGCCATTTCCGCGAGAGCAGCCTCAACCGTTTGTTTGCATTGTTCATATTAGCCTGCGGTCTGCCGGGTGTCGTGACCGGGGCCATGATCATACTCAAATTTGACGATCACTTCTCCAAGCTGGCGCTGGGCGGTTTGACCCTGGGAATCGGCATTTATTCCATCCTGAAGAAGGACTTGGGCCAGCAGATGCTGTTGCGCAACCGGGACAGGCGCGGCTATCTGATTGGCGGTGCGGCCCTGTTTGCCATCGGTGTGCTCAATGGCAGCCTGACCTCGGGCACCGGCCTGCTGGTAACCCTGTGGCTGGTACGCTGGTTTGGTCTGGACTACAAGACCGCCGTGGCTTACACGCTAGTGCTGGTGGGCCTGTTCTGGAACGGTTTTGGCGCCATCACCCTGGCCTTCCAGGCGCCCATCAAATGGAACTGGCTGCCGGCCCTGCTGGTGGGGTCGCTGGTGGGGGGCTATCTCGGTGCGCACCTGTCCATCATCAAGGGCAATCAATGGGTTAAGCGCAGCTTCGAGGTGCTGACCTTCGTGGTGGGCATCAAACTGGTCTGGGACGGAATCAAACCCTTCCTGACGTAAAACGCCAGCGCGCCAGCCCGAAACCTGCCTAAAACCGAATTTTCTTTTTTTTCCGGCACCCTCAGAATTTGCGTCCCGGTTCCCTGTGGCTTCCGGCTACAACGTCTATATTTAATGTGTCGATAGCTAATGCGTCGATAGTTAAGCTGCGCCAGCCTCGTGGCGTGTTCGCATTGACGGGGAAAAACCGGAGGCATAACAATGAACAACTTAACCTCTATCAATATTCTGTGCGTGGATGACGATCTGGGCTTCCGCCGGTATCTGCGCCAGTCTCTGGACCAGCGCTTCCAGATCCGTTATTTCGCGCTGGGCTTCGAGTGCCTGACCCGCCTGCAGGACTGCCATTTTGACCTGATCCTGGTGGATGCCACTCTGCCCGACATGCCGTCGGACCAGCTGGTGGACAAGCTCAAGGCCATGCCCAACCTGAACCTGACGCCGGTCGTCATCGTGTCGTACAAGGATTCGGAGCAGGAGCGCAAGCGCTTCGCCCGCTGCAAGTGCGATGGCTTCCTGAGCAAGGTGGCCAGCCCGGCGGAAATCACCGAGCGGCTGGGAAAGGCGTTGCACCGGGCCGCCTGAGGCCGGCACGCTGATCCGGAAAATGGCGGACCGGCAAACCCGGTCCGTTTTCACGTCTGCACTTCACACCGCCTGCGATTGAGGCACCTGCTGCAGCCGCCGTGTCAGATACATCACCACCGACAGCGCCGCGAACACCCCCAGCGATCCGTACAGCAGGGCAAAATCCTGCTCCTGCAACAACGAACCCAGATACCCCAGCAATCCTGCCAGCATCAGCGCCATGCCGCCCGCCCGCTTCCACGACTGCAGCACACTGCGTGCATACAAACCAATCTGCACCACCAGCGCCGCGCTCGCCAGAACATAGGCGGTGAAGAACCCCAGGTGTTCCGACAGCGACAGCAGCAACAGGTAGAACACGCACATGGACGCACCGGTGAGCAGGTATTGCAACGGATGCACGCCGATCCCGGTCAGCCACTGGAACAGCCAGAAAAAGCCGAAAATCATCACCAGGAACAGCAGCTGGTATTTGGTGGAGCGCTGGTTCTTGCGATAGGCATCCATTTCCGGCTGCAGTTTCACGCCAACCCAGCGGGTGCCGTCCAGTCGCAGATTCGCGCTCTCGCCTTCCCACTGCATGGGCATGCCCTTGGCAATGAACGGGATGTCCCACTGCGCACTGAAACCGCCAGCATCCACCGTGCGGGTGGACGGCAGCCATTCGCCCTGGAAGTTGGGCGCCGGCCACTGCCCGCTCATCTGCAATGTTGAACGTTTACCGGCGGGGGTGACGAACAGCTGGTTGCTGCCGTGCAGCTGGAAACGCAGGTGGAACTGGTGTGGTGCATCGGGCGCGCTCAACTGCACCGGAAAATGAAATCCGTCACCGGACTGTTCCGACGTGGTACCCGGCAACACATCCAGCGGCTGCTCGTTCCACACCGCATCCAGCGCGCCGGTGAGCGCCTTGATGTCGCTGACATGCACCACCACGCGCGCCTCCTGCCACAGCATCTGTTCGGGCTTGAGCTGCAGCGCTGCCAGGTCCGGCGCATCGAAGCGGGCGTTCAGTTCCAGCGCGGCCTGATACAGCGGCACCTGGTACAGGCCGCGATAGCGGATCTCGGGCTCTGCAACCGCCTGCAACTGCAGTTCCGCCGGCAGAAACACCGCGTGGCGCCGCTCCTGCTCCGCTGGCAGCAGGATGCCGCCCTGCAGCGCATCCTGTGTGGTAACCAGGTAGGGCACGATCAGGAACGGGCCGGCCACCGCCTGCTCGCCACCCCATTTTTCCGCCATGTCGGCGGCAACGCTGTCGAACGACTGCTGGCGCTCGCGGATCAGGTCGTCCAGTTTATCCAGTGGGTATTGCAGCAACAGCACCAGCAGACCGAGCAGCAGCAGGGATGTCAGCGCCCGGTTCTGCAAGGTCAGGTTTTTTACGCGTGAAGTATTCAGCATGCACTTTTCCTCGTTGATGTCCGCTGCCATTGCAACAGGGAAAAATGCGGGCACAGTGGAACACTGCTGATGAAATGTGGCAGGCGGACACTCTGGTATACTGCGGCCGTCTTTTTCCGTGATCCGAGCCGCCCCAATGTCCGCGAAATCCCGCCGCTGGCCGCGCCGCCTGCTGCGCTTCCTGTTCCGCTTCACGCTGGTGTTCATGCTGGTCAGCAGCGTGCTGGTGCTGGCCCTGCGGTTCGTCGATCCGCCATTCTGGGCCTGGAAAATCAATCGCACCCTGCTGCCACCGCCGGGCTATCCCAAACAATCGCAACAGACCTGGGTGAATCTGGCCGGCATTTCCACCGGCATGCAGCTAGCGGTGATCGCGGCGGAGGACCAGAACTTTCCCAACCACTACGGGTTTGATTTCAACGCCATCGCCCGCGCCTTCGACCACAACGAGCGCGGGCGATCTGTACGCGGCGCCAGCACGCTCACGCAACAGACGGCAAAAAACCTGTTCCTGTGGTCGAGCCGCAGTTTTATCCGCAAGGGCATCGAAGCCTGGTTTACGTTGCTGATCGAACTGATGTGGAGCAAGCAGCGGATTCTGGAGGTGTATCTAAACGTGGCGGAATTCGGCCCGGGCATTTACGGCGTGGAAGCGGCGGCGCGGCAGTATTTCCGCAAGCCGGCGCGGGCGCTGACCTGGGCGGAATCCGCGCGGCTGGCGGCGGTGCTGCCCAATCCTTACCAGTACCGGGTCCAGCCGCCCTCCCACTACGTGGCGCAGCGGAGCCAGTGGATTTACCGGCAGATGGGGCAGCTGGGTCAGGTGACGCTGAACAAATTGTGAAGCGGGAAAGCCTGATAGGAGGTTTTATGAAATTCCGTACTGGCTGCGGTAAGCGCGGATATTGGAAAGGTGATCATTCCACTCCGGCTGCTGCGCGGATTTTTCTTCCAGATAGGTGATGAGCTGGGCCAGGTTGATGATGCTCAGCACCGGAATGCCAAATTCCTGCTCCACTTCCTGAATCGCCGACAGCTCGCCCTTGCCTTTTTCCTGCCGGTCCAGCGCCACTACCACGCCGGCGGGTTGCGCTTGGGTTTTGCCGATGATGTCCATCACTTCGCGGATCGCCGTGCCGGCGGTAATCACGTCGTCGATGATCAGCACACGGCCTTCCAGCGGCGCGCCCACCAGACTGCCACCCTCACCGTGATCCTTCGCTTCCTTGCGGTTGAAACACCAGGGCAAGTCCTTGCCGTGATGCTCCGCCAGCGCCACTGCAGTCGCGGCCGCAATCGGAATGCCCTTGTAGGCGGGACCAAACAGCACGTCGAACTTCACGCCGGCATCGACAATCGCGTCGGCATAAAACTGCCCCAGCTTCGCCAGTGCCATGCCGGAATTGAATAATCCGGCGTTGAAAAAATACGGACTCTTGCGACCGGACTTCAGCGTGAATTCGCCAAAGCGCAGCACATTCAGTTCAATCGCAAATTCGATGAAATCCCGTTGATAACGTTTCATGCCACCACTCTCTGTATTCAGAATCACCAGCCCAGCGCTTTCTGTTGCAGCGTGAACAATTCCTTGATGCCTTTTTCCGCCAGATCCATCATGGCGTTCATTTCCTCGCGCTTGAACGGTTCGCCTTCAGCAGTGCCCTGCACTTCCACCAGGCCACCGTGCTGGGTCATCACCACGTTCATGTCGGTTTCGGCGCCGGAATCCTCGGGGTAATCCAGATCCAGCACCGGCGTGCCTTTGTAAACGCCCACCGATACCGACGCGATCAAACGTTTGAGCGGATCATTTTTGACGCGGCCTTTGTTGAGCAGATGCGTCAGCGCGTCCACCAGTGCAACACAGCCGCCGGTGATCGACGCAGTGCGGGTGCCGCCATCGGCCTGGATCACGTCGCAGTCGATATAAATGGTGTTTTCGCCCAGCAGTTTCAGATCCACCGCTGCCCGCAGGGAGCGTGCGATCAGGCGCTGGATTTCCAGGGTGCGGCCGCCCTGCTTGCCGCGCGCTGCTTCACGATCGTTGCGGGTACCGGTGGCGCGGGGCAGCATGCCGTATTCCGCGGTCACCCAGCCCTGGCCGGTGCCTTTCAGAAAACGCGGCACGCTTTCCTCCACGCTCGCGGTGCAGATCACCTTGGTGTTGCCGAAACACACCAGCACCGATCCCTCAGCATGGCAGGTGTAGTCGCGGGTGATCTGGATGTCTCTGAGTTGGTCGGGGGCACGGCCGCTGGGACGCATGGTGGGGCTCCTTGAGAAGAAAACGGTAATCAGATTGGGTGATCACTACGTCAACAGAAAAAGCAGCGAAGGACGATGGCACAAAACTGGACACGCGGCAGGGGTGATTCGATTCAGGGACGTCAGCGGCCAGGGATGTGCTTGTAGCGTGCCCTGAATCGAATCACCCCTGTCGCGTCGCACCGATTCCTAGAATCGACAATGCCAGCGGCCCGCCACAAAGTGCCCGCCAGTATACTCAAAATCCCCCCACCCATCGGCACGAATTTCCCTTCGCCCCCATCTCGGCCAAACTTATGTAGAATACCCGCCCAAGCCACCCACCCCCGGCGCAGGAGCCTACCCATGATCCGCAGCATGACCGCCTTCAGCCGCAAGGAAATGAAAGCCCCCTGGGGAACCCTGTCCTGGGAACTGCGCTCGGTAAACCACCGCTATCTGGAGATTTCCCCCCGCCTGCCCGACACCCTGCGCGACCTGGAAAACCCGGTGCGGGAAAAACTGCGCCAGAGTCTCGACCGCGGCAAGGTGGAATGCACCCTGCGCCTCAAGGCCGAGAACATCGTGCCCGGCAAGATCGACATCAACGAACAGTTCGTCAAACAGCTGCTGGAAGCCGCCCACCGCATCAGCGCCCTCACCGGCGAAGCCGCCAGCCTGTCCGCCACCACCCTGCTCAACTGGCCCGGCGTGGTCCAGACCCCCGAAACCGACCAATCCGAAATCCAGCAGACCGCCCTCGCCCTGTTCGAATCCACTCTGGAAGACTTCGTCACCAGCCGCGAGCGGGAAGGCACTCAACTTCAGCAGATCATCCTGGAAAGGCTGGACAAGATCGACGATCAGGTTGCCATCGTGCGCGGCCAGCTACCCTCCATCCTGCAGGCGCAGAAAGACAAGCTGCTGGCCCGCCTGGCCGAAATCAATGCCAACCCCGACAAGGAGCGGCTGGAACAGGAACTGGTCTACCTGGCCCAGAAAGCCGACGTCGACGAGGAACTGGACCGCCTCATCACCCACGTCCGCGAAGTACGGCGCAGCCTGAAACAGGGTGGCGCCTGCGGCCGCCGGCTCGATTTCCTGATGCAGGAACTCAACCGCGAAGCCAACACCCTGGGCTCCAAATCGGTCCACACCCTCACCACCCAGGTGGCAGTGGAACTGAAAGTACTGATCGAACAGATGCGGGAACAGATCCAGAATATCGAGTAGCCGGCAGCGGCTATACTCAAACGATACGCCCATCCACACGACTTACCCGAAAGGCCCCGCATGCAAGGCACCCTGTTTGTCGTCTCCGCCCCCTCTGGCGCCGGCAAGACCAGTCTGGTCAAGGCGCTGGTGGAATCCACCCCCAACATCCACGTGTCCGTGTCCCACACCACCCGCACCCAGCGGCCGGGCGAGGTGGACGGCGTCAACTACCATTTCGTGGACAAGGATGCCTTTGGCGCCATGCTCAACGACGGCGCCTTCCTGGAACAGGCCGAGGTATTCGGCAACCTGTACGGCACCAGCAAGCATACGGTGGCGGCCAAGCTCAAGGCCGGAGTGGACGTGGTGCTGGAAATCGACTGGCAGGGCGCCCAGCAGATCCGCCGCCAGGCCCCGGAAGCCGTGAGCATCTTCATCCTGCCGCCGTCGCGGATGGTGCTGGAACAGCGCCTGCTCGGCCGTGGCCAGGACCCGGTGGAGGTCATCCGCAAGCGCATGGCCCAGGCCACCGAGCAGATCTCCCACCATGTGGAATTCGACTACCTGATCATCAACGACAATTTCGAGAAAGCCCTGAAGGAAATGCAGGCCATCGTCCTGTGCCAGCGCCTGGGCATTCTCAAGCAATGCGAGCGGCATTCCACCCTGATCAAATCGCTGTTGTCATAACAGACTTGTCAGGGCCTGGAAAACCAGTAAACTAGCCAGCTTGCCTGAAATTCCAACCGAGGTACGACAATGGCACGGGTTACCGTTGAAGACTGTCTGGATAAAGTAGACAACCGATTCTCGCTGGTGCTGGTCGCGTCCAAGCGCGCGCGCCAACTGGCCACTGGCGGCAAAGATCCCTACGTTCAGTGGGAAAACGACAAACCGACCGTTGTTGCCCTGCGCGAAATCGCCGAAGGCTACGTGGACCAGTCGATCCTGACCCGCAAGCCCGAGCCCAAGGAATACAAGGAGCCGGTCTCCTTCCGTCACGCCTTCGCTGCCCTGCCTGACGACGACGACGAATAAACCCTGCCCCCTCGCTCCGCCCTTCTCACCCATGCCCAATCCCTTTACACTTGAATGACAAAGAGGGATTGGGCACGTGCAAACAGTTGAAACCCTTATAGAAAAACTTCACTATCTGCCGCCGGAAGTGGCAGAGGACGTGCGTCGCGCCTATTACTTCGCCGAGCAGGCCCACGAAGGCCAGTATCGCCGCAGCGGCGATCCCTACATTATTCATCCCCTGGCCGTTTCCAAGATCCTCGCCGACATGCACATGGATGCGCAGAGCCTGCAGGCCGCGCTGCTGCATGACGTCATTGAGGACACCCACGTCTCCAAGGAAGCCCTCACCGACGCCTTCGGCTCCATCGTCGCCGACCTGGTGGACGGTGTGTCCAAAATCGGCGCCATCAAATTCGAATCCAAGGCCGAAGCCCAGGCGGAAAACTTCCGCAAGATGGTGCTGGCCATGACGAAAGACATTCGCGTGGTGCTGGTGAAGCTGGCGGACCGCCTGCACAACATGCGCACCCTGGGCGTGCTGCATCCGCAGAAGCGCCGCCGCATCGCCATTGAAACGCTGGAAATCTACGCGCCGATTGCCAACCGCCTGGGCATGAACAATATCCGGGTGGAACTGGAAGACCTCTGCTTCACCCACATGTACCCCATGCGTTCCGCGCGCATCAAGAAAGCGATCAAGGCCGCCCGTGGCAATCGCAAGGACATGGTGACGAAAATCCAGGATGCCGTTACCAACCGCATCGCCCGCGACGGCCTCACCGCCCGCGTGATGGGGCGCGAAAAACACCTGTACAGCATCTACAGCAAGATGAAAACCCAGCGCAAACCGTTCAACGAGATCATGGACGTGTACGGTTTCCGCATCGTCGTCGATTCGGTGGATATGTGTTATCGCGTGCTGGGCGCCGTGCACAATTTATATAAACCGGTGCCGGGCCGCTTCAAGGATTACATCGCGATTCCCAAAGCCAACGGCTATCAATCGTTGCACACCACGCTGATCGGTATGAACGGCGTACCCATCGAAATCCAGATCCGCACCGAAGACATGGAAGCGATGGCGAACAACGGCATCGCGGCGCACTGGCTGTATAAATCCGATCCCGATCCGGCGGGCGGCGCGCAGAATCGTGCGAAGGAATGGCTGAAAGGCTTGCTGGAAATGCAGCAGCGCGCCGGCAACTCGCTGGAATTCATTGAAACCGTGAAGATCGACCTGTTCCCGGACGAGGTCTATGTATTCACACCCAAGGGCCATATTCTGGAATTGCCTTCGGGCGCGACGCCGGTGGACTTCGCCTACGCCGTGCATACCGATGTGGGCAACAGCTGTGTCGCGGCGCGGCTGGATCACCGTCTGGTGCCCTTGAGCACGCCAATCCAGAGCGGCCAGACCATCAAGATCATTACCGCCCCCGGCGCCTGCCCCAATCCGGCCTGGCTCAGTTTCGTCACCACGGCGAAAGCCCGCGCCAACATCCGCCACTATCTGAAAAACCAGCGCCGGTCCGAATCCGTTTCGCTGGGCCGGCGTCTGCTGGACAAGGCGCTGGGCTCGTTCGAGTTGAATCTGGATGCCATTCCCGAAGAACGCATCCGCCAGGCGCTGGATGTATCCAGCCTCAAGACGCTGGATGATCTGCTGGAAGACATCGGCCTGGGCAACCAGATGGCGCAGATTGCCGCCCGCCGCCTGCTGCCGCTGACCCAGCAGGACACCGCTGCCGACAAGTCCAAATCGCCGCCGCTGGTGATCCGTGGCGCCGAAGGCATGATCATCAACCTGGCCAAGTGTTGCCGGCCGATTCCCGGCGATTCCGTGGTGGGGCATCTGAGTTCCGGTCGCGGCATGGTGATCCACCGCGACAACTGCAAGAACATCGCCACGGAAATGAAGGAAAATCCCGAGAAATGCCTGTCGGTGGAATGGGCCGCCGATGCCGAGGGTGAATATTCCGTGGACCTGCGGGTGCAGATGGAAAACGAACGCGGCGCGCTGGCAGTGCTGGCGTCACTGATCTCGCAGATCGACGCCAATATCGAAACCATCAATCTGAAGGAAAAGGATGCCCATCTTTCCGTGGTGAGCTTGCGCATCACCGTGCGCAACCGCAAGCACCTGGCCCGTGCCATCCGCCGCATGCGCACACTGAAAGCGGTGAACAAGATCACGCGGATGCGCAACTGACGCCTCGCGCATCAGGCTAATTCCGGCATCTGTTCGACCCGAAACACGCATCCCCTTTCTGTTGTCCGACCATTTTTAGCTGAACCATTTTGATTTGAAGACGTTCAAGGAGCCGTTCATGAGCAAGCGCGAAATCATTTCCACCGACAAGGCACCCAAGGCCATCGGTACCTATTCCCAGGCCGTGAAAGTCGGCAGCACCGTGTATCTGTCCGGCCAGATTCCGCTGGACCCGGCAACCATGACCATGGTGGATTCCGGCATGGAAGCGAGCATCGTGCGTGTGTTCGAAAATCTGAAAGCGGTGGCGGAAGCGGCCGGTGGCTCGCTGCAGGATGTGGCCAAGCTGAATATTTTTCTCACCGATCTGAGTCATTTCGCGCTGGTGAATGAAGTGATGGCGCGTTATTTCCAGCAGCCATATCCGGCGCGGGCGGCCATCGGCGTTGCCTCGCTGCCGAAAGGCGCGCAAGTGGAAATGGACGCGGTGCTGGAACTGGGTGCCTGAACTGCCATGGCCTCCAAACCTCCCCTGATACTCGTCGACGGTTCCTCCTATCTGTACCGGGCCTTTCATGCGTTGCCGCCGCTCACCACGTCGAAAGGCCAGCCCACCGGCGCCATCAAGGGCGTGCTCAACATGCTGCAAAAGCTGATCAAGGATTACCAGCCCGAGCACATGGCGGTAGTGTTTGACGCCAAGGGAAAAACCTTCCGCGACGATCTGTATCCGGAATACAAATCCCACCGCCCGCCGATGCCGGACGATCTGCGTTCGCAGGTGGAACCGCTGCATACGGCCATTCGCGCCATGGGTTTGCCACTGCTGATCATCGACGACGTTGAGGCGGACGATGTCATCGGTACCCTGTGCACGCAAGCCACGCAACAGGGCATCGACGTTATCGTCTCCACCGGCGACAAGGACATGGCACAGCTGGTGAATGATCACATCACCCTGATCAACACCATGAACGATTCCGTCATGAACCGTGACGGCGTGATCGAAAAATTCGGCGTGGCGCCGGAGCAGATCATCGACTACCTGACCCTGGTGGGCGACAGCGTCGACAACATTCCCGGCGTACCGAAATGCGGGCCGAAAACCGCGGTGAAATGGCTGCAGGAATACGGTTCGCTGGATGGCGTGATCGCCAACGCCGACAACATCAAGGGCAAGGTGGGCGAGAATCTGAAAGAAAGCCTGCACTTCCTGCCACTGTCAAAGCAGCTCGCCACCATCAAGCTGGATGTCGAACTGGAACAAAAACCGCAGGATCTGAAAATCAATCCGCCGGACAAGGAAAAGCTGTTCGAGCTGTACAAGGAACTGGAATTCAAGGGCTGGATTGCGGAGTTGTCGGGGCAGGTGAAATCAGCTCCCGCACCAGCCGGCATCACGACTGATGATCTGTTTTCCGGCGAAGCAACCGCGAGCGATTCCCCTGCGCCCGCCAATCATGAATATCAATGCATTCTCACCGAAGCCGATTTCAATGCCTGGCTGGAACAATTAAAAAACTGCGCCGCTTTTTCCTTCGACACCGAAACCACCAGCCTCAATTACATGGATGCCGAACTGGTGGGTCTGTCGTTCAGCATTGAAGCGGGAAAAGCGGCCTACGTGCCAGTGGCACACGACTATCCCGGCGCACCGGATCAACTGAATCGCGACTGGGTGCTGCAACAGCTCAAACCCTTGCTGGAGGCAGAAACGCCGAAAAAAATCGGCCAGAACCTGAAGTACGACAAAAGTGTGCTGGCGCGCTACGACATTCATATTCACGGCATCGGCTGGGACACCATGCTGGAATCCTACGTCGTCGATTCCACCGCCACCCGGCACGACATGGACAGCCTGGCGCTGAAATACCTGGGCCACAAAACCATTGCGTTTGAAGACATCGCCGGCAAGGGTGCCAAGCAGCTCACCTTCAACCAGATCGCAATCGAACAAGCCAGCGAATATGCGGCTGAAGATGCCGACATCACCCTGCGCCTGCATCAAACCCTGTGGCCGCAACTGGAAGATCAGGCATCACTGCGCAAGGTGTTCGAGGAAATCGAAATGCCGCTGCTGCCGGTGCTGTCGCGCATCGAACGCACTGGCGTGTTGATCGACACCCACATGCTGCGTCTGCAGAGCCAGCAGCTGGCCAAACGCATGCTGGAACTGGAGCAGGAAGCCTACGCCATTGCCGGTCAGCCGTTCAATCTCGGCTCGCCCAAACAGCTGGGTGAAATCCTGTTTGAAAAACTTGGCATTCCCGTATTGCAGAAAACACCGACCGGGCAACCTTCAACCGCGGAACCGGTACTCGCCGAACTGGCACTGGATTACCCGCTGCCGAAAGTGCTGATGGAATATCGTGGGCTGAGCAAACTCAAATCCACCTACACCGATAAATTGCCCGAGCTGATCAATCATCGCAGTGGCCGCGTGCACACGTCCTATCAGCAGGCGGTGGCCGCAACAGGACGCCTGTCTTCCACCGATCCCAACCTGCAGAATATTCCCGTGCGCACGGAAGAAGGCCGCCGCATCCGCCAGGCCTTTATCGCACAGAAAAACTGCAAGCTGGTGGCGGCGGATTATTCCCAGATCGAACTGCGCATTATGGCGCATCTGTCCGGCGACGACAGTCTGCTCAACGCGTTCAAGAAAGGACTCGACATTCACAAGGCCACGGCCGCGGAAGTGATGGGCGTTGCCATCGATGACGTTACCCACGACATGCGTCGCAACGCGAAAGCGGTGAATTTCGGTTTGATCTACGGCATGTCGGCTTTTGGTCTGGCGAAACAGCTGGGCATCGGCCGCAAGGAAGCGCAGGAATATATCGACCGTTATTTCGAGCGTTATCCCGGCGTGCATCGCTACATGGAAAATATCCGCGCCACTGCTGCGCATCAGGGTTATGTGGAAACCCTGTTTGGCCGTCGTCTGTATCTGCCGGAAATCAATTCCAAAAATGTGCCGCGTCGCCAGGCCGCCGAACGCACGGCGATTAACGCGCCCATGCAGGGCTCCGCTGCTGACATTATCAAGCGCGCCATGATTGCGGTGGATGGCTGGATACAAAAAGATCAGCTGCAATCCCGCATGATCATGCAGGTGCACGACGAGCTGGTACTGGAAGTACCTGAGCAGGAATTGCCCATTGTGCAGAAAAAATTGCCAGAACTGATGCAAAACGCCGCCGTGTTAACAGTGCCCTTGCTTGTTGAAGTTGGAGTAGGGGATAATTGGGATCAAGCTCATTAGGTTAGGCAATCCCCCAATGTTGCCGGTGCCGGTGGGCTTATATAACCAGAAAAAAAGATGAAGGATCGTCTGCCGAACCTCAACGGCCTAAAAAAGGAAAAAATTTTCCACTCTTGGTGAACTTTTTCCAGCACCGGCCGTCTCAATTCATGAAGCTAAGGCAGCAATCCCCAATCAGCCGATTCTTCGGCTACAGCAAACCGGCTTTCCCCCAAGAGCCGGACCCTGACCGGTAGTTCGCCCCAAGACTACCGGTCTTTTTTTGCCTGCGATTTGGCTCTCCCCTGCTTTCAGCGCTTTATCCCCACATCTTTTCAAACAGAACATCAAATAGGCCACCCAAACTCCGGCCACAAAAAAAGCCCGCCGATCTGCATCGCGCGGGCTTTTCTGAATTCCGGAAACCTTATCCTTCGACGACCGGATCCTCATAGCCAAACCAGCTGGCCAGCACCTCGCGCGCCTCGTCCACCCCGGTTTTGTCGTGGGACGAAAACAGCTGGGCGGTAATATGGTCGCCCAGGGGCTTGATCTCCTTGCGCACCGCCTGCAGGGAATTGGCGGCGGGGCCACGATTGAGCTTGTCGCACTTGCTCAGCAGGATATGCACCCGCATCTGGTGGTGCTGGGCCCAGTCCAGCATCATGCGGTCGAACTCCTTCAGCGGATGACGGGAATCCATCACCAGGAACAGCCCCGCCAGGCATTCGCGCTTTTCCAGGTACTCGCCCATGTGCTTCTGCCACTCCAGTTTCAGCTGCTCGGGTACCTGGGCGTAGCCATAGCCCGGCAGGTCCACCAGCTTCCATTCATCGTTGATGTAGAAGAAGTTGATCAGCTGGGTGCGGCCGGGGGTTTTACTGGTGCGGGCCAGTTTGCCCTGGTCCGCCAGGGTATTGAGGGCACTGGACTTGCCGGAGTTGGAGCGACCGGCAAAGGCGATTTCGATCCCCTGTTCCGGCGGGCAATGCTTGAGGTCAGGCGCGCTCAGTTCGAAGCGGGCCTGGCGCAGCAGGGCGGTAAAGGTCTTCAGATTCATGGGCGGGGGTGACCGTCGGGGAGGAAGTGGCGGGCATTGTCGCCAATAAGGCATGACCGGTAAAGGAGATTACCGCTCGCCGAGGGTTTGGGATATAATCGCCGGGTTTTTTGTGAGCGCTTTCAACGCCGGCGCTTTGGGTTCGAGTGAGAGAGGGTTCCCCCGGGAACCGAGCCGCCCCCGGCAGCCGATCCGGGTAACCGATTTCGACGAGTATCTGACAAGGGTTCAACTATGAAACGACTGATGTTTGCTTCCACCGTTCTGGCCATGGGTTTAGCTGTTTCCGCTCAGGCGTCCGAGCCACCCGCCAAATACAATATGTATTGCATCGCCTGCCACGGCACCGGCGCTGCCGGCGCACCCAAGGTTGGCGACAAGGCTGCCTGGGAACCCCGCATGGTCGTGGGCATCGATGGCCTGGTAGCCAGCGCCAAGAAAGGCAAGAACGCCATGCCGCCCATGGGTCTGTGCAATGACTGCACCGACGCGGAAATGAAGCAACTCATCGAATACATGACCAAATAACCGGCCAGCGCCCGCTTTCCGCTTTTGCATAACAGGAATCTCACTATGAAATTGGTAGCAAAGACGCTGATGATGGCTGCGTTGTTCGGAGGAGCCGTCAATCTGGCCCAGGCCGCAGGCGATGCCACGGCGGGTCAGGCCAAGGCTGCTGTCTGTGGCGCCTGCCACGGAGCCGACGGCAACAGTATGGTACCCAACTTTCCCAAGCTGGCAGGTCAGGGCCAGGCGTATCTGGTCAAACAGATGCAGGACATCAAGAGCGGCGCCCGCCAGGTACCGGAAATGGCCGGCATTACCCCTGGCCTGAGTGACCAGGACATGGCCGATCTGGCCGCCTACTACGCCGGTCAGAAGGCGCAAGTGGGAGCTGCCGATCCTGCGCTGGTGGAGCTGGGCCAGAAGCTGTATCGCGGTGGCAGCGCGGAAGCGGGCGTCACTGCCTGTGCCGCGTGCCACGGCGCCAACGGCCTGGGTATGCCGGAAGCCGGGTTCCCGGCCCTCTCCGGCCAGCACGCGACCTATATCGAGACCCAGCTGAAGGCATTCCGCGCCGCCGGCCGGGAAGATGCCGAAGGCAAGCGTCGCACCAACGATGGCGAATCCAAGATGATGCAGGCCACCGCGGCCCGCCTCAGCGACAACGACATCAAGGCGCTGTCCAGCTACCTCAACGGGCTGCACTGAGCCGATCCGGACCAACAAAAAAGGCAGCCCGACGGCTGCCTTTTTTGTTGCCGGCCTGGCCGGAACCTGCCGCGACCTGCCAGGGTCCATGTTATACACTCCTGCTTCCAACAAGATCACCGAAAAAAGGACATCGACCATGAACAAGTTATCTGTCTGGCTGCCCCTGCTGGTACTGCTGCTGGGAATCCACTCCGCTGCCCGGGCGGAAGCATTTGTGGAGGGTACCGACTATGACGTGCTGGAACAGCCAGGCAGGGTGGCACTGCCGGACAAACTCGAGGTCCGTGAGTTCTTCTGGTTCGGTTGCGGCCACTGCTTCCAGCTGGAGGCGCCCCTGGAGGAGTGGGCGAAAAAGGCGCCGGCCGACGTGAATTTCGTGCGCACCCCCGCCCCCATGAACGATCGCTGGGTCAGCCACGCCCATGCGTACTATGTGGCGGAATCCATGGGCAAACTGGACCAGATCACGCCTGCCCTGTTCAACGCCCTGCACGTGAAGAAAGAGAGCATCTACAGCGAGGAAGAGCTGGCCGCCTTTTTCACCGGCTTCGGCATCAGCGAGGATGACTTCAACAAGCGTTACAATTCCTTCAGCGTGCGTACCAAGGTGCGTCAGGCCCGTACCCATGCCCAGCAATATGGTCTGCGCGGCGTGCCGGCGCTGATCGTGAACGGTAAGTATCTGGTGAAAGGCAAGGAAGGGGCCGGCCCGGGCTATATGCTGCGGGTAGTGGACTTCCTGCTGGACAAGGAACGCATGGCCCGGCACATCACCCAGCCGGCCAAATAAAACCCTGTCAGGCGCCAGAAACTTTCACACGCAGCACCTACACTGAAACCCTGGTTTGACCGTTTGCATTCGGGTCGCACTACCGTGACATTCAAGATCAACTCCTTGCCTGCAGCCCAGCCTGCCGCAGCCGCTCCGCCCCAGGTGCTGCGGCTGCTGAGCTACAACATCCAGGCCGCCATTGGTACCAGCTCGTTTCACCATTACGTGACGCGCAGCTGGCGCCATGTGTTGCCGGACTGGCGCGGCCTGCAGCGGCTGGACCGCATCGCCCAGGTGCTGGCCCACTATGATCTGGTGTCGCTGCAGGAAGTGGACGGGGGCAGCCTGCGCAGCGGCTTCGTGAATCAGGTGGCCTACCTGGCGGACCTGGCCCGGTTCGAATACTGGTTCCAGCAGCTGAATCGCAACCTGGGCAAACTGGGGCAGTACAGCAATGGCGTGCTGTCGCGTTTCGTACCTTACGAAATCGAAGATCACAAGCTGCCGGGCCTGAAGGGACGTGGCGCCATCGTTGCCAAATACGGCAATGTAGAGAACACGCTGGTGCTGGTGAATCTGCACCTGGCCCTGAGCGAAAAAGCCCGTTTCCGCCAACTGGGTTATGTGCGCGAGCTGATCCAGCACCACGAGCATGTGGTGGTGATGGGCGACATGAACTGTCGCAGCGACCAGATCATCGACACCCCGCTGCGGGATACTCACCTGCTGCAGGTGACCGGCAACCATCACACCTATCCCAGCTGGAATCCCACCCGCAACATCGACCACATCCTGGTGAGCCCCAGCCTGAAGATCAATCATGTGAAAGTGCTGGACTACGATTACTCCGATCACCGCCCCATCGCCATGGAAGTGCAGTTGCCACAACCGCTTGCCGATGCCATGGGGGCACAGGGCGCCAGCGCCAACCCCTGATGCGGATATCCCTACACACTGTGCAATCTTTCCGGCGCGGTGGCTGAAGTTTTCTATACTTCGTCTCATCCCCCCACGATTTGCTGCAGGGCCTGCATCGCCATGGCGGAAACCGGTGTCCAGAACTGGAAGGAAAAATACCTGTCCGCGCTGGAAGAGTTCGAAACCAGCCACAAGAAAGACCAGCAGCGGCTGGATCTGTTGCGGCGGGGTCTGGTCCGGGTCAGCCTCGCGGCCGATGGACTCGACAAAACCCTGGATCACCAGCTGGACGAGTTACGTAGCGGACTGCGCGGCAGCCGCGATATCAATTCGCTGGAACCGCTGGTGTCGCAACTGGAACGCACCATCATCTCCCTGGACGACCGTCGCAAGGACAATCACGGCGAACTGGAATCCCTGCTGGATTCCCAACTGGAACAGTGCCTGCCACTGGACCTGCCACGCCAGGTAAAATCAGACGTCAAAAAACTGCGCAAGGAGCTGCCGGACCTTCTGGCCAACGGTGGCGCCAGTCTGGATCTGTGGAAACGGTTCCAGCAGGTGCAGGAACAGGTGCGTCAGCATCTGGTGGTACGTATCGACGATCTGAGTGCCAACCGGGGCAGCTTTCTGTCGCGCCTGTTTTCCGGCCAGCAACGCCCCGCCACCGATCCCGCGCCAGAGGTGATGGTGGGCGACAGGCATGTAGAGCCGACCCGTTACACGCCTGCCCAGGCGCAGGAATTTCAGCTGGAAGAACCGGGACAGACCGACGCAGTGCCTCGAGAGGACGAGTCTGACGCCGATCCTCATCTGCTCGAACGCCTCAGCCGTCTGTTGTGCAATCTGCTCAGCCAGCTGGAAGTGCCGGTGGAATACAGCGTGCGCAAGGAAAAGCTGGTGGACCGCATCAAGTCCCCCTTCACCCTGGAGCATCTGCCGGAATTCATCGACGAAACCACCCAGCTGGTGGCATCGACCCGTCTTACTGCGCAGAAAGAATTCGAGAGTTTTCTGGTGGCGCTGCATCAGCGTCTGCTGGATATCCAGGAATTTCTGGTGACCGCCAAGCAGGGCGAGGAAAAATCCCTGCGCAACCAGGAAAAACTCGATGCCGATGTGCGCCAGGAATTGAAGGAAATGCGGGTGAGCGTGGCCGGTACTGAAGATATGGGCCGTCTGCGCGAGGAAATCGAGGGCATGGTGAACCGCATCGTGGCGGCGGTGGACAGTTTCCACGAGGAAGAAAAAAATCGTCGTGACGAGGTGTTCGGCCGTATCGAGACGTTGGCCAAACGTATGGAATCGATGGAGGCGGAAGCGTCGGAACTCAAGAGCAGCCTGGAAGCGCAACGGATGGAAGCGCTGCGGGATGCACTGACGGAATTGCCCAATCGCGCCGCCTACGATGAACAGATCGAACGGGAATTTTCGCGCTGGCGCCGGCATGGCCGGCCCCTGTCGATCTGCGTGGTGGATATCGACCATTTCAAGTCCATCAACGACAGCATGGGCCATCTGCGCGGCGACAAGGTGCTGAAGCTGGTGGCGCGCGAAGTGTCGCGCCGGGTGCGCAGTGAGGATTTCGTGGCCCGTTACGGCGGCGAGGAATTTATCATCATCATGCCGGAAACCGATTTGCAAAGTGCAGTGGCGGCAGCTGAAAAAGTGCGGCTGGCAGTGGCCGAGTGCCCGTTCAATTTCAACAACGAACGTATTCCGGTGACCGCGTCGTTTGGCGTGGCGACATTTCAGGACAAAGACGAAATCGAATCCTGCTTCGAACGTGCCGACAAGGCTTTGTATCGCGCCAAGGCAGCGGGGCGCAATCGCGTGGAACGGGGTTGAACTACCGCTTGATTCTTGCGTGAAAAAGCCGGGCCGGATTGTTGTCACTCCGGCCCGGTTTTTTTTGGCAGCTCGCAAAAATAGGGTGTGGATTACAGTGTCGGTCCGCTGTCGTAAATCAGCCCTTTGGCTTTGGCCTGTTCGCGCACGGCACTGTGGATCTTGCCATCGAGTGATTCCTCCACCTGCTTTTTCTCCGTCAGTTCCTTGCCGATGTAATCCTGGCGTTGCCGGCCCAGTTGCGCGATTTCCGCCTGCAGTTGTTTGCGCTGGCCGGCCTTGGCGGTGATCAGGCTTGCCTGTTCGTCCTTGCTCAGGCGTTGCAGCGGTTCCGGCAGGCGGGCCTTGTCCACTTCCTCCAGTTTCACGCGGCCACTGGCCACGTCGTCCACCAGTTCGCTGTCGGCGAAAAGGTTGTCGGCACCGGCAGCAGAAGCATTGAATTCCGCGCGTTTAGCCTGCACGGCAGCGGGCGCCGCAGCATAGACTTTTTTCGCGGCTTCGGTTTTTTTCTCCAGTGCGCGCCGGGTGTCGGCGTCGCCATAAAAGACGCGGGTTTCATCCAGCTGTTTCGAGAGTGCTGCGATTTTATCGTCATAGGGTGTGGTGACGGCCACTGCACTGCCACTTTGCTCCACCTGGAAATAGCGGCCCTGGTTAAGACTGGCGATATGCTGCCAGACCTGGCGGGTATCGGATTCAGCGCCGGCCTGGATGCAGTTCACGATGATGCCTTTCTGCGCCGCGATTTTCAGTGTTTCCGGATAGGGCACATCGTTGGCATAGTCCATGTGCGGCGCGGCGTCGCCCACCAGAAAAATCACCTTGTAGCTGTTGCTGTCCTGGCTCCAGCCGATGCGGTGCACGGCGTCATGCAACGCCTGGTTGACGCTCTCGGGGCCGTCGCCACCGCCGTCGGCGCGGAAGTCCATCAGGGCGGCGTACATGGAATCCATGTCCCCCGACAGATCCAGCACTTTTGTCACATAGGCGTCGCCGCGATCACGGTATGCCACCAGCCCCAGCCGGATTTCCGGCGTCGGTTTGGCGGATGCCATGCTGGTGGCGATGGACCAGATATTGTTTTTCGCGGCGTCGATCAGGCCGCCCATGCTGCCGGTGGTGTCGAGCACGAAGACCACTTCGATTTTCGGTGTGGCAACCGCGGGCACGACGGTTGACTGCGTGCCGCCAGGCTTGGTGATGGGCAAGGGATCGGCGGGTTTCGACCACTGCGGATGCAGACCTACAGCGGCGGCAGTACCGGCCAGCAGAACAGAAGCAAACAGTACGGTTTTCAGCGATGTTTTCATGGCGGATCTCCTGGGTGGTTCCGGGTGAATTCAGATGGATTCGGATTGGCGCAAACGGCGCAGAGCCTGTTCCGCGCTATGGCGGGCCTGGGCAAAACGATTGGCGTCGGTGGCATCAGTTGATGTCACAGGTGTTGCCTGTGCAGGTATGAAGACGCAGGCGGCCTGCAGCAGGAAAAAACTCCAGCAGGCCAGCAGGAAACTGCCGCTGTGCCAGTAAGCGACAATGGCCGCGCACAGGGCCAGCAGGCTCAGGCCGGCGTCAGCCAGGGCGGGCCCGGGGCGGCGGTAACGCAAGATGCTGCGCTGCAACCACAGCCAGCCGGTGCAGGTTCCCAGCCAGACCACGAATGGTGGATTGAATGCCACCAACGTCACGCCCAGCAGCAGCCAGCCGGCGGCCATCAGGCTGATGCCGGCACGGGCGCCGGTCACCCGCAGCAGCCAGCACCAATAAACCAGCATGACCAGCAGCAACACCGCGCGCAGGGCGATGCCGAATCCCGTCAGCAAGGTGGCGCCGGACAGCAGCACCGCACCACTCGCGCTCAGCACCAGCGCCATCATCACGCCACCGGAAAAGTTCAGCGCTTTCATGCGGGACTCCTTCTGCTTTTGGCTTTCAGCAGCGCCAGTTCCACATCCGCTTCAGTGACAGCACAGGTATCGGCAGCATCGCGGGTGCCGGACGGTGTCTGCAGCAACAGGTCTGCCTGTTCCCGCAGTGCCTGCAATTCCCGCTGCTGCTGTTGCAGTTCAGTGTCAGCGCCGCGCATTTTTTCCGTGAGTGTGTGCAGGCGTTGTTGCAGCAGACGCAGCGTCTGTTCCTGTTCCAGCTGGCGCCGCAACAAAGCGCGGGTCAACGCATCGTTGCCAGCCTCCAGACACAGATCCAGTTCCGCTTCCTGTTGCTGCAGACGGTTCTGCAGTTCGTCGTAGCGGCGCTGCAACTGCTGTTGTTCCAGCACGCGCTTTTTCTGTTCCTGCTGCTGCAGCTGGATTTCGCCTTCCATGTCGCGGATCGCCTGCAGCAACAGGACGTCCGGTGCTTCCATGCGATCCAGCAGCGCATGCAGATCGGCGCGGAACAGGCGGGATAGTCGGGTCAGTACGGTCATGAGGGTGTCCTCCCTTGGTGATTCAGGATCAGTCTAGGGAGGGCCGGATGGCAGCGGCAGGCACAGTTTGGTAAAACCGCAGCGGCGTTTTTTGCCAAAAGTTTACGTGCGGGGTGAGCGGGGGCTTGCTAGCATCAGATATCGAAAATGGCAGGAATAATACCGTCAACCGAGGACCACCCGTGCAACGCAAGCCCCGCCTGTTGATCGTGGAAGATGAAACCGCTATTCGCACTGGTCTGACGGATGTGTTTGTTTTTCATGGCTACGACGTGGATGTTGCCGTGGATGGCAATGAGGGGCTGCGCAAGGCAAGTTCAGGGCAGTTCGATCTGATCCTGCTGGATGTGATGCTGCCGGGCCTGGACGGTTTTGCCGTCTGCGAGGCCATTCGTTCCCGCGATCGCGACCAGCCCATCATCATGCTTACCGCACGCAACACCGATGACGACATCGTGCGCGGACTGGCGCTGGGGGCCGATGATTACGTGGCCAAACCGTTCTCGGTGGCACAGCTGGTGCTGCGGGTGCAGGCCGTGTTGCGACGCACGCGCAACAATATCGAGCAACTGCCGCAGCTGATACTGGCGGCAGACCTGCACATCGACACCGCCAACCTGAGCGGCAACATCCGTGGCACCACGGTGGCGTTCACCCGCCGCGAAATGGACATGCTGCAATATCTGCACGCACATCGCGAACGGCCGGTGCCACGGGAGGAACTGTTGCACCGGATCTGGGGTTATGCCCGCGATCTGGACATTGAAACCCGCACCGTGGACATTCACATCGCCAAGCTGCGCCGCAAGCTGGAAGCGGACGCAAAAAATCCCGTGCATCTGGTGACCGTGCGCGGCGGCGGCTACCGCCTGCTGACGCAGCAGGACCCTGCATGATCCGCTTTATGCAGCAACGTCCATTTTCGCGTCGCTCTCCCCTGTCACTTACACCGGCACGCCTGCGCTGGCTGCTGCTGGCCCTGTGGCTGCTGCTGGTCATTCCCACCCTGGTGCTGGTACTGCAGGCGCGCCAGCAGATCAAATGGGAAGCGCTGTATCAGCACCGCACGCTGGCGGAGGAATTCAGTCAGCGCATCGACGAACGCCTGCAACAGTGGATTGCAGTGGAGGAATCCCGCAGCCCGGCGGACTACCAGTTTCTGGTGCCCGGCTCGGAGCAATTGTCGACGCTGGCACAATGGCCCGTGTCCGCGACTGTGCCGGGTTTGATCGGCTATTTTCAGGTGGATGAGCAGGGCTTTTTCAGCACGCCACTGCTGCCGGCCAATGCGGCGGAATCGCGCCAGTTCAGGCAGCCACTGCTGAACGCCAGCGAACGGGAAGCGGTAAGCCAGCAGTTGCAGGACGTGCTGGGCGCGAACCGGCTGGTGGAAAAGCCCCGCGACAGCAGACGCAACGGACTGGACGTGGCCGGCAACATCGCACCAGCGCCAGAGGCTTCTTTGCAGCAAACCCCTTTGCAGGAATCCGCCGGCGCATCGTTGGCCACCCAATTCGAATCCACCGCCTTTGAATCGAAAAGCCAGGATATGGCTTCAACTGAACTGCCGTACGCGCAGCAGAATTTCGATCGCCTGCGGGCCAGCAGCAGCCGCCAGCAAAAAGCGTTGGGCCGCATTGACGAACTGCAACTGGACGATCAGTTTGCCAATGCGGGAAAAAAGGACACGGACATGGAAGTGGAAATGAAAGGCAAGGCAGCGCCAGCAGCTGCCGCTCCGCCCGCGAAAGCCACACCGGAACGGCGCGAGATGGACAAGAGCCTCAAGAAAGAAATTCACGCTGCGCAGGACGCCGCTGTGGTGCAAACGTTTGCTCTAGGCGGCAGTGCAAAACCAGAGCCTTCGCCCACCGCCACCGTGCGTCTGTTTGAAAACGAAGTGGACCCCTTCGAATTCGCGCTGCTCGACAGCGGTCACTTCGTACTGTTCCGTAAAGTGTGGCAGAACGGCGGTCGCCGCATCCAGGGCGTGCTGCTGGATCAGTCTGCGTTTTTCGACGGCGTGCTGCGCGACAGCTTCCAGCCCACCGCACTGGCACAGATGAGCAATCTGATCCTGGCTTTCCAGGGCGATGTGTTGCGGGTGGTAGATGGCAGCGACGCCGCAACAGGAAGCGCCGACACCAGGCTGACTTCGGCGCGGGATATTCGCGGCACCCTGCTGTTGCAACAAAAACTGTCGGCGCCACTGGGGGATCTGCAACTGATTTTCAGCCTGAACCGGCTGCCGGACGGACCCGGTGCCCGCGTCGTCACCTGGACCAGTCTGCTGCTGGGCTTTCTGCTGCTGGCGGTGTTTTACGCCCTCTACCGGCTGGGCCTGCACCAGATCCGGCTCACGCGCCAGCAGCAGGATTTTGTGTCCGCCGTAAGCCACGAACTGAAAACACCGCTCACATCCATCCGCATGTTCAGCGAGATGTTGAAGGAAGGCTGGGTCGGCGACGACAAGCGCCGCGAGTACTACCACTTCATCAGCGACGAAAGTGAGCGGCTGTCGCGGCTGATCGCCAACGTGCTGCAACTGGCGCGGATGGAACGCAATGATCTGCCGCTGGATATTCGCGCGCAGCCGGTAGCAACACTGCTGGACCTGATCCGGTCCCGGGTGACCTCGCAGGTGGAACGCAGCGGATTCCAGGTGACGTTCGACTGCGCGCCGGACTGCGTCGATCGGCAAGTATTGGCGGACACCGATGCGGTGGTGCAGATCATGCTGAATCTGGTGGATAACGCACTGAAATTTTCCGGCAAGGCTGAACGCCGGCAGATCGACATTTCCGTTGTGCCGGCGGATGGCGGTCTGGTACTGGGCGTGCGCGATTACGGCCCCGGTATTCCAGCAGGACAGACTCGGCGGATTTTCGACTTGTTTTACCGCGTGGGCAGCGAGCTGACGCGGGAAACCCAGGGCACCGGCATCGGTTTGGCGCTGGTGCAGCAACTGGCGCGGGCCATGGGTGGCAGCGTGGAAGTCTGCAATCGGCAGCCCGGCGCGGAATTCCGGCTACAGCTGCGACATGCCTGACTTTACAGGAAATTCAAAACCACATTGATCACAACCAGCACCAGAATCAGCAACCAGTTCACGATGATGCCGTAGAAGCGCCCCGGTGCGTAGGTGCCGTTGCTGGCGATGAATCCCTGTGCGTGCGCCAGGCGCGAACCCAGCAGCAGGATACCGATGGTATGCAGATGCAGTGCCGCCAGTCCGTTCAGCTCGGCGAACAACATCAGCAGTACCGTGATCAATCCATTTTCAACCGCGTTGGCATGGGCGCGAATCAACACATTCAGTTCCCGGTTGCCGCCATCACCCAGCCCGATCTTGTTTTTCTTGCGGCACAGCGCCACCCGACCCGCCAGATACAGGATCAACACCGCCATCAGTGAACCGTAGAACGCAGTAACAGGGACCATATTGACCACCTTTTATTGTAGTGCGGGTGCAAGCAGCGGCTGCACCTTGGCGCGGAACGACGCCGGCAGCGGATGGGATTTGTGCTCACCCACTTTCGAGCACACCCAGATGATTTCACCACAGGCCAGGCAATCGCCGGTGCCTTCCGCAAAGATTGCAATATTCCAGGTAACACTGGATTGGCCGAGGCGACCGGGCCGCACGGCAATCTCGATCAACTGGTCGGCGCGAATCGGCTGCAGGTATTCCACCGTGGATTTCACCAGATGAAAATCCAGCTGTTCGCGCTTCACCAGTTCGACGAAATCAAAATCCTGCGCCCGCATGAATTCCGTCAGGGCCACATCGAAATAGGTCAGGTAGTGGGCGTTGAACACTATGCCCTGATAATCAATTTCGGAATAACGCACCCGCAGCAGGTGGGTCCAGGAATAGTGATCGCGCTGCTGGTTCGTGGAGAGTTGTTTGCTCATGCCAAGTTGTCTACTCATGAAAAGAATTGCCTGCTCAAAAAGAGTATCCGCTCAAGAAAATGAGCCCGGTGGTGAATGGTTGATCCCGCAACTCAGGATTTTATTTCCAGCAGCAGGGAGGCATCAATCGGAAAGAAGCGGGAGGCCGCCCGCACCAGCGACGCGGCTGTCAGTTGCGGCACGCCGTACACATCAACCTTCACGCCGTACAGGTCGCGGACGCGCTGCACCAGCAGATCGAAATCACCATCGCCGGACACCAGCACAATGCGCTGCACTTTCGGCGCCCATTCCATCACATCCAGCGTGATGCCCACATCCCAATCCCCTTTCGCCGAACCGTCGGCGCGCTGGATATAGGGTTTCAGTTTCACCTCGAAGCCAATCGCCTTGAGAATATTCTGGAACTGGCGCTGTTTGGCGTCACCCTTATCGATGGCATAGGCGATGGCGTTTGTCACGCTGCCGTCGGCAGTGACCCGGGCCCAGAAACCGTTGTAATCGAAATTGCGGCTGTAGGCCTGCCGGGTGGTGTAATACACGTTCTGGACGTCGACAAAGATGGCGATGGATTCAGTCGCGCTGCTCATCGCGGCCGCCTGAGCCTTGGTGTTTGAAGTGCTGCTTGAAGTGTTGCGTACTTCGGTATTTTCATGGGTCTGTTCCCTTGCTAGCTTTCTGCAGTCGTTACAGCCATTGGCTGTTGCCAGCAGGATACCGCACCTCACCCCGATAGTCTTGCCGTCTGGCGCGCTGCGCAGCGATCAGCTCTGGCGATATCGTAAATTGATACCGCCAGTCTGGCAAAACCATGCAAGTGGCAGGCTTTACGCGCTGACTGCCGCCAGCGCCTGCTCAATGTCAGCAATGATGTCGTCGATATGTTCGATGCCAACCGAAATGCGTACCAGATCTTCCGACACACCGGCCTTCTGCAATTCCTGCGGATTCAGCTGACGGTGGGTGGTGGACGCCGGATGGCAGGCCAGGGATTTGGCATCGCCGATATTCACCAGCCGCAGAATCATCTGCAGCGCGTCGATGAACTGGCCGCCCGCTTCCTTGCCACCCTTGATGCCGAAACTGAGAATTCCCGACGCCTTGCCGCCGGTGATTTTCTTGCAGGTCTCGAAATAGGGACTGTCCGGCATCGCAGCATATTTCACCCAGTTGATCTTCGGATGCTTCTGCAAGTACGCCGCGACTTTCTCCGCATTTTCACAGTGACGTTCGATGCGCAGACCCAAAGTTTCCAGCCCCTGCAAAATCAGGAACGCGCTATGGGGCGACAACGCCGCGCCCGTGTTGCGCAGTGGCACCACGCGGCAGCGGCCGATAAACGCAGCGGGGCCAAGCGCTTCGGTGTACACCACGCCGTGATAGGACGGATCGGGTTCGTTCAGCATCGGAAAACGTTTTTTGTTCGCCACCCAGTCGAACTTGCCGGAATCGATGATCACGCCGCCGATGGTAGTGCCGTGGCCGCCGATATATTTCGTCAGCGAATGCACGGCGATGTCGGCGCCCAGATCGAACACGCGGCACAGGTAGGGTGTGGCCACCGTGTTGTCGACGATCAGCGGCACGCCGTGCCGGTGCGCAATTTCAGCCAGCTTTTGAATGTCCACCACGTTGCCCGCCGGGTTGCCGATGGATTCGCAAAATACGGCGCGGGTCTTGTCGTCGATCAGTTTTTCCAGTCCGGCGAAATCGTCGAACGACGCCATGCGCACGGTAACGCCCTGCTGCGGCAGGGTGTGTGCGAACAGGTTGTAGGTGCCGCCGTACAGCTGGCTGGTGCTGACGATATTGTCGCCGGTGCGGGTGATGCACTGGATTGCGTAGGTGATCGCCGCCATGCCCGAGGCCAGTCCCAGTGCGCCGATGCCGCCTTCCATTTGCGCCAGGCGCTGCTCCAGTACGGCGGTGGTGGGATTCATGATGCGGCTGTAAATGTTGCCGGTCACTTTCAGGTCGAACAGGTCAGCGCCGTGCTGGGTATTGTCGAAGGTGTAGGACGTGGTCTGGTAGATGGGAACGGCGGCAGCCTTGGTTGTGGCTTCCGCGGTGTATCCGTGGTGGAGGGCGATGGATTCCAGTTTCATGGTGGCGTCTCGGCTAGGTTGTCGGCTGGGTTGTCGGGTTGGCAAAACATAAACAACGACTGCCTGATAATCTACCGCAAAAAATCACACTCCGGTGGAACCGGGATCAGGACTCCGGTGCGGGGTAGGAATCCGTCAGCACCACGGATGGCAGAGGCCGGCGCGACTCCCACTGCAGGGTCTCCAGTTCCGGCTGCTCGCAGAATTCGGTCACGTAACCGACACACAGGTAAGCCACCAGCTTGTGGTCCGCCGGTGCATTGAGCACGGCTTTCACCGTCGACGGATCGAGGATGCTGACCCAGCCCATGCCGATATTCAGCGCCCGCGCCATCAGCCACATGTTCTGCACTGCGCACACCACGCTGTATTCGCCCACTTCATTGATGCTGGTCTGGCCCAGTACCGGCTGCGGCGACGGGGTGTAAAAAACAGCAATATTGAGCGGCGTTTCCAGAATGCCTTCCAGTTTCAGCTGCACATACTGTTCACGTTTTTTGTCGGCAAAGAGCGGCGCGGCCTTGCGGTTTTCCTCAGCGAAACTGGCGGCGATTTTTTCCCGCGCGGCGCGATCGCGCACCAGCACGAACTGCCACGGCTGGGAAAATCCCACCGACGGCGCCCAGGTGGCGGCCTGCAGAATGCGATCCAGTTCCGCGGCGGGAATTTCATCACGGCAGAAACGGTTGCCGCGCACATCGCGGCGCAGCTGCATGATGCGTTGCAGCACCTGCTGATCGGCCGCAGTAAATTGCCAGTCATTCATGGCGGACGCCAACACTCAGGCCGGCTTGGAGCGGAAGCCGGCGATCACCCGCTGCACCAGACTCACCAGCGCCAGCACCAGTGCGCCAGCGATGATACCGGCCACCGCGTTCACCAGGCTGGCAGTCAGCCATTCCAGCACCACACCCAGCGCCGGCACGGTGGCCAGGCTTTGCTCCAGGTGGTGAATGAAATCGTGGGAACCGGGAATGCCATGCACCAGAATGCCGCCGCCCACCAGGAACATGGCGGCCGTGCCCACTACCGACAGGGTTTTCATCAGCCAGGGCGCCAGCTTCAGAATGCCGGCACCCAGCGCACGCAGCAGTTTCGACGCCGCGTCATCGCCCTGCTTCTGCATCAGGTACATACCGCCGTCGTCCAGTTTCACAATGCCCGCCACCAACCCATACACACCGATGGTCATGAAAATGGCGATGGTGGACAGGACGGCGATCTGCTTGGTGAGCGTCGCCTCTGCCACAGTACCCAGCGCGATCACGATGATCTCCGCCGACAGAATGAAATCGGTGCGAATGGCGCCTTTCACTTTTTCCTTTTCAAACGCCACCATGTCGACGGCGGGATTGCTGAGAGCCTCGATCTGCTGCGCGTGATGGGCTTCGTCCTCACTCTTGCTGTGCAGGAATTTGTGGAACAGTTTTTCCACGCCCTCGAAACAGAGAAAGGCGCCCCCCAGCATCAGCAGCGGCGTGATGGCCCAGGGCATGAACACGCTGATGGCCAGCGCCGCCGGCACCAGAATCAGCTTGTTGATGAAGGAACCGATGCACACGGCCCACACCACCGGCAATTCGCGATCGGCTTTCACGCCGGCCACCTGCTGGGCATTCAGCGCCAGATCGTCGCCGAGCACACCCGCCGTTTTCTTGGCGGCCACCTTGCTCATCACGGCCACGTCGTCGAGGATGGTGGCAATATCGTCCAACAGGGCTAACAGACTGCTTCCTGCCATGGTATCAGGGCTCCAAAATGCAGTGGAATACGGGCGAAATCGAATGGGTGGAAAGTGTATCATCAGCCACCCCCGATCCGTTAACCTGAGTGCCCGTTACTGTCATCGCCACTCAACTGGTTTACCCATGCCCGCACCTTTTTCCGAAAACCCTGCCCCGGCAAACAGTGCCCCTGAATTTCGTGTTGCCATTATCGGTGGCGGCCCCGCCGGACTGATGGCGGCGGAGCAGATCGCCCGTGCTGGCGTGGCGGTGGACCTGTTCGACGCCATGCCATCGGTGGGACGCAAGCTGCTGCGGGCCGGCATCGGCGGCCTGAATCTGACCCATGCCGAAGCCGGGGACACCTTCGTGACCCGTTACGGCAAGCGACAGGCCGACATCGGCGCCCTGTTGCAGCAGTTCGGGCGCGACGATCTGCTGGCGTGGGTGCATGCACTGGGGATCGAAACCTTTACCGGATCGTCACAGCGAATTTTTCCGGTGGGCAAGAAGGCGGCACCGCTGCTGCGGTTGTGGCTGCACCGTCTGCGCGGTCTTGGCGTGAAAATGCACGTACGCCACCGCTGGCTGGGCTGGGACGCGGACGGCGCGCTGATTTTCCAAACGCAAACCGGTCGACTGCAACACCGGGCCGATGCCACGGTGCTGGCTCTTGGCGGCGCCAGCTGGCCACAACTGGGGTCCGATGGTGCCTGGGTGTCGCTGCTGCAATCGCGGCAGATTCAAGTCGCTGCACTGCGCCCCAGCAATTGCGGTTTCCTGGTGCCCTGGAGCGATCATTTCCGCGAAAAATTTGCGCGCCAGCCGGTAAAGGCTGTGACCGCAACGGTTGTTGATGCACAAGGCGAGTCACACACCCGCAGCGGCGAATTGATGGTGACAGACAGCGGACTGGAAGGCGGCCTGCTGTACGCACTGTCGGCACCGGCGCGGGATACGCTGGAACAAAACGGCAGCGTGACGCTGCAGCTGGATCTGTGCCCGGATCGCACACTGCCACAACTCGAACAACGACTGGCACAGCCGCAGGGTTCGCGTTCACTGGCAAAGCATCTGAAAGACAAGGCGGGCATCGACGGCGTGAAAGCCGGTCTGCTGCGGGAATTTGCCAGTGCCCAAGCGTTACATGATCCGCAGCAACTGGCGCAGGCGCTGAAATCCCTGCCGGTACCGCTGCAGGCGACACAGCCCATCGCCAAAGCCATCAGCAGCGCCGGTGGCGTCGGCTTCGATGAACTCAACCCGCAACTGATGCTGAACAGACTGCCCGGCGTATTCTGCGCGGGGGAAATGCTGGACTGGGAAGCGCCCACTGGCGGCTATCTGCTGACGGCCTGTTTTGCCAGCGGGTTCGTAGCGGGAAAGGGCGTGGTGCAATGGCTGGCGTCAGTCAGTTCAGCGACGGATCGGCCCGCAACCGCTCCACCATCAGATCGATAAAGGCGCGAACCTTGGCGGACGCATAACGGCCCTCGCGGTGAACGACATGCACCGGCACCGGCGCCGGTTCAAACTCACTGAGCACAATCTTCAGTTCGCCTGCTGCCAGCTGCGGCGCTACCTGATAGGAAATCAGCCGGGTAATGCCCAGCCCGCGCACGGCCGCCTCGATGGCAGCATCATTGCTGGTGACAGTCAGACGCGGCTTGATCCGCACCGTCACGGCCTCGCCGTTGCGCAACAGTCGCCACTCCACATGCGGATTCAGATTGCTCGCCACGATCAGGGGATGCTGCGCCAGATCGTCCGGCTGCTGCGGAACACCGTTGTGCTGCAGGTACGCGGGCGACGCGCAAATTACCCGGCGCACCTGGCCCACCCGCAGGGCCTTGTAGCTGGAATCCGCCAGCTCGCCGATGCGGATGCCGACATCCACCCCCTCCTCCAGCAGATTCACCACCCGGTCCAGGAACAGGGCCGAGATTTCCGTGGCGGGAAAACGTTGCAGGTAGTCGACAATGCCGGGCATGACATACATGCGACCAAACAGCACCGGCGCCGTCACCACCAGATGGCCACGGGGTTCACGATTGATGCCCTGCGCCGCTTCATCAGCTTCGTCGGCTGCGGCAATCACACGGCGCGATTCTTCCAGATAACGTTGCCCCGCTTCGGTGACGCGCACAAAGCGGGTGGAGCGATGCAGCAGCTTGACGCCCAGCCGTTCTTCCAGCGTGGCCACGGCGCGCGTCACCGCCGGCGGCGACAGCGTTAAACGTCGGGCCGCGCCGGCAAAACTTTCCGCTTCGGCGACGGCGACAAACACCGTCATCAGATACAGGCGGTCCATCACAGCCCCAATTCACTCAATCCCGGATGATCATCTGGGCGCCGGCCCAGGGGCCAGTGAAACCTGCGGTCGGATTCGCTGATCGGCAGATCATTGATGCTGGCAAAGCGCACCGCGATGCGGTTGTCGGTGAAAGCCCACAGCTCCTTGATCAGCCGGTAATCCAGTTCGCGGTTCCATTTGCGGGTGAGAAATTCGATGATCTGGCTGCGGCCACGGGGGAACTCGGCGCGGTTCCGCCACTGGCTGTCCTCGGTGTACACCAGGGCCACACGCTGCGGATCACGACTGTTCCAGCCGTCTTCCGCCATGCGCACTTTCTGGATGGCGGTGGCCCGGGTGAACGGCGGCAGTGGCGGGCGCTGAATGGGTTCAGACATGGTTTCTCCTCCTGGTCCGGTGAATTTTACGTTGCAACAGTGCATGTGATGCAGATGCGGCGCGCAGGCATTTCAGTTGCCCTGCAATTCGGCAAGACGCGCCTTCAGGCCGGCGTTTTCTGCACGCAGCGCTTCCATGCGCTGTTCAATCTCCGTCTCGGTGAAGCGCGGCGTTATATGCTGCGGACAATTCCAGTCCCAGGCTTCCACGCGAATCAGGATACCCCGTTCCACCCGGGCGCGATACGACGCCACTTCCAGGCGCGACAGCAGTGCGGGATCGTCCGCCTCGTGCACGATCCGGGCACGGCCCCAGATTTTCAGCCGGCGCCGGTTGGCGTAATCCATCAGAAACAGCGAAATGCGTTCATCGCCCATCAGGTTGCCCACGCTGATGTACTGCACATTGCCGCGAAAATCCGCGAAGCCGATGGTGCGTGTATCCAGCACCCGGATAAATCCCGGCGGGCCACCCCGATGCTGCACATAGGGCCAACCGTTGTCGCCAACGGTCGCCTGATAAAAGCTGTCGCGGGCGCCGATGAATTCCATCTCGCGCACGGTGAGTTCGCTGCGCGGATCATCCGCCTGCTCAAAACCCTGGTTGGCCTGACGGCTGCCATACAATGATTGTGCCGCCTTGACGTGTTCGGTAAAGGTAATATCGGAAAAAGCGCGTGACATGGTTCGGGCTCCTGAACAGGGCCGCGCAGCGTGACGCGGCACGGCCTTCGGTAGTATTGACCGGTTTATTGCAGACTGACCCGGGGAAAATCGATCTCCACCCGGCTGGCCTTGCCCAGAATATTGGTCAGCAGGTTCATGCCCACATGCGTGATGACTTCCACAATCGCCGCGTCGGTATAGCCCACATCACGCATGGACTGGATCTCGGCGGTGGTGACGTCACCCTTGTGTTCCACCAGCGCGCGGGCAAACTGCACCGCTACCGCAGCCCTGGCGTCCTCACTGCCACCGGCTCGATTGGCCTGGATTTCCTGACCGGTGAGGCCCGCCTTGCGGCCAATGGCGGTGTGCGCCGCCAGACAATATTCGCACGTGTTCTGCTGCGCCAGCGCCAGTGCGATGCGCTCCCGTGTCGGCGCATCCAGACTGCCTTCACCGGCAATGCTGTGCAGGCCCAGAAACGCCCGCAAAGCGGCCGGCGAGTTGGCAAATACCTTCAGAAAATTCGGCACCATACCCAGCTTGGCCTGAATGGCGTCCAGCAGGGCATGTTGTTCGGCGGTGGCGGTGGCAGGGGTAACGACGGCGATGCGGCTCATGATGGATTCCTCAAGTGGTAGATGGTGTGGATTCGCTGCCCCCGGCGTTGCCGGTTGGCTGCTGCGAATGACGCCATCTTGCCGATTGCCGGCGTGGTGAAGAATCCCTGCGGGGCTCAATTCAGTATTCCGCAAAGTGGAACAATAAGGCCCGTCATCAAGCCGGTGACGGTGGCGCGATCAGTCTGCCGCGCCCCGCGCCTCGTCCCGCCACTGGCGCGGTGATTTGCCACATTGTTCCTTGAAAGCCTTGCGGAAATTCGCGGTTTCGCTGTACCCCAGCTGGCGCGCGATATTGTCGATGCGCAATTCCGTCTTGCCCAGATAATACAGCGCGGTTTCGTGGCGGATTTGCTTCAGCAGATCGCGAAAGTTGATGCCCTCTTCATTCAGGCGCCGGCGCAGCGTGCGTTCCGACACCCGCAATTTCTCCGCCACAAAACCAATCGACGGCGACGCGTCCAGATACAGCGAAATGATTTCGCGGATGCGTTCGGTGAGCTGGGTGTGCGACTGCACCTTTTTCAGCTCGTCCTCGCATTGCTGCAGCATCACCCTCTGGTTCAGCGCATTGGCGGTGCGGATAGGCTGGTCCAGTTGCGCCTGGGAAAAAACCAGGGCGTTGCAGTCGGCGTTGAATTCGACGTCGCAATGGGTATAGACGCGATACTGCTCCCAGTGGGGCGGCTGCTTGAAGGTGACACAGACCCGTTTGGGGTAGAAGGATTGGCCCGTCAGCAGCGACACGTTGTAGCCGGTGGTGCTGATAAAGGCTTCCACCAGTGCGATGTTCAGTTCTGGATACGGCGTGGAGATCTGGTATTCCATCACGGCTTCGTCCTTGTGCTGCTGCAGGGCAATGCGCACCGCCGGCAACACGATGGCGGCGTAGCGCTCCATGATGGTCATCACCGTGCGCACATCCTTGCAGGCCATGATCGCCGACCCCAGATTGCCATGGGCCATCAGCGGAATGCGCGCACCCAGCTCCAGGAAAAAACTGCTGCGGCGGACATGACGGTTCACGCTGTGAATCACCTCCGCCAGTGTTTCCACCTCCACCCGTTCCAGCCGTTGCAGCGCCTCCGGATCGTTGATGCCGGCGGCGCGGAACACCGCCGCGCTGTCCTCGCCCAGTTCCTTCAGATATTCGTCGATGTAGGCCAGATAAATGCCGTAAGCCGTCGCCCTTTCCAGCACGCACACCCCTTTTCTTTCATTTCAAGTGCATGAATTGACGCTGTTTTATTGCAGAACAGGCAGATTTTTCCTGCACTGCATCCAATCAAACCCTGGCCGAAAATACCCCCTTTAGGCCTGCTTTACAACTATAGTGAATGTTTGGCCACTCTTATACTTTTGAGGTAGTCGGGGCCTTTTTTCACGGCCCGCAACCTCGCAGTGTGAGACTGGCATGTTCGGATGGTTTTCCAAAAAAGAATTCAAACTGGTGGTGGATGGCAGCCCGGCGCTGGATCTGCAACACAAGGAAACTGTTTTGAACGGCGCCTTGCGCCACAAGCTGGATTTTCCCTACAGCTGCAAGGTGGGCGGTTGCGCCGCCTGCAAATGCCAGCTGGTGTCGGGCAAGGTGAAGGAACTCACCGACAAATCCTACCTGCTGAGCAAGGAAGAGATTCAGCAGAATTTCATTCTGGGCTGCCAGAGCATTCCGGTGTCGGATGTGGAGATCAAACTGCCGGTGAATCCGCTGGCACAGCAGCGCACCCAGGGCACGATCGTGAAACAGGTGGCGCTGACCCACGACATCAGCGAAGTGTTCATTGAGCTGGACACCGCCGTGCAATACCGGCCCGGGCAATATGCTTCCGTGCAGGCAGCCGGCACCGACATTCCGGCGCGCTGCTATTCGTTCGCCCACGCCTGCACACCAGGTGGCCGGCGCGATATTTCCTTTTTCATCCGCGCCGTGCCCAACGGCCGCATGTCGCACTGGCTGATGAATCCGGCGGCGCTGAACCAGAAAGTGAGCCTGCATGCCAGCCTTGGTGACTTTTACCTGCGCGACAGCCGGCGCGATCTGCTGTGCATTGCCGGCGGCAGTGGCCTGGCACCGTTGATCGCGCTGTTGGAAGGTGCGCTGGAAGGCGCGCAGGAGACCGGCGCGGCCAACCGCAACGTGTTCCTGCTGATGGGTGCCCGCAGCCAGCGCGACCTGTATTACCTGGACGCCATCAAAGCCCTGCAGCAGAAATGGCAGGGTCGCTTCGAATTCATTCCCGTGCTGTCGGAAGAACCGGCCGACAGCGACTGGAAGGGCCAGCGCGGCTGGGTGACAGACGCAATCACTCCGGACATTGCTGGCAACGCCGAAGGCTACCTGTGCGGCCCGCCGCCCATGATCGATGCTGCAATCACCTGCATGACGGCGTTGGGCGTAGCGCGGGAACAGATCTATTTCGACAAGTTTTCCGATCAGACCATACCGGCGCAAAAGGCCGGTTAAAAAAGTCAGATCGGGTTTTGCGGCCACCGCCGCCTTTTATCACCACTGCCATCACAACAATCACGACAGAGGACTGCACGATGTTTCGTTATCTCCGCTTTTATGTCGCGCCGCTCACCATCATGGCCATTTCCGTGGGCATGTTTTTTGGCTACCACTGGTTGTGGCTGCCGGCCGCGCTTTACATCGCCACCATCGCCACGCTGGACCAGATGTTTCCCCATGATGTGAAAGAAACTCCGTACGATTTTGAATTCCTGCTCGACCTGGCGCTGTATCTGTCCACGCCGGCGGCCATCATGCTGTACTTCGCCCTGTTCTGGGTGGCAGGCAGCGGCACACAGGATGCACTGGGCGCCGGTGCGCTGGTGCAAAGCCTGACCGGGATCGACGTCATTGCCGCGCGCAATGCCACCCCCTGGTACCATTATGTCTTCATGTTCGCAGCCATAGCCTTGCCGGCCACCGGCGCCGGTGGTCTGGCGGGCCACGAGTTGACGCACCGCACCTCGCGTCCGTTTGATCTGTGGCTGGGTCGCATCACCATGGCATTCAACTGGGGCATCGCGTTTCCAATCGAGCACGTGTACGGTCACCACGCCTATGTGGGCACCAGCAAAGATCCCGCTACTGCAGCCCGTGGCGATTCCGTCTACGCCCATTTGCCAAAAGCCATGTACCGCACCGTGGTGAATGCGTGGGAAATCGAATCGGCCCGGCTGGAAAAAATCGGCGCGCATTTCCTGTCGCCAAAGAACGTGTTGCTGCGCATGGGCGCGGTGGCCCTGGCCACCTCGGCATTTGCCTACTACTGCGCCGGCTGGACCGGTGTCATGTTCCACCTGATCGTGTGTACCTTCACCAAACTGGCGCTGGAAGTGCTGAACTATGTTGAACACTACGGCCTGATCCGCGTGCCGACCGATCCGGTGCAGCCACGTCATTCCTGGAACTGCAACCACGTGGTGAGCGGCGTGTTCACCTACAACCTGACCCGTCACAGCCACCACCATGCTGACGCCCAGGTTCCATACCACGAACTGCGTTCGCATTCGGAACAGCCGGAAATGCCCGGCGGCCTGATGACGGCCTATCTGTCCACCCTGGTTCCGCCGCTGTGGCGCAAGAAGATCATTCCCAAGCTGCTGGAATGGGATGCGACCCAGGCGGACAAGCGTGAATATGCACTGATTCGCGCTGCCAACAGCAAGAGCCACTGGCCCGAACTGCAGCAGAGCGTGGCGAACACCACACAGGACACGCGCGCTGTTCCGCAGGGCAATCTGGGTTATTGATCCGGTCTGTCACAATGCCTGTTTGTTACAACAAAAAGGGTGGCCCTGCACGCAGCGGCCACCCTTTTTTTCACCTGAATTCTTTGCGCCTGAATTTCTTTGAAACCTGCTGCTCAGCCTGAACCTGCACTGTCTGATACCGGCGACGCCGGCCGGCCATTGCGTTCCAGCCAGCGCAGGAAATCCTCCACCGGCATCGGCCGGGCAATGTGGTAACCCTGCGCCAGATCGCACCCCAGCTGCTGCAGCCGTTGCAGAGTAGCTGCATCCTCAATGCCTTCCGCCACCACTTTCAGGCCCAGGTTGTGGCCCATCACCAGAGTGGTCTGCACGATCACCTGATCGTCGCTGTTGTTCTGCATCTCCTTCACGAAGCTGCGGTCGATCTTGATTTCATCCACCGGCAATTGCTTCAGGTGCGACAGCGACGAATAGCCGGTGCCGAAATCGTCGATTGAAAGCCGCACACCGATGTCTGCCAGTTCGTGCATTACGCGCAGTGCTTCCACCGGATCCAGCATCACCGCCGTCTCCGTCAGCTCCATGGTGATGTCGTGCAGGTTCACGCCGGTCTCCGCCGCAATGCGGGCGATGTTGCGGGTGAAATTGGCCGCCTGCAGATTGCGTGCGGAAATATTGATGGACAACCCCAGCGTATGGCCCGCGGCCCTTAACTGGCGGCTGAGCTCGAACGTCTTGCGGCACACCCAGTAGGTGAGCGGGTGAATCACACCGGTGCGCTCCGCCAGGGGAATGAATTCGGCGGGTGTCACGTTGCCATGCTCCGGATGCACCCAGCGCACCAGCACTTCTGCACCTGCCACGCTGAAATCCTGCAGCGAAATCTGTGGCTGCAGATGCAGTTGCAGACCGTCGGATTCGATCGCCGCGCGCAGCTCCGCCAGCAGTGAAATGCGGCGCGCGTTGTACGGGTCCATGTCACGGGAATACCAGGCCACGCGGCCACCGGCATTGGCCGCCATTTCCAGTGCGATGTGGGCGTTGCGCAGCAGATCCTCGGCCTTTTCACCATGCAACGGCAGCTGGGCGATGCCAACGGCGGCATTCACGTTCAGGCTCAGGCCCTGGAACTCGAACGGCATTTCCAGCTGTTCCAGCAGGTGCAGTGCAGACAGCTGCAGTTGCTCGCTGCTCTGGCCCTGCAGCATCGCCGCAAACGTCACGCCCTCGATGCAGGCCAGATGGTGGTGATGGCCGGAACTGTCCTCGATCCGCACCAGCCCCTGCAGCGGCTGCAGCAGCCGGCCAAGCCGCTCCGCCAGCAGACACAGGATGGCGTCGCCGTTGCTGTGGCCCAGGGTTTTGTTGAACTCGTGGAAATTGTTCATGCCGATCAGCAGCAACGCCACGCTGGACTGTGGCGCCACCTCGGCGCAGGTTTTTTCCAGCACGCTGCGCAGGAAGGCGCGGTTGGGCAGGCCGGTGGTAGCGCTGTGCAGGGCCCGCTGCACCAGCTGCGCTTCCACTTCCTTCAGATCGATGATGGCGGTGTGTTTTTCCTGCAGCGCCAGATAACGCGCGCGCCGCTCCGCGTTGATGCGATCCGCCAGCCCCAGCGACAGCAGCAGCACTTCCAGCGCCGAACCGATGATGACACCGTAGGACGACAGTGTGTTGTGGGGAAACCAGCCAAACAGCGTCAGCATGTGCAGCAGTGCGCCCAGCAGGAATACCGTCCAGGCCAGCAGGAAAAAGCCCGCCGGACGCGAACCGTTGCGCCAGCAGATCAGGGTGATGGTCATCATCAGGATACTGGCGCCCGCAATGAACAGCCCGGCCGCTGCGATCATGGGCTGGCTGGTCGCCAGGCGGATGCCGATGATGGAGAAGCCAAGCACCAGCATGCCGCTGACCACGCGATTCATCCAGGCCGCAAACCGGTGCAACTCCACGTAATGGCGCACGAACAGCAACGCCGCCATCGAAGACAAGCACACCGCGATCTGGATGGCGTACTCATTGATGATGGGCGTCTCCGGCCACCAGTACAGAAAGGCATAGCCTTGCAGTATCTGAAACGTGACGAAGGTGCCAATGATATGCAGGATGTAATACAGGTAGGCGCGGGTGCCCACCGACACCATCAGAAAACTGTTGTAGATCAGCATCGCCAGCATGATGCCGAAATACATGCCGTAATAGCGGTTGCTCTCGGATACATGGCGGGAAAATTCGGTGGCGCGGTGCAACTTGAGCGGAATCTGGATGCCGCCGCTCTTGCGCATGACGTTCAGGTAGATGTCATACAGCCGGCCCGGTTCCGTGCGCAGGGGCTGGGCAAAAAAGTTATGCTTCAGCTCGCGCACCGACATCGGCAGCGCATACCCGATGCGCTCGCTTTGCTTCAGCGTGCCGTTTTCCACCAGGTAGATGTCCACCCGGGCCAGTCGCGCGAAGGCCAGCTCCAGAATCCAGGTGTTATCCTTCGCGCCCTGGGTGTCGTCCCGCAGGCGCAGGTGCACCCACACGGAACTGTCGCTCTTGCCCAGGTTGATAACCTGCTGCTGTACCGGCTCGAACGCGGCACGGCCTGCCAGGATGTCCTCCAGGCGCAGGCTGTCAGCAGGGTCCTGAAACAATTCCAGCTGGCCCGGAGCGGGCGACAATGACTGCAGTCCAGCGCCAAGCTCAATGGATTCCAGCGCCAGGGCCGGACGCAGGCAAAACAACGCCAGCAGGCCCATGGCCAGCCAGCGCAACGGCAGCAACATCAACTTCCGGCTGTTCATGCAGGTGTTGGCAATCCCCGGGGGTCATCCGTCTGAATAAGAAGGTTTCGTTCCAGTATAGGCGGGGATTCCGGCGCCCGAGGTGCCAAGTAAAGCGGTGGCGTCAATGGCGATCGATAAACATGACCGATTCGGCCACATCCTTGCGCGCTTCCGGCAGCAGCGGATAGAAAATCGGCCACACATGCAGCAGGCCGTCGCGCTCGATGAGGGTGACATCGACACCGGCGGCCCGCGCCCGCTCCACCACCTTGATCGAATCGTCGTGCAGACACTCGCTGCGGTCCACTGTCACCAGCAGCGGCGGCATGCCCTTGAAATCGCCGAACACCGGCGAGGCATGAGGATTAAGCCGGTCCACTTCAGTGCGGCCATACAGGTCGATGCCCACGTGGTACATCTCGGGTGTGAACATGTCATCGCGCAGTTCGTTCAGGTTGCGGCTGCCGTGGGGCGCGGTGAGATCCGCCATCGGTGAATACGCCAGATTGCATTTCGGCAACGGCAGTCCCGCGTCGCGCAGGGCCAGCGTGGTCCCTAGCGCCAGGCCACCGCCGGCAGAGTCGCCCATTATGGTGATTTTGCTGGCCGAGTATTTTTTCAGGAGCAGGCGGTACACCGTGAGCGCGTCGTCCAGTGCGGCGGGAAACGGATGCTCCGGTGCCAGGCGGTAGGCCGGCATATACACATCGGCCTGCAAGGCTTTGGCAAATCTTGCGCACAGGGTGAGATAGGTGGTGGGCACGCCGGCAATATACCCGCCGCCATGCAGGTACAAAATTGCCTGCGTGGGATTGTTCACCCGCAGCCATTCACCCCGCACGCCCTCAACAGCAAACTGGGTGCGGCGCACACCCGGCGGCAGCCAGTTGGGCAGCGGGGAATTGTTCAGCGCCCGGCGCAGATGCTGCACCAGATGATCGCGATCGCGCGGAACTTTCTTGATCACGCGGCGGGCGTAAGCTTTGACGGCACGTGCTGCAAGACTGGCCATGACAACTCCGGGGGTATGATTCGGGTGCGGCCATTATAGGAAGGGATCTGCTCAGGCGGAATCGCTTTCCCACTCCACCCGGTTGCGGCCGTTCTGTTTGGCGCGATACAACAGCTCATCGGCGCGTTTCAACAGTTTCTCATGACCATCGCGATCCGGCGGGACTGTGCTGGATACGCCAATGCTGATCGTCATGACTACGCTGTGCGGGCCATCCTCGATGCGTTTGACATTGAACGCTGCGCGCAGACATTCGGCCACTTGCACAGCCCCTTCACGGTCCGTCTGCGGCAACAACACCACGAACTCCTCGCCACCGTAACGGGCCGCCACGTCCGGCGGCCGCTTGATGCAGTCGCGGATCAGACCGGCTGCTTCCACCAGACACAGATCGCCGAAAGGATGGCCATAGTTGTCGTTCAGGCTCTTGAAGTGATCGATATCGAGCAGCAGTACCGACAGCGGCAGCTTGTCGCGAAATGCGCGTTTGTATTCGTTCAGCAGCATGTCGTCGAAATAGCGGCGGTTGCGCAGACCGGTGAGGCTGTCAGTGGTACTCAGTTCCTGCAGTTTGGTGTTGACGGCTTCCAGTTCATCGGTGCGTTCGCGCACCCGGCGATCCAGGTCCTCATTGATTTTCAGCTGCACATCCAGCAGCTCTTTCTGGCTGGCAGCAGCTTTCAGCTGCGCTTCTTCACGCAGCTGGCGATCCACATTCATGCGGTCCGCCAGCGACAGCGAGAACAGCAGTAGCTGGAACACCGCGCCAAAGTACACCAGGTTTTCCGTCACCGGATTGCGCGGCAGCCAGCCCAGCTTGGAAAAAATCATCACAAAAGCCGACAGGATAAACACCATCGCGCCCACCAGTGTGTACAACGCTGGCGTGTAACCCTGCCGCGACCGCAGCACCAGCGCAGTCAGCGTGGTGGGCGACGAGATCGCCACCAGCAGCAGGCAAAGCAGGATCATCTGTTTGTACGGCAGAAGGAAGGTCAGCACCATGTTGAGCGCCGACAACAACGCCAGCGTGCGCAGCACTCGCGCCAGCCGCGGCCAGGTCTGGCGCACCAGCAACACCTGATCAACGAATAGATTACCAAACAGCGTGCAGCCCATGATGCCGATCAGAATGCTGCGGTCAGTCCAGGTGGTAGCCTCAGGCCAGACGAATGCGAACGCAGCACCGCGCAATCCGGCCTCGATCATCACCACGCCGACGGAATAGAAAAAGATGTAGACAAAACCCACTCCCCGCGCCGTCAAAAACACCAGCAGGTTGTACAGCGCGATAATCAGAATGGTGCCGTAGAAAAAACCATACCCTGTGGATTCGGCATAAACGTGTTCGACGAACGCGTCCTTTTCCCACAACAGCAACGGAATCTGCATCGACGACTGTGATTGCACCCGCAACACCACCTGCAACGGCTGCGGGCTGACATCCAGCGGAATCAGAAAATTGCCGTGCCGCACCAACCGCTCGGCAAATGGCAGGCTGGCACCGACATGAAATTCGCGCAACAGGGTTCCGTCCTGCAGCAGATACACCCGGATGTCATCCAGTAGCGGATAGCTGATTTCCAGGAACAGATCCTGCTCCTGCGGCGTGGAAGGGCTTTCCACGTCGAAGCGGGCCCAGTACACGGCGTCGGTAAAACCGAAATTCAGGATGGGTTGTTCGGAAATGTGCCAGGCGAAACGGGCGTCATCCTGCAACAGATCCGCCAGCGCGAGCGTGCCATCCTTGTCTTCCAGATACGCCAGCACGCCCGCCAGATTCTGCTGGCGAAAACCCGGCTGCAGCGAAATCGATGCGGCCTGCACCAGCGGCACGGCCATCAGCAGCAGAATCAGTGTGAGCAGTGTATGGATGCGTTTCAAGAACGGCCCCGCCAGCAGTCATCGGTTCTGACTTCAGTGTAGACGGCAGTGCAGACAGGGGCCGCTCGAATTACCTGTGGCCGGGCCGCAGTGCCCGCGACACCTGCAGCAGTTCGAAGAAGGCGTCCAGCATGCGATCGCCGTCCACCAGCAGATCAAAGCTGGCAGGGTTCAGCAGCCAGTTGCGCAGAATGCCTTTCACATACGCCTGATAGCTTTCCACCGCCAGCCGGTGATTCAGCCCCACCGGCAGTTGCCCGCGTTTTTCCGCATTCAGCAGCATGCGCTCGAAGCGCTGGCGGAATTCCTCACGCACCCTCGAATCACGCTCGACGATGGGCCCCAGTTCCGCGACGAATTCACACTTGTTGAACAGAATGTCGAACACCAGCCGGTAATGCTCGTCGGTGGCCACCTTGTGGAAGAAATAGCGCACGGAATTGCGCAGTTCCCCCAGGGGATCGGCCACGTCGTCACGGGTGGCGGCCTCGGTCATGGCTTCCAGCGGCAGGGTTACCCGGTCGCACATGGCGTTGAACAGGTCTACCTTGTTCTTGAAGTGCCAATAGATGGCGCCCCGGGTCATGCCGGCGGCCAGGGCGATATCGTTCAGGGTGGTCTGAGACACGCCCTTGCGGTGGAACACCTGCTCCGCCGTGTCCAGCAGGCAGTTACGGGTTTCCAGCGCTTCTTCTTTGGTTTTTTTGACCATAAGATTTTTATTGATTAATAAGGGTGATTGCCATTATACATACATGAATGTATGATTAAAGCCGATTTTGTGTGTCAGGACATTTCCGTGCCTGCCACGCCTACCGGCTGCCGCCCCCTCACGGAGATTGCCCCATGCCCTCCCCCCTGCTGTCTTCCCGCCCGCATCTGGTCGGTGTCTTGCTGGCCAGCCTGCTGCTGGCCGCTTGCGATCAACAAGCTCCCGACCAGAACGACGCCGGGATGCATCCGCCCGAAGTGAAGGTGGAGATCGTGCAGCCGCAACGCGTGGTGGTGAAAGCCGAATTGCCGGGACGGGTGCAGGCCCGCCGCACGGCCGAGGTACGGGCGCGGGTGGAAGGCATCATACAGGAAAGGCTGTTCACCGAAGGCAGCGAGGTCAAGGCCGGCGACCTGCTGTTCCAGATCGATCCTGCCACCCTGCGCGCCGTGCTGGATGCCACCAAGGCCAACGTAGCGCGGGCCGAGGCGGATCTGGCCCAGGCCCAGCTGAAGCAGAAACGGCTGCAAAACCTGCTTGCGCGCAATGCGGTCAGCCCCCAGGAATACGACGAGGCCTTCGCCCGCGCCAAGCAGGCGGAAGCCGATGTGGCCGCCGCCAAGGCTGCCCACACCCGCTCCAGCATCGATCTGGATTATGCCGCCGTGCGCGCCCCCATAACGGGCCGCATCGGGCGCGCGCTGGTGACCGAAGGCGCGCTGGTGGGCAAGAACGAAGCCACCCACCTGGCCACCATCGAGCAGCTCGACCCCATCTATGTGAACTTCACCCAGTCCAGCAGCGAGATGATGCGCATCCGCCGCCAGCGCGGCAACGATCCGGCCACCAGCGCCCAGGTGCGGGTACTGCTGGAGGACGGCTCCACCTATGGCCACGAGGGCAAACTGCTGTTTTCGGAAATGACCGTGGACCCGGGCACCGGCGAAGTATTGCTGCGCGCCGAAGTGCCCAACCCCGACCGCCTGCTGTTGCCGGGCATGTTCGTGCGGGTGGAGGTGGAGCAGGCCGTGTATGAACAGGCCTTCACCGTGTCGCAGCGGGCGTTGATCCGTTCCGCCCAGGGCGAAATGGTGATGACGGTATTGCCCGACGGCAAAGTGGTGCCCCTGCCGGTGAAAACCGAGCGCGCCCAGGGCGATCGCTGGATCATCCGCAGCGGCCTGTCCGGCGGCGAACAGGTGATCGTGGAAGGGCTGCAGAAAGTGAAGCCAGGCGCCACCGCCGTGGCCGTACCGTTGGCAGCGGTCGCACCTGCCACTGCCGCCACCCCGGCAGAGTGAGGCATCCACCATGGCCCGTTTTTTCATCGACCGCCCCATCTTTGCCTGGGTAATTGCACTGCTGATCCTGCTGGGCGGCATCCTGTCCATCCGCCAGCTGCCGGTAGCCCAGTACCCCAGCATCGCCCCGCCCTCCATCGCCGTCTCCACCACCTACCCTGGCGCGTCGGCGCAAACGCTGGAGGAAACCGTCACCGCCCTGATCGAGCAGGAACTGAATGGCGTCGAGGGGCTGCTGTACATGAGTTCCACCAGCAGCTCTGACGGCAGCGCCACCGTCACCGCCTATTTCAAGTCGGGCACCAACGTGGACGTGGCCCAGGTGGAAGTGAACAACCGGGTGAAACGGGTGGAAGCCCGCCTGCCGGATGAGGTGCGGCGCCAGGGCATCCGGGTGGACAAGGCCACCCGCAACTTCCTGATGATCATCACCATCAGTTCCAGCGATGGCAGCATGGACGCCACCGCCCTGGGCGACTACGCCAACACCCGCCTGCTGGACCAGATCCGCCGCGTGAAAGGCGTGGGCGAGGCCCAGGTGTTCGGCACCGAGTACGCCATGCGGGTATGGCTGGACCCGGTCAAGCTCACCGCCTTTTCGCTGCTGCCCAATGACGTGGTGAGGGCGATCCAGGCCCAGAATGTACAGGTAGCGGCGGGCGAAGTCGGTGGCCTGCCCGCCGTGCTGGGCCAGATGCTGAACGCCACCGTGGTGACGGAGAGCCGGCTGTCCACCCCGGAACAGTTCGGCGAGATCCTGCTGAAGGCCAATCCCGATGGCTCCGCCGTGCGCCTGAAAGACGTGGCGCGGGTGGACCTGGGCGGCGCCAGCTATTCCCGCGCCGCCTTCCTCAATGGCCAGCCCGCCGCGCCACTGGCGATCAAGCTGTCGCCGTCCGGCAATGCGGTGGAAACCGCTGCCCTGGTACGCGCGCGCATGGCGGAACTGGCGCCGTATTTTCCCAAGGGCATGATCTGGGATATTCCCTACGACACCTCCGCCTTCGTCAGCATTTCCATCCAGGAAGTGGTGAAGACGCTGCTGGAAGCCATCGCGCTGGTGTTCCTGGTGATGCTGGTATTCCTGCAGAACTGGCGCGCGACGCTGATCCCCACCCTGGTGGTGCCGGTGGCGCTGATGGGCACTTTCATCGGCATGAACCTGTTCGGCTTTTCCATCAACGTGCTGACGCTGTTCGGGCTGGTGCTGGCCATCGGCATTCTGGTGGACGACGCCATCGTGGTGGTGGAGAACGTCGAGCGCATCATGACGGAAGAAGGGCTGTCGCCGCTGGCGGCCACCCGCAAGGCCATGAGCCAGATCACCGGCGCGATCATCGGCATCACCACGGTGCTGGTGGCGGTGTTCATTCCGATGGCGTTTTTTGGCGGCTCGGTGGGCGCGATCTACCGGCAGTTTTCGCTGGCGCTGATCGTGTCGATCCTGTTCTCGGCGTTTCTGGCCCTGAGCCTCACTCCGGCCCTCTGCGCCACCCTGCTCAAGCGCCACCCGCACGAGGGCCCGCGCAAGGGATTCTTCGGCTGGTTCAACCGCGGCTTCTCCGCCACCACCCGCGGTTATGAAACCGGCGTGCGCCATATCCTGAAACGCAGCCTGCGCTTTTTCGTGCTGTACATGGTGGTAGTGACCGCAGTGACCTGGTTCGCCGTGCGCCTGCCCACTGCTTTCATTCCCGAGGAAGACCAGGGCTACTTCATTACCATCGTGCAGCTGCCGGCCGGTGCCACCCAGCAGCGCACGCTGGCGGTGCTGCGGCAGATGGAAAATTATTTCCTCAAGAACGAACCCAACGTTGCCAAGATGGTGGCCGTGGCGGGTTTCAGCTTTTTCGGTGGCGGCCAGAACGTGGGCATCGCTTTCATCCGGATGAAAGACTGGGATGAACGGCCCAATCCCGAGCAGCATGTGACAGCCATCGTGGCGCGCGCCCGCGCCTATCTGTCCACCCTGGGGGACGCCAACGTTTTTCCCCTCAATCCGCCATCGATTCCCGAACTGGGCACCGCCACCGGATTTGAATTCCAGCTGCAGGATCGCGGCGGCCAGGGCCATGTGGCGCTGACGGAAGCCCGCAACCAGCTGCTGAGCCTGGCGTCCAAACATCCGGCCCTGACGGGCGTGCGGGCGGAGGGACTTGAGGATACGCCGCAACTGGACGTCCAGATCGATCGCGCCAAGGCCAGTGCGCTGGGCGTGGCCATCAGCGACATCAACAGCACGTTGGGCGTGGCGCTGGGCTCGGCTTATGCCAATGATTTCGTGCGCGCCGGCCGGATTCAGAAAGTGCTGGTGCAGGCCGATGCACCGGCGCGCATGCTGCCGGAACAGGTACTGAACCTGCGCGTGCGCAACAACCAGGGACATATGGTGCCCTTCAGTGCCTTCGCCCACGCCCGCTGGATCATGGGATCGCCGCGGCTGGAACGCTACAACGGCATGTCGTCGATGAAAATTGGCGGCCAGGCGGCACCCGGTTTCAGTTCCGGCGAAGCCATGAAGGCGATGGAACAGCTGGCGGCGAAACTGCCGGATGGCTTCGGTTACGAATGGTCGGGCACGTCGTATGAAGAACGGCTGTCGGGCGCGCAGGCGCCGGGGCTGTTCGTGATTTCGGTGCTGGTAGTGTTCCTGTGTCTGGCGGCGCTGTATGAAAGCTGGACCATTCCGGTGTCGGTGCTGCTGGTGGTGCCGCTGGGCATATTGGGATCGCTGGCGGCGGTGTATCTGCGCGACATGCCGAACGATGTTTATTTCAAGGTGGGCCTGATCACCATCATCGGTCTGGCGGCGAAAAACGCAATCCTGATCGTGGAATTTGCCAAGGATCAGATGGCCCTCGGCAAACCGCTGCTGGATGCCACGCTGGACGCCTGCCGCATGCGGTTCCGCCCGATCATCATGACGTCGCTGGCGTTTGCCTTCGGCGTATTGCCGCTGGCGATCAGCACCGGCGCCGGCGCGGCCAGCCGGCACGCCATCGGCACTGGCGTGCTGGGTGGGATGATCTCGGCGACCGTGCTGGCGGTGTTGTTTGTGCCGCTGTTTTTTGTGATGGTGATGAAATATTTTCCGAAGGGGAAAGCGCGGGAGGGGGAACATCACGCTGGTGATTGAAATCTCCTGCTTTACCCGGTAACCGTAAACCGGGTCATGAGCCTGAACAACGGCTTATGAATACTGAATAATGCATAAATAATGATGGCGTAGTGGATGCCTGCCGTACCTAGCGACAACAGCATGAGCTGGTACGGATCTTCATCGACTAACAAAAATGCCGGGGCGATCACAATAGTGACCCCGAGCAGCATGTAGCAAATCAACAAGTCGAGGGCACGCTTCTGCCGAAACAGTGTTGCGATTCTCAAACTGAAAAAGACAATGAGAATATCGGCGATAGTGTAGCCAACCACCTGGAGCACTACCAAGTCGGTATTAGTAGAGTCAATACTCATTATCAGCCAGGCCGTCCATTCATAAATATCCGGCATCAATATGCGCCTTGATGTGCTGAACCATTTTATAAATTCTGTAGGCGTAGAACGCCGCCACACCATTTATGAAAACCCACAGAAATCCACATACGATATAGAAAAAATGAAAATTGTTAGCAAAATAGCGATTTTCTAGGCGGCCAGCATGAACCAAATCGATATAAATCAGATGATATCCGGCATACAAAGCGAGAAACAGTAAAGCCATCGTCTTGATGATCATCTGAATCTGTAAATTCATCCGGTTCCTTTGCAATTCCCTAAATCCTGAACGTTCGTTGCCTGCAATCAGGTATTTCCCTGCTCTGCAAAAGAATATTGCATAGATTGTTATGAGCGCCTCGAATAAAACATACAAAGTGCAATAGGCATCTACAGTCAGTTGGTATGCCAACGTCCAATTGGCATCATTGGGCTGTTGAATGATCCTGAGGAACACATCAAAAAATGTGACGCCAAACATGACAACCAGTACCGCTAGCAAGACCGTCACGCCTTGCCAACTTCTTCCAGAACCAACTATGCTGACTTTCCACAGCTGCGACACGAAACCCAGAATAACAGCTTCGCATAACAGCCAAAAATAGAAAATTGCGCCACCCGCTGTTGACAACAAACGCTGACATCCATTCAAGGCAATCCCGAACAACCCGGGATTGCATGATCGAACGATTGATGCGGTTTTCTGTTCTACGAAAACGCAAGCCCATGAAAGAACCTTGCTCTTCTCCGCAATAACGAAAACATAATGCATGCTAACGACAGTATGGACACCTGGATCAGCAATTCGGCCTGAAGCACCCAAGCGAACGCTATCAAGGGCACTAGTGCAATGCGCACCACCGCTTTAGCCGCTTCACGCTGGGAAATCCAGTCCGCTATCGCGGGTGAAAAACGATAGTAAGTTTCAACAAAAGCTTTTCCGGGTTCATTGGTCAATAAATACTGGTCACGGAAATCGCGCAATATCTTGACGTACTTGTTGTCGATGTGGCCGAAAGCTGCCGTTGCGATAAAGCAACCCGACTTCAGACTGGCTTCATTATTCAACGTGTTTCGGTCCACCGTCATGCTGGTGACTTTGCTAATGGTGACCGGACGGAAGTTTTCATCAGCCGCTATCAGATTCGCCGTTACCGCCAGCTTCACAATCCGGTCAGCCTGCAAAGCAGCAAATTGGCAAACAATATGTTGTGGATCGATGATCCCGCAACCAGCCGTGGTACCAATACTGGTGAACTGTCCGACGCTGGCCGGGATATTCACATCGAGCACAACTGCATCTGCGGCTCTGGGTCCCAGATTCCAGAGATCAACGGTGAATTTGAGCGACTTATCCGTTCGCGTGCCCGACATGGATATTTCCAGATCTGCCATCTTCGGATCAGCAACCAGCGGATTGGTTTTCAGTTCATTGATCTCTTCTAAATCCGAATATTCATCACCATCAGTGTCCCCGGAAAGAGGGTTCGTCAAATGCACCAACACTTCATCACGGTCGGGCAGTCCGTCCGCATCCGTATCCGGTTCAAACGGATTCGTCTGGTATGTCATTACCTCGTCGAAATCCGATAATCCATCACCGTCGGTATCCCTTAGGCCCGGATCAGTTTTTGCGTTAGTCACCTCTTCTCGGTCAGAAAGCCCATCACCGTCAGAATCAGATTTATGCGGATTAGAACCATATCCAAATTCGTCCAAATTGCTGATGCCATCGACATCGCTATCCAGCAACCCGTCCGATGCAGACGCAGCACTCAAGCCATTCAGCGCTTCCCAATCATCGTCCATTCCATCCTGGTCCAGATCGCGCATTACATTAAACGACATACGGTCATTTGCTGCTGCACTGGGCCACGCTGATTCCGCGATCGATGCTCCCGCATATTTTAAATACGCGGAAATCGTATCGGATCCAATATAGGCTAACGATAATATTCTGTTCTGTCCTGGAACAACCATAGGCGAACCGATCGGCGTACCAACCAGCGCCTCCCACAATACGGCTCCATTGCGGCCATCAATGGCAACCAAGTACCTCCTGGTTCCTTCTTCAAGGCGCTCAACATACGACAGGATATTGCCATCTTTCAGGACCGTGGCGAACCCATGTCTGTAACTGGCATCACTATCGCCGTGCTGTTTTGACCAGACGACCGTACCGGCAGGGTTGAGTTTGACGAACGTCGAGTTACGGGCAGCCACTATCAAATTACCGGCTTCATCAATTACTGGTCCACTGATGGGAACCGCGTTAAGCTTCCGGGACCAAATCGGTTTTCCGGTCAAATCAAATGCAAATAGATTGTTCGATATTGGCAAACCGGAATCCGATGCACTGGAACTTATGTAGATACGATCCTTTATCAGTACCGGCCATGACAGCTCATATGCTTCAAGTTCCTTGAACCAATTTAACCTGCCAAATCTGTTCAACGATACCAGCCTGTTCTGCGACGTGTAGTACACATTACCCTGCACGTCGACCGTCACTGTTGAGGTGGGGTTCAGCTGCGTGTTCGACTTCGCGTCGCGGCGAAATTGCCACTTGAACTGACCATTTCTGTCATAGGCTACAATCCCCTCGTTATCGCAAGCGGTCACGACTCCACCATCACTTGCAACCGCACCAAAATAGAGTCTGTCAGCCGGATTGCAATCACCGCCCTGAAGCGTTTCCCGCCACAGCAGACTTCCGTCCGGTGCCAGCTTGCGTAAATTGTTTGAAGACATAAAATAGATGAATCCATCAGTTGAGACGATAGGTGCCCAGCCGATAAACTCCGGATTTCCATTATCGCTATAACCAAGCGTATATTCCCATGCTTGTTGGCCATCATAATCAACCGCCTTCAGCACGTCCGGCAGGGGCGTCGCATCAACAATCTGATTCACTGGCAAAAGCAGTTTGTTATCATTTCCTATCGCAAAACCCCTGGTGGCTTTCCGGGTGATAAATCTGGACAGAACGTCTCCATTCACGGGTTCGCCATTGGTGTCTTGATCAAACACCAACTTGAGCATGCCGCCTGTAGACACTTTACCGGTAAGCGTGTTCAAGGGCCTGATCGATGAAAGCAGAAGTTGCTTGACCTTCGACCCGGGCGTGTATGGATTCTCGGCTCGCATCAATGCAACGGCCCCCGTCACATGTGGGGCTGCCATCGAAGTGCCGCTCAAAACGCCGTAACTTTGATTGGGTAACGTGCTATACACCTCATCCCCTGGGGCCGCCATATCAACTGTAATGGCGCCATAGTTTGATGTTTCGGCCAACTCGCCGAAACGATTGAGCGAAGCTACCGAAATGATATTGGGATTGGACAACGCAGCCGGATAGTATTGCCGGTTATAGGAATTAGCGCCTGGCGCTACTTCCTCGCCGTCATTGCCAGCAGCTGCCACGAACAGGATATCCTGATATTCCTGATCCTGAATGGCTTCCGCCAAAGCAGAGGAAATTTGCCCTCCGTAGGAATTATTGGTGACAACGATATTGACGCCCGCCTGCTTGAGCTTGGCAAAGTATTCCAGGCACTCAATGGCATACGAGGTATTCCCCTCGCCCCGGTTATCCAGAGCCTTGCAGATGACCATCGATGCTTTCCATGCCACACCGGCGATACCAAAACCATCATTGCCGGCAGCGGCTATGACACCGGCAACATGAGTGCCGTGGCCATTGTCATCCATCGGATTGCTGTCGCCGTTTATGGTGTCTATGCCATGGATATCATCGATATAACCATTCCCGTCGTCATCAATGCCTGTGCGACCGCTAGCCTCGGCAGGGTTAGTCCACACATTGGGCCGGATATCGGGATGATTGTAATCAACGCCGCTATCGATCACGCCTATTACGATATTGCGTGTATCTGTGCGACGACTCCAGGCAATTTCAGCCCCGATATCAATGCCGGCAACACCACCGTTCTGGCCGTTATTGAACAGGCCCCATTGATTGATGTAGGACGGATCATTAGGGGTCGCATTGATGTAGATGGGATGGTCAATCTCAGCGTATTCCACATCAGGATTGCTGGACAGGCTATCCAGGGTGGCGTCCACATCTGCGCCAAGCTGCAGATCCATAGCGTAGATCTGCCGGTTTGACAGCAGCAGCTTTTTTGATTCACTGACGCCAGTATTGGAAAAGCGCGAAAGCGTGGAGACCGATTTGTCTGCTGACTTGAATTTCACTATCAGCTTATTGGTGTTGGCATCAGGTCCGGCGGCGGCTGATAAGCCTGCAAACCAACCCCCAAGCAACACCAACGACCGGAAATAAAGGCCAGCCCGAGCGGGCACGAGAGACGTCTTACGATTTTCATTGGTCATAACTTGTTATCCCTATTTTTTAGCGTGCAATAATTGCATTCCGTTTGCAGTGGCCATGAGAAAGATATGGGCAGGCGTTTTAAAATCACATATTTACCACCCGATGTGCGCGCAACTTGTGACTCTTTGTCGCGCAACCGGACTATGTACACAGCTCAACAGAGTTCAGTTCAAAGACAAATATGGTCTATACAAATGTATCCGGACAGCGACTGCATTTGTGCCATCTTCCGTGCCCAAACACAGCACATTTCAAGTTAAAGCTCCCCTGACTAATCGGAGGAGCTTTAGATAAAAAAATCAGGAACTCTAAAATAGCTTGATACAGTGGCGCAAGCACCTGAAACTATGGAGCCCAATCTGCAGCCGGTGCCCGCACCACTTCAATTGCCTGTAGATGAAGTGATGGATTATTGTTGGCAACCGAAAAATGACCCACCCGTTGATTACTAATCCAGTATCAGCGCCGCCGTTTTCTGGCCAATCACACCGCTGTTCTGCTTGTCTTTCAACCGATAGCTATTACCGACCGCAATGTTCGAATAAAAGATACAAAATGGCTCAATTTTTTCTATTCTTCCGTAGTATAGAAAATTCAAGTAATGCAGAAACAAACAGCCCAAATATCAATAACATCGCGGGGCCAATGGATGATTCTGGACCAAGAAAGACCCCTAATGATATAAACCACACAACTGCATTAATTTGAATCAGCCAAAACAGGGCAGCATCAACATTCATAGAAACAGGCTTCCATTGTTTTTAACTTCCTATGATTTTCGCGATTTCTCATCTCGATCTGGATCTACAATCACGTGATCGATCACACATCGACACTAAGGCTTGATAAAAGCCATAGCAAGAACTCACTGTGGACATATAAAGCAAATACGTTAAAGATTTCGCTGGTCCTAATGACGCATCACAGAGAATTATACAAGACGCGTAACCGCCATAGTCATTACCGAAGCCTCCACAACTAATCTGGCACGTCCGATTAAATTGATCCAGCATATAATCGTATAACTCGCGGGCACCATTCAAACATGAAGATAGATACGCCGACGCGGCATTCATACATTCGCTATAGGTATCGTATATTTCTAGCCCATAGAAATCTGTAAACCGTATAGGGTTAGCCGCGACATAGATAAATACGTTTTCTCCTCCCAACAGTCCAATCGGATCAGCTTGAACATACCTACCGATACTCGAATCATAATCCCTGAAGTAGTTGTAATACAGTCCAGTCTCCCGATCATGATATTGCCCTGGGAACCGCAGATTGTTCTCCACTGCCTTCACAGGCTCCTTCACAGTCCCAAACGGCTCATACTGCCCCTTCCACACCACCTGCCGGGCCTGGTTTGTCATCACTTTGGGCGTGTTCAGATTGTCGCTGTGAATATAGTACAGCGTATCCGCCCATCCAACTGATGGCGCCACCAACACAAAGTACAGCAAGGCTCCCAGCATCCAAGTCTTCAAATTCACTGCCGAGGATTTGCTAGCAACCGCTTTGCCAGTTGTAAACAGCACTTCGACAGTCTTTGCCGTGGCCGCTTTGATAGCGGCTTTCAGCATGCTGCCCAGCAGCAGTTTCTTCCACACCACCACAAGCGTTGCAAACGCCAGCAGTATCAAGCCTTGCCCCCACAGCGGCAACTGCAGGAAGGCAGCCAGCGCAATCAGCGGCATCAGCAATACCCGAGTAATTGAGCGGGCGGTATCATGCTGGGCAATCCAGTCCGCCAAAGGCGGAGAGTTGCGATAGTAGAAGTCAACGAATCTGCGACCTGCCTCGTTCTGCATCAGAATGTCGTCGCGGAAATCACGCAACACATGCAGGTAGGGATGGGCGTAACTGCCGAACGCTGCCGTGGCAATAAAGCAGCCGCTGGCACGGCCGAATGCGCTGGTGGCAGTGTTGTTGTCGGTGCTGGTTTCCGCCGTGCTGGTGGTCACCGTAGCGGTATAGGACTTATCGGCTGGTTGCGCCTGCCGCACGACGGTGCGTACGGTGGCGGAAGCACCTGAGGCCAGGGCACCCAGCGTGCAACTGGTGCCCGCACTATTGCAACTGCCGGTGGACGGGGTTATGGATTCCAGAAGAACATCGGCCGGGTAGCTCAAAGCCAAGCTCACGGCTGCGGCTGCGGTGGACGGGCTGGTGTTGGATACGGTGGCGATGAACGCCACGGTGCCACCGCCATTGGCCTGGTCGGGCGCGAAGAGGCCATTGTCGCCGGCAAGGGTGACCGCGATATCGGTTTGCTCCGTGGGTGTGGCGCCACCCTCTTCGTCTACTGCCGCCAGGGGCTGGTTATTAAGATAGATGTAATCCCGCATCGGATCGCCGTTGGCCTTGGTTTCCACCAGCAGGCGACCGGCCAGGTCATAGTGGAACAGACGACTGGAATTGGCGTCGGTGGTTACAGTTTTGCGGGTGCGCTGACCGAGGGTGTTGTGATCATAAGTGGCGATCACCGTCGCCCCCTGCTTGACCCCGATCAGACGATCACGGCCGTCGTACTCGAACGTGCGAGTACCGTCACCGGTCAGGTTACCGGAATCGGAATAGTTGTAGTCTTTGCTGAAAGCGCCGCTACCGGTCCGCTGCAAGGCGTCCAACTGGTTGGTTTGGGTTGACTGAGTAGTGTAGGTTTCGGCGTAGTTGGCCGAGCCTTGGTTCCAGTTAACAGTCTCACGGTTGCCCACTGGATCGTAATTAAAATCGAATGTGCCGTAGCCACCCAGAGCAGAGGTCAGCCGCGACAGATCGTCGTAACCCAATGTCTGAGTCTGGTTGGCTTCCAGTCGGTCGGTCACCGAGTCGATATTGCCCCGGGTGTCATAGCCGTAGGAGAAGTTGAGCACACTTGCGTTGCCCAAGTGACTGTTGACGTCTTCGATGCGGTAATGTTGGTCATAGGTTTTATCCAGCACCAGATCATTACCGTATTTCAACTGGCTGATGGGGCCGAATGGCTTGTACACCACATCGCTGACCACCACGCTCGGTGTGGCCGAGGCGTTTTCCTGGGTGGAGACGGCGCGGGGACGGGACAGACTGTCCAAGGTGTAAGTGACGATGCGCCCGCTGGGGTAGGTGATGGACGCCAGCGTGCTGCCCAGGCTGTAGCCATACTGTATGGCCTGGGTCACAGAACCCACCTTGTTGATCACTCGCGTTACATTGCCGCGGTCGTCGTACAGGAAAGACTGGGCATCGCCCGAGTTCTGGGTGATGCGGGTCAATTTGCCGATGCCCTTGTTGGGCAGACCGCTGGTGGTGGTTTCGTCATAGAAATAGGTGGCGCCGTCCGCAGCGAAACCGGCAATCGCCAGCGTTTTCACCCTGTTCAGTGCGTCATAGGTGTAGGTGGTCACCACATTGCGACCGGAGCGTTCCTCGGTCATATTGCCCGCAGGATCATAGCGCTTCACTATCGTGCCACGATCCGGGCTGGCTTCCTGGATCTTGAAACCAAAACCATCCACTGTGTAAACAGTTTCCAGATTGTTCTGGTCCGTCACTTTGGTCAGGTTGTTGCGGGCATCGTATTCGTACTGGATATTACCCTGTTCGCGGTCGACGATGCCGGTAAGACGATTGAATCCATCGAACGCCTGGATCTTCGGTACGCCGCTGGCGTTGGCGATTTGCACCGGGTTGCTATTTTTGTCGTAGGCATACACCTCGGCCTCATGACCTTCCGGGGCAACCACTTTCCATAGCCGGCCCAGCTCATCGAAATCCTTGCGCACCAACTGCTGGATACTATTTGATGCATCCCGCACTTCGCGAACGGATGGATTGCCAAATTCGTCCAGGGTCAGGGTGAGTTTTTCGCCGGCATTGTTGGTAACGGTACGCAAACGGTGAGCAGTGTCGTAGGTGTAGGTCAGAGTAACGCCATTGGGCGCCTGCATTGTTTTCAGCAGGCCGGCATCATCGTAGGTGTACGCCGTCACTACATTGCCCGCCGCGCTTTGCACAGTGCGCTTTTCCAACCAGCCGCGGGGGTGATATTCCAGCAGGGTCACTACGCCGTTGGGATCCTGAATCCGCACCGGCTGGCCACGCAGATTGTGTTCGAGCATCCGGGTGGTCTGGTTCAGAGCGTTGGTGGATTCGGTTAACCAACCCCGCGTGTTATAGCGATACACCTGCGTGTCGTTGACATCTGTACGGGGGCCATTGACGGATACTGATGCGACTTGGGACTGCGCCGCATCATGGTAGGTATAGGTATAGGTCCACTGCCGAGTCCGACCATTGGTGGAGTAAGGCACGGTATGAGTGGTGGTATCAGTTTCAATCCGGGTTTTGATGCGGCCGTTTTCGTAGGTGAAATTCACCGTGCGGCCTTCCTCACGGATTTCCTCAGGCAGGCGCAGATCCGCGTACCAGTCAGTGGCGACGGTACGCTGCTCGGGTTTGCCCAGCGCTTCAATACGAGAGGTTTCCAGGCCAATAGTATTGATAGTGTAATCGGTGACATTGCCGTTCCAGTCAGTCACCCGATCACTGAAGCCGTTGGCATCAAAGGTATAGGCGGAGTTTGAAGCAGCACAGTTGGGTGAAGCAACACCCGTTACTGTCGAAGCTCGGCGCAATGTGCCCGTTACATTAAATGCATAGTTGGTTTGCTTGTCTTGGGCGTTGAATGTTTGCGCCCGCCAACTCGTGGAATTGAGTCCGTAAACGACGTTGTACACCACATCCATTCTATTGGCGTTGTCCTTGGGGCCGATGGTATTGTCTTCATCATGGGTGCCGTGAACCGTAAGATTGGCGCGGCCGGCATGGTCATAACCGAATGTTGCGTAACGGTCGCCATTTTCATCGACCATGCCCGTCAGGTAATACGCGAAATACGTGAGCACATCCAAGCTGGCCTCTTGGATATAAGCATCTTCTCCGTACAGATAACTAGAAGCCGGGTTGTCAGTGGCGTCTGTGGGCGTCTTGTCCGGATAGCGGACGGATAGGAGACGCGGCCGATTGGTGATGCCAACTGTAACGGTGTCGTAGTCATAAATATACTCCTGACCGGTGGGATCCTGGACCGACAGCACTACGCCAGTGGCTGCATCGAAAGTGAATTCCAGGAAGCGTCCTGCCACGTCTGTGACCCGATACAGTTTGCCGTTCTGATAGGTCAAGGTAAGGGTGCGCCCGTAACGGTTGGTCAGCAAAACTAGACGCCCTGAGGCGTCGTACTGTTCTACCGTAAGATCGTCAGTGGTGTACTGCCAGCCGGTGCGAGCACCGCTGCTGTCCTTCAGCTCGACCAGTTTATCCACCACGTATTTATTGGGAGTCCACAGGCCGCTTTGCAAGGTGAACCGCTTGATGCCGCCGGCCGGCCGGATAGCGCTGGCGGTGCTACCCGATACGGTCACCGAGCGGTCAAAATTGCTGCGCCAAGCGGTACCAAAAATACCCGGTGCGATGGTGGTGTTGCTGTTGTAGTAACGCACTAACTCCAGGGCCTGGTTCACATCACCCCAAGCGTGGTCCGCATAGTCCTTCACCTGCTGCAGCTTGTGACCCGTAGCGATATTGATCGGGTTGCCGATGATCGAGGTGATTTGATTCGATGGGCCGTTGCAGCTGTCCTCGGGCAGGTTACCGCAGTACTCGGGAATGTATGTCTGCAAACCGGAATTGGCGGTGCAAAAGTAGCTGCCCGTCCCCACGCTGGCTGCAGCCGCATCAAAAGGACAACTCGGAGTTCCAGATATTGCCCCCCTCCGCTGGTATGCGTCAGAACAGACAACCGGAATGACCGCATTGGCTACACTTGATGAAAAAATCGATATTAGGCACAACAAAGCCGTTCTAGTCTTCATAAGCGAATACCTTCCATGATCGTAGCGCTAACACGCGTACGATCTAATGATTTTTAGAGCTATAAAGTGGCAAATGCAACGGATCTCGTTCCATGCTCTAGAAGACAGTAGTCAAACAAAAAACCGCAGATTTTATTTCGCAAAATTCTTAGCGTGTTGTTTTCACAATCACCGCAAACTGCTAATCCGTCAGCCATCTCTCAAAACTACTCATAGAATCACAATCCTGGCGTTGCCGACCACGAATTGTTGCCGGCGACCTTATGACTTTTATGGAAGCGTTGTCAATATCCCAACATGGTTTTTATGTCTACATAAAAATTCCGGCTCTATTTTATACCTCTAAAATGAGGTGCTAGTGAAAATAGAAAAGTCCAATATTTCTTCAGTTGATTTTAAAAATGTCCAGATCTAACCATCCGCATCCAGCCGATACTCCCGCGCATGCTGCATGCTCACCAGAATATCCAGCAGGCGGTGTGGCGTGATCAGACAGCCGGGCCTGTCGGCGGTGGGCATGATCTCCACCAGCAGATCCGCATCGATCAGCTGCTGCAATGTGGGATGGATAAAATGTTCCAGCGACATGCCCTGCGGCGCACCATCCTGCCACACCTCCAGCGCCGCCGTGCGGGCAAAATGCCGGTAGGGCCAGAACGGTGCCACCCACTGGCCATTCACTTCATGGCGGAACATATTCTGCCGTTCCTGCAGGCTCCAGACTTCCTCGGTTTCGGCGATGCGGATCAGGAAATATTCCATCCGTTCCGCGTCGGACAACGTTTCCACCGTTTGTATTTCGTGAGCATCGGGCGCGTAACGCATTGTGGTCGGTTCCTGGCAGCCGCATTCGTGCAATCAGTTCATTCAGGCTGTTGCAAGAAATTGTCCAGCAGGCAAAGCGCGAACAATGGCAACGAATTCCGGCAAATCAATCATCTGATGCGACAGCACAGCACTAATTCATAACGGCTGCCGTCGTCAAACCCACAAACCTGCTCACTGGCTGTGTCAGGTTTGCGACAAGATCAGCGCGAAAAATCCTGCTTCCAAATCAACCGATCGCAACCGGCAGTTTCAGTTCCTGCATGGCCTCGCCCAGCCGGTTGCTGAGCTGCTGCCAGCGCAGCATGTCGAAGCCGGCGCCGTCCTGAAAAAAATCGAAGGCATTGTCCACCACGTCCTGCATCACCTGGGCGACGAAAGCACCGCAATGCGGCGAATGCAGGATGTGTTCGGGCACGGCCTTTTCGAAATGCAGAGTGCCTTGCGCGGGATCGTAGCCACCCATGCGCATGCCGGTGAAATCCGGTTTCGCCAATTGCCCCGGCAGCAGGAATTGCAGATCCAGAGCAGGACTGTCCGGCACCAGGCCCTGCCGCTGGCTGGCCGACACAGTGGCCGCCAGATGGGTGATGGCGCGGGCGATGGGGCTGTCAGCGAGGCCGGCGCTGGCAGTGGTCATGCTGATGGTGAGAGCCATGGATGGATGCTCCGTGCAGGCGCTGCTGGGAAAGATAGCGGATGTTTTGCAAGATCCACTCCAGCGCGGCAATCTTGAACCGGTAACACCAAAACACCTGAAAACCACAGGCATTTTCGGTCAGTACAATTTAGCAGCCGACCTGATGGCCTGTCGGCATTGCTACAAAAGCCGCTGCTATACTGACTTTTCCATCCCAAAAAAATCCGGAGCATCCGATGTTGAAGCAGTTGCTGTTGGCCACGTCTGTACGGTGGCACCAACTGCATCGTGCGGTCGTGGGGATGCAATTCCGACTAATCCTGCTCACGCTGGGCTGGCTGGCACTCGCCGGCTGCGCCAGTAATCTTGCTGTGGTGGAACCGTCCACAACGTCGGACGCTTCCACCACGCCCACCATTCCGGTGTATGTCGCCAGCCACGGCTGGCACACCGGTGTGATTTTGCCGGCCGCCGGACTCAACCAGATTTTTCCGCAATTGCGCGAACGCTTCGGCGCGACACCGTTTTATGAAATCGGCTGGGGCGACGCGCGCTTCTACCCCGCCGACGACATCACCAGCGGGCTGACGCTGCAGGCGGCATTTTTTTCACAAGGCGCGGTGGTGCAGATAGTGGCGGTGCCGGCCGATCCGGTGCGCTACTTCGCCAACAGCCAGGTGCGTTCCCTGTGTCTGACGCCAGCGCATTTGCAAAGCCTGCAACAGTTCATCGTAAGCAGCCTGCAAACCAATGCCGGCGGCCAATTGATTCCGCAACAGAAAGGTCTGTACGGCAACAGCCAGTTTTATGCCGGCAACGGTCGCTTCCATCTGTTGCACACCTGCAATACCTGGACTTCAAAGGCTTTGCGCAGCGCCGGCTTCGACCTTTCACCCCTGACAGTGCGAGCCGACAGCGTGTTGAACGCAATGCCACCGGCGCCATCAGCCTGTCCCGCCATCACAACAGAATGACGCCTGCCGCCATTGTGCGGGAATTTCGCGCTTCGCTAGGATCGTTGTTGGCGTGACCACAGAGCAACGCCGATTTCATTTGCGGGGGAAAACAACATGAAAAAACAGATCATCTACGGCGTGCTCGCCGTGCTGGGCATCACGCTCACCTGGTATCACAACATCCAGTTTGCCCTGGAGCACGGTTCCTTCGCGCTGGACCAGTTCATCGCCGACTGCTTCGTCAATCACGCCGCCAGTTCGATTACATGGGACGTGACTATAGCGGCGATCGCGTTTCTCACCTGGTCGAATATCGAATCGAAGCGGTTGCAGATGAAGGGCTGGATCGCGATTCCCTTTCTGACGCTGGGTATCGCGCTGGCGTTTGCATTGCCGTTGTATCTGTTGCTGCGGGAGAGGCATCTGGCGCGACAGAAAGCGACGGTATGACGCCGCCTTCACCGCGCAGTTGTTACGGTTTAACGATTCTTGGTGGGAATGAAGGGCTTGCCAGTGACACCGGACTTGATCCGGGTTACCTGACCGCCCGCTTTCAGAAAAGCCTTGGTCTGTTCCGCGATGGTCTGGCTGGTATCCTTCCGGCTATGATCATTGCTCTTTGATTTGGCTGGCTTTTTGGTTTCAGGCTGCATAATTGGGCGTCACTCAGGGTAATGGCCGATCCCCATGGTACGCCCTTCGGCCTGCAATAGCTCTATAAATAAGCGTGTTCAGGCCTGAATCGCCGCCAGTGCCTGGCGCAAATGGTTCACCGCCGCAGTCACGTCCTGCCACTTGTCGAGGCCGAACAAACCCAGGCGAAAGGTTCTGAAATCCGCCGGCTCGTCGCACATCAGCGGCACCCCGGCGGCGGTCTGCAAACCCAGTTCGGCGAACTTTTTTCCGTTGTGAATCAGGGGATCGTCGGTGTAGCTCACCACCACGCCCGGTGCTTCGAACCCGCTGGCGGCAACGCTGCTGAAACCCTTCTCCGCCAGCAATGCCCGCACCTGCTTGCCCAGATCCCATTGCTGCGCCCGCAGCGTTTCAAAACCGAGTGTACGGGATTCCACCATCGTGTCGCGCAGTTTGAGCAACGCGTCGGTGGGCAGGGTGGCGTGATAGGCGTGACCACCATTTTCATAGGCACGCATGATCTGCAGCCATTTCAGCAGGTCGCAGGCGAAACTGCTGCTGCGGGTGGATTCGATGCGGCGGGCGGCTTCTTCCCCCAGCATCACCAGCGCGGCACAGGGCGAGGCGCTCCAGCCTTTTTGCGGCGCGCTGATCAGCACGTCGATGCCGCACTGCTGCATGTCCACCCAGATCGCGCCGGACGCAACACAGTCCAGCACGAACAGGCCGCCGTGTTCATGCACGGCAGCGGACACGGCCTGCAAATAGCCATCCGGCAGAATGATGCCCGACGCGGTTTCCACATGAGGCGCGAACACCAGATCGGGCTTTTCGCGGCGGATGGCTGCCACCACTTCGTCGATGGGCGCGGGTGTGAACGGCTGCTTCGATCCGGCCATCACCGGCCGTGCCTTCAACACGGTTTCCCGCGCCGGGATATTGCCCATCTCGAAAATCTGGCTCCAGCGGTAACTGAACCAGCCATTGCGCAGCACCAGGCAGTGCCTGTCGCCGGCGAACTGACGTGCCACCGCTTCCATGCCATAGGTGCCGCCGCCCGGCACCAGTGCCACCGCCTGCGCGCGGTAAACCTCTTTCAGCGTGGCAGAGATATCGCGCATCACCTGCTGGAATTGCGCCGACATGTGGTTGAGCGAGCGGTCGGTGAAGACGACGGAATATTCGAGCAGGCCGTCTGGATCGACAGCGGGAAACCGGGTGGACATGGTGAGGCTCCGCAGAGGGCAGTAGGCCGTTAGAAATAGCACAGCGCCACAGGGGTGGAAACCGCTTTCCGGCGCCCGCTGTAATCATTGGTTCATCTGGCAAAGGCAGGCTATGCGTGCAATTTTCGCCCAGCCTACGTGAGAGAGGGGACAGGAATATGAACACCCGTGACCAGGAAATCCGCATCATCGATACCGACGACGTCGGTTCCAACCACTCCGGCAATCCGCACATCCAGGACATGATCGAAGCCCGCATGAGCCGCCGCACCGTGCTCAGCGGCACCACCGCCGTGGCCGCCACCGGCTTCTTCGGCGGCAGCCTGCTGGCGTCGTCCGGTGCCCAGGCCGGCGGACTGTCCGGCGGCGAATACTGCGCTGGCCCGGTGCTCGGCTTTGCCGAAGTGCCTGCCAGCAGCGCCGACACCCTGGTGGTACCCGAGGGCTACACCGCCCAGATTTTTGCCCCTTGGGGCACGCCCCTGCTGCCCGGCGCGCCGGCCTTCGCCGAGGATGCCTCCAACAGCGCCGCCGACCAGGCCCTGCAAGTGGGCTTCAACCATGACGGCATGCATTATTTCCCGCTGCCACTGTTCGGCAATCATCGCGGCCTGCTGGTGGTGAACCACGAATACACCGACGCCAACATCATTTACAGCGCGGCCCAGGGCGGCACTATCACCCCCGACGACGCTGGCAAAGAGAAAGTAGCCAAGGCCCTGGCAGGCCACGGCGTCAGCGTTATGGCCGTCAGCAAGAAATTCGATGGCAGCTGGGAACTGGTGAAGAAAGACCCGCGCAACCGTCGCATCACCGGCACCACACCGATGGCCTTTTCCGGCCCCGTCAGCGCCAGCCACCCCATGCTGCAATCCAGCATCACAGCCAAACCGCTTGGCACCCTGAACAACTGCGCCCACGGCGTAACCCCCTGGGGCACCTACCTGGCCTGCGAGGAAAACTGGAACGGCTACTTCGGCACCGACGACACCACCTGGGTCGCCAGCCGCACCCCGCTGGAAGCGCGCTATGGCGTGTCGGCCGCCGGCTTCGGCTACAACTGGCACAAGGCCGAACCGCGTTTCGACCTGGCGCAGAACCGCAATGAACTGAACCATTTCGGCTGGGTGGTGGAAATCGATCCCTACAACCCGAAGTCCCAACCGGTGAAGCGCACCGCCCTGGGCCGCATCAAGCATGAAGGCGCCACCTGCACCGAAAGCAAGGGCCGCGTAGTGGTGTACAGCGGTGACGACGAGAACGGCGACTACCTGTACAAATTCGTGGGCAACGCACCCTGGCGCAAACTGCGTCTGCAGGGCAAGAGCCCGCTGGACCACGGCACCCTGTATGTCGCGAAATTCCATGCGGACGGCAGCGGCGAATGGCTGCCGCTGGTGCACGGCGTGGGCGCGCTGACCATGGAAAACGGCTGGGCAGATCAGGCCGACGTGCTGATCCGCACCCGCATGGCCGCCGACGCCCTGGGCGCCACCCGCCTGCACCGCCCCGAGTGGGTGGCCGTGCATCCGCATACCAAAGACGTGTTCGTGACCCTCACCAACGGTTCCGGCAACAACGCGCCGGTGAACAGCGGCCGCGATCCGAATCCCTATGGTCACATCGTGCGTTTCCACGACGCCGATAATTCCGACACCACCTTCAGCTGGGACATCTTCCTGCTGGCGGGCGACCCGGCTTATGACGCCAACGTGCCTGCCACCCAGCCGGTGTTCGGTTCACCCGACGGCATCTGGGTGGACGACAGCGGCCTGGTCTGGATCCAGACCGACATTTCCAATTCGTCGCAGAATCTGGCCAGCCGTGGCTACGACAACATCGGCAACAACGCCATGCTGGCGGCGAATCCGGACACCGGCGAAGTACGTCGCTTCCTCACCGGCCCGCGCGGCTGTGAGATCACCGGTGTGAGCATGACGCCGGACCAGCGCACGATGTTCGTCAACGTGCAGCATCCGGGTGAATCCACCACCTTCTGGAACAACCAGTTCGGCGCACCCACCACCGCCAATCCGTCCAGCGTCAGCAGCTGGCCGTTTGGCGGCCGGCCGCGCCCGGCGACGGTAGTGATCCGGAAACTGGATGGCGGCAAGATCGGCAGCTGAAATCAATAGAAGCTGAAAACAAAAACGGGCGCATCCCTGCGCCCGTTTTTTTTGTGACAAGCGTTTGTGACAAGCGTTAGCGACGCAAGTGCAATCTAGCCGTGACCACCGCGCCGGTGCACGCACTTGCCCAGCGCATACGTGGCCTGCACCAGCCGATCATCCCCCAGCGTGTTGAGCACGAACAGCAGTTCGCGCACATTGCTGCACTGCTGCAGGCGGAACGTGATCAACGGCGTGGCATCCAGATCCAGAATGGAAAAATCCGCTTCCTTGCCCGGCGCCAGATTGCCAATGCAATGATCCAGCTTCAGCGCGACGGCACCGCCCAGCGTCGCAAAATAAAGTGCCTGGAATGGATCGAGTTTGCTGCCGCGCAACTGCTGGATCTTGTACGCCTCGTCCATGGTTTTGAACAACGAGAAACTGGTGCCCGCGCCCACATCCGTGCCCAGCGCCACATTCACGCCCTGATCGCGCAGCCGGTCCAGATTGATCAGGCCGGACCCAAGGAACAGATTCGACGTGGGGCAATGCGCCACCGTGGCGCCCGCCTGGGCCAGCCGCTGACATTCCTCATCACACAGATGCACGCCGTGGGCAAACACACTGCGTTCTCCCACCAGCCCGGCCTGGTCATACACATCCAGATAATTTTTTGCGGCGGGAAACAATTCCTTCACCCATTTCAGTTCGCCATGATTTTCAGCGAGGTGGGTGTGCAGATAAACATCCGGATATTCACGCAACAATTTCGCCGCCTGCTGCAACTGTTCCGGCGTGGACGTGGGTGCGAAGCGCGGTGTCACCGCATACAGCAGGCGATCAACACCGTGCCAGCGCTCGATCAGGCGCTGTGACTGTTCGTAGCCGGTCTGCGCCGTGTCGAGCAGATCTGCCGGCGCGTTGCGGTCCATCAGCACCTTGCCGGCAATCATGCGCAGGCCACGCTCCTTTGCCGCTGCAAAAAATGCATCCACCGATTGCGTGTGCACGGTGCAGAACACCATCGCCGTGGTGGTGCCGTTGCGCAGCAGTTCGTCCAGAAAAATCTCGGCGATGTGACGGGCGTGCTCGGCGTCGCGGAATTTGGCTTCGGTGGGAAAGGTGTAGGTGTTGAGCCAGCTCAGCAGCTGCTCGCCGTAAGAGGCAATCATCGCCGTCTGCGGATAATGCACATGGGCGTCGATGAAACCGGGAATGATCAGGTGATTGGGATATTCGCGCACGCTGACCTGATATGGCAGCGGCAGGATCTGGTCGGCGGGGCCCACGGCATGCACATGGCCGTTCTGGATCCAGAGTACGCCGTCCTCGTAATACTGCACGGCGGCTTCGCCCGCCACTGCCGGATCAGCCACCAGATGCAGGATGCGGGCGCGGTAGGCGCGATTGTCGTAAATGGTGGTCATGGGTTTCCCATTCATGGCGTGTTCCACTCCTGTCCAGCAACGATGGGTCAACAGTTTACTGGCCTGCGGCCACCCGTTCCCTGCTGGCAGGCAAACGTATAGGGCACATTTAAACCCTGATTCAGTTTCGCCCAAGCGGTAATTATCCACAAGAAGAAATAGGCGAAGCAGTGAACAGTCAGTCAGGCCACCGAACTGAACCAGCGGGATAGGCATGCCGCTGCGCTCTGTCCGCAGATGACAAGCAATCTGTCCCTCCAGAGCCTAACCCGGCGGGCAGCGACCGGGCTAACGTGGAACCTGCCGCCCTGTCACTGAAAAGCCACTGAACAGCCATTGAAAAAGAACGAGGACGCTATGACCACCGCTCTGGCCGCTGCAACAGAATCTGCAATCACCCGCACCGATGTCACCCCCAACTCCATTAAAGTCAGGCGGATGGATTTTGAATTTGCCGACACCCTGCCGGAATTCTGGTTTGACAATAATCCGGTTCTAACGGCTTTTCTCTCGGCCATGTCGGTTTCCTTTCCCGCGGGCGAGCGTTACTTCATTGACAGCGTGCGGCATTTCCAGGCACGCATCGACAATGCCGAACTGAAAGAACAGATCCGCGGTTTCATTGGCCAGGAAGCCAATCACACCAAAGAGCACATCGCGCTGAACCGGTTTATGGACCGGAAGGGTTATCCGGCCACGGCGATGGAAAATTTTGTGCGCAAGGGCATCACCTGGGTGCAGCGGCGATCCAGCCCCGAGGAGAATCTGGCGCGCACCGCCGCACTGGAACATTTCACGGCGATCATCGCGGGCAGTTTTCTCGATCACCCGGAACTGTTCGAGAAAATGGCCCCGGAACTGGCCCAAATCTGGGCCTGGCATTCCATCGAGGAAGTGGAGCACCGATCCGTTGCCTTTGATGTGTACAAGTCAGAAGTGAACGATGAAAAACTGCGGCTGCGCACCATGGTGAAAGTGACGTTCATCTTCGCGCTGGTGAACAGCGTGCGTACGCTGATGCTGCTGAACATCTCCGGCCATCTGTTCAATGCCCGTGCGTGGCTGAAGAGCCTCAACCTGATGTGGGGACGTCCCGGCGTTTTTCGCAGAATCGTGCCGCATTATTTCGCGTACTACCGCAAGGATTTTCACCCCGCCCAGCACGATTATCACGATCAGGTGGAGGCAGCGAAATCACGTTACCTGGGGGACAAGGCGTAACTAACGCAGCAGGCGCAGAAACCCATCCGCATTACAGCGGACCGACACCTGTCAGCCCGCAACTTTCTTCATACAGGCGCCGGCTCAATTCCGTATTCCGGCTCGCGCGCGCCACCGGCAAGGGGCCGTGCGCCGATTTGAACTGGCCCGTCTTGCCGTTCCAGCTTTCCGCCAGCGCCATGTCCGCAACAAATTTTCCGGCCCGGTCAGACGAAATCAGAAACAGTTTCAGGATCCGGTACAGGAACACCGGCATATCCCGGTAGATTTCCGAATCCACGCCACCGGGATGCACGGCATTACTGGTAATGTTGGCCGGCAACCGCCGCGCCAGTTCGTTGCTGAACAGCAGATTCGCCAGTTTCGATTGCGCATAAGCGCCAGTGGCCGAGTAACGCTTACGGCCCCTGAAACTGTCGAAATCAATTCTTCCCAGATTGTGCATGATGGAAGACAGGTGAATGATTCTGGCGCCGCCCGCGTTTTTCAGCGCCGGCAGCAGCAGATGCGTCAGCAGAAAATGCCCCAGATAATTCACGCCAAACTGCAGCTCGAATTTTTCCCGGGTGAATTGCTGTTTTGTGGGATACACGCCGGCATTGTTGATCAGCACGTCGATGGCCGGGTAATCCTGCGTCAGCTTCACGGCAAATGCCCGGATGCTGTCGAACGACGCCAGGTCCAGCGCATACACCATCACTTCCGCGCCACGCACCGCTTGTGTAATTTCCTGCCGGGCCCGCTCCGCCTTGGACTGGTCGCGGCAGGCCAGAATCACCCGCTGGCCCTGCTGCGCAATCTGTCTGGCGGTGGCCAGGCCAATGCCGGCATTGCCTCCGGTGATCACCACGGTTTTCACAGCCGTCATTGCAGACACCTTTTACAAATGGAAGGGATAGGACACGCAGGGATCATCACGAAAAATATTGGCCGATGCAACGGGGCGTAACATCGGCCAAAGCAGCTTCAACACCACCAATGGTCTTCAAGGACTTGCGGGCACATCGGTACGGCAGGAAGCCGGCTACAGGGCCTGGGCTCATTATTCCCACCGGCGGCCTTTGTGATGAGATTCCAACCGGACATAATACTTGTCATCTGCGGCCAGTGCTCCCGCCTGCAACCTGCCCGATACTGCTTTTGCGTCGAACGGACGAAACAGACCGGCGCATCACGATGGGAAATTCCAGGTGACCAGAAAAAGAAAAACCGAATGGTGGCACCGCAGCGTGCCCGCCATCTACCCCCAAACCTATCTGACCCTGGCCCGCGAGCGCGGCGTCGATCCGGACCGCCTGCTCCTCCAGGCCGGCCTGCCCGCCGATCTTTTTGCTAATCCCCGCACCGAGATTTCGTTTTTGCAGATGAATACACTGGTGGCTGCCGTGCTGAACCGCACCGGCGACGACGGCATCGGCATCGAGGTGGGCTGGCGCCTGCCGCCGACGGCCTTTGGCAATCTGGGCTATGCGTTGTTATGCAGTGCAACCCTGCAGGACGCGGTGGTCCTGTGTCTGCGCTTCTGGCATCTGATGGGACGGGTGTTGCAGGCTTCGATGAATACCAGCGGACCCACCGGCGTCATCGATCTGATGCTGGTTGCGCCGGTGCCGGAACCCTTTCAGCATCTGGTGCAGGAATTGGCACTGGCCGGTTTTTATCGCGGTTTTCAACTGCTGGCCGGCGCCACCGCAGCCGATCTGGAGGTCTGGTTCCAGGGTCCACCACCTGCCTATGCCGATCATGTCACCGCACGGCTTGGCCAGGTACGCTACAACATGCCAGCCACGCAATTCCGCTTCAGCGCGCACCTGCTGCAGACACCGCTGGCCATGCACAATCCCACCGGGCTGCAATTCGCCATCCAGCAGTGCGAGCGGGAGGAATCCCTGCTCAACGAAATCGATCATCCCGTCCGGGAAAAAGTGCGGCGCAATCTGGTATTGGGCAACGCGGGCTATCCGTCGCTGCAGAAAATGAGCGAAATCCTGAGCATGACCACGCGCACTCTGCGGCGCCGGCTGGAGGACGAAGGTATCCAGTACAAAACCATGGTGGAGGAAACCAAGCGACGCGACGCGGTGCGGCTGCTGGACGACCAGGTCTTGGAGATCCAGCAGGTGGCAATACTGCTGGGCTACCAGGACCCCGCCAATTTCACCCGCGCATTCCGCCAGTGGACCGGGCAGACCCCCAGCCAGTACCGCACCACCCGCCGCTCTTCACGCTGACCGCCAGACATATCACACATTCACAACCGGAATCAGGCTGGCGCGGAATTGCTGCTCACGCGCGTTATGCCGGCGGCCCTGCCGCAGCAGAAAGGCAAACCCGCTTGCCAGCGCCACAATCATCGCCACAATCCAGAGCGCCGACGCCAGCGGATGCAGCAGCAAGGTGGCAGACTGGTAGAACACCACGGCACTGGCATAGCCAATCAGCAAGGTCCAGCCGGCCGTGAACAGCATCCAGAAGCGACCCAGTTCCTTGTAGATCGCCCCCAGCGTCGCCACGCAGGGCACATACAGCAGTACAAACAGCAGATACGCAAACGCGCCGGCACCACCATCAAACAGCTGGCGCATCAGGTCGAAGGTGGTGAGCTGCACGGATTTTTCCTGCGCCGCCGCCGCCACATCGCCGATCTCACCCACGTTCATGCCCAGCGGATCGGTGAGCCGGTCCGCCAGACCCGCCAGATTGGCTGGCACGGTTTGCCACGCAGCCAGCAATGCCGCGCCCAGATCAAAATCGGCAGCAGCCGTGGCCGCACCTGCGCTGGCCAGTCCGGAATACAGCGCATCCAGTGTGCCCACCACCACTTCCTTCGCGAACATGCCGGTGAAAATGCCCACTGTCGCCGGCCAGTTGTCTTCGCGTATGCCCATCGGCGCGAACAGTGGCGTGATGTTCTGGCCAATCACGGAAATCACAGAATGCTGACTGTTCTGGTGACCGAAGCTGCCATCAGTGCCAACCGAGTTCAGCACATTCAGAATCACCACCACCACCACGATCGCTTTGCCCGCCCGCAGCATGAAACCCTGCAGCCGTTGCCAGGTGCGGATCAGCATATTGTTCAGCGTAGGAATGTGATACGGCGGCAATTCCATGATGAACGGCGAGATTTTTCCCGGCAGCATCACCCGGCGCATGATGAAACCCGAACCGATCGCCAGCGCGATGCCGATGATGTACAGCAGAAACACCACATTCTGGCCACTGCGGGGAAAAAACGCGGCGGCAAACAGCGCATACACCGTCAACCGCGCGCCGCAGGACATGAACGGCGCCATCACAATCGTCAGCAGGCGATCATTCTGGCTTTCCAAAGTACGCGCCGCCATCACACTCGGCACGTTGCAGCCAAAACCCACGATCAGCGGCACGAACGCCTTGCCCGGCAAACCGACACTGCGCATCACCCGGTCGACGATAAATGCTGCCCGCGCCATGTAGCCGGAATCTTCCAGAAACGACAGACAGAAAAACAGAAACGCAATCACTGGAATGAACGACGCCACCAGCTGCACGCCACCGCCCAAGCCGTCCGCCAGCAAGGTGATCAGCCATTCCGGCGTGTGCACTGCCGTCAGCAGCGCGCGCACGCCATCCACAAACAGCGCTGCCGCCACACCATCGAAAAAATCCACAAACGCACTGCCCACGTTCATGGTCAGCATGAACATCAGGTACATGACCAACAGAAACAGCGGAATGCCCAGCACGCGATTCAGCACCACCTGATCGATCAGGTCGGACAGATGACGGCGCTGCTTCTGCTCGCGGTGCACACTGTCATTCACCACCTGATCGATCCAGCGGTAGCGGCTGTTCACCAGCACATTGTCCACCGTGTCGCCGAGATTTTTTTCCAGCACGTCCACGGTGGAAAAGATCTGCTGGCGTTCTGCCGGGGAAAAATAACTCAGCGCGCCGGCATCCTTCTCCAGCGCCGCCACCGCCAGCAGATGATGATTGAACTGCTGGGCGCCGCGCCGGGTGGTGATGTCCGTCAGCGTGGCAATCGCCTGTTCGATCAGCGGTGCAAACTGCAACGGCCGCACCGGACAGCGCGGTCTTTCGGTCATGTTGGCAATCACATCCAGCAGCGCCCCCAGGCCATCGCTCCTGCTGGCGATGATCGGCACCACCGGGCAACCCAGCCGGTTCGACAATTCATAGGGATCGATGTGGATGCCTTTCTGGTGCGCCACGTCGGTCATGTTCAGCGCGATCACCATCGGCAGCGACGCATCGAGCAGTTGCGTGGTGAGGTACAGATTGCGTTCCAGACTGGACGCGTCGACGATGTTCAGCACCAGATCGGCGTTGCCGGAAAAAATGAATTTCTGAGCGATCTGTTCGTCGATGGAGGTTTCATCGGCGCCCACATGCAGGGAATAGGTGCCGGGCAGATCCACCAGCTGGAATTCCTGGTCGCCGTGCACGAACTGGCCGGTCTTTTTTTCCACCGTCACACCGGGCCAGTTGCCCACCCGCTGGCGCGAACCGGTGAGGGCGTTGAACAGGGTGGTCTTGCCGCAGTTGGGGTTGCCCACCAGGGCGATGCAGTAGGTGCGGTTCATACGCGCTCCACCTGCAGGCCGGCGGCCTCGTTGCGACGCAGACTCAGGCAGAATCCGCGCACGCTGATTTCCACCGGATCACCCAGCGGCGCCACCCGCTGCACGTGGAAGCAGGTACCGGGGGTCAGGCCCATGCTCATCAGTTTCCTGCGGTAGCTGTCCGCCAGCTGGTGATAACTCACAACGCGGGCGCTGTCACCCACCTGCAACTCGGCAAAACTCAGTGCCATGGCAACCGGCCTCTTACTACCGTGAATCATCAGCAGATGCTAATCATTCTCAACCGTGGTCCGCAATTGGCTGCACGGGTAAATCCACGCCAGTTGCGACATTACTGATCCAGGTCAAAGGCGCAGCCGGCCGGCCCTTCACGTGCACTGCAAACCCGCCTGCCGCGCTTCGTCACCAAAATCTGCGCCGCATCAAGATTTGATTTGTCGTGGTCGATCAATATGATGATCGTCTGAGAATGCCGTTCACCATCACCACCCAATAAGGACATCCCCATGAATATCCGTCTGACCCAGGGCATTGCCATCGCCGCGCTGGTGCTCTGCCACGCCACACCCACCCTGGCCGGTCGCAGTGACCGGGGCCAGTCCACCGATGCCTACGTGCGCTTCAACTATATCCTGAGCGAGGAATTCGACGCCGGCCGTGGCGCCAGCCTGGAAACCGACGACGACATGGGCATCGGGTTCGGCTTTACCTACAACACCGACGAGCACTGGGCGTTCGGCGGCAGCATCGACTGGGGCGACGTGGATTACGAGGCCGAGGTGCGGCCGGCGGAAGGCAACGGTTCCGGCCTGCGCCGCTATTCCAGTTCCATGGATGTGTTCTCCATCAACGCCGACGCCACCTACTATTTTATGGATCAGGACGTCACCCCCTTTCTGGTGGGCGGCATCGGCTGGACCCAGGTGGACACCAACATCCAGAACGGCAATACCGAATCCTACTGCTGGTACGACCCCTGGTGGGGCTACTACTGCGACAGCTACACCCCCACCAAAACCCTGGATGGCATGAACTACCGAGCCGGCGTGGGCCTGCGCTGGGATGTGTCGCGCTATTTCTCGATCCGCGGATCGGTGGTGGAACAGTGGCTGGACCTGGACAGCGACATGGATGAACTGGAATTCACCCTGTGGCGGGTGGAATTCGCGTCGCGGATGTAAGCGATCTAAGCATCGCGGTGACGGCGGGATTGCCTGCCGTCACCGGATCGGGCCGGGGTCAGAAGCGCAGCGATGCACCGGCCGACAGCACACGGATATCCAGATCCACTTCCTCGCCCTGATATTCGGGCTCCATCTTGTACCAGAACGCCGACACGCCAACGCCGAATCCACTGCCCAGCTCCAGCAACAGGCCCACGCCCGCATAAGGCGCAGTGTCGGTATCCGAATCCAGCTCATCGGAAACCGCCACGGCCAGCGATGGCACCGACACCTTCTGGTTCAGATCCAGATCCCAGAATGCCAGCCCGAACTCACCCCAGAACTGCACCGGCCCCTGACTGACCGGCGTCGTCAGCACCGCACCCAGGGTGTAGGCCGTCACATCCGATTCCACCGTGTAATCCGCCACCCCCAGGCTGTAGCTGTACACCTCGGTATTGCCGAAATCGGCAAACGCGCCCCGCACACCGAACGTCTCGGCCGGGAACCAGGTGCCGAACAGGCGGTAACCCATTTCATCACCGCTCTTGTCGTCGATCGGCCCGTCCAGTGAATACTTCTGTTCCGCCTGACCCGCTTCCGCCCCCAGCTCGAACTGGCGGGCCGGTGCTGCCTGCACCACGCCTGCAAGCAACACCCCGGCCGCCAGGCTGGCCGCCGTCATGATCCTGTTGATCCCCATGTGAAAGCTCCCTCTGCTTGAATGAATGAACGCGGGGCGATTCTAGCAGGAACAGCACCGCCAACCTGCTGACCAGCGCCATCTTCTCGCATCCTTTCCACACCCTTCCTGCATCCCGCCGCAGCACCTTGTGACCGTTCGTCCGCTTGGGACTTGGCATGCCCTCGCAAAGAGGACAGAATCGACCCGCTTTGATGGCCTGTATAACCACACTCGCCCACGGCACCCTGCCCGCCAACAACAAGAACCCGGGGGAAACCCGCATGACCGCATTCGAAGACCAGGCCATTTACCCGGCCGCCGAGCTGTTCCTGATCAAGCAGTTCATGCGCAAGGAAGGTTTCAAGCCGAAGCAGTGGCTGCTGGGCACGGGCATCGCCGAGGAGCAGATCAACCTGGCGGACACCCAGGTATCGCTGCGCCAGTTCGACATCATCTATCACAACATCTACCGCATCACCCAGCGGCCGGACATCGGCCTGGCCCTGGGCAGCGCACTCAATATCTCGCGCTGGGGCGTGCTGGCCACCGCGCTGATCTGCGCCCGCACCCTGGGCGACGCCCTCGACACCGGCAACCGTTTCCGCAGCCTGGTGCGCAGCCGTTTCAGCCTCACCCCCAGTGTGAAGAACGACGCCACGCACATCGTCATCTCGCGGCAGGAAGGCATGAACTTCGCGCTGAATCCCAGTTTTTCCCACGAACTGCTGATCGGTTTCCTGCACCGCCACATTTCCGATCTGGTGGGGCAGAAGGACGTGTTCAGCGAAGTGCGGCTGGCCTACGCCGCGCCGGAGCACATGGATTCCTACGAAAAATATCTACACTGCCCGGTGAAATTCAACAGCCCGCAAAGTGTGCTGGTGATTCCGCAAAACCTGATGACGCGGCCGCTGCCGATGGGCAATCCGGTGACGGAGCAACTGGCGATCCGTGTCTGCGAACAGGAAATGGAGCGGCTCACCAAGGTGAAGAAAGGCGACCTGACCTGGATGCTGCGGGCGGAACTGGGCAAGCGCGACGGGCCGCTGCCCGGGCTGGACGATATCGCCGACCGCCTGCACACCACACCGCGCACCCTGCGCCGCAAACTACAGGACAACGGCACCAGCTACCGCAAGATCTGCCAGGAACACCAGCTGCAACTGGCGCTGGACAGTTTGCATGACGCGCGGCAGAAGACAGCAGCTATTGCGCACAAATGCGGGTTTCGTGATGCGGCTAGTTTTCGTGAGGCGTTCAAGCGCTGGACGGATGTGACGCCGCAGGAGTATCGGCAGCGGTTGCGGACGAGGTGAGGGATGACGGCAATTGTACCCGCGTCCGTCAGATCGCTACCTTCCACTCCCGCAACAGGCCAACAGTCTGCGTGAGGCCTTGCTTGAGCAGCGTGTCGAGGTACTCGTCAGCCGTCTTGGGCGGGTTCTTCAACGACCGGCGATGGTTGGCTGCCGCCTCGCACACCCGGGCCGCGTGCAGATCCAGTAGATCGAAGATGAAATCGTCCGGATGCTGGGCGGCCAGGTTATAGGGCTTGAGCCGCTCCGGTGGGAAATCCTTCAGGTTGAAGGTCACGATCAGACTCGCGCCACCGTGAATGGCAGCAGCCACCACATGACTGTCATCAGCATCCGGCAATTCGACAGACGGGATCAGATGCTCGAAGCCGGTCACAAGGCTGTCCCGCACATGGGCATTCATAAGCGATCGCGCAGGGGAGCCGGGTAGAGTACGCACGCGTCGTAGATGACGGTGAAGTTTGAACTCATTCATTCGTACCCCATCTTGAGCGCCTGGCCTTGCTCGGCCAGTGCATCAAGTGCCTTACTGCGCTCCACATCAATGCGCTCTTTGTACGCAATCACGTCCTGGTAGCGGACACGGCGATGCGTACCGATCTTGTGGAATGGGATCTCACCGCGCTCCAGCAGCTGCACGAGGAACGGCCGAGAGACGTTGAGCACATCCGCAGCGTCCTGGGTCGTCAGTTCGGCGTGGATCGGGATGATGCTGACCGCGTTGCCCTCACCGATTTCAGTCAGGACATCCACGAGCAGCCGCAGCGCAGACACCGGGACGCGAACCGGGTGGGATGCGCCCTTGTCGTCGAAAATCTCGATCTGCTGGGTTTCTGCACGCGTCTGCAGGTAGGCAGACAGTGCCCGGCCGCTCTCGCGAGCGATGGCGACTTCTTCGGCCGTCGGCAAAGAATGGGTGGTAGAAAGAGTGGTCATGGCAGCCTCCTGCGAGATTCAAACAGCATCATGAGAGGAGTATAACCGGAATAAACGAAAATTCGAAATATCCGAAACGAATGTGTTCTTGAGAATCGAGCCCGCTTCCGTCAATGCCCATGTACCGCCTTCTGCGCCACTGAGATGGCATCGTTCGGGGTCGCGCACCGCATAGGAAGAGGTATTCCTGCATAGGAAACCCCGCTGCCGGCATAGGAAGGGGTCGCCGCTGCATAGGAACGGGTGGGTATTGCATAGGACAGCAGCAAGCTTGCATAGGGCGGGCTAAAGACCGCCTGGGAGCCAGTGCGGCCCCCAGAGGACGGTGGAAACGGCTCAGGCGTCGGTCATCACCTCGCCGGTTTTGTTGGCCTCTGCCCTGTTGCGCTGGGAGCGGGCATTGGCCCGGCGGGTGTAATCGCTGAAATAGCCGTCACGGCGGATCGCGTTATCCCAAAACACGTACTGGCCAAAGTCACGCACCTCGTCCACGGCTGCCTTCAGGTGCGTATAGGCCTGATCCCGCAACTGACGGGCGCTGTTGCCCTCCTTGCGTTCGCCGGCGGCCGAGGCCAGCAGGGTGGTCAGTTGATCCGCCAGGGCGGCGGCCTGATCCAGCAGCACCTCATCCACGCCGAGACCGGCCAACGCCGCCAGTTGCGTGCGCCCCAGAAGCGCCAGATCGTTCAGGTCCTGCAGCATATCCACGTGGCCGGCGCCATCGGCAATGTCCGCCACCCGCGCCAGCAGGGCGTCGTCCCTGCGGAAGGCAAAACGCATGTCGCGCAGCAGCTTGTCACGCAGGGCGTAAGCCGCCGGGGACTGCTCTTCCCATTCCTTTTGCGCGTCCTCGCGGCTGAAGCGTTCGAGGCTCCAGAGTGATTCGGCTTCGCGCAGGGCTCCGGCGCGGGTCAGGATAGCGTCCAACAAAGATGGATCGAGCCCGGCCTTTTCCAGCAGCGGACGATCGACCTGACTCCACTGGTGCAGGAACTCGGCTTCGTAGATGTACTGCCTGATGGGCATTAGGGGCTTTTTGACGGCGTCGAGGGGGATGGATTGGATGGCGGGGAGTTCGGTCTGGAATTCGGTGGTGTTGGTCATGGGGGGACTCCTTGCGCGGTGCGCTGTTTGAATGTGTGTTTGCAACTGATTTGGGCCCGGTGCGCTTGCGCGCTTTGATGGACTTGTTTTGATAGACAGGAGTAGAGAAAGAAAATGGAGATTTCTAAAGTATTGCCGAACACAATTCAGCCGGATAAAGTCCGGAACTACTATTATTAGGTTTCGGTGACCGCCACGGCAGCGCACGCAGCACCTACTATGTGAAGGCACAATGACATCCCGGATCACCCTGTATCAGGCAGGCGATGGACAGCCCTGGCCCTGGCGGGCAGCGCCAATCCCGCACATTCATGGATAAAAAAATGACGGCTGATCAAAACGATCACGAAAATATAGACGACGGGAAGTTACCACTATTTGAGCTGGAAACACCTACTGCGAAAGCACCATCCCCTACAGAAGCGCATGAAAGTCTGTTTCAACGCGCTGCGGCTGAACTATCGCCAAGCCCGTTCAGCAAGTACATTGTTTATGTGGACGAAAGCGGCGATCACAGCCTGCAAAGCATCGACAATAATTATCCGGTGTTCGTGCTGGCATTCTGCGTTTTTCATAAACGCCATTACAGCGAACAGGTTGTTTCAGCACTCGAAAAATTCAAGTTTAATTACTTTGGACATGATCAGATCATTCTGCACGAACAAGAGATTCGCAAAGAAAGAGGCGCCTTCAATATTTTTCGCAGCAAAGCGCAGCGAATCCAGTTTATGGATGAGCTAACCGGCATTATCGAGCGGAGTAACTTCATCCTTATCAGCTGCGTGATAGATAAGCGTGCATTGAGCAAGCAACAAGGTGTGAGTGCCAATCCCTATCACATCGCTTTGGGCTTCTGCCTGGAAACGCTGCATGAGTTCCTGCAAGAGAAAAATCAACACACGCTCAAAACCTTTGTAGTGGTTGAATGCAGAGGCAAGAAAGAAGATAACGAACTTGAGCTGGAGTTTCGCCGTGTTTGTGACGGCAACAACCGTCTGGGCATCTCACTACCATTTGAAGTGCTCTTTGCTGACAAGAAAGTCATGTCTTCAGGACTGCAGTTGGCCGATCTGGTGGCTCGTCCAATCGGTCTGCAGGTGTTGAAGCCCGAGCAGGAAAACCGGGCCTTTGATATCTTAAAACGGAAATTCTATTGCGATGGGGGACGCGCAAACGTCGGTAAAGGTTATGAAGGTCGAGGATTTAAAATTTACCCCGCCTCAGAAAGCGAAAAGCCCCGGTGAAACCCACCGAGGCTATGACGCCGACCGGGCACCCCCGATCCACTTGTGCGAAGTATAGATAATAAACCGACGGATGGGCAACACGGAAATCACCTCAATGCATAAAAAGCACTCGGGAGCCCAACTTTGACCAACGACCACGACCCAATATCCGGCCTTGCCGCCGAGGCAGACTCCGGGTTGCTGGAAATTATCAGCCGCTACACCCAGACTTTTCTGTGGCTGCAACGCTATGACGAGGGCATGCTGACCGAGCCCACCGGGCAAAGCGGCGGTACCCTGCCGAGCGAGACGCAGGCCTCTGCCGCACTGGCGCAGTTGAAAGCCGCGCTGATGGCGCGGGGCGAGGCCACTGCACTGTTTGCGCAGCCACGGGGCGATGGTCTGGGGGCGCTGCTGGGGAATCTGGATCAGACCGTGTTTGGCGATCCCGCTTACCCAACGGTGGAAAGCAAGGCGGCGCATCTGTTGTATTTTGTCGTGAAGAATCACCCGTTCAGCGACGGCAACAAGCGCAGCGGGGCATTTTTGTTTGTAGATTTTCTGCATCGCAATGGGCGGCTGTTTGGGAAGAAGGGGGAACCGGTTATCAACGATACCGGACTGGCGGCGCTGACGTTGCTGGTGGCGGAGTCCGATCCGAAGCAGAAGGATGTGTTGATACGGTTGGTTATGAATATGTTGGTAGTGTACGTGTAAGCCAAACAAGATCCCTGCCATCAATATAGATCGATCTCGATAGGCCGCATTTAAAATGGAAGATCGCAACTAGAACGCCAAAACTAGGTGACCAGTAATGAATTTACGAGAAGCTCTTAAAGAATTGTCAAAGTCATCTCCATCAGCCGTAACAACTGATGGAGAGATAGCTGATGCAAAAATCAGAGCTATAAAGGACTATCTCTACGTAGAAACCGATGTTGAAATCGCTTTTCGTGGAGTCTTAGAAAGGCTTGAAAATGGATCTATATTGTTTCTATGCGGAAGTAGCGGAGATGGAAAATCCGAAATACTAACCAGATACAAAAAATCTCGCGGGGATAAAGTTAAGTTTCACCTAGATGCAACACATAGCTTTGAGCCAGACCATACCGCAATAGATACACTAAACCTGATCTTTGATGAGCACGATAAGAATAAGATCCCGCTTGTTGTGGGTATAAATGTCGGCATGCTAGCCAACTATGAACGAGAAGGCGCAGAAAAACATCATGAAATCCGAAAAGCAATAAGTAAGTTTCTCGCACAATCAAAGCCAACGGGGAATAAGATACACTTCATACATTTTGAAGACTATCCAAAGTTCTCATTGGACGATGGCCGAGTATCTTCGCCATTTTTCCGGTCGTTAATAAATAAAATTGTTGTAGATGATCACAGAAACCCTTTCAGAGACCTATTCAACGCTGAGCTGGCAAAGTCCAAGAATTTGTCAAACATCGCATCAGATAGGGTACTTACTACTAACTACCTTCTGCTACGTGATATGGGTGTTCAGAAGGCCATCATAGAGCTAATTTTCAACGCGAGAATCAGGAAAGATCAATTTATAACTGCAAGAATGGTGCTAGATTTTGTGTTCTCTATCTTAGCCGGAGAAGACTACCTATTTGACAATGTTTTCAACGGCGGCGATAACGACTTGCTACTGGCCTTATCCGAATTCGATCCGAGTTTAACTAGAACTGTCGACGTAGATAGATTTATATTAAACCAGTCGCTTGGAATTGAGGATCAACCGTATCTATCTTTCATGGACGAAACGACATCGAAATTTGGCATTGAAAATAGGATTCTAAAAACACCCAAGTCAAAAATTAGAATGTTGTTTTTGGTTAGACACTCAAATCTAAACAATAATTATCCAGCCGCTCTAAAAAAATCCTTTACCGACGACCCAGAAATCAAATATAGGGAGATATGGTCACTACATCACAATTACTGTGGTGACCAGGAAGACAAGAAAAAGCTGAAAGTTTTCTATGAAAATACGGTTTTTAGTTCCATCCAATCCTATGCGAATCGAAACGCACCTTATCTATCAAAAGACGAGTTTTACTTATCTTCTCAAGGAAAGATTGATATCGCGTCTGAGCTTGAGATGACCGTCGCATACAAAGATATAGAGTCTGAAAAATACAACAACATTTACTCTTTCAATTTACACATCAACATCGCTGGGAAAAAAGTCGATCCAATTCCTGTAAATGTTAACCTAATGGAACTAATGATTAACATTGTTAATGGGTTCAGACCTAACAGGTATGACAAAAATTCAGTCGTTCTATTAGACGAGCTTGTGTCCCATATCTATAGCACACTAAGCAATTCGGATACGCTGTTCCTATACAAAAAGGGTGCTCGTCTAGCGAAACTGAAGCATACATCAGATGACGAAATCAGAGTAAGTGGTCTGAATCTATGAGCAAGCTAAAATCAAATTTGACTGCAGGGAATAACGTTCTCAATAGCTACTTTCCATCCAGAACCTCTATCGCAAAAGAGGGGGATTTCGATTGGGGGGTTGCAGCTGCGATCGTAATTAGAAATCTTTATAGAAAACGTCTCAACTCAAAGCTATTAAGAAATCTGGAGGGCGATTTCCAAGACAAAGAAAAAGCTGCCATTGCCAAATTTGAGGAAGTTTGTCGTGCAGATTTTCATAGCAAACTCGATGAGACTGAGCTGTGGATATATATCAAAGAAATGTACTTCGACGTTGGATCCATCTATCAACTAGCACCAGAATCCCTTCTCTTTAAACTTGCGCCCTTAACAGCAAGCTCTGCACAACATCGTCTTGCAGACATGTTTTCTAGCTTGATGCATGGCTTCAACCTGCCAAAAATCCAATGGGAAGCAAGCAATTTTATTGAAAGTCAGGTTATAAAATCGCTGCAGTCAGAAGTGATCCTTGAAGAAATGAAAGATAATTCTCAGACACTATCGAAAGGAATCAATGAAAAGCCATATCTTCCATTTTTAACTCAGATGTTTAGACGAGATTTGCAGTTCCTTGGCACAAGGCCAAAATATTTGTTGGCTCAAATTGATAACCTGCTTCGACTTTACGGATATCTGTACACTGCGCAATTGGCCCTAAACATAAAAAATACTAGAGAGAGGCCTATCGTAAGACCACTCTATTTTATTTTGGAAAACGAATCGGCCAGTCGAGAAAGAACAAATCTCAGCGCATTTGGCCATCAAGCTGTGCAGAAGGCAATGCAGTACATATTCCCTTACTTGTCGATGAACGAAAGTCTTCAATTCATCGACAAAGAAAAGGGTGATCGTCGTATCCCGCTATGGGAGCTTGCCGAAACACTATCCCAAAATGATTCGATACCGCTTAGGAAGTATGCCAAAGAATTTGCCAAAGATCGTAATGAAGAGATCGATTTTGTTTTTGACCATGATGAAACAGTATCCGATCCACATTATTGGTTAGAGGTCTTACTCAAGACAGCTGTCGATCAATTTGGCAAAAAAAGAACTCGCGCCGCCGCACAAGAGAAATTTGTCCGAACAACTGAGCATGAACTGTGCTCAACTTTCGCCAAGTCACGCGGCCAAGCAGGAAAAGTGCTAGTGATGAATCAAGACTACATTACGCTGATCACTAACTTGGCAGTCGGCGAAAAGGAAAAGTTGCGGCTTGGAGACCTGATTAAAGAATTTAACTATCGAGGAATATTTTTCGACAAGCAAAGTCAACAGGCGTTGGTTCGCTTCTATGAGCGCGTTGGTAATGTTGAAAGAATGAGCGATAGCGGAGATGCGGTATATGTCCGGAAGACCCTTTGAAGATTTCATAGTAGATCACTTCCATAAGCATGCAAAAGGGCAAATCTTTGCTGGCTATAAATACCAGTTTAGATCTCCGAACAGTAAGAACAGCCACAAGCTATTTCATGCATTTGTCAAGAAGGGCAAACAGATTGGCTTCATTGATGTTAGTGGCTCAAAACTAGCTTACTTTGAGGTTAATGAGGTAAAACTCATTCCCATTATTCACAAAGAAGACAACGGTATCGGATATACAGAAAATTTCATCTCTTACTTGCGTGATGAGGTATCGGCGCAAAATGGGCCTTTTTTAAACACAGCGCTGTTAATACTCCATAACAGCATGCTGGATACTTTAATCAATAGTTCACATGACATTACAGTCAAGGGTGGCATTTTCGATCCAGAAAGCATAAAGAACTCTCTTTACGAGTACATTGATAGCAGTGACAGTATTGATGGAAAGGACATTTCCAAAATACTGCTAGATTATCAGTATGATCAAATCATCGACGATAAAAGTAGCATGTTTGGCTTTCAGGCCTTGCACGACGCCATATGCGACGGTGATATTCGGTTCACTGAAATAGCACTCCTGGAAGACCCTTCAGTTTTGAACATGAAGGGTCAGTCCCAACAAGTTAAATCAAGGCTAGATCAGAACAAGGCCCTCTATGACAAAATAGAGCAGGTTGTTCAGCACTATCCCGACCAGCTGGAAGACCATTTAGCGGACTTGAGCAGCGAGTTCATACAGAAACACTTTCTCATTGATGAAAATGTAGATTCTTGGAAGAAAGTCACCTTTGATGAATTTCTAAAGGAGCAAGAGAGAAATAGAGTTCAAGAACTGTCAATCGTCAACGAGCAGTCTGCAAGTGCGCGCTTAGTTATAAGGTCAAAAGGCGAAAGCAAATCAGCCCAGCGTGAAAGGCATATCATTATCGAAGTTGATGCAGGCAGGAGTGATTTTGATCTAAGAATAAACCTAGTCGGTGCAAAAGTTCAAAGAGACGAAATTAGACTGGAGATTCCGACGAAAACCAACGATAGATATGAAATATCAATTGCAGGTGGGAGCAAAAACACCAATATAACAATCACTGGATCGATTGAATCAGAACCGAAATTTTTTGGTCTTTCACTAAAGCGGAATAAGGCTTCCGAGTGTTTTAAATATCGCTGCCTCGTGGTGAGAAAAAGTTGGTTTAATATCGATTCAATTGAAAATATATTTCTTGTAAATCATAAGAAAAAGTCAATAACGCTACAAACGCCAGACACTGATATATATGTTGGACTGATAGACAATTCAAACAAACGAACACCCCTTGAAAGTATTGATCAATGCTTTGATGTGACGGATGTCGGTTGGATTGATTTTGAATCGTTGTCCAATGAAGTCGAGCAAATATCTTTCGCGATACACAATGGCACTGTAAAACTTGCGTTTTATGTAGAAGGTGCGGCAGCTACTGACTATCTAACGTTGCCGCTGATTTTCGATACCGATTTAGGCACTAAACTTTTTCAAAATTTGCTCTTCGGTGTATTCAATCAATCAAAAGAGCGAGTTTACCTGGAGAATAAGGAAGTAAAAGCAAACAAACAACAAATGGATATGCTAAAGAGAGAGTCAGATTGGTTAGACAATGATTTTGTTTCAGTTGTTAACGACGACGCTCTCTCCATAAGTGATATCGAAAGAATCGCTCCAAATCTCGGAGCCGCTTACGCAGCGCTTTATAGTTACCTGAGAACTGAAAACAGTCTCCCGTCGCTTAGTGGCTGGGGTAGCGGTTATATTAATGTGGTCACTGATGTTGTTGAAGAATACATCCAATTTTTAAACGCCATTCAAATCGATGAATTTCTAGAATCAGACCAAATCAAAATCGTACAAATTGGAATTCTTAGAACGAGCGATGAGGAATGGATAACGCCTTTTCATCCGTTGGTATTGGCATACTATCTGGAACTAGTTCAGAGGGCCGTTAGTGACTCCGATGAAAGCTACTTGAATTTACCTAAGGTGACACTCGCGCGTTTAACACCTCAAGGATTGTTACCTTATATTTATAATGAAGATCACGATTTTTCATACGTACAGGCTTTCGAAGAAAGCAGTTTTTGGCTACGTTGCGTTCCGCAACAAAAAAGTGACTATGGCTATATAAGAAAGTTAGTACGTGAAAAGATTAGAGAATTTACGGAGGCATTCAAATCTTTGTTTCCGGAACCCGAAGCGGATGCTCGGCCAACGTTAACGATTAACTCAGTTAACAATTACGATAATCACGGGATTTTTGAAGGTATTGTCGATCATCTTACTCACGTAGGGTCGAAGACCTTCAACATTCACGTTAACCTCTACGATGACGCCTTTCAAGAAACTGAATTCGACCGCTTTTCCGAAATTGCGAGTTATGAATCCATTAAGCAGCGTTATGGATTAAACAAGGGCAAGAATAAGGATGATGCGGATAGCATTGTTGACTTACTCCGAACCCGTGTGAGTTATAGCAAATTTATCCACTCTCGGGTCAATGAACAGGCCTACGCACATTTAAGTTTTTTCAGAAATAACCAAAAAATTGAAGTTATTGATGTCGATCCAGATGAAAGGCTGAGTGGTATATGTGCACATGGCTTAGTTAACGGTGAAGCCTCCTCGAACGATAAAGGAAACTACATCACCGGTTTCGGAACCAAGAATGTCAAACTTGAGGATAATAGAGCCCTTAATTTAGCTAAGTTGTATGGGCGATTAGTTAAGCCGGCGCGTAAATCAGCATTTACATACCGCAAGAATAGCGCTATAGCGCTAGCCGTTAATGATCGTTTCAAAGATCTTCTAGAGCGTTGCTACCAGTCCTCGATTTGGACCTCGATCATCGATCCAAAAGTTACACTAGATTTTTTTAACAGCACCAAAGATTTACTTCTCATTCATTACTCTGACCAATACACAAGCTCAGCTACATACGACGCCATAACTGTTACCCGTCAAACTGCGCTATACCACAAAGTATTGGAAAAGGAGGACGGCGGACTTGTTACGGAGTTCAACGCCTTCAATGGCGAGTGGTTGCTAAAGCTGATAACGGATAACGAAAAAATACGGAAAGAGCGGAAAGGGATACTTGCGGCCTATAAGCTGATTAGTATTTTGCTAGCAAGATCTAACATCACCTGGGTGCCAATGTCTGCGGCGGAGATGGTCCGCGTATCTGGAAATATTGGGCTTAATATGACCGAATCCGAGTTCTCTAGACATGTTCAAGGATATCGAAATGGTGCTATTTCTGATGATGTATTGTTTGTTGGATTCAGGGAGCCGGAACTATTTTTACTACCACTAGAGGTTAAAACAGGACACAGCTACGACCCTATTAAAGCAATAACACAAGCAAAGGAACTGGGTAGGTATTTGGCCGAGATATTAGGTAGCAATAATTTAGCGGGAAGCATCTACCGGGGGTTGTTTGTTCGTCAAGCGCTCATCCAAGTTGATAAATATCTGCTTTATAACGTGTATCCAGAAGACTACTTTCAGTCCTTACTTAAACGCAAAGAATGGTGGCTTCAAGGCGACTATAGGATTGCCATTATTGACGACTACCCAGAGGGATTCGTCGTTGCCAATCTGGAGTCCGGGCAATGTATGTCGACATCCGCAGAACTAGTAAATAACATACTAAAGCTTGAGGTCCCCTCAAGCTTTATGAAAAAGACCATCTCTACGCCACTAAGGCAATTTCTAAATGATCCGTCAGGTACCGCGGCAGCAGCTATTGATGAGCGTTTCTTCCTACCTTGCAACCCAGCAACTATAAGTGCCACTTTAGATCATGAAATCTATTTCGATCAAGTTAAACAGTCCGAAGAACCAGAACCGGAAAAAGAACAAATATCCGAACTTGGTACTTCAAGCAAAGATGAAATTGAACCAATCGTACCGCTGGTTAAATCGGAAGATGAATTTCTTAAGATTCTCATCGGGCATGATGTGAACCACAAATCGCCGGTCTATTGGGAACCGACTAATACGGCGAAATTTATGAACACCAATTCCGGCATCATCGGCACAATGGGAACCGGTAAAACACAGTGTACAAAATCCGTTGTTACCCAGCTATATCGTAGTCAACATCTAAATGTCGATGGAAAGCCAATCGGCATGCTGATTTTCGATTATAAATCTGACTATGTTGACGACAAATTTCAGTCGGCTACAAACGCCAAGAAGTACAATTTATATAAGTTACCTTACAACCCTTTAAGCCTATTCGGTGACACACCGATGTTGCCAGTTCATACCGCTCGCGGTTTCTCCGAAACAATGGGTAAAGCTTTTGGATTAGGTCAAAAGCAACAGTTACGACTACGGAAATTGATTGGTGAGGCTTACGAATTAGCGGGTATAGATAAATCCGATAAAAATACCTGGTTTAAGCCTGCGCCAACAATTAGCGATGTATGGACATTATTTATTCATCAGGAGAAAGTTGAAGAAGACTCCCTTTATGCTGCTTTAGAAAGTCTCAACGAGTTAAAGATATTTGAAGATGACGTCGGTAAATGCACGAGCCTTTACGAATTAATCGACGGTATTCGAGTCATTGAGTTGGCTGGCTATCCTCCCGAAATACAAAATCTGGTGGTGGCACTCACCTTAGACTTGTTCTATTCGCAAATGCAGAAGCAAGGTAAGCCGGAAATACGTGGCGACTACCGTCAGATCACAAAATTGATCTTGGTAGATGAAGCAGATAACTTTATGTCTCAAGACTTTCCAAGCTTGCGTAGAATTCTAAAAGAAGGACGAGAGTATGGGGTTGGAGTCATTCTTTCAACGCAAGATATTACTCACTTTAAAACGAAGGAGAACGATTACTCCGCATATATCCTCAGCTGGGTGGTTCATCGCGTGTCTCAAATTAAGAATCAAGACATAAAAGCTCTGTTCAATAAGGACGAAAAGTCGGAACAAGAGTATCTGATGAAAACGATTAGAGAGCTCGATAAACACTTTAGTTTATATGTAGATGGCGACAAGCTCATTACAAAAATCAGAGATACGGCTTTCTGGGAATTGTAGTAGCACTCCAAAAAGAACCACGGAATATCTATGGACCTCGACACTCACAAATCTACTTTAGGCGCATGCATCTGGATGCTAATTGGGTCTTTTCTACCTATTGTTGTGGATTCGACTCTTCGTGTAATGCTTTTAGATTTCAAATTTTTTGAAGCATTCCAGGAGAATATTAAGGGCGGTGAAGTATTCCTTTTTACTTCCGCATTAATTACACCATTTTTTTGGTTGTTAATAAAATCCGTTACTACAAAACGGAGTTTCACTTTGAGGTATTTCGGCTGGGTCTTTACATTCTCGTTAGTTTCCTTTTTTGGCGGACTAGTATTTTTTTGTTACTTTCGCATTGGCAGGGTTTTGGCTGAAAGTAATCCAACGATTTCGAATTTATTTCAATTCAATTTTGGATATTGGGCTATTGCAATATATGTTGCCTCCTTATTGATTTGGTACTATTCAACGTATTACGAATGCAAGCCCATCCCCGACTATGACAACATTCGACTTACGCAGCAAAATGCACTCAAAGCATCGTTTAATAAACTTAAGAGCCGGTCATGAATACACATAAAATTGAGTTCGATGCAATTAAAGTGTCACAGCCCATTGGGGAATTCTATTGTGGTGTAATGAATGCGCCAGATTTGGTTGCAATTTCTGAAGCCGATGTCCGTCGATTGGAATCGAATGATTTAGACAACTATCTCGGAATACAGCGGCCTCTGAAGCCAAATAGAGTCAAACAAATCAACAGCTACATTCGACATATTGATGCTACTTTTCCAAATTCAATTATTGTAGCCATAAAGGCTGAGTATGTTACTTGGGATGAGACCAGAAAAACTTTGACCATCGATTGTGGTGCCAATGACAAAGAGAGAGTGGCACTTATTTTGGACGGGCAACACCGCCTTGCCGGATTTGATAGTTCTAATTCTCGGTTCAAATCTACCGGCGGGGAAGAATGCATATTTCAACTTTTAGTAACAATTTTTGTAGAAGCTGACATTTCAACCCAGGCAGGTATATTTGCGACGGTTAATCTTGCACAAACGAAGGTGAATAAGAGTTTGGTATATGACTTGGAATCGCTAGCAGCTGCACGAAGCCCAGAAAGAACCTGCCATGACATAGCTGTTCTCTTTAATTCAGATGAATCTGGCCCCCTCTATAGATCCATTAAAAGACTCGGTGTTGCGACATCAGGTATAAAGGGAGAATTTCTAACGCAGGCTGCTTTTGTCGAAAATTTAGTAAAACTTATTAGCCCTGATCCTACTTCAGATAAAAACATATTACTTTCTAATAGCCGTAGCCGGTTTTTAGGAAAAAATAAGGACCTCGGATATCTAGATAGCGAAAGCCTGAGTAAATATTTCTTCAGAAAAGCATTTATTGAGAAAAAAGATGAGGTAATCGCTGCAAATTTAAGTAACTACTTCACTGCAGTGCAAAGAAAATGGCCCGAAGCTTGGAATAAGAATGATAAAAAATCCTCGCTGAACAAAACAATTGGATTTAACGCTCTCATGCGAATCTTCCGCGATGTGTATTTGTCATTGGCGACGCCACCCTCAAACTGGAGCAAAGTATTCTCGACGAACGATTATTACTCTGTAATTAGCACATCAAATGTCTCTAGCAACTATTTTTTTGAACTAGATCCAACAACCAAGAGCGCGGGAGCAATCTATAAAGCGATTAAGGAATCCATAGCTTTGGCCCCAACTGAGTCGTTGTAAACTACAGGATATTGCATAGCGCGGTTAGATTTTTCTTTGTTTCGATTATGGTAGCTCCGTCGTCTACGTGACTACCCCACGCCCGATAAAGCCCTTGCCTATCTAGCCCCGGATACTTATCTCGCAAGAGCATTTCTACAATATCTCCATATTCGCCCAGCCATGAAGTTTTATCCAATTCACGTTGCTTCAGGACTATTTCTTCACCGGAGTAATGATGGCCACGCTCAATCGACACAAAAAATGCTAATCGCGCTCCAACATTCACTGTTAAGCCTGTATTGTTCTGTAGCCGCTTAAGTGATGTGAAGGCTTTATCAGATATCCGCATTTTATTTGGCAACATACTTTACGCCTTTATCTCCAAAAATAGCCTTCATTATAATAAGAACATCCTTGATCAGGATCGTAATCTACCGAGAATGCGTGAGATGTTTCGGGTGAAAGTGCACTGTAGAAATCCTCATCTATCTCTGTATCAGTAGAAAGTATTAAAACTTGATGGCTCGCAGTAGGAAAATAGTTATTAACTAAATTGGCACGATGTTTTGAGTCTAATCGCCCGAGAGGCGTGTCAATTATTATCGGAAGATTTTTACCTGATGTTCTCCCCAAAGCTTCCAGCATCGCAATAGCATAGATCTGTTTTTCGCCAGCGGACAATTTTTTCCTATTAATTGTATTTCCGTGTTTATCAAATAAATCAACTGAGAAATTTTCTGGATTTATCTTTGCTTGAATATTCATGTCCTCCTTCCGTACAAGCTTACAGAAAGACTTAATAAATTCATCTTCGAGGATTGAAATCTTTCTTTTCTTAGTTAGCTCGCCAAATTCCTCTAGCATCTCTCTAGTTTTCGAAGCAAGCTCCACGCCCTGCCCATGAGATAAAGAAACAGTATATTTATCACCCAAATCACGTAGGCGTCGGAGATTTTCCATCGCTAATCGCAGATAGTGCTTTGCATCATCTCTTGCCGAATCAAGCTTTATAGAAATTTCACCGAGTCTTTGCTGCAGTATCGCCAGTTCAGACAAGACATCATCTAACCGTGCCTGATCTGGCGCTCTGGCAATAGCTATTGATAGCGACGACAGTTCATCTTCAATTTTTTCTAATTCCTGCCCAAGCTTTTTCAACCGACTAACCTGCTTCGGCACGTAACTTTCTATAGTTGAATTCAGCTTATTGAAAGAACTATCAGAGATGTCATGGACTATTTTGGAATCCTTACTTTTATCTCGCAAATTAAAGAAGGCGCCATCAATAGCTGAATCAATCGTTGGCTTACAGGAAGAGCCAAGCTCCTTTGCGAGTTGTGACCTAAGAGCCTGAATATGTTTTTCAAGCTTTTCGCGGGTAGCGATTCTTTCCTTAGTTTCTTTTTCAGATGCTAAGTTTTTCTGCAGCCTTTTAAGGCTCCTCGTGGCAAGTGCAAGTGGCAAGGAATCAGAAAAAAGATCCTGCATTTCCGCAATGAGTTTTCTTTTTTCCTTTATAAGATGCTCACTTTTTAGTTCTGCCGCTTCGCGAGATCTCGCCCACGCCCCGCCCAAATCATTTATCCTCAAGTTTACTGCAGCAATATCCTTCTGCGTTGCTACTTCTATTGTTTTTAACTCTTCAATTTCGCTAAGTTTTCTCTGATATGTACTGTAATTTTCTGCATACAGCTCCTCTAGCTGCTTAATCTCAGCTTTTATTTCTTTAGGTAGTTTTGTTTGGGTGTTATCACGCAAATATATCCCCAAATCAGCTCTTAATCGTTCGATGATATCCAGACCTAACAAGCGATTGATAGCGTCTATCAGCGCTTCGCTTGTGTCATCCTCGGCTAGTTCCGCAATTTTTTCCCCATCGAAAAAGAACAAGTCAGAGACACCAATAGGAGCCAGTTCATTTAGGAAGCTTTGTTTTTGTTCCTCATTCAGTTCAGATAAATTGTCTTTATCCTGGAAAATTTCCAGGTGCTCGACAACTTTACTGCCTTTTCTTTCCCAGGCTCGCTTTATGCTAATTTCACTGACTTTTCCATTTTTTCCATAGCTGAATCTAAGCCCCACTTCTGCTGAATACGGTGCAAGCTCGTTGGAAGGTGGTTTATGAATTAAATCCGATAGCTGTTGATGATAAGCATGCAGAGAAATATTGCGGCCGAAGCTTTGCCGCCCATAGAGCGCCAATCTGACGGCGGTTAATGTTGTCGTTTTTCCCGCTCCGTTGAGCCCGCCAAACAAAATAATTGGACGTTTTCGACCATATTTAACTCTCGGAGTGAGGTCAATCTCATGGTGTCCTCTGAAAACTCCAACGTTGTTCAAGTACAAAGAATTTATAATCATGTTTACAACTTCTCATACTCAGAGGTTAATTTTTTTAGCTCTTCGTCATAACCTGCTTTGAGCACTTTTATACCCGGCTTGTGTCTGTTTGCTTCATTTTTACTATTGATCTCGTCCAATGATCCCCAGTCTTGATTTAACAGACTATTAATCTGTCCAAAGAGACCTTTTCTCCGGCTTAACCCATCCATTGAGTGTTCGAGTTCGATCAATTTCATGGCCAATTCGTGAGGTGTTTCGTATTTCTGACCGAGCTCTTTCAACAAGTCTGCGTCTACTTGTGTAAACGTGCCCGCTTCTTTGTCTGGCCAATCTAGATCCCTTCCGTAAACTTCACGATATATTCCCGGTAAGGAGTCAGCCCAATCTGGCTCATTAGGATCAAACATCCATTCGCGGCGTATTGCATAAAGTTCTTCTACTCGAATGAGAGTTATCTTTCGACCCTCGTCATTAAGCTTCTTCTCTATAGTGAGTAGTTCTTTTAGCCATTTTTGACGCTGCTCTAGCCAGTACGGACCCGGTATTGTTTTTACTTCAAGCTCTGAACTTTCATCAGTGCTTTTGCGCGCATACTGCACCTTACCTGTTCTTCGTTTGAAATTTCGATACTTTTCCTTTTCATCAGGGTCTGTGCTTCTATATAACTTGTTCCGGAATTTCTTCAGATCTAGAAGCCATGTCTCACCCGATTCTATCAGTCCATCTATCGCTCGATCTTTAGTTACTACAGTGCAGGTCCAACATCCAAACCGTGAATTCCCACATGACGGTGTTTTAGTATCAATAACTAGCGGGCATTCTCCAGCATTCGAGCCTTTATATAGTTCAAAGAGCTCGAAATGGTCTCCACCCCAAGGAGCAGGTGCGCCAAGCAAGTACATCCAGACATCATCGAATGACCAGCTTTCGATTGGCATGTATGTAAATGCGCCGGGCAGAGATGAATGCCGCGATAGCTTGCTGCCTTCAATTTTATGTTTCGCTATGACTTGAGCTCGCGACGCACTTTCATCGCTACGTGCGCCCAGGACTACAACAACTTCACCAAAGCGCGTAACTTTATCCAAGATGAATTCGCTAACAGGATCAATTTTCATCCGCTCAGTACACCAGCGGAACTGCTGTGTCGGAGCTGGATAACCTTTTCCAAGCAAATTTGTCCAAAAGGATTGCTCCATTTTAGGAACAACAATGTGAGCGCTTATTGGAAGGCTTTCTCGTGGAGCACTTTTGTTGATCTGGTCAATTGTCGAGGTAATCATATCCACGACCATTGGTGTTTCAACAAGGGTATCTGACGAGACAACATATATATGCTTGCGACGTTCGTTTGGCTCTAATTTCTGCAACGCGGTGTAAATCAAAGACAACACAGCAGTACTATCTTTTCCGCCACTAAACCCAATAACCCAAGGCTTGAGATCTTCGAGATAGAGGGATTGAATTTCACTAATAAGTTCTAGTAGTGGCCTACCTGTGATGGTAGTGCTTTCGAGCATTAGGTCTTGTGATGGGTATAAAGTCTTATTCTTGCTCATCTTCCAATTAACTCTTCTAATGCTTTGTTTTCGGCCGATAAGGGCACGCCTAGCGCCTGCCTTATATGGTTTGCAGTTAACGCTACGTTCGCCCGCGCTTTGCTCAGCTTTCCATACATCAGCGCTCGTCCTTCCCAAACTGTTGTATTGGATCGGGACCAATCGATAGTTTGAAGTTTCCTTAAATCCTTTTCCCAGCTTTTTGGGTTATTTATAAGTAAGTCTGCCCCGGCTGCTCCGAGAGCTTGGAGGGTCACCCCGTGGGCATGAACGTAGTTTTGGCGAAGTTCTGCTGTACTTATTTTTTTATTCTCCGCAGCTGTCCAGTCAGGAATATTTTGGCACACCAGATTCCAGTATTTCGCGGCAAGCTCTTTTTCGTATTCGTTGACAGACTCTTTTGCCGATTTACGTAGCAGACTCCTATTTGCCATTTTGATACTACTTAATGTAAATAGCTTGGTGCTTCGATTGGATAAGCTGGATTTCTCCATATCTGTAAGTCGGCCAAAACATCCAACGTTCGCTACAACATATCGCGCTAATTCAGCGCACGAATCCCGATGGTCATATAGCGTACTTAAAGAATCGTTCGGTCGAACTGCATATTTATTGAGGTCAGCAAACATTTGCTGGCTTCGTCTCAAGCCTTCGTCGACAAAAAATAGAACAGGTATATGGTCATGCCCCAGTTCATGTGCTTCTTTGATGGCCTCAGCAATCGCAGCCCTTCTGTGTTGCCCATCGTTAATTAATATGTGTGCATCCATCGACACCGTCAGCATGCCAATGTTAACTGCAGGGCCGGTATCAGCCATTGGTTCAAAGTGGACCTGCTCATCTACCGAGGCAGTAATTGCTGATAACGTGTAATTGGTGGGATTGTTAATTAGATATTCCGATATTTCTGGAATGCGACTTCTATTTAAGACGCGTTGTGCTCTCAATTCGGCCGGGACTTCGTCTTCATCAAATACGAATATCTTAGGAATAAGCCTCATGGGGCACATGGCTATGTAACACGGGCGACCTGCTTGTACACCCCGGACGGCCGGGAAGGTGTGGTTGTATTCATCGACTAATGTTTTTGCCATCTTCCAATCCTTGTGAAGTTTGTTTGGCATAATACATAACAAAAAGACAAGGCGAAAGGCAAAAAAGCGTCACATGCCCACATTTGGAAGTCAAAAATAACATTCAAGTAGCTAGCAACAACGGAATCAGCAAAATCTGATGTGCTACCCACTCTTCACAGCTTCGACGCCGAACACGCTGATGGCGATGGACACACGAATAGTGTCGTAGAACTGGAAGGCGAGGAAATTCACCGAGCAGCCCGGTAGCAAGCGCGCGCCCACTGGCTCACTTTTTCTTTTCATCGAATGGGTGACAATGTGCGCCACAACCAATCAATCGGCACTACAACACAATGCGACACCCTCAGCGACAACGCTCTCCAATTCCACTTTTATCAGCGAAGCTCATACCAAACCCCTCGCCCACTGCCATTCAAGTTCAACACTCCACGCTCAACCAAAGCACGAAAATGTTGCTTGAGCGTATTGCGGCTGGTCGCTGTCAGCTTGATGGCCTCGCCGATCGTGATCCGGCCGTGCTCCCGGGCGAACTCCACGATCTGCAACTGCAGTTCAGGCATGGCCGCCAGCACGACCTTCTCGCGTTCGACTTTTTTCTCCAACCGGCGAACCCGCTCGGCCAGGGCGCGAAAGAAAAACACCAGCCATGGCTGCCAGTTCGGCGACTCTGTCCGGATAGTGCTCTGGGTCTGGCGTAGCGCCAGGTAATAAGCTTCCTTGTTGAGTTCAACCACACTTTCCAGAGAACTGTACGGCACATAGGCATAGCCTGCCTGCAGCAGCAGGAGCGTGGTCAGCACGCGCGAGAGGCGTCCAATAGTCTATTTGGTAGCGTCCATTTGTCTATTGGAGCGGCGTCTGATTGCCTATCAGGCCGTCCCAACAAGCCCGCACAGCCAAGGAATCCCTGTCCCATTTTTCTCACGCAATCTGCTTCGCCATCTCTTTGAGGATGGTGTGCAGAATGGTTCTGAGGCAACGGGATTCTCCCGCCATGGTTGCTAACAGATCGGGGCGCGCCTGGGCGATCCGGGCATTTTCAGTTTCAACCTCGGCGTAAAGCGCTTCAGCCTCCTGCACAGCGCGACTGCGCAGATTTTCCAGCAGGCGCTCTGCCGTGCCTTTGGCCAGATTCAATGACGCACCTGCCTCAAGCAGCAATGTACGGTTGATGTCCGAGAAGTGGCGCACACCCAGAATCGGCCACGCCAATTGGGTATGTGCGGGCCAGCCTTTTTTGTCGAAGGCGCGCGTGTCATAAGTTGCAACGCTGAGCAGGTCATAGAACGGCGCCAATTGGACGCCTTCATGGGAGACCATGAAGCTCAGGTTTTTCAGGTGGGCGTCGCTATTGCCGACGAGGATGTTGAACACCAGCCAGCCAAAGAGCCGGGGCCGGGCCACCGCTGGGCTGCGACAGGCATTGGCCAGTGCTGCCAGCCCTGAGCATCTTGCATCCGGTCAAAACGATCGATCAGGTACACCGGCGATGGGACATAGCGTCGGTGGACATCAGGAACATCGAGCCCCAGTCGCCTGGCCAGCCGCATCACGAACCATTCATTGATCGCGGAATGGGGGTAGTCCTCATCAGGGTGATCTGGCTTCAATATATGGGTAGAGGGCGTGGCGCCAGCGGGTTCAAACAGCGCGCCATCTTGCAGGACGACCGCCAGCTTGTGCTGGGCACCCGCCAGCGACATGCGCTTGATGGCGGCATGCGTCAGCGGTGCCTTGGGCAACTGACGAATGCGGGCCTGCAGGGCATCGTCGGGCAATGGCCGCAGCGGTTCAGCTGTTTGCGGCGCAGCATCCGGCGGCAGCAAGGTCACCGACCCTGCCGATTCCGCTCCGTACCAGGCCAGCAAGCCGAAAGCATCTGCTGCATCCAGCCTGGCATCTCCGGCCAGCAACACACGTTGGCCTTCTTCCGGCAGCAGGTTGTCGAAATACCACTGCACGGGACGCTGGCTTGCGCCATCCAGCAAGGGCTCAGCCGTCAGCGGAAGGTGCGGACTGAGCGCGAAGCCCAGAGGGTTGCCCAGCCAGTCTGCCGTGTATTGAAAACTCCAGAGGCCGCCCACTTCCTGCAAGGTGCCCACGTCCGTCTGGTTGATCGAGGCGCGCAGGGATCGGCCGTTCATGGCTTGTCCCTGTTGGGATCATTCAGATAGGCGGCCACGCTATCGGGCACATCCACCATGACCCGGACGCCCAGCCCTTCGAGGACCTGAAAGAGCTTTCCCCATTGCACGGATTCGCTGCCGCGCTCGATCTTGCCAAGGAAGTTCTCGCTGACGCCGATGCTGCCCGCCGCATCGTCCTGGCGGATCTTCTGGGCCTTGCGGCTGGCGCGTACCACTTTGCCGATGGCAGCCGCGTTGTCGATGGGTATCTTCATTATTAATCCTCACGTTTGTAAGGATTTTGGGTCAGGCCGGCGTATTTTGCAATTAATCCGCCCGTTCGTGCGGATTCCTGGATGAAAAGGCTCTTGCTTGCCTTAATCCTTGCGATCGCGAGGTTTTTGCGGATGCGGGCAATGCCGCCCACAATCTCCGCATGAACAGCGGAGATTACACTTACATCTGGCACCACTGGACCAGGTTGCCGTTGAACGCGCGGCAGTTGAAGTTGCTCAACAAATTGCTTGATGGCTTCGAAGGCAAACTCACCAGCAGCAAAAGGGGCGGCCATCGCAAGATGATTTCTATCTCGACTGTGCTTTCTCCAGCTGCACCGCCACCGACTTGAACGCCGGCGTTTTACCGCGGGCATCATGCTCGGCGCCGATCAGCACATTCGCCTCGGGGTAGTACGCCATCAGGTTCCCCCGGGGCAGATCGAACGTGAACACCTGCACGCCGTCCATCCGCCCGATCGCCGACACGATATTCACCTTGTCACCCTGAGCCACCCCCAGTGCCAGCATATCCTCCGCATTCATCAGCACGCACCAGCGCGTGTCGGTGCCACGATAGCTGTCCTGTTCTTCATAGATAATGGAATTGAACTGCCCTTCACTGCGAATGCTGGCCAGCAGAAACGGCCACTCTTCCGACGCTTTCGCAACTGGCAACGATGTTATGCAGAAGTGCGCGCGGCCGCTGTCGGTGGGGAATGTTTTGTCGTGCAGGATGCGGCCGGGAATGGTGAACTCCGCGTGGGTTTTGCCGATGGTGGCCAGTGCATCCATGCCGGGCACGCTGGCGGCGATGGCCTCGCGAATAGTGTCGTGGGACTGGAACACGCGGAAATCCACCGGGCAGTCCGGCAGCAGGCGCGCGCCCAGTTCGCTGAGGATGTGACTTTCCGGCCGGGCCTGCTCCAGCCGGCGAATGCCGCCGTCACTCAGTCGCACATAATTGAACATGGATTCCTGGGTGGTGGGTTGCCATTCTTCGTCGCGCGCGGTGACGGGTAGCAGTAACGCGGCGCTGGTTTCCATGCCGGTGACATGGCCGCGGTTAAGCGTGGTGGTCAGGTACACCTTGAAGCCGATGCGATCCAGCGCGGCGCGCGCCCACTGGCTGTTCGGCGTGGCCGCGTACAGGTTGCCGCCCAGCAGCAGGCAGGTGTCGATGGTGCCGGCATAGGCCGCATCCAGGCAGGCGAGCGTGTCCATGCCTTCCAGCGTGGGCAGTTTGATGTTGAAGTATTTTTCCAGATGGGCGAGCACATCGTCCGGCAGCAGCGGTTTCACGCCCACCGTGCCGATGCCTTGCACGTTGCTGTGGCCGCGCAGGGGCAGTAATCCGGCGGCAGGTTTTCCGATCATGCCGCGCAGCAGCGCGAGATTGGCGATGGCTTCCACATTTTCCACGCCGTTCAGGTGATGGGTGATGCCCATGCCCCAGGCGAAGATTGCGCGGTCGGCTTGCGCGTAGCGTTCCGCCAGTGCGCGCATGCGTTCTTTGCTGATGCCGCTGGCGGCTTCAAGCGATTGCCAGGATGTCAGCGCCAGATCGGTGGCGAATTTGTCGAATCCTTCGGTGTGTTGGCTGATGAATTCCGCATCGATCTGACTCTGTTCGCACAGCGCTTTCGCCATGCCTTTGAGCAGTGCCAGATCGCCATTGATGTGCGGCTGCACGTATTCGCTCGCAATCCATGAGCCGCCACTGAGCATGGACGTGACGCTTTTCGGCACGGCAAAGCGCACCAGACCGGGTTCTTTCGCGGGGTTGATCACGATCACATCGCCGCCCCGCTCCCGGCAGTTTTTCAGCTGGTGCATCAAGCGCGGATGGTTCGACGACGGATTGGCACCGATGACAAAAATCAGATCCGCGTGCGTGACGTCTTCCAGTGTCACCGTGGCAGTGCCGGTGCCGATGGCGTTGTACAAGCCGACGCCTGTCGCCTGATGGCAGTAGTACGAACAGTTGTTGACGTTGTTGGTGCCGTAGAGCCGTGCCAGCAGTTGCAGCACGAAGCCAGCCTCGTTGGATGAGCGGCCCGAGGCGTAGAAAAAACTGCGGTCGGGTGTTGAGGCAGCAAAGCGTTCGGCCATCAGATCGAATGCGGCGTCCCAGCTGACCGGGTGATAGTGCGCGGTGGTGGCGGATTTGTAGAGTGGCGTATCGAGCCGGCCCAGGTGTTCCAGTTCGCGGTCGCTCAACTGCGAGAAGTCAGCAATCGGATGTTGCGCGAAAAGATCGGCGGGAATCGGGGCCTGAATGTCGGTGGACTGGGCCTGCACGCTCTTGTTGCAGACGGCGGGATAATCCCCCAGCTCGTTGGTCATGCCGCCGCGCTGGCCGCCCATACCCAGCCCGCAGGCTTTGCAGGCGTTATGACTGGTCAGGGCTTTTGCCGCATTGCGCAACCCCAACTGCCGCAGCGTGCTGAGGGTATAGAGCAGCTTTTTCGGTCCACCGCCGACAATCGGGGAGTGGGACATGGGCCATTCCTGGAGAGCGTGATAATCGGGACAGTAGCTGAGATGACGAGGAAAGGGAAATACGTTGAATGGCGTAGTGGGCTGCTGTACTGGCAGATCGGACGCGACATTCTGGCCCGGCAGGCTCAGCAGGGCTGGGGCGCGAAAGTGATCGAACGGCTGGCACAGGATCTGCGGGCGACATTTCCTGATATGAAGGGGTTTTCTCCACGCAATCTCAAATACATGCGTGCGTTTGCCGAGGCTTGGCCGGATTCGGAATTTGTGCAACAGGCTGCTGCACAATTACCTTGGGGCCACAATCTGGTTCTGTTGGATAGGCTCCCCGGCCCCGAAACCCGCCGCTGGTATGCTGCCAAAGCCATCGAACAGATCGAACGTGAACAGGCGGGTGATGCATCTTCTGTCGAGGATGGTTAGCGCGCGCCTGTCCTACCCTCCCGTCAGATTCGACAAAGGCCAGCGCCCCACTATGTCGTAAGGCCGACTCGTGTCACCAATTTCACTCCGCACAAGGACAAACTCTCTTACCTTCCAAGCGACAGGTGAGACGCCAGCCGCTTCTAGATTTTGTTTGCAATACAGCAACGTAACATGCGGCGTAAAACTGGATGGCGCCTTAATAGGGATTCCCACTTTCTGCATGGAAGCTATCAAGGAATGTTGCAATCCTGTCAAACCCTGACTACCGGCACTCTCTATCAACACGCTCGGCTTCTGCTTTGAAGGGTCAGCGTTTTTATGGGTAAACGTAAGTGCCTTATCGAAATGCACATCGAAAGCCGCGAACGAAACCATTGCTGCTGCTCGCGAAACGGATTCAATTAGCGGCACTGGTATTCCGACATAGTCACCAAGCCCCAACAACGAAATATGCAAACGGCCATTGATTATTGGCCGTCCTCGCAAACGTTGTTGGGATTGCAACTGACTGGTGCATTGCCGAATGGCTGCAATAGCCTCAACATCGGGCAGTACCGCAAAAAATAAACGATCGGTAGCAGGCGGCGCGGTGGAAGGCGCCGGCTCCGGATCAAATCCAGGCAGAGAAAATTGCTCATCCATATGAATCTCCTTTCACGGTTGTCCGCGCACGGCTGGATATTTATACAGGCATGGTACCAGCTCTGTGCCCACGTGAAAACTTCATATGTTGCGTAGCAATCCAACTACTTGATAATAAAAAGCTCCGACTCTGGCGGCCCTGCCAGAAACGCAGCCATTGCATTCATCGATCCGGCTTCCCGCATCTTCTGTGCATACACATCGTGTAATTCTTTGCTCTGCCATTTCTCGGACAGAACCACCTTCGTCGGATGGTCTGCACTCAAATAAACCTCAACCCCTTCACATCCCTCCGCCGCTGCGATGCGCCCTTTTGCGCCCTGCATGATCTCGACGAATGCATCCACCTTGTCTGCTTTAACCGTAAACTGCACAACCAATTGAACGCTCATTTTTATTTCCTATGTGATTCTCGCCCATTGATGACCTGGTCGATGGTACGTAACCGGCTCGGGCATTTCCACAAGTCAGTCGGCAGCAACCAACCATTGCCAGCGCAGACAACATCAAGAGCGACCACAGAACAATCCAGATGTGTGATACGATTTTTCCTCGCAAGGCAAGCACCCCGTCCGCAGCCGAAAGAGAACCCAACAACAATGAAGTCCCCGCAACACAACATCCCCACCAACATCATCACCGGCTTTCTGGGCACCGGCAAAACCACCTCGATCCTGCATTTACTCAAGCAAAACACCAGCGGCGAAAAATGGGCGGTGCTGGTGAATGAATTCGGCGAGGTGGGTATCGATGGCGCGCTGCTGGCGCCGGATGCGTTCGCGGTGAAGGAAGTGCCCGGCGGCTGCATGTGCTGCGCGGCGGGTCTGCCCACGAAAATCGCGCTGAACAAGCTGATCGTGGAGGCGCGCCCGCACCGCATTCTGATCGAGCCCACCGGCCTCGCCCATCCCACCAATATCATTGCCATGCTGGAGGGCGAGGACTTCAGCGATGTGCTGGATCTGCGCGCCACGCTGACGCTGGTCGATCCACGCGTGCTGACGGATTCGCGCTATACCGCCAATGAAAATTTCATTGGTCAGATGCAGGCGGCAGATGTGCTGGTGGCCACCAAAACGGATCTGTGTTCGCCACAGCAACTGCAGGATTTCATCGAATGGGCCGCGCGGGTGCGCCCCGATGCACGCGTCGAACATATCGATCACGGCGCAATAAACCGGGATTGGCTGGATCTGCCGCGCCGCGCCAGCACCGGTGTCAGTTCCCACGGGCCGGCCGCAGGTTCTGCAGCGTCACTGCTGACGCTGACACCGCAATTCGCCCACGCGAAGCTGGCGCCCGGGCAATCATTCCTGCGCAAGGAAAACAGCAGCGGTGGTTTTTTCAGTTGTGGCTGGATTTTCGCGGCGGACACGTCATTTGATTTCGACAAACTGTTCCAGCTGCTGAACAACCTCGACATCCTGCGCGCCAAGGCGGTGATGAAAACCCAGCGCGGTACCTTCGCCTTCAATCTGGCGGACAGTGCATTGAGCGTGACAGAAATGCCGGACATGAATGACAGCCGGATTGAATTTATCGCACCGGACAAAATCGACTGGAATCTGCTGGAAAACTGGCTGCTGCAGGCCCGCGCGGACTGATGCCGGCGGGCCAAATTCAGCGGAGGTTTTTTTAGGCGCTACGTATTAAGTGCTACGCCTCAGTGGCATTAACAGGCTGTTAAACGTCACTGCGCCGCCACGCGGTGCGCGGTGGTCTTGTCGAGAAATTCGATCACGTCACCCACGGCCTGGTCACGCGCACTTTCCAGCAATACGGTATGCGGGCTGTCGTACACGCGCAGGGTTTTGCTGGCGCTGGATACGCCGTTGTAAATCTCGCGGCTGGATGACAAGGGCACCAGCATATCGCGCTCGCCATGCAGCAGCAGGATGGGCTTGTCCAGTTGCGACAGGTTCGGCTCGATAAAGTCGGTGGCATCCGCCAGCGTGCTGGCATAGATCGCCGGCAACCAGCCATGGGCCACGTAGGGGTCCTGCAGCAACTGGTCCTCCACTGCCTCATCTTCTACCACCATGCGGATACCGGTATCGGATTCCACCACCGGCATTGACGGCGTGACCGATGCACCCAGTTGCGCCATCGTCATGCCGAACGAGGTGATGAAACCCGGCGCGCGAATGCCCAGCAATTTGGGATTGGGTTTGTAGCCGGCCGCGCTGGTGATGATGCCGTCGCACAGGTTCTGGTCCTTGAGCGCTGCATACAGGGCCACGGCGCCGCCCAGGCTTTCACCCATCACAAAATTGGGCACGCCGGGATAGTTCTGTTTGAGGGTGTTGATCACCACGAACAGGTCGTCGGCGTAATCATAAAAGCTGCCCACATAGCCGGCGCTGCCCTTGCCACCGGAGCGGCCCCAGCCCTGCATGTCATAGGCATAGACGCGGTAGCCCGCTGCCGTCAGCCTCTGCGCCACCGGCTCATACAGGCCACTGTGCAGCGAGGTGCCATGCAGGATCACCACATTGGCGTGGGGCGCGGTTTGCGGTTCCCAGCGCCGCACGAACAGCTGCATGCCCTGATGGTTGTAGATGCGGTGTTCGGAATAGTTGTCCTGGCGCACCAGCGGCGGATTGGTTTTCTCCGGTACCGTGGCGCAGGCAGTGATGAACAGTGACAGTAAAACACTCAATAAAGCGCGGTGATTCCGTGGCATGGGGCGCCCTCGACTTCTGTTTGTTATGGGAAAGCGGACCTCAGGCTAGCACCGGACAAAACGTCAGGACAATGACAATTTGGTACATATTTGTTGTTTTGTATCAACATATCGGCGATCACCTTGCTGAGGTGGAACAGGCCCGGCGCCAGCGGCGGCAGAATCTGTCGCACACGGCCATGGTGACAGCGCGGGTTCAGTGATAGAAGTGCGCGGTATCGGCAATTCCCGATGGCAAACAGTCAGGAGCAAGGCAATGAATCTGGAAGGCAAATCAATCGCAGTGACCGGCGCCAGCGGCATGATCGGGGTTTACATCTGCCGCAGCCTGCTGCGGGCCGGCGCCCGCGTGGTGGGCGTGGTGCGCAATCCGGCCAAGGCGGCATTTCTCGCGGCGGAGGGCGTTGAATTTCGCACCGCCGATCTGGGCGACCCGGCGGCACTGGCGCAGGCGTTCAGTGGCTGCGATGCGGTGGTGTCGAACGCCGCCATGTACGTGGTGCAGAAAAGCATGCACGCCTGGGCGGAACACGAAAAAGCCAATCTGGACGGCACCCGCAATGTGCTAGGTGCAGCGCATCAGGCCGGCGTGAAACGGGTGGTGCACATCAGCACGTTCGGCATCTACAAGTGGTCAATTTTCCGCACGCTCAATGAACAGTCACCGCAACTCGACGGTGCCCGCCGCCAGGGCGGCCCCTACCGCGCCACCAAGCAGACCAGCGAGGCACTGGCCTGGGAACTGGCCCGCCGCGACGGCATCGGCCTCACCACCCTGCGCCCCACCGCCGTGTACGGCGCCCGCGATCACAATCTGCTGCGGCCGGTGTACCGCCTGATGAAACTGCCGGTACTGCCGCTGCCCAGCGTGAGCTTTCCGGTAGTGTTTGCCGGCGATGTGGCGGACGCGGTGGTCGGCGCGCTGAAGAATGACGCCAGTATCGGCCAGGCCTACAACGTGGGCGGCGCCGATCTGCAGATCGCGGATTTTCTGAAAGCACTGGCGCAGGTGGTACCGGACGCGCCGAAAGTACTGGCCCTGCCACTGCCGCTGCATGTCCGGGTGGACAACAGCAAGGCCGAGCGGGAACTGGGCTTTCACAACCGCAGTTTTGTGGAAGCGTTGCGGGAAGTGGTGACCGAGGACCCGCCGCGAAAAAAACGGGCCTGATCGGCTGGCGTCACTGCGGCGCCAGCTTCTTCTCCAGATAGAACAGCATCACTGTTCTGCCATCCGGTTTTACGCGCGGTTCATACGCACTTGGGACAAATCCCAGCCGCTGGTAGAACAGCAATCCCGGTGTGTTTTCGTTGAAACAGGGAATCAGCGCGCGGCGGCAACCGTATTGCTGCGCCGCGTTCTGCATCATGAATTCCAGCAGCGCCTTGCCGAATCCGCCGCCCCGCCGTGCCGGGTCCACCACCACATTGCCGATGGTGGCATCGCCCTGCTCTGTCACGCTGATGTAATTGGCGAACGCCACCACCGCGCCGCTGGATTCAATTACGGTGTTGCCCTTTCTGTTCTGGAAATTCGGCAGCAGCTGTTCAGCGGTAAGCGGAAACTGCGCCGAGGGATGCACGTAAAACAATTCGTCGGAGGTTTGCGGAAAAGTGGCGACAATGGCGAGATCGTCGGCGCGGGCGGGGCGGATCAGCATGGCAACGTCCTGTCAGTTGAAAGCAGCAGCGTGCCACTTTACTGCAGGTCTAACCGCTTGTCCTGACGCAGTTCAGGTTGTGGGGAAGTTGGGCGCCCCATCAGGTGACGGGGCGCCGGGAAAATTACGCCTGCGCCTGCAAATCCGGCGCGCCGGCGGCGCGGTCGCCCACCCACTCCTGCAATTTCTTCAGACCCTTGCGGCGCAGGAACGAACTGTCTTTCTGCGAGGGATGAAAATCCGGGCGGTAGTACTGCAGGTAATGCGAGCCCAGTTCTTTCAGGATCTGGCGATGCTGCCACAAACCGGTCAGGCGTTTTCTCAGGCCCTTGCGGTGCTGTTTCGCTTCCGGATCGCCTTTCAGCAAATGGCGGGTGTGCAGTGCGGAGAAGAGACTGAACAGCACAGTGGTCAGCGCCATCTCGCTGGTGCGCACCCAGTAGCTGCCCACCTGATCCTGGTACACGTCGAAGGCCACCGACTTGTGCTCGCTCTCCTCGATCGCATGCCACAGCCACAGGGGCTTCAGACGGTCGTCGATGTCGGCGATCAGGTCCGGATGTTCCAGCAGCGTCTCGGCAAACATGGTGGTGAAATGTTCCAGCGCGCAGGTCTTGGCCAGCATGCGTTCGGGTGAGAAAAATGCCTCCTCGCGGCCGATGCCCACCTTGGTGTATTTCTCCACGTACGCCGTGGGCAGGCCCTTGCGGCCCATGAAGGCGTTGAAGGCTTCGTGTTCCTTGCCGTGGTGGGCCTCCTGGCCGATGAAAGCGCGCACCTGCTTCTGCAGTTCCGGGTCCTGGATGCCGGCCTGGAAATGCCGCACCGAACGCATGAACATGCGCTCCCCTTCCGGGAAGGTGCAGGACAGGGCGGTGAGGATCAGGGTGCGCAGCGGGTCACCACCGAACCAGTATTTGGGAATGGCGTCGTCGAATTCGAAATCCATGCGGCGGACGGGAATGTCTGCGGTACCGGCGAGACTGGTGGTTTTGGCGGTAGTGGCCATGCAGGGGCTCCTCTGGGTTCAGCGGGACGGCGCCGGAAAAGCGCGATGGTTCCAGTATAGGGGAGCCCGTTCGTGAATCACCGGTCAGAGGGTGCCAAGGACAGGTCAGATGGGGACAGACTCTGCCCCCTTCATCTAGTCTCGGTCAGGACTTCTTCACAAACTCCGATTTCAGCTTCATGGCGCCGATGCCGTCGATCTTGCAGTCGATGTCGTGGTCGCCGTCCACCAGGCGGATGTTTTTCACCTTGGTGCCCACTTTCACCACCAGCGACGAGCCCTTCACTTTCAGGTCCTTGATCACGGTGACGGTGTCGCCGTCCTGCAGCAGGTTGCCGTTGGCGTCCTTGATCACGCGCACGTCGTCGCCAGTGTCGGCGGCGGCTTCAGCCGACCATTCATGGGCGCATTCGGGGCAGATGAATTGGCCACCATCTTCATAGGTGAACTCGGAACCGCATTGGGGGCAGGCGGGCAGTGTGCTCATGGGGACTTCCTTCGCAGACGATCGGGGTGAACGGAAAGACCGGATAACCGGCGCGCGTATTAGAGCACCGTTGGCCCCACGCGACCAGAGCGGCGCGACGTTTCCGGCTCTGGCCCGGACTCCTGCTCGTAGAGCCAGGCCCTTATCAGGGTGATGGCGTTGCGCATCTGGCGCTCGAAGGTTTCGATCAGGGCTTCGTCCGGCTGCTGCTGGCGTAACTGCTGTTCCAGTGCGGCGGCCACGCTTTCCAGTTCCCCCAGGCCGAGGGTTCCGGCCAGGGAACGGAGGGCATGAATCAGGTTCACCGCGTCGTCACGGGCATCGCGGGCCAGGGCATCAGCCAGCTGGCGCGGCAGTTCGGCCCGTTCCTCAACGAAGCGGGTGAGCAGGCGGCGGTACAGCAGACCGTTGTGCATCAGGTGCTCGAGGGCGAACCGGGTGTTGACGCCGGCCTGCTCCAGGCTGGCGAAGGGGTCGGGTTCGGCGCTGTCCGGCAGCGGACTGGCACCCCAGGTGCGCAGGGCCCGCTGCAGGGCGGCCGGATCAATCGGCTTGGCGATGTAATCGTTCATGCCCGCCGCGAGGTATTTTTCCCGGTCCCCCGGCAGGGCGTTGGCGGTCATGGCGATCACCGGCAGGCGCCGGCCTTGCGGCAAGGCGCGGATGCGGGCGGTGGCTTCCATGCCGTCCATGCCGGGCATCTGGATGTCCATCAGCACCAGGTCGTAATGGCGTGCGGTTACCGCCGCCACGGCGTCAGCACCGTTGGACACGGTTTCCACGCTGGCACCGCTGGCTTTCACCAGGGTTACCGCCAGTTCCTGGTTGATGTCGTTGTCTTCCACCAGCAGTACCCGCAGGTGGTCGAGGGATGTGCCGGCGACCGGGGCGACCGGCTCCGACGGCAGGCTGAGGCTGGTGCCGCGTTCGAAGGGAATCAGCAGGCGGAAGCAGCTGCCCTGCCCCGGGATGCTGTCCACTTCGATGCGGCCCTGCATCAGTTCCGCCAGGTTGCGACAGATAGCCAGGCCCAGGCCGCTGCCCTCGAAGCGGCGGGCGCTGGAGCTGTCCACCTGGTGGAACGGCTGGAACAGGCCGGACAGCAAGTCAGGGTCGATGCCAATGCCGGTGTCCTCCACTTCGAATTGCAGCCACAGGCGGTCGGCGTCGGTGCCCTTCTGGCTGGCCTGTGGCTGAGTGGCCGGTTGTTGGCTGACACGGATCTCCACATGGCCCCGGTCGGTGAACTTGACGGCGTTGGCGGTGAAGTTGATCAGGATCTGCCCCAGCCGCAAGGGATCGCCCACCAGCACCGGTGGCAGGCCCGTTTCCATCCGCACCCGCAGTTCCAGGCCCCTGGCATCGGCGCGGTCCCAGATCAGGTCCACCACCTTGTCCAGCACCTGTTCCAGCGCGAACTCCACGTGGTCCACATTCAGTTTGCCGGCCTCGATGCGGGAGAAGTCGAGGATGTCGTTGATCACCCGCAGCAGGTGTTCGCCGGAGGCCCGCACCTTTTCCAGGTAATTGCGCACGCGGTCGCTGAGGGTGTCCGCCAGCGCCACGTGGGACAGGCCGATGATCGCGTTGAGCGGGGTGCGGATTTCGTGGCTCATGTTGGCGAGGAATTCGGCCTTGGCGCGGGACGCGGCAACGGCGGCTTCCTTGGCCCGCATCAGTTCCGTGGTGCGTTCGACCACCTGCCGTTCCAGGTTCTGGTTGGCACTGGCCAGCCGTTCCCCCGCCAGCATGCGGTCGGTGACATTGATGATGATAGTGCCCACCGCCTGGTATTCGGCCTCCCGGTCCCGCTGCACTGGAAAACGGACGACGCGGAAGAACAGGCGTTGGCTGTCGCCGGACTGCAGTTCGATGATGCTGTCGTCCGGTTGGCCCGGCGTGTCGCCGCCGGTTTGGAAGACGGGACGCAGCCAGGCAGGAATGGGCAGCTCTGTCACCAGCCGGCCCAGCAGATCCTCCGGATGGATGCGCACCAGCTCGCTGAAGGCGGTGTTGACCACGGTGAAGCGACCGTCGCGGGCCTGCAGGTAGACCGAGGTGGGAATGTTGGCCACCAGGGAACGGAACCGGCTTTCCCGCGCGGCCAGGGCACGCCGGTGCATCAGCGAGCTGGCGGTGAGCACGACGATCAGGCCGCTGGCACTGAGGGCCAGGCCGATGATGATGTTGCTGGACAGCACATAGGGCGCGAAGGCCTCGTCGACGTCCTGTTCCACAATGACACCAATATCCAGTTCCGGCAGCCACTGGCCACTACCCACCACGCGCTCGCCCCGGTAATCCCTGTACGGCGCCTGCAGGCTGGCGCTGGATTTTGCCTGCAGGGTCTGAGCCATCGCCGTCAGTTCGCCGCTGCCCTTTCCGGTTTCCGCCGGCACCCGCGCCAGCAGAGGGGTGTCGCTGTACTCGTCATACGTAGAATAGGAGAGGATGTTGTGGACATGCTCGAACCGACTCGGGGAGATGATGCGGCCACTGCGGTCGATGGCATAGGCTTCGCCGGATTCGCCGGTGCGGCCGCTTTGAAAGATCGGGAAGAAACTGCGCTGGGGATTGAGGCGCAGGCAGAAGTAGCCGCGCTTGACGAAGGCCCGCTCCACCAACACACACAGGTTCTGCATCAGGGCCCCCGGCGGCACCATGCCCCGGGGGCCTTCCATCGGCAGGTGGGCGGCCACCGGGCGGGAGATGCTGGTGCCTTCCACCAGGGCCCGGTCCAGAGCCTCGCCGATTTCCGCCGGCTGCAACGTTTCGCCCACATAGTTGGCACTGCTGGCAGCGATGATGCGGCGGTCCAGGTTCAGCACCTGGTAGCCTTCAAACCCCATTGGCAGCAGCAGCGGAAACAGCCAGCCACGCAATGCCTGGGCGGTTTCACGGCGGGCGCCGTCCTCGTCCAGCACCCGAAAGATCAGATCGCGCCCCGTGGGTGAATCCACCAGCACACGCACCACGCCCCGGTTCTGGCTGTCCCAGTAGCGGATCAGGCCCAGTACTGACTGCAGGTTGGTTTCCAGGTATCCCGACGTGATGCGCTGATGGCTGGAATGGATGATGCGCAGCGATGCGAAGCTGATCAGCGCCAGCAGCACGATGGCCACGCTGGCCAGCAGCAGCACCGGGTTGCCGCGCTGGCCGGGACCGTTGGCTAGCTCGGCATCGTGGACGGCTGCAGACATAGCTGGGCAACGGCGCTGGCGCGGTGGTGAATCCAGTCGGATACCTGTGCCGCCGGCATCGGCCGCGCGATCAGGTAACCCTGCGCCTGCCGGCAGCCCATGGCTTTGAGCAGGTGCAGTTCCGCTTCGGTTTCAACGCCTTCCGCCACCGTGGTAATGCCCAGCCGCCGGCCCATGTCGATGGCCGATTGCAGGATGGTGCGCATCTGGTCGCGCCGGGACGCGCCGTGCACGAAGGTGCGGTCGATTTTCAGTTCCGTGAACGGGAACCGTGACAGTTGCTGCATGGATGAAAATCCGGTGCCGTAGTCGTCGATGGAAAAGCCGAATCCCTTTAAGCGTAGACGACTCATGGTGGCCAGGGCCGACGCCAGATCCGCCACCAGGGCAGTTTCGGTGATTTCAAACGAAACACGGCGGGGGCTGATGGCTGCCGCCTGTACCTGCCGGAGAATGTCGCTGGCCAGGTTGCGGTCGACCAGCGAGGTGGCGGACAGGTTGATGGCCACCGCCGGCTGCAGGCCCTGGGCCTGCCACTGCACCATGTCCTGCAGCACCCGATCCAGCAGGGCCAGGGTGAGTTCACCGATCAGGCCATGCTGTTCCGCCAGCGCGATGAAGCGCGACGGGGGAATACTGTTGCCGGCGCGGTCGGTCCAGCGCGCCAGCGCCTCCAGCCCTTCCAGGCTGCCCTGCTGCAGGCTGATCTTGGGCTGGTAAAACGGCCGGATCTGCCCAGTCCGGATGGCCTGGTGCAGTTCAGCCGGATCGATTTCGGTCACCGGGGCCGCCGCATGCAGAACACTGCTGGCCTGATGGCCGAATGCCGCCAGCGCGGCGCGCAGTGCCGCCGTGGGCACCGGTTTGCGGAAGGCACCCAGCAACGGTACGCCCAGGGCTTCCACCATGGTGGCCACGGCGCTGATCAGCACTTCATCGGCCGCGCTGGCCACGATGATGGCGGGACGGTGACGATCATCCCCCAGCCGCTGCAGCACCTCGATGCCGTCCAGCCCCGGCAGCTCCAGATCCAGTACCACCACCGCCGGCCGCACCGGCAGGCTGCGGTAGCGTTGCAGGGCGCTGGCGCCGTCCGCTGCTTCATGTATCCGGTGAATACCAAAGGCTTCCAGACTGGCGCGGATGTTGGCCCGCTGCACGTGGTTGTCATCCACCACCAGCACCCCCTGACTGAGGATGGCTGGATGCAGATCGGCTTCGGGATCGCTGTTCCCGGCGGCAGGCAGGTAAATCACGCCGGCCTCCGTGCACGCTGTGGGTCCAGGCAAGTTTCACAGCGGTAAATCGACGGCGACAGTTGCTGCAGCGGCAGCTTCAGGCCGAACAGGGATTCGCAGTGACCGGTGATGATCCAGCCGCCGGGACGCAGTTCCGCCACCAGATGTTCCAGCACCCGCTGCTTGGTGTGCTGGTCGAAATAGATCAGTACATTGCGCAGGAAAATCACGTCGAAACCACCCTGATCCTCCAGCGGCTGCAGCAGGTTGTGCTGTTCGAACCGCACCTGGTCGCGCAGTGCGCGGTCGATCACCAGCATGCCTTCGTATTCGTCGACACCGCGCCGGCAATAGCGCTTCAGATATTCCGGCGGCATCTGCTCCAGCCGCTCCATGCGGTAGAGGCCACGTCGGGCATGGTCGAGCACCTTGCCGGAAATGTCGGTGGCCAGCAGTTCCCAGCCGCGCGGGCCCAGGCTGTCGTGCAGCACCATCGCCAGGCTGTAGGGTTCCTCGCCGGTGGACGCAGCAGCACACCAGACCCGCACCGGCCGGCTGCGCACGCTGGGCAGGATCTGGTTTTTCAGGCGTGCAAAATGCGCCGGCTCGCGGAAAAAATAGGTTTCGTTGGTGGTGAGCAGGTCCAGCATGTGGCCGCGCTCGGTTGCACCTTCCCGGCTGGAGACAAAGGCAAAGTAGCTGTCGAAATCGGCGCAGCCCAGCTTGTCCAGCCGCCGCCACAAACGGCTCACCACCATCGAGCTTTTTTCGGCGCCGATGATGATGCCGGCCGTCCGGTACAGAAAGTCCCGGATGCGGTTGAATGTGGCGGGGCTGAGCTGGGTATCCACGGCTGCGTTCATCCGGCACGTGCCAGTGTGGCAGGCGTCATGGTGGACGGTGTCGTTGTGGACGGCGCCTGGGCGGAATCGATCAAAGATTCCAGCTCGCGGGTGGACAGCACGGCGGCCAGATCCAACACCGGAATGAAACCCTGTTCGCGCTTGAGCATGCCGGCGACAAAATCACTGCGCAGGCCCAGGCCGAACTGCGGCTGCTGCTCCACCTGATCCGGTTCCACTTCGCGCACTTCGGTCACGCCATCGACGATCACGCCCAGCAGATGGATGGCATCGCCCTGCACCGCTTCCACAATCACGATGCAGGTGCGGCGATTGATGCTGGTGACAGCGCGGCCGAAGCGCACCGACAGATCCAGCACCGGCACCACGGCACCGCGCAGGTTGATCACACCGCGCAGAAAAGCCGGTGCCAGCGGAATGCCGGTGACGCCCTGATACTCGATGATTTCGCGAATGGCGTTGATGCCCACGCCGTAGGTTTCACCACCCAGGTTGAACATCAGGTACTGGCGCACACCATTTTCCTGCTTGCCCTGCTGCGGTTTGGTTTCCATGGCTCACCTCAGAAATTCACGAACATTTTTTCGTTGACGTCGCTGACCGGCGCCGCCTCCTGGCTGCGTCCGCCATTGCTGCCGACACGGCCGACGACCCTGAGGCTGGCGGGCGCACTGCCCTGCTGTTCAGTGCGGAAGAATTGCATCACTGATTGCAGCTGCAGCGCCTGGCTGCTCATTTCCTCTGCGGTGGCGGACAGTTCCTCGGATGCCGAGGCGTTGGTCTGGGTGGTCTTGGTCAATTCGTTGATGGCTGCGTTGATCTGGTTGAGTCCGCCGCGCTGTTCCTGCGAGGCAGCGGCAATTTCCTTCACCAGATCGGCGGTCTTGGCAATGGAGGGCACGATGTCGCCCAGCAGGTTGCCGGCACGCTCCGCCAGGCTGACACTGGAAGACGCCAGTTCACCGATTTCCTGTGCGGCTACCTGGGAACGTTCCGCCAGCTTACGCACTTCGGCGGCCACTACCGCGAAGCCCTTGCCATGATCGCCGGCACGGGCCGCTTCGATGGCGGCGTTGAGGGCCAGCAGGTTGGTCTGGTAGGCGATGTCGTCGATGATGCTGATCTTGTTGGCGATGGATTTCATGGCGGTGACGGTGTCGCGCACGGCGATGCCGCCTTCTTTCGCGTCGGACGAGGATTTCGACGCCATGCCATCGGTAAGTTCGGCATTTTCCGCGTTCTGCGCCACAGTCGCGGCGATTTCCTCCATCGAGGCGCTGGTCTGCTCCACGCTGGCGGCCTGCTCGGTGGCGTTCTGGCTGAGCGTGCCGGACGAAGCGGATACCTGTTCGGATGCAGCGGCCAAAGCATCAGCCGAGGAAGTGACCTGGCCGATGATATCGGTGAGGCGTTCCAGCATGTTGTTCATGGCGGCCAGCAGGCTGCTGTCGTCGCCCTTGCGCAGATTGATGCGCACGGTGAGATCGCCTTCGGCAATACGGCGCACCACGTCGCCGGCATAATCCGGTTCACCACCCAGCTGGCGGGTCACGATGCGGGTGACGACAATCCCGAAGCCGATGGCCAGTGCCATGGCCACCAAGATCATGGAGCCCATCACGATTTCCATCTGCTGCACGGCAGCATCGCCGGCGGCATCGGCCGCACTGCCCTGCTTGTTGTTGTCTTCAATCAGCGCGGCATAGGCAGTTTCGATTTCATAGCTGGCCAGGCGCAATTCATTGTCACTGAGCTGGGCTGCTTCGGCCTTCTTGCCCTGCTTGAGCAGATCAAACAGCTGGGCCACCGCCTGCAGATACCGTTTCTGTTCGTTGTCCAGTTTGGCCAGCTGCTGTGTCTCGGTCTCGCTCAGCAGTGTGTTGCGGTATTTATCCAGCGCCGCCTGCGATTTGGCCCAGTGGCCTTTCATGCGTTCTTCGGTGGCGGCCAGATCCTCGGCATTCTGCATCGGCGAACGGGTTACCGCGCGGGTGAACACCAAGTAGCGGCTGTAGGATTCCGACAGGTTGTCGATCGCCACCAGGTTGTTCACGTACATCGCCTTCATGAGCCCGCCCACGTTGATGATGTTAACCAGGCCGTAAGCGCCCACGCCGGCCGTGATCAGCGCCAGGGTGACGAAGGTGGTGAGCAGTTTTTTCGCCAGGCTGAGTTTGAGAAACCATTTCATTGCAAGAACCTCGGGTTGTTTTCCGTTACCAGAATTTGATGGGAGAAATCAGGTTGCGCCATGCAGCGACAACGGTTGCGTTGCACTGCGGGCAGCGCGCGCCACCAGCGCCGGAATATCCAGCAGCAGGGCCACACTGCCATCCCCCAGGATGGTGGAGCCACTGAAGCCACGCATGCTGCCCAGCAGATGGCCCAGGGGTTTGATCACGGCCTGCAGTTCGCCGACGAAGCGGTCCACCACCAGGCCAGCGCGTTGTTCGCCACACTGCAGCACCACCAGGCATTCGCGGCCTTCGGGCGTGGAGTCGATGCCGAACTGTTGCGCCAGTCGCAAATACGGCAGCGGCTGGCCTCGCAAATTGAAAATGTCGTTGCCGGTGCTGGCGCTGAATTCCAGGCATTCCACCACCATGTCCAGCGGCAGCACGAAGTGGCTGTCGCCCACCGCCACTTCAAAGCCATCGATGATCGCCAGCGTCAGCGGCAACTGGATATGGAAGCGGGTGCCTGCGCCTTTTGTGCTCTGGATGTCGATGCTGCCGCGCAGCTGTTCGATGTTTTGCCGCACCACGTCCATACCGACGCCACGGCCCGACAGATCAGTGACCTGATCGGCGGTGGAAAATCCCGCTGCGAAAATCAGGTTGAAGATGTCGCGCTCTGTCAGTTTTGCTTCTGGTGCCACCAGTCCGCGCTCGACGGCCTTGCGCAAAATTTTCGCCGTATCCAGACCCCGGCCGTCATCGCTGATTTCGATCACCACCGCGCCGGACTGGTGGTACGCATTCAGACGCAATATGCCCTGCTCCGGCTTGCCGGCGGCCACGCGGTCGGCCACCGGCTCGATGCCGTGGTCCATCGCGTTGCGCACGATGTGCAGCAACGGGTCGGTGAGTTTTTCCACCATGGATTTGTCCAGTTCGGTGTCGGCGCCGCTGATCTGCAGGTCGATGCGCTTGCCCAGTTCCTGGCACACATCGCGCACCACGCGGGGGAAACGCTGGAACACTTCGCCGATCGGCACCATGCGCATATTCAGGGCGCGGTCGCGGATCTGTTCCACCAGGCCACCGACGCTTTCCATCAGTTCAGCCAGCGCGGAATTGCCGCGAATGACAGGATGGGCGTGGCAGCTGGCACTGCGGATCACCAGTTCGCCCACGGCGTCGATCAGTTCGTCCAGCTTGCGCGAGTCCACTTTGATCAGGCTGCTCTCGCGACCGTTGCGCGGGCTGGTGCCGGTGTTGCCGGTACCTGTGTTGATGACGGTTTTGCCGGTGGGCGCAGGGACCTGCGCAACGGCTGACGCCGCCGGTTCATCCAGGCAGCGGATACGGATGTCACTGCCATCGCGGGCGAAATCGAAGGTGGCGGCGATCTCGGCTTCACTGGCAGCGGTCAGCAGTTCCAGATCGAAAGTCAGGTAGCAGATTTCCGGGTCCATCTCTGCCAGCGCCGGCAGGGTTTCGGTGCCGGTGTTGATGGACAGCAGTTCACCCAGGTTGGTCAGGTACAGCAGGAAGGATTGCGGGTCCATGCCCTGGGCCAGCAGATCCGGCGCGAAACGCAGCTGGATCTGCCAGGTGCGGGCATCGGTTGAGCCAGCCAGCAGCGCCGGGGCCGCAGCGGCCGCCGGACATTCCGCCTGCCAGTAATCGCGCAGGGAATCCATCAGCACCATCCGCAGGTCCGGTTCACAGGCCGACAGGTCGCCGCCCGCTTCCAGGCAATCGATCAGGCTGCCCAGGTGGTCGGCACAATTGAACATCAGGCCCGCCAATTCCGGCTCCAGCGCCAGCTCGCCGCTGCGCACATCCACCAGCAGGCTTTCCATCAGGTGGGTGAAGCTGACAATCGGGTCCAGGCCGAACAGGCCGGCAGACCCCTTGATGGTATGGGCCGCACGAAACAGGGCATTGATGCGGTCGGGTTCAACGCCATGGGCCTCGATCGCCAGCAGCGCCACCTCCATGTCCGCCAGCAGTTCGCGTGCTTCCTGTACCAGTATGCCCAGCGATTCATTCAGATCCATGGGGGTTCCTCAGGCTTCGATGCTGAAACAGCGATTGAGATTGAGCAGGTCCAGAGCGGTCTGCATGGCACGGGACGGCTTGCTGAAAAGGACCAGGCCACATTGCTTCTGCAACGCCAGCAGCACCTGCAGTCCGGCGGTATCGATGTCGCTGATGGCGGACAGGTCCACCACCACCGGGGTGGCCACACCGGCCACCGCCAGCAGCGTCTGCCGCAGCTCGGCCGCTTCAAAGATGGTGCAGCTGCCGCTGATCTTCACCTGGGTCAGGCCGGGGTTGGTTTCGATATCGACGGGCATGGGTCCGCACTCGTGTCATTCCGGGATGACACAAGTCTGGCTGCCCATCAGGCAAAGCGTTAAGAGTGGAATTACTCAGGGGGGATGAGGGAAAACCCCCGGGTGGCGGGGGTGCCTGGCTTCGGTTACCGATCTGCAATTGACCCTGTTTTCACCTTCGTGCAGACTTGTGCACAAAATAAGCAATCACCCCTTCAAGGACGACTTTGATGCGCGTTAACTCCCTGTTTGCCCTCCTGTTCTTGTCTGCAGTGCTTTCTGCCTGCGGCGGGGGCGGTTCCCATCAGTCGCCGACTACCTCGCCTGAAGGCGCTTGTTCCGGCCCAACCTGCACCGGTGGCGGCAATACTGTACCTGTAGAAACCCTGCCGGCACCTTATATTGAGCGGGTGCATTTGGGCGAAATTGCTCTAAAGATTGCCGCAACCAATACGCACATATTTGTTGCCGGACCGGGCAGCATCAAGATTGTGGACATCGGTGCCCATAGCATCGTGGCCAACATTCCCCTTGAGTACGCCAAAGACTTGGCTCTGTCAGGATCGACATTATGGGTTGCAATGGGCGCATCGGGTCTTCAGGCTTTTGATGTCGCGAATCCTGAATCCCCCCAGTTGATTGGTAACAGCAACGAGCCCGTCGAGCGATTGGCAGTCAATGGCAATGTCTGGGGAGCCTGGAAATCGGATGGACATGCCAAACTGGGTCAATGGGTGATTGACGATGGGCAACTGCTCATATCGAGTCAATATGATGTCGGCAAGGTGGATACTCTTGGCGTGCTCAAACCGCTGGATGAATCGCATCTCGCCCTTTCTGCTCTACTGTTGTCGAGTCTTACCGAAGAGCTTCGAGTGGTAGACGCTGCTGATGGTAGTTACAGGCGTATTTATACAACCGCCACGATGAATCTCTTAACCGATCTCACTTTTAGAAACCACACTTTATATATTGCCGAATTTTCATATGGCGGCAACAACAGTGTGATTCGTTCATTTGAGCTGCAGTCTCTTGATGAACAAGCTCCGGTGCCGTTGGCCGTGCGTGCAGGTAGATATATATCGTTTGCCTGGTCGGGGGATGCACTACTGGCTGCAACAGATCAGACTATTTACAGCCTGAACCCCTTTACCCTGCAACCGATAGATGAATTTAAAGCATTGGCGCGCACAAACATGATTTCGCCGGTGCAAGACAAACATTGGATTGCGTTCGACGAAGCAGGTCTTGTAGAAGCACAATTCCCGGCTCCGGCAATTGAAGCCAATCAGGGGATAGGCATCAATTTTGGCGGGCTGCAGAATTTTGCGTATAACGTGTTTCAGGGTGAAACCCTTTGCCAGTCCAGCACCGTGCCGATATCTGAAATCGTTATCGACCAGGATTGTTTTGGCGAAAAGGGGTATGTGCGCCTTCAGATTATGGGCGGCGAGCTGCTGGATGCCGACAATGATGGTCAGAATGACACGGTAATAACGCCATTTAATGGTGAGCTGTCGTTGGTTGTCAGCGAGTCGGATCTTCGAATTGGAGCTGCTAAAGTCTCTGTGTTGGGGGATGCTGTCTTTCGAATTTTCGGTGGCAAACTGCAGGCAGGTGATATTTCGATAGAGGATTTTATTCGTAAGGAGGATGCACTTGCCAAAGCATGGCTAACAGAGGACGTGAATGGCGATTCCGCCATCAATCGCACGGATTTACTGGCGTGGACGCCGTCGTTAAATAACTATAAGCGCACGGTGTTTACCGAATCTCAGGTGAATCAGTATCAGTCTGCGTTGATTGCTGCAGCGAATGTTGAAGCCGCTCTTGCGGGCATGACAGGGGCTTTACTTGATGTCAGCGTCAGTGACTATCCCTTTCTAGTAGTGGCCGCGAATGAGCAATACCTTATCGGTGTCACGGATGCTTCTGTCGGTACTAACGCGATTTCTGCGCTGCATCTGATGTCCACATCAAACCTGTCAACCCACCATATCCTCGATACATTGTCATTGCAGGGTTATGTTTCAAGCCTGACGTTTTCCGGAAACTATGTTCATGTCGGCATGAACAGCGGTAACGGTGTCATCATTCAAATTACCGATGGACGACTCTCAACCGTTCGCGCTGTTCCTGGTTGTGGAAAAGCAGCCTGGGAAGGCACAGATTTAATATGCGTCAATTTGTCCCGCGCTTACCGTGTTGACGGGTTAACCGGCGATCTACGTTGGTCGACTCCCATTTCAATCGGCTCTCTGAACAGCATTTATTCGTCTTCCGGCATGCTGGCTATTGATGCTGTATCAAGTTCATACACTGCAAATCTGATTTTGATTGATTCGCAGTATGGCGGTATTCAGGCACAGTATGTTTCAGATACTTTCGTGTCGATGGTGCAACCTTTTGCGATCGCGGACGGATCAATCTTTACCAATTACAGTACGCTGGGTTCGCCCAATCACACTCGGCTTGAGCGCAGAAGACTGGATGATGCTTCAGTTCTGGCCAGCGTCGAATTCGAGCATTCAAGGGTCATCAAATCACGGACATTGGCAAATGTGTTCTCCGTGGTAAGTTATGCCGGTTTATTCACTATTGGAATCGACGATCTTCAAATCAAGACTAGCCATTTAATGGGTGCTTCTGAAGTGAGAGGCGCTACGCTGGCAGGCAATAACTGGATTGTGCTCACCGACGAAGGCAATTTGCTTGTTTATGGCGGGGTCGCTGACTAATCGGGCCGTTAGTTCAGCAGGAAAATATCAGGCAGTAGCAGGGGCTGCACCGCCTCTGCCTTTCCATGCTTCTGATCGCTACGCCGTCACGGATTAAGAAGGACGAAGCAGTATCAGTGCTCACCGCGCGGCAAAAAATCCCGCACCAGTTCCACCGCTGATTTCACCCGCAGTTTATCCATCAGATGTGCACGATGATTCTCCACGGTGCGCACGCTAAGTCCCAGCCGCTGCGCAATTTCCTTGCTGGACAATCCCTTCAGCACCTCGTCCAGCACCTCGCGTTCCTTGGGGGTCAGCAGGGCTAGCCGGGCAGACCGGGCGGAACGCTGCAGCCGGGCCTGGTGCAGGTCACGGCTCAGGTTGAGGGCGGCCTGCACCTTTTCCAGGAAACGGTGGCCATCCAGGGGCTTCTCCACAAAATCGAAGGCGCCCTGCTTCATGCCCTCCACCGCCGCGCTCACCTCGGAATAGCCGGTGACCAGGATCAGAGGCGGGGGCACTTCGAAGCGTGTCTGCAGTTCGCGCTGCAGGTGCAGGCCGCTGACCCCGGGCATGCGCACGTCAGACACCACGCATTCGCAGGGACTGGGGCTGTACTGGTCGAGAAAGACGGTGGCAGAACGAAACGCGGACGCCTCGGCACCGATGGATTCCACCAGGGTGGCCATCAGTTCCAGAATGATGTCATCGTCGTCGATCAGGTGTACCCGCGGCGATGTTCCCGCACCCGCCATAGTCGTCCTGGATTCAAGGGAGATATAACCCTGAAGTCTAGCAGGTGATATCAGCTGGCGTAGCCCGGATTAACCCGGTCCAGCTTGCGCAGCAACCCCGGCCAGGCCAGCCCGCCGCCCGCCTGCCGCGTCACCTGCGCCGCCTGGGCCATGGCGGTTTCGATGATCTTCGGGTGGATGGAAATCAGGTCGCCGCCGCCGGACTGGGCCCGCACCTGGATCATGCAGCTGGCCTCGAACAGGTACATGTAAAGGAACGCATCCTGGATGGTGTCGGCCACGGTGAGCAGGCCGTGGTTACGCAGCATCAGGAAATTCTTGTCGCCCAGATCCCGCACCAGGCGCGGCTTTTCATCGTCGCGCAATGCCACGCCTTCGTAATCGTGATAGGCCAGCGATGACAGTACGAAAATGGACTGCTGCGACAGCGGCAACACGCCCTGCTTCTGCGCCGACACCGCCACGCCGTTGATGCTGTGAACATGCAGCACGCACTGGGCATTTTCCCGCGCACCGTGAATGGCGCTGTGGATGGTGAAGCCGGCGGGGTTGATGTCGTATTCGCTGTCCATCACCTTGTTGCCCTGCAGGTCCACTTTCACCAGGCTGGAGGCGGTGATTTCGTCGAACATCATGCCGTAGGGGTTGATCAGGAAATGGTGCTCGGGGCCGGGCACGCGGGCGGAAATGTGGGTGAAGATCAGGTCGTCCCAGCCGTACAGGGCCACCAGCCGGTAGCAGGCCGCCAGGTTGATCCGCTGTTGCCATTCCTGCGGGCTGACTTGCGTTTTTATTGTTGTTGCTGTCATCGCTGCGCCTCTCATCCTGTGTTCGGTAGGGTTGCGGGTACAGTAGCAAAGATAGCCGCAAATTGCCGCTTCCGGCACACCCTGTGCCCGCCCCTGCCGCAACCGGATCTGGATCAAACTGGCCCCTGCAAATTTCCTGCAGGATGGTCATGCAAAATGCACTAACATTGCGCTTCTGCCGTCAGAGGAGCTTTTTTGCATGAACGATTATTACACCAGTCCCACCGCCACCGTGGGCGATGAACGCAAGGGCAACAAGCTGGTGGCGCTGGCGGTGGGCATCGCCATCGACATCGGCCTGTCCACCGGCGCCGGCGTGGTGCTGAGCCTGGTGGTGATGGGCATGCTGATGCGGGAGAACGTGTCCGTCGGCGACATGGAGCAGCGCATCAATGACATGATGCCCGCCGTGATGAATTCGCCGCTGGGCTATGGCTTTACCGCCGTGGGCATGCTGGCGTCGCTGCTGGGAGCCTATGTCTGCGCCCGCATCGCCAACGACCGCGAATATATGCTGGCGGGCGTGCTGGCGCTGGTGGCGGTGCTGGTGTTTGCGTTCATGCGCGACGAAACGCTGTCGGCACTGGCGGAAGGCACGCTGCTGGCCATCAACATCGGCGCGATTTTTCTGGGCACCTGGCTGCACGCGCGCAAAAAGGCCTGATTTACCGAACCGTTTTATCAACACAGGAGCACCACATGAGCTGGAGCAATTCCGCCACCCGTTACAGCAACCTGTCGAGCGCCCTGCACTGGCTGATGCTGGTGCTGCTGGTGGCGGTCTACGCCTGCATGGAACTGAAGGACTTTTTTCCCAAGGGCAGCGATCCCCGCATCCTGATGAAAAACACCCATTTCATGCTGGGACTGAGCGTTTTCGCGCTGGTGTGGCTGCGACTGGCGGCCCGCTTTGCCGGCGGTGCGGCGCCCGCGATCACACCGCCGGCGCCGGCCTGGCAACTGCTGCTGTCCAAAGGCGTGCACCTGGCCCTGTATGCGCTCATGATCGGCATGCCCCTGGGCGGCTGGATCATCCTGAGCGCCGAAGGCCAGCCGATACCCTTCTTCGGCCTGGAATTGCCGGCCCTGGTTGGAAAAAATCGTGGCCTGGCGGAACAGTTCGAGGAACTGCATGAGATCGGCGCCAGCGTCGGCTATGTGCTGATTGGCGTGCATGCAGTGGCGGCTCTGTTCCACCACTACTTCATGCGCGACAATACCCTGCGCCGCATGCTGCCGGGGCGGGGTTGATCCCGCCGGCAAACTGGAACGAACCCTGCAGCGGCGACTTCATCCCATTGACGCGACCCCGGGCCGATCCGGCCTGACCTTATGCCGGCAAACACTGATACAAACCTGCCTAGACGGACGCTGAATCCGTCCTTGCTGATCCTGACCCTGACGGGCCTGGCGCTGCTGGGCTGGGCCCTGGCGGCCCCGGGCCTGACCCTCCCCCTGGTACCTGTAGCCCTGGCGGCACTGCAGGGTGGTACTGTGGTGGCGGCGCTGCTGTGTGCCCTGCTGGCGCTGGGCGGTGGTTCCGCCGCTACGGCATATTGGCCCGGGCTGATGGCACTGTGCGCCGGCCTGCTGGGACTGGCACCCTGGCTGGCACCCGCCACTGCACAAGCACCCGCAACGGCAGCGATCACAACAACAGCGACCTGGAGCGGAATGCTGCACGGGGTCGTCCTGGCCAGCGGCGCCTTGCTGTGCTGGCTGCGTCCGCAACAGCCGGACCCTGCCCCCGGACGTTTGGCTGGCGGCATTCTGCTGGCGCTGGTCGTGGCGGGGCTGACCCTGCTGCTGCAGGTCACCGGCATTCCCCTTTCGGCCACACTGCATGGCATCGCTACCCAGGCAGCCGCGCTGCTGCTGTGCGCCGGCCTGATCGCACTGACCCTGTCCCGCCGGCACAATCCCGGCCGCATCGATCTTGGCCTGCAACTGTGCCTGCTGCTGAATCTGGGTGCCCAGTGGGGATTCCCGCCCGACTCGGCAGAATTCCTGCTGCTGCAATTGCTGGGCTGGCTGGCACTGTTTGCCGGCCTGTGCCCCGGGTCCAGGGAGACGGCGGAAGAACAGCAACGGATTTCCCAGAAAGTGCTGATGAGCCTGATGGCGGATTTTCAGCAGGCCCGCGAAGAGGAAGCCCAGGCCAAGCAGTTCGCCGAATCCATCATCGAAAACCTTCCGCTGATGCTGTTCGTGAAGGACGCCGCCGAACTGCGGTTCCAGCGCATCAACAAGTACGGCGAAACGCTGCTGGGCCAGAACCGCGACGAACTGATCGGCAAGAACGACTACAGCTTTTTCCCCGGCGAACAGGCGGATTTTTTTACCGCCACCGACCGCGCCGTGCTGGCCGGCAACGACATTGTCGATATCGCCGAGGAACGCATCACCACCGGCGCCGGTGTACGCTGGCTGCACACGCGCAAGATCCCACTGCGCAACTCGCGCGGCCAACCCCAGTTCCTGCTGGGCATTTCCGAAGACATCACCGCGCGGCGCGAACTGGAACAGCGCATCACCAGCCTGTTCGAGGCAGCGCCCAACGGCCTGGTGCTGGTGAACCGCGACGACCGCATCGTGCTGGCCAATGCCAGTGCCTGCCGCCTGTTTGGCTACGACGCTACGGAACTGATCGACAGCCACATCACGCTCCTGATTCCCGCCAGAGGCCACGGCGACCATGCGGAACACACCCGCAGCTACTGGTCCAGACCGGAAGCCCGCAAAATGTCGGGCCGGCCCGATCTGGTGGCGCTGCACCGCGACGGTCATGAAATTCCCGTGGAGATCGCACTGCAGCCGCTGCCCTGGCTGGGCCGGCAGCACGTGCTGGCGTCCATCACCGACGTCACCGAGCGCCAGCGTTTCATCAGCGAACTGGAGCAGGCCAGCCGCTACAAATCCCTGTTTCTGGCCAACGTGTCGCACGAATTGCGCACGCCGATGAATTCCATCATCGGCTTCACCGAAAAAGTGTTGAAAACCGCCGACGACCTGACCCCACGCCACCGCGACGCACTGGAAACCGTGCAGCGCAACGCCCACCATCTGCTGAGCCTGATCAGCGATATTCTGGATCTGTCGAAGATCGAGGCCGGCCGCATGGATGTGGATCAGGACACGGTGGACCTGCTGCAGTTTCTGGAACAGGCTCGCACCGACTTCACCCAAATGGCGAAAGCGAAGGGACTGACGTTTGCACTGGTGCAGCCGCCGATGCTGCCGATATTGCACACGGATCGCGGCAAGCTGGTTCAGATCTGCAACAACCTGCTGTCCAACGCCGTGAAATACACCGAGCGCGGCACGGTGACGCTGGCAGTGGAAACGCTGCAGCACGACGAGATCGGTGCCGCTGTCGCGCTGCATTTTCGCGATACTGGCATAGGCATTCATCCAGACGACCAGCAGAAACTGTTCAAGGAATTCGGCCGGGCGCAGGAAGCACGGGAAAAACGTATCCAGGGCACCGGCCTGGGCCTGCTGATCACAGCGCAGCTGGTGGCGCTGCTGGGCGGGCGCATCAGTTTTGACAGCGTGCACGGGGAAGGCAGCACGTTCAGTGTGGTACTGCCAGCGCCAACTGCCTGAGCCGCGTGGGCCGTGCCTTAAATCCAATTGGAAGTTTCAATATTCCCTATCGTTCTTTTCGCTCCCGCGCGCGCAGACCTATGCTTTTTTTGCACCTTGGCAACAGTGGATGCGATGACGCACGGGAGGTGTGCCATGCCAGTCAGACCAGTGACCGAATTTCTCGACCACAACAACGTGAACTACCACAGCTACAATCATCCGCCGGCAGTGACCGCGCAGGAAATTGCGCAGTCGGCCCATATTCCCGGCGCCCAGCTGGCCAAGACCGTGATCGTGTGGGGCGACGGTGAGCTGGCGATGGCAGTGCTACCCGCACATCAGCGCATCAACGGCAACCTGCTGAAGATGATCATGAAAGTGCGCGATCTACGCCTGGCCAGCGAGGACGAATTCCGCGAACGCTTTCCCCAGTGTGAAACCGGCGGCATGCCGCCACTGGGCAATCTCTATGACATGAAGGTGTACATGGAACGCGCGCTGCTGACCGACGACTGGATCGCCTTCAACGCTGGCACCCACACCGAAGTCATCAAGATGGACACCGGCGTGTTCAAGCGGCTGGTGAAACCGGTGCTGTGTTCCTTTGCACGACTGCACGCGGTGGCGGCGCACTAGCCAACGCTGGCAGGTTCACAAACGCAAAAGGCCGATCGTCTGACCGGCCTTCGTGAGCGTTGCGTTGGATGAAACTCAGGGCTTTTTCGCGGTCGCCGGCAAAGTCGCCAGTGTTGCATCTTCCGCTGCTGCGTCCTTGCAGTGGGGCTGGCTCCAGCCGCCGCTGAAACTGATCTGGTCGACTCCGTTCACCACGCCAGCGGGCACATAATCCAGCTTGAGAGAATTACGCGCACGCCACGCGATGAAATGATCGGCGCAGGAGCTATCGCCGGACACACCCAGCGCGCCAATCAGCTTGCCCTGCGCGTTGTACAAACCCAGCCCGCCACCAAATACATTCACACCACCGACACGCTCGCCCACCATGGGATCATCGGTCTGGCCGAATTTTTCCGCCTTGCCTTCATAGGCGGCGTCGGTGTCCACCGGATTGCTGTGTTGCAAACCATACAGGCTGCCACCGGGTTGCACCGCGCTGTACAGATTGGCCGTGGCCAGGGCCAGGCCAGGCAGGCTGAATGCGTTGGCGGTGTAAGCTTTCTGCGCGGAAATGATCCGGCTGCCCGGCCACTGGTCGCCGCGATCCTTGCCGGTGAATGCCACCGCGCACACCACGCCATCGCGGTTCACCAGCGTGCCCCACATATCCAGATCAAAGCCCGCATTTTGCGCCTTTCGCGCGTCAGTGAGCGCCACTTTCAGTTGCGCGTGAGTGGGCAGACCCTCGCAGCCTTTTTCGGCGGCAAACGCCGGCAATACCAATCCGCCCAGCGCCAGCGCGCCAGCCATCTGTTTCAAAAACATAGTCAAGCTTCCGTGAGGTCAAAACAGGCAGTGCTGCCACTGCCAGAAAAAAATATCAGGCCAGACCGGCCGTTTTCATCCACTCATAACAGTCGCGGAACATTTCATCCAGCGAGCAGGTGGTGAAACCCAGTTCCCGTTCGGCTTTTTTCGAACTGATGCGCATCGGATTATTCAACAGAATGACTTTTTCCGGACATAGCAGCGGCTCCTTGTTGGTGAGGAGCGATACCTTGTCCATGATCACCGCAATCAGCGACATGAATCCGGCGGGAAAGAAAATGTTGGGCGTTTTCCTGCCAAGCATCTTGCCGATGACCTGGAACATCTCGGCATAGGTCGCGTGCACGCCGCCCAGCAGATAGCGTTCACCGGTGCGGCCTTTTTCGTAGGCCGCCACGTGGGCACGGGCATAATCCTTCACATGCCCCAGCACGCTGCTGCCCTTGGGCACCGCCAGCATGCCGCCCTTTTTTATGGTGTCGATGATCAGCGGCGTGTAGTTGTAATCATAAGGCCCGACGATCTGCGCCGGGTTCAGAATCACCGCGTCCAGCCCGCGCTTGATGCCGGCGAAGACTTCCTGCTCCGACAGATATTTGCTGCGGTAATAATTGATCGGACTGACCATCGCCTGCGATGGCGTCTGCTCGTCGATCACCGGGCCGTGGATATTGCCGAACGCGCCGATGGACGAAGTGTGAATGAAACGCCCCGCCTTTTTTTCCAGCGCCACCTGCACCACATTGCGGGTGCCGTCGATATTGATGTGGTTCTGGCGTTCGTTGAGCTTCGACCACATGCCCGTATCCGCCGCCACATGGAACACGGCATCGACTTTTTCCGGCATGGTGCGGCGCAGGGATTCGATATTGGTGACGTCGCCCTCCACCTGCGTCACCTTCATCCGGTCCAGGTCGCGGGTATTGGACGACTTGCGGCGCAGGGCAATCACGTTCCAGCCCTGGTCCAGCAAACACTCCACAATATTGAGGCCGAGAAATCCGGTGCTGCCGGTGACATACGCGGTGCGGCTCATGGCATTGTCCTCATGATGCGGTCTTCAGGCAGCACGCAGGGCGCTGAGCTGACGTTGCACGCTGGCATCCTGCTTCAGCGCTTCCACAGTCAGGCGAATGCCTTCGGTCAGATTCACCCGGGGCGTCCAGCCGAAATCGCGTTTTGCTTTTTCGATGCTGTAGTAGTGGTGCGTCACCATGTAGCGCACGGAAAAACGGGTAAGGCCGTTTTCCGCGTTGAGCGTGCCGCCCTTCAGCGTATCGATACCTTCGACAATCGCGGCCACCGTGTACGCCAGCCAGTAGGGCACCTTGCCCGTGATGCGCGGATAACCCAGTTCCACCAGCACCTTTTCGACGAAATCAAAAAACGCCATGGGCTCGCCATTGGTGATGAAGTACGCCTGACCGCACACCGGTGAACCCTTGAGAAGATTTTCCTCCGCCATCACCACCGCATCCACCAGATTGGACACGTAGGTAAAGTCCGACAGCTTGTCGCGATTGCCAATGGCGCGCTTGAGCTTGCCTTCCCGCGCCTTCTGCAAAATCGCCGGCATGAAGCGGTTGTCGCCGGCACCGAACACCACATGGGGGCGGATGGCGCAGCACTGGGTGACGGTGGTGCCGCTGAACGCCAGCACTTCCTTTTCCGCCTGGATCTTGCTGTCGGCATAAGGCGCCTGCGAGATCGTGGAGTACGGCAAGGTCTCGTCGCCATATTCAATATCGTTGCCTTCATACACCGCACTGGCGGAACTGATGTACACCAGCCGTGGAATCCGGTGCTGCTTGCAGGCCTCGATGATGTTCAGCGTGCCACCGTAGTTCACGTCCCACACGATATCTTCCTGGTTGTGCTTGGTATGCACGATGGACGCATTGTGGATGATGGAATCCATGCCGGCGCAGGCATCCAGCACGGCCTTGCGATCGCAGATATTCAGATTCAGGAATTTCACATCGTTGCGGAACGGCTTGCCGCCGAAATCCAGCACCGTCACCTCATGCCCCGTGTCGGCAAAGCCATTCACCAGATTGCTGCCAATAAATCCACAGCCACCCGTTACCAGAATTTTTCTTTTTGTCTTGGTCATTGTCGTAGTCCTCGAACGCCGGTTTTATGCGTAGGTACCAAACATCAGATCCCAGAACGGGAAGATGGAAGCGTAGTTGCGGTTCAGGTGTTTGCCGTGGTGCAGATCGTGCTTGATGGCCCAGAAATTCAGCAGTTTGAAAGCCGGATGGGGCAGGTTCAGGTTGGAGTGCACCAGAATATTCACGGTGGAGTGAATAAAGAAAATGATCAGGAACGAGATCGCGCTCACCGGCCCGATGATCGCCATGGCGCTGCAGAGCAGACCCAGGCCCGCCAGATTTTCCGCCGGGTGCAGGTAAATGCTCTCGGTGGAGGTGGGGAAGCGCACGAAATGGTGCACACCATGGACATACTTCATGACCTTGGGATTGTGCATGCCACGGTGCAGGAAGTAGTACATGAAATCGTACAGCAGCAGCGATGCCAGCACTTCACCGAACACGGTCACTCCGCTCACCGGTGCACTGCTGATCAGGTAGTCGCCGAAGTGAAGCAGAACAGCGGCGAAGAACACCATCGACAGTATCGCGTTAAGGCCAATATTGATGGCTTTTCTGGCCTTGGGAATGCGATAGGTTGTGGGTGTGCGGATACGGTATTTTTTCAGACTCGACGACTGCGCCGCCCAGGCCATGAACGTCATCAGGATGCCATCGAAGGTCAGGATGACACCGAGAATAATGAAGAACTGCAGATCCATAATAATCTCCCGGTACTTTGCTTTCTTGAATCCAGATTTCTTGATTTTCTATTTCTTGATTCGCTATTTCTTGAACAGCGCAATGCGCAGCAGTGTGAGCAGACCTTTCAGCCGGTCGCTCGTCCGCGATGCAAACAACAACCGCACGCTGGCGCGCGCCTTGCTGTAATCCAGCGGCCCCACCGGATACAGCGCCGGCGGCGGCGAAAACCTGCCGCGATCTTCCAACACCGCCTTGGGCGTGGTGTAGGCACGCAGGCCATCGCGACCATTCATCACTCCAAAGCCGGAATATTTCACACCACCGAAGGGCAAGTCCTGGTTCAGGTAACACAGACCAAAATCGTTGATACAGGTGGCACCGGCTTCCAGCCGCGCTGCCAGCCGCCGGCCCCGTGCGTGATCCGATGTGATCACGGTGGAATGCAGACCGAACTCGGTGCTGTTGGCCAGGGCAATGGCTTCATCTTCGCTGCGCACCCTGAACACCAGCATCACGGGGCCGAATATTTCTTCGCGGGTGATGCGCATGTCGCTGGTCAGATTGGTAAGGATCGTGGGCGGGTAGAAAGTGCCGTCACCGATCTCGCGTTTCGCACCGCCGACCACGGCAGTGGCGCCCTTGTCGAGCGCATCGTTCACCAGGGTGTCGATGACGCGGATCTGCTGCGCAGTGGTGATCGCGCCCACATCCACGTTGCCACCACGCCGGGGCACACCCTGACGCAGCTTGCCGGCATGGGCAGTCAGTTCCGTCATGAAGCGATCGTAGATGCCGTCGAGCACGATCACCCGTTCGGAGGCAATGCAGTTCTGGCCCAGGTTGACAAAAATGCCGCCCAGCGCCGAATGCACAGCCTTGGGAATATCCGCATCGTTGCACACGATCAGCGGATCCTTGCCGCCCAGTTCCATCACCACCGGCGTCAAATGCTCGGCACTGCCTTCGATAATGCGGCGGCCATTGTTCACCGATCCGATAAACAGAATTTTCTGCACGTTGGCCCGCACCAGTGCAGCCCCGGTATCGCCATAGCCATTGATGATCTGCACGGTGTCCGGGGAAAAGCCTTCCTTGCGCAGGGCTTCATCGGTGATTTTCTGGAACCGCTGGGTTGACCAGGCGACCGCTTCGGATGCCTTCACCACCACCGCATTGCCCGCCATCAAAGGCGCCACCAGCGAGCTGATGATGTTCTGCAGCGGATAATTCCAGGGAATGATGCAGGCCACCACGCCCAGCGGCACATATTCGATGCGGGCCTTCTTGTGCAGCAGCAGACCGGAACCCACCTGTTCCGGCTTCAGGTATTTTTCGCCATTTTTCAGCAGCCAGCGGATCTTGTTGCAGATCGGCAGGATCTCGCCGAGCATGGCGTTTTCATACGTCTTGCCGGAATCCTTCACCACGTAATCGCACAGCTCGTCGTCATGGGCGATGACGTGATCCAGAATATGCTGCAGCACCGCTCGGCGCTGGCGGAACGTGCTGTCGCGCCAGGCGCGCTGGGCGATACGGGCACGCTCGACAGCAGCGCGCACTTCGTCCGGCGAGAGGGCAGGAACCGTGCCCAACGGCTCGCCGGTGGCGGGATTGAAACACTCGATGGTGGCCGGCACGACCGGCGAACTGGCTTGCGGCTGGATAAGCGGTTGCGTGGTCATTGTGTCCTCTCCGGAATCAGGCCGACTGGGCCACGGTGGTGTTCTTGATGGACGCGATTTTGTCCGCATCCCTGTTATCGGTTTCCCGCGTCGGTGCTGTCGTCTGGCTGCGTTCGGCGATGATGAAATCTGCCGCGCGCCAGCCAATCATCATGCTCGGCGCATTGAGCGCGGATACAGGAATTTCCGGAATGACAGACGCATCGGCCACCCGCACATTGGCCAGCGCTTTCACCCGCAGCCGGGTATCCACCGGATCGGCAGGCTGGGTGCCCATGCGGCAGGTACCGGCAAAATGGAAGGTCGTCATCACCGCGCCCTTGATCCATTGCTTGATGGCAGCGCGATCCTGGGTGCGGGCCGCTGCCGACAGTGCGGTGTTGCCCCAGCGCGCAAACGCTCCCTGCGCTGCAATCTTCTGCGCCCGCAGCACGCCCTCCACCATCGTGTCCATGTCGGCGGAATTCAGGAAATAGCCGGGATTCACCCGCGCCGGTTCAGACGGATCGCGCGAGGCCAGCGTCAACTCACCGCGGGACAACGGTTTGCCCAGAATCACCACGATCCCATACACCCGGGACACAAACCGCTTGGCGAAAGGCACCAGGAACAGCGCATTCACCAGCTGCTTGACGGCATTGCGCAATCCTCGTTTGGCATAGGCGTTGGGCTTGAGCAGAATCGCCGGCACCATGCGCTGCATGGATTGCTGGATCGACGCGGCGGCGGAATAAAACACGAAACAGGTATCCGCCTGTTTTTCTGCCAGCGGCAACGCCGGATTCATCCGGTCGAAACCGTACACCTGCGGATAGAACGAATCCGGCACCCGCTTGCCACGATAGAACACGCATACATTGGGGTGGTCCTGCAGATTGCGGCCAATGGACGGCACGTCCGCCACCACCGGAATATTGAATTGCCGCGCCTGATTTTTCGGGCCGACGCCAGACAGCATCAGCAGCTTGGGCGTTTCCAGCGCGCCGGCGCACAGAATGATTTCCCGCTGGATACCAACCTTGCGAATGCCACCGGGCGATTTGAATTCCACCGCCACCGCCGTTTGTTTTTCATCAAACAGGATGCGCTGCACGCGCGTATTGGTAATGATGCTCAGATTGGGAAGTTGCTTGTCCTGCAGAAAGGACACGTAGGAATTGCGCCGCTTGTTGCCATCGTAATTCATCAGCTGGTAGCCGATGTGGCCGCACAGATCGCCGTCGTTCAGCAGATCCTTGCGTACCAGACCCGCCTGCACTGACGCATCCACGCAGGTAATGGTGAACTCGGAACCGGCGCGGGGTTTTACGCGCAGGATTTCCTCAATACGCTCGAATACCGGCGCCACTTCTTTCCAGCGCCAGCCTTTCGGCCACTGGTCGAAATCTTTTTTGTCGCCCCGGGTGTACACCATGCCGTTGACCGCGCCGCTGCCCCCCATGCCGGTGCCAGTGCCTACATACATATGGCGATTGGCGCAGCGGGGCTGCGCAGCCGACAACCGGTCCAGCATGACATTGTCATTGGCAAACGCCTGCACGAAGCCGTCGGCAGACAGGGTTTCCGGATTGTGTTCCGCCGGATCGCCCGCCTCCAGCAGCAGCACCGTGCCGATGTTGGCTTCCGCCAGCCGCGCCGCAGCGATGCAGCCGGCCGAGCCACCACCAACGACAATGTAGTCATACTGTTCGGTTGGTTGCATGGTAAAAAGCTCCCTCTGTAATTCTTTTTATTGTCTTATTGTCAAGAGCAGGTCTGGTGAGTCGTCATTCCAGACACGGACTGGGCGTCCCCCCGTGAACCCATCCATGGGGGCTGCACAGCGGCATCCATGCCGCTGAGCGTCTGGAATGACGACTCACCAGACCTACTCTTGTCTAAATTCCCAGCGCCGGCAGCAGCCGCCGCTCCAGAAATCCGCGCAATTCCTTGTCGTTGCGCTTCTTGTTGCCCTGCATCGTCAGCAGCGACAGCAAAAAGCGCGTCGCCACTTCCGTCACTTCATCCAGTTCTTCTTCCGGCATCGCCGTATCGCCCAGAATCTGCCGGAACAGTGCGCGGCGGATTTCATGACTTTCCGGCGAGGTCAGCGCGTAAGTGTTGAAGAAGCTCATCAGGCTGCTTTCCGTCAGCAGTGCCAGTGCCGGCTCTTTCGGCAGACGCTTCAGTGAAAACAGCACGGCCTCGATGATCCGTTCCGCCGGCGTTGCGAAACGCTCCACCTGCTTCAGCAGTTCCTGGCTGAAGGCCATACCCGATTGCATCAGGGCATAACGCACCACCTCGTCGCGGCTGCCGAAGTAGCTGTAGACGGTGGGCCGGGTGACGCCGGCTTCCTGGGCGATGTCGTTCAGGGTGACTTTCTCGATACCCCAGCGCTTCACGCAGGTCAAAGCGGCTTCCAGGATGCGGGCCTGGGTATCGGGGTTTTGCCGGGTTTTTGCCAATGCCATGTTCATTCCTGCTCAGTTGTTCAAGGTCACAAAAAAGGGCCAAAGCCGACCCCATACAGTCACCTGCAATTCTAGGAACTTTACATGTTTACTTCAACTGTAAAGTAGAATACAGTCTTTACACACAATGTAAATATGTAAAATGAAAAAATTCCGCAGCCCGGTGTCTGCAGACACCTGCCAACAAAAACAAGAGGGAAGTTATGAGCGCCGTGCAACCTGTTCCGACCAGTTCCGTTCCGCTGCAGGATCCTCCCAGGCTCAAGGGCGGGCTGCCGCTGCTGGGCCACATGCTTCCGTTCGCACGCAATCCGTTCCAGTTCATGAAGAAGGTGTCGGACAGCGTCGGTGAAATCGCGCAGTTCAAGATCTTCAACCAGCGCATGGTGCTGCTCACCGGTGACGAGGCCAGCACCCTGTTCTACCGCTCCAGTGATGAACAGCTGGATCAGTCCGCCGCCTATAAACTGATGACGCCGATTTTTGGCGAGGGCATCATTTTTGATGCGCCCATCGAACGCAAGAATGAACAGCTGAAGATGCTGATGCCTTCGCTGCGCATGGAAGCCATGCGCAACCATTCCGGCAAGATCGTGCAGGAAGTGGAAGACATGATGAGCAAGTGGGGCGACAGCGGCGAAGTGGAACTGGTGGAGGAAATGAAACAGCTCACCATCAACACCGCCAGTCACTGCCTGCTGGGACGGGAATTCCGCTACGAGCTTACCCACGAATTTGCCTCGATCTATCACGACCTTGAACGGGGCGTTAACGCACTGGCCTACAGCTTTCCCAATCTGCCCATCCCAGCGTTCCGCGCCCGCGACCGGGCACGAATCCGGCTGCATAAACTGGTGGGCGACATCGTGCAGAAGCGTGAGCAGCAAAGCGAAAAGCCCACCGACATGTTCCAGATGCTGATCGATGCCCGCTATGAAGATGGCAGCCGTCTGACCACCAACGAAATCACCGGCATGCTGGTCGGCGCCATCTTTGCCGGCCACCACACCAGCTCCGGCACGGCTGCCTGGGTGCTGCTGGAGCTGCTCAAGCATCCCAATTATCTGCGCGAGGTTCGCACCGAACTCGACAACCAGCTGGGTTCCGACGGCGCCGTCAGCTTCCAGTCACTGCGCGAAGTGCCGAAGCTGGAAAATGTGCTGAAGGAAGTACTGCGCCTGCATCCGCCGCTGATCGTGTTGATGCGGCAGGTAGCGGAACCGCTGGTGTACAAGAATTACCGCATCAATGTGGGCGACATGGTGTGGGCCGCGCCGCCGGTCACGCATCGCATGTCACACCTGTTTCCCAATCCGGAAGTATTCGATCCGGATCGTTACAACGGCGATCGCGCCGAAGACAAAAACCTGATGGCCTACCAGCCTTTCGGCGGCGGCAAGCACAAGTGCTCCGGCAACGCCTTCGCCATGTTTCAGATCAAGGCGATTTTCTCGGTGCTGCTGCGCAAATATGATTTTGAACTGGTGGACCCGCCCGCCGATTATGTCGATGACTATGGCGAGATGATCGTGCAGCCCAAGTCGCCCTGCCGTATCCGCTATCGCCGCCGGCCCGAATCGTCGTTCAAAACACGCTATGGTACGGCTGGCCAACCCGCCGGTGCAGCAGCGGGTTGCCCGGTTCATCACCAGGCGCCAGAGGTGAAGATTCCCAGCTTCAGCATCAGCATCGATCGCCAGCTGTGTCAGGGCCACTCCATGTGCATGGGTGAAGCGCCGGAGCTGTTCAAGGTGGACAACACCGGCTTCTCGCACATTCTGCAGGCCTCGCCGGATATGGCGTTGCTGGAAAAAGCCCGGCAGGCCGCGAAGTTCTGCCCCAACCAGGCCATCAGCATCAAGGTGGATGAATAACCGATCCAGCCCGGCCGTTCCCCATAACAACAACGAAAAGGAATGCAGCATGAGTTCGACACAAACCCTGGGCGGGGCGCGCGCCGTCCCCTCCCGCGCCGGTTCGCCGCGCTGGTTTTCCGCCAATCCGGATCGTGCCTGGGCGGAAAAATTCTTCCTGGTCTACAGCCCCATCTGGATGATCCTGATGGGAATCATGATGCCAACCGGCTGGACTCAATCGTTCAGCGATTCCCTGTTGCTGGTGCATGGCATGCTGGTGGCCGCGCCGATTTTTCTGGTACCGCTGATCCTGCGCCGCCACGCCAATCCCGACCGCCCCTGGTACGACAGCTACTGGTTCAAGGCCAATCTGTATATCGGCCTGTTTGGATTTTTTGGAAATTATTTCGGCTCGGAATATTTCTTCGATGTCCTCGGCATGGTGTACAACATGCCCAATGCAACCAGCACGCTGGACGCCAATCTGGTGGGGCGCGGCGAGCAGCCGGTGCCCGTGATCATGTACCTGTACACGCATGCGTACTTCATTACCTATCACACCACCGCAGTGATCGTGCTGCGCCGCATCATGACGGCAGGCATCCCGGCCACGCGCCTGCTGTTTTTGCCGATCGTGTTCGCGGTGGGTTATTTCTGGGCCTGGATGGAAACCAAGGCGATGGCCAATCCGATGATGGCCACCAGTTTCTACTACACCAATATGGAAGGGATGCTGGCGTATGGCTCAGCCATTTATGCACTTTATTTCATCGCCAGTTTTCCGATTTACTACTATCTGGATGAAAGCGAGTCGAAGCGCTGGGATCTGTTCAAGGTGAGCGCAGCTGGATTGAGCGCGAGCATGCTGACGTTCTATCTGCTGGACGCAGCGGCCTGGTGGGTGGGATCTATCGGCAGTTGATTCAGACCAATCATGCTGCGGTACCGGGAGCGCGGCAGAAGTTCGTCGATCGTTAAGACGCCAAGCGATGCACCTGGAGTCAATACACACGGCGCCATGTTGATCATGACGCCGTGTTGTATTTCCGTGTTTATACGTGCTTATAGCGGATAGCGCGCCTGCACAAACTTCACCAGTCCACCGATGCCATTATGTCCCAGCGCAATCAGCTTGTGGGATGCTGTGGAGGGATGCAGACGATCCCAGAACACATAAGTGTCCGCGTTGGTGCAGCCAGTGCGGCGGGCGTGATCCGTCAAGTAATTGCTGGCGTCGGAATCATCCAGAGCCAGACAGGAATCCGTGGTATTGGTGCGGCCATAGTTAGCAGGATTGTTGAGCAGATCATCCACCTGCGCCTTGGTGTCATAAATGTTGATATTCAGCGTGACACCATTGGCCGCGTACTGACTCACCAGCTGGTTGCGCAGCGTCACCAGACGCGCGTTGTAATCCAGGACTTGTGCGCGAATGGCCGCTGCATCCGTGCGGGTGGAATAGGCATCCACAAACGACGGCGCACGATCAAACGACGGCAGATTCAACAGCAGAATATGCCGGGCGCCAGAATTGATCAGCTTTGTCAGCGCGCTGGATTCCTTCGCCAGAATCGAATCCACACTGCGGCCGTAATTCACCAGATCATTGCCGCCGATGAACACGGCGAACAACGTGTTGACAGGCTTATAGTTCGGCGCACTCTGCATATAGGCCAGATAGGAATCCACCTGCGAATCCACACCGGGAATCACGTAGTAATCATCGGCTGCCGCACCGGCAACAGCCCAGTTGTAATTGGGCAGGTTCAGCGCGTTGGTCAGGTATTCATTCCATACCCAGCCGTTGGTGAAGTGGCCCAGGAACCACGAGCCTTCATACGGCATCAGATGCTGGCTGCCGCTGTAAAGATTCTGGTCGTCGGACGCGCTGTCACCAAAAATAGCCACCTTGCTGATCTTCGCCGGTTGGGTGCTGCTCAGATCGTTGCTCCAGATCGTGTAATTCAGGCTGTTCGAGGTGGCACCCGCTGCCATCCGCATCAGCGGCCGGGCAATACCTTTTTTGGTGAACGCATTCTGACAATAGGATTTCAGCGTGGCCTGCGAAGTATTGGTAAAAAACATATTGGCGGGATCGTTCATCACCGCATTATTCCACCAGTTGCCTGACAACGTGACGGGCAGCGAGCTGGAGCTGGTTTTAAGCCCCCACTCATAACTGAAATCCGTATTCGTGGAAGCGGTACTGGTTTTATAAAAACAGCGTAACAAGGTGGTATCGGCAACGGCGTGGCCTGCTGCCAGTGAAGACAGACCGAAGGCAAGGGCGGCAAGCGCAGACTTGTACATGGTGGAACTCCTGTATCCGAAAATGCGGAAGGTGACGGGCCGGAAGGCTCAGTGTCACGCTAGCATTCATGCCGACAGGATCGGTAAGACTAAAGACGGATTGACGAAGCCGCTCTTTTTGCGGCTGAATATTTCCAGCGCGATGAGACACTTATCAGTCGCGTGCTGGCAGGTCCGCCACACCGTGCAGATTTGGATGAGGACTGCAGGCCCATTCATTCCCAAGCTGAATGACCGACCACGCCATGCGGTCATTCTTTCCTCCCGTGGCCTAACCGGTTTGAGGAAGGGGGTATATTTCCTATTCCTCTCCAGAAATAGTTACTATTATTTTTTGCTTCATTCTTGGAAAGTCTTAACCGGGAAAGCAGGTTTCACCAATCATCATAATGCAGTGGGATGCTTGTCGGCAGTTTAAAAATGTTCGCTCCATTCAGCTATTGATATTGTTGTTAGTAACTGAGTCTAGCCACATTTTTGTTTGAAGTAGGCAGGTCTATAGCTAACTACTTAAAATGGAGAGGTCGACATGATCACTTTGGAAAATCATCTATCAACCAGTGCTGTAAAGCGAAATATACTATCCACGACAATGTCGCTTGCATTTTTTGGGGTGGTGATGGTCTCTGCACTGCCGGCGGTCGCGGTACCTGTTATTGACCAATCGGTTATCTATCCCCCAAGCGGGGGTAGTTCGTCCTACAGCATTTATGAAACGCCAACGAATCAGTATGTCCTTGCGCAAACGTTCACTGCAGGCATTTCTGGTCAACTCACTGCCGTCAATTTAGGTCTCTTCGACAAGGCTATTGAAGATCTCACCGTCAGTATCCTGGGTACCAGCGGGAGCCTTCCTGACCTGACCAATCCCCTTCTTTCTGGAACCCTGACACCATCCGACGTTGACAATGATCCATTTTCCCTTGAGACAGTGGATTTTTCCTCGTACCTGTTTGATGTTGTTGCCGGAGAGATGTACGCCATAATGCTCGCCAGCACGACGCCATTCCAGCAAGAACATAATTGGACCCGTGGCTCCTTCGACACATTTACCGGCGATGACCTTTCACCGGCCGATCCCTATGCAGGCGGTGTTGGATATTACAGTAACAATGGCGGTTCAACCTGGACGCCGCTAACGGATTTCAGCCAGGATTTCAGTTTTCAAACCATCGTTGATCCAAACCCGGTACCTGAACCAGGATCCATCGGATTCATCGCTGCAGGTCTGGCCTTCTACCGGCTTTTGTCTTCACGTCGGCGTGTGAAGGGCTGAAGATAATAGAGGGGGGAAGCAGTCGTTATTCGGCTGCTTCTTCAAGGATCAAGGACGTGTGGCATAGCTTGATAATTTCTAACGCTATCGTCGGGCTGATCCCGGAGTTCTTTAGCTTTCCGACAAGTATGCGCCACTATTTTTGATGGGGAAGATTGCAAGCGTCTTGAATGGGCGGGGAGCGAACCTTCATAGATTCATCCATCCAATTTGACAATGGGAAAAGACAGACATTCAAATGTTGCCTATCCCTTGTAGGTGCTCAGCCACTGCCAATAGCGAGACCAAACAGTACCTGAAAGACTCATTGATAAGTGGTTGACATCCAGAACTAACTGAGTAAAGTGAACTAGGTTGTTATTTGACCATGTGATTGCCCGACTGGTATCTATATCTCTGGCGGAAATCCAAAGGCGCTAACAAAAATACTTTCAATCATAATTTCGATCAAATATTTGGGGAAATAGATGAGCCTGCAGCACATTACGCTTTTATTTTTTTGCATGTTTTCCCTTTCCAATATTGCTCAAGCAGCTATCACTATCAATGACGGTAATGAACATACTGTCGAATATCTGACAGAATCTATGGTAGTCAGCACCAACAGCAGTGTGACGCTTTTAGATGGATACGTTGAGGCTATGCCGGCAGGAACGGTATTTGGCAACAGTGCCATGACCGTCAACGATTCAGAGATCACCATTCTGGATGGTTACTACAAGGGCAGCGACGAAGTTGATAGCAACTGGGGTGGCCATGGCAATAAGTTTTTCAACGCAATCTATACCATCAAAGGCGGTAGCTTTGTTGGAGGCAATTCTCTGAATGTTGTTAATGGCAGGGGCATTAGTAGTTATGGAGGATATGGCCTTATTGAAGGCGGCGATTTCAACGGCGGTGTGGTGAGTCCTACGGCGCAATTCGGAGGCCAAGCCGCGAATTTTAACGGCGTTACTAATGGAACAACGCAGGTCACTATTACCGGTGGCCAATTTATCGCTACTGGTGATCCCCAGCATAGGGCGACTGCTATCAGTGTTGCGAGTGGTCGTTATTACATAAAAGGCGGCAGCTATACGGGGGCATGGAACTCCGCATTGTACGTTGGCTCACATACCGAGACTCACATCTATGGAGGACAGTTTTCTGTTCAGAACGGCATCGACAGCATTGCAATGTCGGCTCCAGATGCCAAACTATATATCTATGGCAAGAACATAACCGTCGCCCCCGACTCTGCCCGTCATGCCGTTATCAGCGGGACATTGCGTGATGGTTCCGAGTTCAATTGGGGAGTGTATTCGTACGACGGGTTTGAAGGGCATGTATTCATTGTTGACAAATATACAGATCTGAAAATTGAACAGACATCCAGTAACGCAGCCACAGCACCACATGCTGAGCTCCCGGTTCAGTTTCTTCTTTCTAATGTGGGTGCGGAAGTGGCACCTGATACCCGAATGGAGCTAACGCTTCCTGCCACGCTTGACTGGAATCCTGCAACCTCCAGCCCCACATGTAAAATGATGATCCAGAACGAAGAACGCAATATTGTTTGTTCCATCGGCGCACTTGAGCCTACGAACGCTGCCAGTGTTGGCATAGCCTTGACGAGTGTTGATCAGCAGGTAGCTGCTGGTAATTTAGCTGCCAAGGTTATTGCGACGGCTGGCGAGCTCAACCAGCAAGACAATACGGTGAATGTCGCTTACGACTTCAGTCCAGAAAGTGATCTGGCAGTTCGATTGATCGGTAATAACGGTAAATGGAATAAAGAGACTGGCGAAATCCGCTACCAGATTAGTGTGGAGAACCAGGGTGATATGGCGGTAACCAATGTCTCCTTGCAGAATCTCCTGCCGTCGGCGGTTACATTCGCCAGCATGGATCAGAACGGCTCTTGCACGTATGTGACAAGTCAAGTCACCTGTGCCTTGGGTGACATCGGCGCTGGTGAAATCTGGGTCGCAAATGTTGTAGTCACGACGAGCAATCCCAACAAGATGCTATTTACTGCAGCAGTAGCCACAGACACTCGGGATTTGGACCTAGCTAACAATAACGTTGAGAAGAAATTTGGTGGCAGTCTGGCGTTTACGTTCCTCTCCTTCTTGGCGTTTGCATTATTGCGCGTGAGAACTGAGCGTGGCCAAGCGCACCACTGAAGCCAAACTCGACCAGCTCGACACTCTGGATTTCTCCAGCAATGATCCCGTTGCATTGGTTGCACTGAAGAAGGCCATATTGGATAAGAACAACCATGTGGCCGCCAAAGCTCAGGTTCCCGATCCAGGTACCTTCTCGAAGGTGCGCAATTGCTGAGTTGTACTCGCTCTGTCAATTGAACGTGTACTTCCCCTTCCAGCTGGAAAAGACGATGCCCGAAGATGCTTCAATGTCTCCTTCGGCTCAAAAGCTCCCATTCAAAAATATCCCACCCAGAATACCGTCTCAATTCGCAAAGCGGATTGCTATTAAGCGACCAGCCCAATCAATTCGAATCACAGATTTTCCAAACGGATCACGACACGACAGCGACCTGCACTCCAGTGGGATGGAATATCCATTGACAGCAACCCACGTTGCAACGCTCACGATGCCTTCAAATTCTTCTCGATCGCATCCAGAAAACCATACATGTCCACGATGGTTTCCTTGTCCGGATGGTAAGTCTTGCCTTTCAGGTCCGCCGTGATGATGCCCTGATCCACGGTGGCGATCAGCGCCGCCTTGAGCTGATCGGAGTAGGCTTTGAGTTCATCATTACCTTCCCGCAAGCCCAGGGTATCCAGCGCAGTAGCCACCGCATACAGCAGCGCCGATGAATTGAAGTACGCCTCCTTGCCGCCCGACGCCTGATATTTCACAAACAGGTCGTGCGCGGTGCCGTGGGGCGCTTCGTACAGCATGGTGCCGTCCTGGCTTTCGATGATCGAGCTGGCGGTGGCCAGGCTGCCGCCCAGCGCCGCGCTGATATCGGAAAAAATGTCGCCGTCCAGATTGAGCGTCGGATACAGCGCATTGCGCGGCGGGTCGGTAATCATTTTTTTCAGCTGGCTGGACGGCCGCATGATCATGAATGACGGCGGCTGCAGATTGTCGTTCACCACCTCCTGCCGCACTTCCTTGATCACGTCACTGAACACATCATCGTATTCCATGTATTCGCGCTTGAGGCCGAAATAGATTTCCTTGTCGTTCTTGGCCGCATCGCGGAACACCTGCCCCACCCAGTCCTTGATGGCATCGCGATCATTGGTCATGAAAATGATCGGATCACCCTTGCGCACGTCACGCGCGCATTTTTCCTCGCCGTCCAGAATGATCTTGACGATGCCGTCTTCTTCCACCGGCATGTTGAAGCTGCCGTACTGGTCGCCGCCGCCGGCGCTCATGCGGGAAATGGACACGCTGTAATGACGCTCGGGAATGCCCCATTTTTTCAGCGCGTTCACCAGCTTGAACAGCTTGCGGCCGGTGGTATTTTCCGGCACGCCCCACAATGCCCGCTGCGGCGGAGTCGCCACGATGCGCGCCGCCTGGGCGTCGATCAACTCGTAGAAGTACTTGATTCCGGCGCGTTCGAACTCCGCCTTGTATTCATGCTTGAAAATGGTTTCGATGGCGTCACGCATCACGCCTTCATAACCGGGAATTACCGTGTCCTTCAGGCCCAGATAGGCATCGCGTTTTTCGCGAATGGCGCGCTGGAAAAAGTGATGCGCCCAGCTTTTTACCTGCTCGATGTCGTTGGACGCCAGCAGCCAGGGATCGCCCTTGTTGATCTTGCGCCGGTGCAGTTCCACCGGATTGCCGCTGGCGCCCACGAACACAACCTTGATGACACCGGTTTGTTTGGAGATTTCGTTGTGGCTGTGCTTGTTGCCGCCGCTGTCCATGGTTTCCACATCGATATCGCGATCGATCCAGTTGGGGGTCAACCGCTTGAGATTGCGGAAGGGAATATCCTCGCGGGTGATGTTGCCGCCAATGCCAGCGCGGATCGCGCCATTGGGAGATTTGGTGGCCAGCCCGGCCAGTTTGCCGCCGTCCACTTCCGGCATTTTCGCCAGCAGTTCTTCCAGCTGGGCCTTGTTCACGGTCATGCCGGCGTTCTTGATACCCACGCCATATTTTTTCAGGGCTTCGATGGACTCACGCACGATCTGGCCGTTGGTGCGCAGGCGGTTTTCGGCGGACAGATCCAGTTCGATCAGCTGGATCTCCAGCCGGTTCGATACAAACTGGTCGAGCACGCGCTGAAACGACACCTGCGCCATCTCGTCACCATGCAATATCACCAGCGGGCTTTTGACTTTGATTTTCCGCATCGCGCTGCTCATTGTGTTCGGCTCCCAAACTTTCACTGTTGCCATCTGATTCCGGTGAGGGACCATGACCCCGTCCCACCCATCAAGCCTAGTGCAGCCGGCGCCACCCCGCCCAGGGGCGGGATAACGGAACTGCCATTTTCGGGAAGCAGAAAACGCGCCAGACCGACTGGCGCGGAGCAGGGATCGTCCAACAGCGCAGGCAGGCTGTTTTTTGAACTAGGTAGCGGGGTTCAGCAGCGCATCCCACAGGTCACAGGCCGGTTGTGCCAGATGGTGTCCGGCATCCGACGCAGCCTTCAACACCATGTGCTGGTCCGACACCTCGTCATAGGGTGGCCAGAACGGCTGGTTGGCGGCAGTGGGTTCGCCCGTGGCGGCAAATGCGGTCCAGTAGGCCTGCACCGTTTCCCGCAGCGGTTCCACCAGGACGGGCGCCAGCACCGGGCTGGGATTGCCGAACACGTAGGGCAATTCCATGGCGTGGAAGGCATAACCTTCTTCAAAGCTGTACAGCCACACCGGGCTGCCCTGGCGCTGGATCTGGCGGGCAAACGTGCGCGACGGGCAACGGAACACCGAGTCGGTGAAAAGGCGGATCAGGGCCAGATTGGCGAGGGCATCCACCGGCGGCAGATAGGCTGCTTTCAGCGCAGGCGCAGCGGGGCCGAACTGACTGTCGATCAGGGCGGAGAGTTGCGCCACGGTGCTCACCGGCGGCGCAATTCCGATGCTCTGAAACAGGCCCCACTCGTTCAGGTTGGTACCGATCATGACCGGCCCGGGGTTGTACTGGCCGGCGGCGATCAGTTCCTGGGCCGGCGCCGGCAATACCGCGCTGCCTGCAATCACCGTGGGCGCCCAGCCAGCGCCGAACAGGGTGTTGGTGGCGCCCCACTCCATCAACTGGAGCGGCTCAAGGGTGCGCAGGCAGGCGATGCGGTCGTCTGCATCAGGGCACAGGCTCGCCGCCATGGCGCTGCTGATCCCCTGCGCCTGCTGTTGCGACAGGAATTGCAGCCCGCCGGTGCACACACCGCTTTCCAGAATGAATTGCTGCACCAGGTTCCGGCTGCCTGGCGCCACCATCTGCACGCAGACACTGGCAGACCCGGCAGACTGCCCGAACAATGTCACCTGCTTCGGATTGCCACCAAACGCACGGATATTGCGCCTCACCCAGCGCAGCGCCAGTTGCTGGTCCAGCAGGCCCGCATTGCCCGATGACACCGCTCCACCGTCCAGCTCAGGGTGACTGAAGAAACCCAGCGCACCCAGACGATAATTCAATGTCACCACCACTACGTTGCCTGTATCCGCCAGACGCCGGCCGTTGTACTGGCTGCTGCCGCCCGCAATGAAAGCGCCGCCGTGAATGAACACCATCACCGGCGCGCCACCCACGGGAATCTGCGCCGGCGCGTACACGTTGAGGGTCAGGCAATCCTCGCTCTGCGCCCCCGGAGCCGACAGCGCGCCCTGCCGCTGTACGCAGGAAGGGCTAAACTGGTCTGCCCGTTTCACTCCCCGCCAGCGCTGTGCTGGCTGCGGTGGTGCGAAACGCAGATCACCCACCGGCGGCGTCGCATAAGGAATGCCCAGGAAAATTCGCGTGTTGCCTTTGGTGTCGTCGGCCCACACACCCTTGAGCCAGCCGGATTCCACTTTTACGTAAAGATCCTCATGACAGCCGGCAAGCCATACGCCCAGCCACACCATTCCCAGTAGGCGGGCCAACCCCTTCCAACGTTGGTTTTTCATTATTGTTCCCTCATCCGTTGTAATGTCACGGCATTCACCGCGCCCAGGCGCTGGTGCAATGGCCATCAACATCCTACGGGCGGGGTTGCGACAAACTCACGGAAAGCGGCCCGGATTGGCCGTGGCCACCGGGCGCTTTGACCGCTTGGCCGGTCGGAGGGGTGTGCGACGTCAGCGTCCGCCACTGGCAGCGGAGCCCGTTGGCTCGCGAATAAAATCGAAGCGCTGGTCGCGGTACTGGGGCAGCTGGATCTGCTTGCGGAATTTCTTCAGGGTATGAAATGGCTGGTCCACCACGAACTGATTGGCCAGCCATGCCGGCAGACTGCCGTTGGGATCGGCGCTGACTTCATATTCCAGCAGGATTTTGCCACCGGGTTGTGGCGTCATGTGCCAGGCGCCTTCGATATCAGATACCCGCACACATTCATCGCGCTGGGGCGTAAGGCTGGCATCGCCCTTGAAACTGAGCGTCACTGCCAGCGTCTGCGGGTCCTGCTCCAGCTTGTAACGCAGCGCATAATCGCGATCCTTCACCGGCCAGGGTGCGTCAGTGCGGAAATACATCAGGTAACCGGCCGGATCGAATTCCGACAGGAATTTCGAATCTTCGCAATCCTTCAACCACTGCCGGGTGTCATCACCATCCTTGAGTACCGCCACGATAGCACCGAGCGAACTGCTGACCTCGACCGTACCGCGAAAGGCGCGGAATTCCGAGCCCTTGATGTCGCGCACATAGACCCTGATGCCGTCCTCGTCCTTTTTCAGTTCCCAGTCTGCTGCGTACGACAGGCTGGCAAGGGTGAACAGACAGGCAATAAGGAAGGTACGCATGACTCGGCCATCCTGATGATGGTTGGTTTGGCTATATGCCACTATTTATGCCAGCACCGCCTCGACAGCCCGCGAGGCGCTCTGGCACGCACCTTCCATTGTCGTAGTCCAGTCAGTGCGCGTCCAGTCACCCGCAATTGCAAGACCACGCACCGACGTTTTCTGCGACGGCCGCACGCCTGCCGTACCGGGTCGCTGCGCAAAGGTGGAATACGGCATGCGCACGATGTGGCTGTGTACCACCTGCGCGTCGCGCGCCAGCGGATAATAGCGGCGCAACATCGCCATCTGCGTGTCGATGATCGCCTGGTTGGAACCCTTGATCAGGTCATACGACGCCGACACGGTGGTGGAATAAAACCAGTTTTTTTCCGGCGCGCGACCGTGCATCTTCTGCCGGTCCCAGACCTGCTCCAGCACACCCTCGCCGTCATACAGAATTTCGCCCCAGTCCTCCATGCCGATCGAGCGGTCAAGGTACAGATTCACGCTCACAATCGGCACCGGTGTAAGATGCTCCACCGCACGATAGATCTGTTCGTGTCCCGGCACCTGATCGAGCAGGCCGCGAATTTTCCAGACTGGCACAGCGCAGATCACGCTGTCTGCCGTCAGCTGCTCTCCGTCCAGCAGCGTCACGCCTTTCACCTTGCCGTTCTCCACATCCACACTGCGGACGGGTGCCCGCGTGCGCACCTGAACACCGCGCTGCGCGAACACCTTCAGCGCACTGGTGACGAACAGAGTGTCAAGATCAACCGTTGGATAGCCGATGGAAACCCCGGTGCGCATTTTGATGGCCTGGCGTATTCCGGTGGCAATCAGATCGGCGGGAACCTTGGCCGAGGAAATATCGGGCTTGTCGCCGGTAAGGCCGATGACAACGCCGTCCCACTGAGCCCTGCGCGCAGATGGCGGCATGCCGATACGCTGGAACCACTCATCTGCCGTGATGCTGTCGAGGTCCGCCGGCTGCCGCAGGGACTGCATGATCAGCTTCATCTGCGCACGCGCGGTACGCAACTTGTCCAGCCCGCTGACTCCCGGCAGATCACCGAGCATCACGCGGATACCATCGAGCCCGCCGAACGATGAACGCCGCACCTCACCACCCGGCATGCGGATCGACATCTGCCCGGGGAAATTCACGTGCTGGCGGGTGCCGACACTGTCCAGATAACGGAACAGATTCTCGTAACCGCTGGCAAAAACATGCTGCCCGTTGTCCGGTACATCGTCCACTTCCGGCTGCGGAATCGCGATGGTGCGGCCACCCAGCGCGCCACGTCGCTCCAGCAACGTCACCTGATGCCCCGCCTCCGACAGCCACACTGCCGACGCCAGCCCTGCAAGTCCGCCACCCACTACCAGACACTTCATATCGTCAACCCCCTTGGCAAAGTTGGGGTAGGATAAGGGCTGATATCACGAAGAGCGAGGGCCATACAGCCCGCGGGTTGGCCTTTGCTGACAGAATTTGGATGACAGAATTATTGCGACAGGCTCGGCGTGCCCGCCTCCGTCCACCCCTCCAGCCGCTGCAACGATTCCCGATACGGTTTGAACGAAAGAAACAGCAACATCGCCGCCAGTGTTCCCGCGACCGCACACACGATCATCAGCGAATAACGCAACGCGGCATCATCTTGAAAGACAAAATCCGTGATCAGCGCCACCGCCGTGGGGCCCACGCCCAATCCGATCAGCGTGACCACAAACAGATACAGCGCCGACGCCTGGCCACGCATGGGATTGGGCATGATTTCCTGCAACGCGGCGGGCGCCACACCGAACGGCATGGCCAGACAGAACACGGAAATGGCGTTGGCGAACAGCGCCCAGAACGGATCGCTGGCCAGATAGCCGGGCAAAGTGGGCAGCATCAACACGGCCGCCAGGCAGCCCACCCGCATCGACGCATCCTGATAGCCTTTTGCACGCAACCAGTCCGACAGCGCGCCTCCCGTCAGAATGCCCGCCGAACCGCCGATCATGGTAATCCAGCCCAGCCATTCGCCCACCTGCACCCGGCTCAGTCCGTAGGTGCGAACAAAGAATTCCGGAATCCAGGCCGCCGCGCCGTAACCGCAAAAAGCAACGCCGGCAAAACCCAGATTGTGCAGCAGCACCGTGGTGCGATTGAGTTTCACATACGCGATCACATCGCACAGCGGCACCCGCGCACCCGCGCCCACCCCTTTGCGTTGCGGTTCCTTCAGCAAAAACAGCAACAGTGAAAAGGCCACGCCCAGCGCGCCCAGCAGCATGAAAATCAACTGCCAGGGTCGGATGGTTCCCAGCACCGGCAGCACGATCTCCCCCTGCGACAGCGCAAACTGGATCACTTTCGCGCCCAGCAGAAACGCCATGCCGGAACCGATGTAAATGCCCATGGAATACGCGCTCAGCGCAGTGGCGCGCTTGGCGGGCGGGAAGCTGTCGGTAATCAGCGAATACGCCGCCGGCGACAGCGCGGCCTCGCCCACACCCACACCAATACGCGCCAGGAAAAATTGCCAGTAGCTGCGGGCCATACCGCAAGCGGCGGTCGCCATGCTCCAGAACACCACGCCCGCCGCGATCAGGCCACGCCGGCTGCGGGTATCCGCCAAGCGTCCCAGCGGGATGCCACAGATGGTGTAAAACACGGCGAAGGAAAACCCCATCAGCAGGCTCATTTCAGTGTCGGAAATTTGCAGGTCCTGGCGAATTGGTCCCACCAGCAGATTGAGGATCTGGCGATCGACGAATGAGAGCACATACGCCAGCATCAGGATGAAAACAGTCAGCCATGCCCGGGCGGGTGGTGGATAATTATTGGTATTAGTTTGCAATTGATGTCTCCTGCGGGCTTGCAGCCTTTACTGCAGCCTAGCAGGTATTATTATTGCTCCACACAGGCAGAACGGAGCTTGGCCGCTCCAGCTTGATTTACTGCCACTAGCATCCGGTTTTGGACTTCCTGTTGATTAATGCGTCGCGCCAGTGTCGAATTTCTTAACAGATACCGTCAAGATTTCCTGGATTCGAGCGCTATGATACTGATTAATAATGCCATATGATCAGTGGAACGTGGTTTGCTTACTCAAGCGCACTTTCCTGAATTGGCTATAAAAACAAGAGCATTGCAACGGAGTGAAGAAGATGGAAATGCGGAATCAACTGGAGACGGTGAAAGTGGAACAGATACAGGAATCATCCAGCGGGCTGGTAGCGGGAGCCAAGGGCTGGGGCCGTCGCCTGATGTTACCCGCATTGCTCGCATGCGCGGCATTTTCGACTAATTCTTACGCGCTGTTGATGAGTCAGGATTCCAGCTACGGCACGGGTTCCATTACTGTTGACACCGATACCGGATTGCAGTGGCTGGATCCGTGGTTGGGCAACGCGGGCGGCAGCTTCAGTTCCTTCAATGATGTAAAAGCGCAGCAAAGTGCCGGTGGCTATTTTGAAGGTTTTCGTTACGCAACCCGCCTGGAAGTTGAGACCCTGCTCTTTTCCTCTGTCGGCATCAACGCAGTGACTTCGCAAAGCTCCGGAACTGCCACTTCCAGTGACATCCTGGGCGTTGCCAATCTGATGTCATTCTTCGATAACACATTTTCACAGGTCTTTGGTCCTGACGCCTACATCAGCATTCTGGACGCCGTGTTTGATGACGGTGCCGGCGGTGCAGATGAAACCGTATTGTCCTCCTCGAAGTTTGGTCCGACTCTTGGTGGCGGCACTGTGCAGTTCTACGACAGCCCCAGCCTCACCAGCAATACCAATCCCTACGGCCACTGGCTGGTGCGCGATATCAGCATTGCAAGCAGCAGCGTAACGGTTGACGAGCCTCAGGGCCTGTTGCTGCTCGGCATCGCGCTGGCAGCAGCGTTCGGCTTTGGCAGCCGTAAGCGTTCTTCCCGTCCCTTCGTTGCCGCCTGAAACGCAACGGGGGTAATGGCAGCACCTTGCCACCATTACCCCCGCCTTCGGAACTTTCTTTTCGTTCCCGCCTCGTTTATTCCACAGTCACTGACTTTGCCAAATTGCGCGGCTGATCCACATCCGTGCCCTTGATGATAGCCACGTGATAACTCAGCAACTGCAGCGGAATGGTGTAGACGATTGGCGCCAGCTCCGGCGCCACTTTCGGCACATCCAGCACATGCACATCCTTCTGCTTTTCCACACCCGCTTCCGCGTCCTGGAAAATAAACAGTTCGCCGCCACGCGCGCGCACTTCCTGCAGATTGGATTTCAGTTTTTCCAGCAGTGAATCCGACGGCGCCACCGTCACCACCGGCATGTCCGCATCCACCAGCGCCAGCGGACCGTGTTTCAATTCTCCGGCCGGATAGGCTTCGGCGTGAATATAGGAAATTTCCTTCAGCTTAAGCGCGCCTTCCAGCGCCACCGGATACTGAATGCCACGGCCCAGAAATAGCGCGTGATGTTTTTCCGCGAACAGCTCCGCCATCTGCTCAATCGGCTTGTTCAGACGCAACGCCGACTGGATCACGTCAGGCAATTGCTGCAGTCCCAGCAGCAGGCGTTTTTCTTCCGTCGCATCGATCGCGTGGAATTTGCCGACGCCCACCACCAGCAGGTAAAGCGCGGTGAGCTGGGTGGTGAACGCCTTGGTGGACGCCACGCCGATTTCCGGGCCGGCCTTGGTCATGAACGCCATGGCGGATTCGCGCACCAGTGAACTGGTGGGCACGTTGCACACCGTCAGCGTGGACAGGTAACCCTTGGCATCGCGCAAGGCTGCGAGAGTGTCGGCAGTTTCACCGGATTGCGAGATGGTGACGAACAACGTGTTGGGGCGCACCACGGTTTTGCGGTAGCGGAATTCGCTGGCTACTTCGACGCTGCACTGCACACCGGCAATTCCTTCAAACCAGTATTTCGCCACCAGGCCCGCATGATAGGAAGTGCCGCAGGCGACGATCTGCACCGCCTCGATTTTCGGGAAAATGTTTTTGGCATCCGGGCCAAAAATATCCACGTTTATGCCGTCAATACTGGTGCGGCCTTCCAGCGTGGCGCGAATCGCGGTGGGCTGCTCGAAAATTTCCTTCAGCATGAAGTGGCGGTATTCGCCTTTGTCGGCGGAGGTGTCGCCGCCGATGTACTGCTTGATGCCACGCTCCGCCGGACGGCCTGCGCTGTCCTCGATGCGGATATGCTCGCGGGTGATTTCAGCGATATCGCCTTCTTCCAGAAAGATGAAGCGGGTGGTCACCGGCAACAGGGCCAGCTGGTCGGACGCAATGAAATTTTCCCCCAGGCCCACGCCCAGTACCAGCGGACTGCCTTCGCGCGCCGCGATCAGACGGGTGGAATCCTTGCCGGTCATCACACCCAGCGCATAGGCACCGCGCAGTTTCGCAGTGGTGGCCTTCACCGCGCCCATCAGATCCAGGCCCTTGGTGAGTTGCTGGTGAACCAGATGGGCGACGACTTCGGTGTCGGTTTCGGACGTGAACGTGTAGCCGTCTTTTTCCAGCGACGCGCGCAGTTCTTCGTGGTTTTCGATGATGCCGTTGTGCACCACCGCCACATCCGGGCCAGACATGTGCGGATGCGCGTTGCGTTCCGCCGGCACACCGTGAGTGGCCCAGCGGGTGTGGGCGATGCCGATGGTGCCCTGCTGCTGGCTTTCCTTGATTGCCGCTTCCAGTTCCCGCACCTTGCCGATACGGCGGATGCGATCCACCGGCTGCCCCGCATTGAAACGCGCAATGCCGGCAGAATCATAGCCACGGTATTCCAGCCGCTTCAGACCTTCCAGCAGGATGGGGGTTACATCACGAGTTGAAACTGCACCAACGATTCCGCACATGAATTTCAGTCCTGTCGTTTCACTTCTTTTTTTCCGGCCGTTTCCAGCCAGTCACTGTGATCTGTTTGGCGCGTGCCACGGTCAGGGCATTCTGGTCCGCGTCCTTGGTAATGGTAGATCCCGCGCCAACGGTTGCGCCAGCGCCGATTTCCACAGGCGCCACCAGCGAACTGTTGGAACCGATGAAGGCACCGTCGCCGATAATGGTTTTGTGCTTGTTGACGCCATCGTAGTTGCAGGTGATGGTGCCAGCACCCACGTTGACCTTGTCGCCAGTGACGGTGTCACCCAGATAGGTCAGGTGGTTGGCCTTGCTGCCCTTGCCCAGCACGGTATTTTTCGTTTCCACGAAGTTACCGATCCTGGCGTGTTCTTTCATTTCGGTGCCAGGACGCAGGCGGGCGAACGGGCCTACATCGCAGTCGGCGCCGATCACGGCATTTTCGATGTGGCAGTAGGGCTTCACAACGGAATTATCGGCAATGCTGCTGTTGATAATCACGCAGTTGGCGCCGATCTGCACATTGTCGCCCAGCGTCACGTTGCCTTCAAAGATGCAGTTGATGTCGATGCAGCAATCCTGGCCTACGCTGACACTGCCGCGAATGTCGATACGGGCCGGATCGATCAGCGTAGCGCCCGCCACCATCAACTCGTCCGCCAGCTGCTGCTGGTACATGCGCTCCAGCCGGGCCAGTTGCCGCTTGTCGTTGACGCCTTCCACTTCCACCGGGTTATCCACCAGACAACCGATCACCGGCACGTCGTGATCATTGGCCAGCTTCACTACATCGGTCAGGTAGTACTCGCCCTGCGCATTGTTGTTCGTGATCTTGGGCAGCCAGGCCTGCAGATCCAGCGTGTCCGCCAGCATGATGCCGGTGTTCACTTCGCAGATCTTGCGGATTTCGTCGCCGGCATCCTTTTCCTCGACGATCTCCCGTACCACGCCGGCATGATCACGAATGATGCGACCGTAACCTTTGGGATTGGCCAGCTTCACGGTCAGCACGCCGCACTGGCCAGGCGAAACCTGATTCAGAAAACGGTTTAACGTGTCATCGCCGGTGAGCGGCACGTCGCCGTACAGCACCAGGGTGCGGGAGTTGTCCTGCAATTGCGGCAGCGCCTGCTTAACCGCATGACCGGTGCCCAACTGCTCGCGCTGTTCCACCCATTCAATCGGGCTGCCGGGAAACTGGCTGGAAATCTGCTCTTTCACCTGCTCGCCGCCGTGGCCGTACACCACGATGACCCGGGTGGCATTCAAGCGCAGGCTGGTTTGCAACACGTGGGACAGCAGCGGCTTTTTGGCCAGAGGCTGCAGGACTTTCGGCAGGCGGGACTTCATGCGGGTGCCTTTTCCCGCCGCAAGAATGACGACATTCAGATCCATGGAGAGAGGGAATCCTGTGTTGGGTCCAATCGAACCAATAAAAAAGGGTAGCCAGGCTACCCTTTTTAGCATGCTTTGGTGATGGTTTCACGGCAAGACCGTGCTGCCTCCACCAATCACTTGCCCAGTTTTTTACGCAACTGCTGGATGGTACGGAGCTGCGCCGCCGCTTCGGCCAACTGCACTGCCGCGGTGGAGTAGTTGATTTCAGAGGACTGGTTGTGCAGGGCACGACGGGCATCTTCCACCGCTTGTTGCGCGGCGGCTTCATCCACATCGGCGGCCCGCAGAGCGGTATCCGCCAGCACCGTCACCAGCCTAGGCTGCACTTCCAGCAAACCGCCGGACACGTAAAACACCTCTTCCTCGCCACCCTGCTTGATGACCCGGACCGGGCCCGGATTAAGCTGGGTCAGCAGAGGGGCGTGACCGAAGGCTATGCCCAGGTCACCCATCTTGCCGTGCGCCACCAGCAGTTCCACCAGACCCGAAAAGATCTTGGCCTCGGCACTCACTATGTCGCAATGTACGGTCATTGCCATGGTTCAAATCCCCTCGTTAGGGTTATGGCAGAGTTAGACTTTCTTCGCTTTCTCGATGGCTTCGTCAATGCTGCCCACCATGTAGAACGCCTGTTCGGGCAGATGGTCCAGCTCGCCGGCCAGGATCATCTTGAAGCCGCGAATCGTTTCCTTCAGCGCAACATACTTGCCGGGAGAGCCGGTGAACACTTCCGCCACGTGGAACGGCTGGGACAGGAAACGCTCGATCCGACGGGCGCGGGATACAGTCTTCTTGTCCTCTTCCGACAGTTCGTCCATACCCAGAATCGCGATGATGTCCTTCAGTTCCTTGTAGCGCTGCAGATTGGTCTGCACGCCGCGAGCCACTTCATAATGCTCGGCGCCGATCACCAGCGGGTCCAGCTGACGGCTGGTGGAATCCAGCGGGTCGATCGCCGGGTAGATACCCTTGGCGGCGATGTCACGGCTCAGTACCACAGTGGCGTCAAGGTGGGAGAAGGTGGTGGCCGGAGACGGGTCGGTCAAGTCGTCCGCCGGTACGTAGACCGCCTGGATCGAAGTGATGGAGCCAGTCTTGGTGGAGGTGATGCGCTCCTGCAGGGCGCCCATCTCTTCCGCCAGGGTCGGCTGGTAACCTACCGCGGAGGGCATCCGGCCCAGCAGCGCGGACACTTCGGTTCCCGCCAAGGTGTAACGGTAGATGTTGTCGACGAACAGCAGAACGTCGCGGCCGTCGTCACGGAATTTTTCCGCCATGGTCAGACCGGTCAGCGCCACACGCAGACGGTTGCCGGGGGGCTCGTTCATCTGGCCGTACACCATCGCAACCTTGGATTCGCTGAAGGTCTTGGTGTTAACAACGCCGGATTCCTGCATTTCATGGTAGAAGTCGTTACCTTCGCGGGTCCGTTCACCCACGCCGGCAAACACCGACAGACCGGAGTGCTCGGTGGCGATGTTGTTGATCAGTTCCATCATGTTCACGGTCTTGCCCACGCCGGCGCCACCGAACAGACCCACTTTACCGCCCTTCGCGAACGGACATACCAAGTCGATAACCTTGATGCCGGTTTCCAGCAGTTCGCTGGTGGCTGCCTGCTCTGCATAAGTCGGCGGCTTGCGGTGGATCGGCATGCGCTTCTGTTCGCCGATGGGGCCGCAATCGTCGATCGGGTTGCCCAGTACGTCCATGATGCGGCCGAGGGTTTCAAGACCAACCGGCACGCTGATCGGCTCGCCGGTGCTGTTCACGGCCAGGCCGCGCTTCAGACCTTCGGTACTGCCCATCGCGATGGTGCGCACCACGCCGTCACCCAGCTGCTGCTGCACTTCCAGCACAGTGGTTACGGTGTCAACTTTCAGTGCGTCGTACACCTTGGGTACGGAATCGCGCGGAAATTCGACGTCGATAACCGCGCCGATGATTTGAACGATACGTCCGCTACTCATGTTGCTATCCTCTTAAACCAGAAATTGACGGGGCTCTTTCGCAATCACAGTTCGCAATCATTATTCGCAATCTGGGCCCAAACTGTGCAGAACCTGAATGTTTACACGGCTGCGGCGCCGCTGACGATCTCGGAGATTTCCTGCGTGATGGCCGCCTGACGCGCCTTGTTGTAAACCAGCTGCAGGTCCTTGATCATATTGCCGGCGTTGTCGGTAGCGGACTTCATGGCCACCATCCGGGCTGCCTGCTCGCAGGCATTGTTCTCGATCACGCCTTGATAAACCTGGGATTCAAGGAAGCGCACCAGCAGGAAATCCAGGATTTCCTTGGCTTCCGGTTCATAGATGTAGTCCCAGCGGTGCTTGTATTCGGCTTCGTCCGAGGCTTCCAGTGGCAGCAGCTGACGCGCCACCGGCTTCTGCGTCATGGTGTTGACGAACTCGTTGGACACCAGGAACAGGCGGTCGATCTTGCCCTGTTCGAAGGAATCAAATGCAACCTTCACCGCGCCGATGAGATCCTCCACGGAAGGGTAGTCCCCCAGTCCGGTCTTGGTCGCCACCACATTACCGCCGACAGATTTGAAAAAACTCACCGCCTTGCTGCCAATCAGGGCCAACTCCAGTTCCGCGCCCTTGTCCTTCCATTCCTTGCCCAGGGCAACCACACGCTTGAACAGGTTGATGTTCAGGCCGCCGCACAGGCCACGGTCGGTGGATACCACAATCACGCCAATCCGCTTAACTTCACGGTCGGTCATGAACGTGTGACGGTACTCCGGATTGGAATTAGCCAAGTGATGGATTACATCGCGCATTTTTTCCGCATAAGGCTTGGACGCCGACATGCGTTCCTGCACCTTGCGCATTTTGCTGGCAGCCACCAGCTGCATCGCAGAAGTAATCTTCTGGGTGTTCTTCACACTGGCAATTTTGCTGCGTATCTCTTTTGCGCCTGCCATAGGTCTTACCGTATCCGGGTTACGGAGCGGACGTTACGCCGCTCCGGGGGAGGATTACCAACTCTGGGTGGACTTGAACTTCTCAACCAGCGCCTTGTACTGCGCTTCGATCTCGTTGCTCCAGTCTCCCTTCTCGTTGACCTTGGCCAGCAGAGTGGTGTGTTCGCTGTTGGCATAGGACAGCAGGGACGCTTCGAAATCCAGAACCTTCTTGATTTCAATGTCCGCCAGATAGCCTTCGTTGGCCACGTACAGCACCAGACCCATTTCCGCTACCGACAGCGGCGAGTACTGCTTCTGCTTCATCAGCTCGGTAACGCGCTGACCGTGTTCCAGCTGCTTGCGGGTGGCTTCGTCCAGGTCGGAGGCGAACTGGGCGAATGCCGCCAGTTCCCGGTACTGCGCCAGGGCCAGACGGATACCGCCGCCCAGTTTTTTGATGATCTTGGTCTGCGCCGCACCACCTACCCGGGATACCGAGATACCGGCGTTCATCGCCGGACGGATACCGCTGTTGAACAGGCTGGTTTCCAGGAAGATCTGACCGTCGGTGATCGAAATCACGTTGGTCGGAACGAACGCAGATACGTCACCGGCCTGGGTTTCAATGATTGGCAGTGCAGTCAGCGAACCGGTCTTGCCTTTCACGGCGCCATCGGTGAACTTCTCAACGTACTCGGCGTTAACGCGCGCAGCACGTTCCAGCAGACGGGAGTGCAGATAGAACACGTCACCGGGATAGGCTTCACGGCCCGGCGGACGACGCAGCAGCAGAGAGATCTGGCGGTAAGCCCAGGCTTGCTTGGTCAAGTCATCGTACACGATCAGGGCATCTTCACCGCGGTCGCGGAAGTATTCGCCCATGGTGCAGCCGGTGAAAGCGGCGATGTACTGCATCGCGGCCGGATCAGCAGCGGCAGCAGCTACTACGATGGTGTGATCCATCGCACCGTGCTCTTCCAGCTTGCGTACCACGTTGGCGATGGAGGACTGCTTTTGTCCGATCGCAACGTAGATACACTTAATGCCGGTGCCTTTCTGGTTGATGATGGTATCGATCGCGACGGCGGTCTTGCCGATCTGACGGTCACCGATGATCAGCTCGCGCTGGCCACGGCCGATGGGCGTCATGGAATCGATGTTCTTCAGACCGGTCTGCACCGGCTGGTCTACCGACTTCCGCGCGATTACGCCAGGCGCAACCTTTTCCACCACGTCAGTCAGCTTGTTGTTGAGGGGACCTTTGCCATCGATGGGGTTACCCAGGGAATCCACCACGCGGCCCAGCAGTTCCGGACCCACCGGTACTTCCAGTACGCGGCCGGTACATTTCACTTTCTGGCCTTCCGCCAGGTCCAGGTAGTCACCCAGCACCACCGCGCCCACGGAATCCTGCTCCAGGTTCAGCGCCATGCCAAACACGCCGCCCTGGAATTCGATCATTTCGCCGTACATTACGTCGGCCAGGCCGTGGATACGCACGATACCGTCGGACACGCCGACGATGGTACCTTCGTTGCGGGCTTCGGACGAGGTGTCCAGATTCGCGATCCGCTGTTTGATCAGCTCGCTGATCTCTGACGGGTTGAGCTGCTGCATGGTTAGGTCCTCAAACTCAAGAATTCAATGATTCGGCCAGTCGGGCCAGCTTGCCCTGCACGGATCCGTCAATCACAAGGTCACCTGCCTTGATGATGGCGCCACCCAGAATCGAACGGTCGACCGCGGTGGTGACGTTGACTTCCCGGCCAAGGCGTTTCTTCAGGGAAGCAGCCAGTTTGCCGGACTGGTCGGCGCTCAGGGCAAATGCAGAAACGATTTCCACATCGACGCTTTGTTCCTTTTGCGATTTCAGCTCTTCGAACAGTGCTGCGATGGCCGGCAAAGCAGCCAGACGCTTGTTACGCGCCAGCAGGGAAACGAAGTTGCTTCCCGACTTATCCAGCTTGTCCGCGCACAGCTTCAAAAATCCATCCGCCTTTTGTTCGGCGGTGACCTTGGGGTTACCCAGCAGCCGGGAGACGCTGGCATCACCCGCAACAGCAGCGGCGAAGTTGAGCATCGCCGACCATTGCTTCAGGGCGCCGGATTCGTCAGCAAACTGAAAGGCTGCTTTCGCGTAGGGTCGGGCAATCGTTGTAAGTTCTGCCATATCCGTTACCGTTACAGTTCAGCTGCAAGCTGCTCAAGCATCTTGCCGTGGGCGGCCTGATCGACCGAGGCTGCCAGGATTTTTTCCGCGCCGGCGATGGACAGAGCCGCCACCTGCGCACGCAACATATCCTTGGCCCGGTTCACTTCCCGCTCGATTTCAGTCTGGGCGGAATGCTTCAGGCGCTCACCCTCGACACGGGCCTGCTCCTTGGCTTCTTCCACCAGCTGATTGGCGCGCTTGTTGGCCTGTTCGATCAGCGCAGCGGCCTGGTGTTTGGCTTCCCGCAGGGTTTCTGCGGCTTTTTCTTTAGCCAGATCCAGATCCTTGCCTGCCTGATCGGCTGCCTGCAGACCGTGGGCGATTTTTTCCTGCCGTTCGTGCATGGCCTTGATCAATGGCGGCCACACGAATTTCATGCAGAACCATACGAAGATGGCAAAGGCGACGACCTGTCCCAGGATGGTAGCGTTAATATCCATACCAAACCCTCTCGCTCGTTAAAGTAAAAAGAATGTGTTCTTTTTCTGAGCGAAGACTTAGGCCAGAACGAAGATCATGTACATGCCGATACCAACACCGATCATCGGCACCGCGTCCAGCAGACCCGCCATCAGGAACATTTTGCCTTGCAGCATCGGAGCCATTTCCGGTTGACGTGCGGTACCTTCCAGCAGACGGCCGCCCAGCAGACCGAAGCCGATTGCTGTGCCCAGCGCGCCCAGACCGATGACCAGACCAGCGGCGATCAATACAAGTGCAGATGCAGTTTCCATGTTATCTCCTGGTGTTTGACTTATTTAAAGGTGAATGAAAAAAGGATCAGGTTATCAGTGATCTTCGTGCGCAGTGCTCAGGTACACGATGGTCAGAACCATGAACAGGAACGCCTGCAGGGTGATGACCAGAATGTGGAAGATCGCCCAGGGCACCGACAGGGTCCATTGCAGGAACCAGGGCAGCAGCGCGATCAGGATGAAGATCATTTCGCCGGCGTACATGTTTCCGAACAGACGCAGGCCGAGGGAAATGGGCTTGGCAATCAGGTTGATGGTTTCGAGGAACAGGTTGATCGGTATCAGCAGAATCTTGACGGCGATGTTGTCGTTGCTGAACGGGTGCAGGGTCAGTTCGCCGGCAAAACCGCTAATGCCTTTCACCTTGATGCTGTAGTAGATAATCATCGCGAATACAGTGAAGGACATACCCAGGGTGATATTGGGATCGGTGGAGGGCACGACTTTCATGTAATGCACGCCAAACAGGGCGAACAGTGAGGGAATCCAGTCCACCGGGATCAGGTCCATCAGGTTCATCAGGAACACCCAGCAGAAAATGGTCAGTGCCAGCGGCGCGATCAGGGGATTGCGGCCGTGGAAGTTTTCCTTCACCTGGTTGCTGACGAAATCCACCATGATCTCGACGAAATTCTGGAAGCCGGTAGGAACGCCGGTAGTGGCGCGCTTGGCGGCCCGGCTGAACAGGAACAGGAACAGGATGCCGAGGCCGAAGGACCAGCCGAGGGAATCAACGTGGAATTTCCAGAAACCCATCTGGGCCGCCTCGGCCGCATCGTGGGCCAGGCCCCAGGTACCGTCGGCTTTCTGGCCAAATACGAGATTGGTCAAATGGTGCTTGATATAGTCTGAAGAACTTCCGGCTGCCATAGATTGTCCCAGTACCCTTAACAAAAATCGCAGGTTTAAGTCGGCGTTACTTGCCTCGCCCCAGAATCAGCGGCGCCATCCAGGCGATGCCATAAACCAGAAAAAAGGCTGCAAACAGATACGGTGCTGTGTCGCGAATGCCGTCTACGAGACGAAAGGTGGCGATGAACAGCAGCATGACGATGACAAATTTTCCCGCCTCACCCCTGTAAAATGCCCGCACCATGTCGCGGGACGCCCGCGCGCCGGAGAAACGGAAAGCCTGGACAGCGAAGTAGAGATTGCCCAGCGTGGCAATCCATCCCCCAGCCAGCGCCGCAACGGCAGCGCCTTTTCCCAAGACAATCCATACCAAAACAGGGAGCAAAACAGAGACGGCGGCTTGGGTACCTATCACGTAATACGCGAGGTGGCGATCATTGATCGCACGAGGTTTTGTCAAAGCCATTGTTCCAGATAACCCGACATTCAGCAGAAATCCGTACCTTTTGGGCCAGCCGATCGCTGAGTGCAGGATTCAGGCCTGCGTAAGGCGGAGCCGATTATAGAGACTTTCCCAGGGGCAGGCAACACGCGGTCCGCGCGGTAGAGGACTGTTTTGAAGGAAAGAATGGCCGTTATTTTATGTGGTCGAGAATGCCGTCCAGTTCGTCCAGGCTGGAATAGCGGATGACCAGACGGCCCTTGCCTTTGGCGCTGTGCTGGATCAGCACCGGCGCACCCAGTTTGTCGGAGAGATTGTCCTGCAGCAGTTTGATGTCGGGATCCAGGCGGACTTCTCCGCTGGCGATCTGTTCCTGTTGCAGGCGGCGCACCAGCGCTTCGGTCTGGCGCACGGACAACCCCTTGGCGGCGATGGTGCGGGCGGCTTCGGTCTGCTTGAGGGTATCCAGGGTGAGAATGGCGCGGGCGTGACCCATTTCCAGATCGCCATGCTCCACCAGCTTGCGAGCCTCGGCGGACAGGCTCATCAGGCGCAGCAGGTTGGTGACGGTGGTGCGGGACTTGCCCACGGCGTCCGCCACCTGCTGGTGAGTCAGTACGAATTCGTCCTGCAGACGCTGCAACGCGGCGGCTTCCTCGATCGGGTTGAGATCCTCGCGCTGGATGTTTTCAATCAGTGCCATCGCGATGGCGGCTTCGTCCGGCACGTCGCGAATCAGGCAGGGCACTTTTTCCAGACTGGCCAGCTGGCTGGCACGCCAGCGACGCTCGCCGGCAATGATTTCATAATTCTTGCCGCCGATCGGACGCACCACGATGGGCTGCATCACGCCCTGGGCCTTGATCGAGGCGGCAAGATCTTCCAGTGCTTGCGGGTCCATGTCGCGGCGGGGTTGATAACGGCCGCGCTGGAGAAATTCAATCGGCAGGTGGCGCAATTCGCCGTCGAGATTTTCGCTGGCAGGTACCGGTTGGGCAGGATCGGTCGGCACTTCTTTTTTTGGCAGGGAGGCACTGGCCAGCAGTGCGTCGAGTCCGCGACCTAAACCTTTCTTCTTGGCACTCATGGTTCGCCTTTCTGGTGGTGTGGGGGCCGGCAGGGGGAAGCCCACATTATAAGCGCCCCCCGTAGCGGCGCAATCAGGCGGACAGGGTTTCCACGACAGGATCGTGCTTTTTCTGTTCAGCGCGACGAATCAATTCGCCGGCCAATGCCAGATAGCAGACGGCGCCGCGGGATTTGGCGTCATATTCCAGCACCGGCAGGCCGTGACTGGGGGCTTCGGCCAAGCGCACGTTGCGGGGAATGATGGTACGGTAAACCTTGTCGCCGAAATGGTCGGTGAGCTGGCTCGACACCTGATTGGCCAGGGCAATGCGCGGGTCGTACATGGTGCGCAGCAGACCATCGATTTCCAGCTGCGGATTGAGCACGGCCTTGATTTTCTCGATGGTGTTGAGCAGCGCGGTGAGTCCTTCCAGCGCGTAGTATTCGCACTGCATGGGAATCAGCACGGAGTCGGATGCCACCAGTGCATTGACAGTGAGCATGTTCAGCGATGGCGGGCAGTCGATGATGATGTAGTCGTAATCGCCCTGCACTGGCGCCAGTGCGCGTTTCAGGCGCTGCTCCCTGTCATCCATATTCATCAGTTCCACTTCGGCGGCGGTGAGATCGCCGTTGGCGGCCACCAGGTCAAAACCGGGCGACGTGGTGACGCGGGCCTGTTCGATGGAAAGCTCATCCACCAGCACATCGTAAATGGAGTTTTCCAGCGCATGCTTGTTGACGCCACTGCCCATGGTGGCGTTGCCCTGCGGATCGAGATCGATCAGCAGCACCTTGCGTTTGGTCGCCACCAGCGAAGCCGCCAAATTCACCGACGTGGTGGTTTTGCCCACGCCGCCTTTCTGGTTGGTCACTGCCAGTACCTTGCCCACCACCTTGCTCCTCAGGATGTCTGTGATCCTGCATTTTTCTTGCGAATGTTGATCAGGTGCCGGTCCTCGTGCAGAAAGGGCACGGCGATTTTTTCAATTGCGATGTCGAGTGTGTCCTGGTCCAGTGCCGCGATTTCTTCGGCGGGAATCTGCCCCTTCAGTGCCAGAAGATAACCACCGGGCTTGAGCAGACGCAAGCAGTGTCCGACGAAATCCTGCAGCGACGAGAAAGCGCGACAGGTAATGCAGTCGAATTGCTGCTGTTGCGGCAGTGCTTCAATGCGATCCTTGATGACGCTCAGGTTGTCCAGCCGCAGTTCGTGTTTCATCTGCAGCAGGAACCGGGTTTTCTTGCCATTGCTGTCCAGCAGGGTCCAATGCTGGTGCGGCCGGCAGATCGCCATGGGAATGCCGGGCAGCCCCGGGCCGGTGCCGACGTCGAGAATGTCGTTACCCTGCACCGCGCGATGGATGGCCAGGCTGTCCAGCAGATGCTTCACCACCATTTCCCCCGGATCGCGGATGGCAGTGAGATTATAGGCCTGGTTCCATTTCACCAGACTGTCGAGATAGGCGTTGAGTGTTTGTTGTTGCTGTTCACTCAATGCCAGCCCCAGTTCGCCGCAGCCTTGCGCCAGTAATTCGCGCTGTTGATTCGTTACTGCCAATGCCGTCTCGCTCAGGCTGATTTTTGTTGTTGTCCGTTACGCTTTTTAAGATGAATCAGCAGCAGGGAAATCGCCGCCGGTGTCACTCCAGGAATGCGACTGGCCTGACCCAACGTTTCCGGACGGCTCTGCTTGAGTTTGTTGCGCACTTCGTGGGACAGGCTTTTCACTGCGTCGTAATCAAAATCCGCCGGCACCCGGGTTTCCTCGCTGCGGCGCAGTTTTTCCACTTCTTCCTGCTGGCGGACGATGTAGCCGGAATATTTGGCTGCAATTTCAATCTGCTCGGCCACCACCGGATGCACCGGTTCGCTGTTACTCAATTCTGCCAGCTGCGCGTAACTGATTTCCGGCCGGCGCAGCAGATCCATCAATGAATATTCATGCGACAGCGGATTGTCCAGCTGCGGATTGAGTTTCTGCGCCAGTTCCGATTGCGGCAAAATCCAGGTGCTGCGCAGACGCTGTTCCTCGCGCACGATGGCTTCGCGTTTTTCGCAGAAGGCTTCCCAGCGTGCGTCGCACACCATGCCCAGTTCGCGGCCTTTTTCGGTAAGGCGCATGTCGGCGTTGTCTTCGCGCAACAGCAGGCGATGTTCGGCACGGCTGGTGAACATGCGGTACGGTTCTTTGGTGCCGAGGCTGATCAGGTCGTCCACCAGCACACCCAGGTAAGCTTCGTCGCGGTTCGGATACCAGCCGTCTTTTTCCTGTGCGCGCAAGCCGGCGTTCAATCCTGCCAGCAATCCCTGCGCGCCGGCTTCTTCATAACCGGTGGTGCCGTTGATTTGTCCCGCGAAAAACAGGCCGCCGATGAATTTGGTTTCCAGCGTGTATTTCAGATCGCGCGGATCGAAGAAATCGTACTCGATGGCGTAACCGGGACGCGTGATGTGCGCGTGCTCCATGCCGCGAATGGAATGCACCAGTTCCAGCTGCACGTCGAAGGGCAGGCTGGTGGAAATGCCGTTGGGATAGAGTTCGTGAGTGGTGAGACCTTCCGGCTCGATGAACACCTGGTGTGAATTTTTTTCCGCGAACCGGTGGATCTTGTCTTCAATCGACGGACAGTAGCGCGGGCCGATGCCTTCGATCACGCCGGTGTACATGGGCGAACGGTCGAGACCGCCACGGATGATGTCGTGGGTTTTTTCGTTGGTGTGGGTGATGTAGCAGTTCACCTGCTGCGGATGTTCCGCCACGGAACCCATGAAGGACATCACCGGCGTCGGGGTGTCGCCGGGCTGTGGCGTCATTACCGAGAAATCCACAGTCTTGCCGTCGATGCGCGGTGGCGTGCCGGTTTTCAGGCGGCTGACATTGAACGGCAGTTCGCGCAGGCGCTGGGCCAGCGCAATCGACGGTGGATCGCCAGCGCGACCACCACTGGTGTTGTCCAGGCCGATGTGGATTTTGCCGCCGAGAAATGTGCCGGCGGTGAGCACCACGGAGCGGGCAAAGAAACGCACGCCCATGTTGGTAACGACGCCTTTGACGGTGTCGCCTTCGATCACCAGATCATCCGCCGCCTGCTGGTAGATATCGAGGTTGGGCTGGTTTTCCAGCAAATCGCGGATCGCAGCTTTATATAAAATGCGGTCGGCCTGGGCGCGGGTGGCGCGCACGGCGGGGCCTTTGCGGGAATTCAGAATGCGCCACTGGATGCCGGCCTTGTCGGCGCCGCGGGCCATGACACCGTCGAGGGCGTCGATTTCTTTCACCAGATGGCTCTTGCCAATACCTCCGATGGCAGGGTTGCAGGACATCTGGCCGAGGGTTTCGACGTTGTGGGTCAGCAGCAGGGTGGGCACGCCCATGCGGGCGCTGGCCAGCGCGGCTTCGGTGCCGGCATGGCCGCCACCAATGACGATGACGCCGTACTGTTTCGGGTAATCCACGGTTACGAGCCCTCAGGAAATACGGGGGATGCGGTGCAAAAAGGGTAGACAAGTATACGGGAGGCAGGGGGAAAAGAGAAAAAGATTACTGGTTGAAAAATGATCTATTCTGGTGGCGGTCCATTTTCCGTGGCGGGTTAAGGGGTTAGGCAGATTTCCGGAGGCGTCAGGACTTGTCCCGGGGCATCATCGGCAGCTCGCGTACGTCCTTCACCTCGATCACCTGGGGTTGTGCCTGGTCCGGCAGCTGCCATTCCACCCGATACAGCGGGCCACCGGCATCCGGCAGGGTCATTTCCATATTCCAGGTGACGCCGAAGCCAAGCTGGCCCCAGTCGGGAGGACAGGCTTCGAAATCTTTTCCCCTGACCTTGCCCGGATGGTAGTGGGTAACGGTCTTGCTGCCGGGATAGGTGGCTGTCACCCGGACGCAAACCGGCTGCTGGTAGTAATTGATCATGCGGGTGGCGACGCGGGTGCCGTGGTTCACCCACCAGTAACGGCGCAGTTCGAAGCTCTGCTGGCGCACCAGTTCTTCATCCGCGCCGGGTGGCCGTGCGGGCCAGCGGTACCAGCGTGTTTCGTCGGCGGTTCCCACCTTGATACCAGGGCTGTCGCCCCAGCCGATGCTCTGGTCCTGATTGATGGTGGCGCCGGCGATCAGCGCGCCGGATTTGTCTTTGCCCACCTGCAGGGTTTTCTGCTGCCAGCCGTGTTTGCGTTCCGACTGGGGGAAATGAATGTTGTAGAGCCAGCCGCCGGAGCACTCGTAATCGCGGCCTTTTTCAAGCGTGAAGGAACGGCCGGTGTGTCTGAGTGCTTCGCCACCCAGGTTATAGCGCAGCATGTGAGTGCGGAAATCCGGAAGGCCGCGTTCGTTGAGTGCGAGGTCGACGTGGAGGGAGTCGCCGTCGTCGGACAACGTGAGGATAGCGCGGTGTTCGAACCAGGCGGTGCGCGGTGTGTTGCTGAGGAAATCAGGACTGTCGCCCAGCAGCCAGGACAGTTCGGATTTGACGCCGTCGTAGGCGCCGGACAGATCGGGACAGCCGCCTTTGCGGGAGAAGAATGAAGACGTGGGGCCGGGCCAGTCGGAAGGGTAGTCCGGTGGCGTGCAGGCGGTGAGGAGCAGTAATAACAGGGACAATGTCAGGATTTGGCGCACAGAATCAGCCCTGCAGGGACAATATGCTTTCAAGCATAGTTCGCTTCGCGCCGATCAACCTGCTTGCACACATTCAAAATTTGTAAGCTAACAACTTCATGAAATTCCGTTTGGCTTTGACATCTGTTCGCAACCGCTGCAGCTGAGCGTCAAATGCTGCCTGATAGGACGGCACTAAAATATTCGCGTCTACGTTCGAATGCGGGTTTGCCGACGAGCTTGCTAAGTGTGGTATCGAAGAGATCAGTGGTCATGCAATCGCCCTGCTTTTTGCGCACCGTCTTCGCACAGATTCCAGCGTTTTTGAACGATATCGTTATTGGTCATTGAAATTCAGGATTTCAATCCTTGATGCCAGGATAAGGTACAAACCGGTCCTCGCGGATAAGCAGTTCGATCAGTTTGGAATGCATGAACAGTTTTTCCTTGCCGAGTGCGATTTCCACCAGCACGCCAATGTCGCAGAGTCTTTTCAGGTAGGTGGACGCGGTCTGACGCTTGGCGATGTTGGCATCCACCAGATTCTGGATGCGGCAATAGGGTTGCTGGAAAATCATGTCCACCAGTTCATGGCTGTATATCTTGGGTAGCTGCTGTTTGACGTAGTCGGTGGTGTGCGCGATCAGTTCACGCACGGCGGCAATTTTGTCGGTGGTCCAGCGGGCGGTTTGCTCGACAGCACGCAGCATGTAGAGCACCCATGCCTGCCAGTTCTCTTCCCGCTTCACCGAGATAAGCAGGCGGTAGTAGTCAGTGCGGTTCTGCATGATGAAGCGGCTGAGATACAAGATGGGCAAATGCAGCAGGCCGGCGTCGATCAGGTAAAGGATATTGAGCACGCGCCCGGTGCGACCATTGCCGTCCAGAAACGGGTGGATAGCTTCGAACTCCGCCATTTTGATCAGCGGGTCGGTGCCGTCGGCGGCGTGGAGGTATTTTTCCCAGTTTGCCAGCAGGGCGCGAATCTGATCTTCGCCAATGGGCGGGGTGTAGATGGTTTCCCCGGTGGCAGCGTCGGTAAGTCATTGAAAAATTTGGCAGAGCTAAACATTGCGTTTAAGAAATTCATTATTTCGACACGAGTGCAGGATCATGTCGATGGCGTGGAGGTATCGGCAGAACGTGGAGCATTGATGCGAAACACGCGCAGCCCTGGTTGGGCCCACCACCCTTTACAAGCTCATATCAAAGTCATCAAAGTGGCTCAACCGGACTTCCAGTGCCATTTTCAAATCCTTCAGCGTCCGCAGTGCCGCAATGCCTTCCATCTGCGCCTGAACATCTTCATCGATCTGGGCCAGATAGGCCTTTATTTTCCGTTCCCGCGCTGCCTTCTGTTTTGAATACAGACGCCGGTACAGGAAGTGATGGAAAGGCGTGGCATTGACAATGTCATCGCTCTCCTCATCCAGCCGTTGCAATTGATCTTCCAGCATGGTGAGGATGTCCTGATATTCCGCATCAGTGAATTCGGCCTGCGCGTCGGCAACATGCGTGGTGTACAACTCGATCATGGCCATGACGTCACCCGCGTCACGTGCCGTCAGTAATTGCGACATCAGAACGTGCTTCTCATTGCGGCGCTGTTCATCCTGCTCACGATCAGGATGCAGGATTTTGGCGGTGCGACGAAACAGGGATTTGATCCAGTCCTCGCCAAAAGCTGGGGTCGGTTTTTGCGATGTAACTGGCTTTTGATTTTCTTTTGATTCAAGTGCCGGTTCTGGTTCATCAAAACCGAACAGATCATCCTGAAGATCGGCACCTTCATCGTCGGCATCCGGATTCATTTCGCGAAACAGCTGTTCGACGATGGCCTCGATGTCGTCCTCTTCAGCCTGAATCTTGTCTAATTGCTCAACCGAAACATTGAAGTAATCTGCCAGTTGCTGGTTGAAGGCTTTGCCCATCGTCTGCGCGGCTTCACTGTCGAGACGACCCAGCAACTCAAGCGTCTCGTGAATCCAGGCCACCAGCTCATCCCGTTGCCACCGGGTCAGACTTTTCATGGCGAAAAAATCAATCAGCCGTTGCAACAGCGCCGACATCGGCTGCACCAGCTGCCTTTCGTGGGGCAGGATACGGTTTTGGTATTCCGCCAGTAGCGCATCGATATCCACCCGCAGGGATTCGTTGCGCTGGCGCTTCTTGCGGATGTCATCCTGCAGCTGCACAAAGCGTCCTGCCATACCACTATTCTGTCTGGCGTTCTGCTTTGACTTTTTGTCCTTGGTGATTTTCATAACTGATTTCCGTGCGCACCAACGTCACTTGCCAATACAGAAACTGGAAAAGATCCGCCCCAGCAGATCATCCGGCGTGAACCGGCCGGTGATTTCGCCCAGGTATTCCTGCGCAAGGCGCAAGTCCTCCGCCAGCAATTCACCCGCACCAGACTGCACCAGTTGCGTCCTGCCCTGCTCGATCGCCTCGCCCGCCTTTTTCAGCGCATCGATATGGCGTTGGCGGGCGGTGAAACTGCTATCGCCTTCCCCACCATAACCCATCACGGTTTTCAAATGCTCGCGCAGCAACTCGACACCATTGCCAATTTTGGCTGAAAGAAAAATCACCTGTGTCATTCCCGCCGCCAGCGCGCGCGGTGACTGGCTCACCAGATCGATCTTGTTGATCACCAGCGTCAGCCGCGCGCGATCCGGTAATTCACGCACTAACTCCGGCCAGATTTTTTCCGGTTCCATTTCAATTTCGCCGGCACCGGAAAACAGATCACGCGCATCCACCAGCATCAGCACCCGGTCAGCCGCGCGGATTTCGGCCCAGGCCCGGCGGATACCTTCCTGCTCGACTTCATCCGGGCTTTCGCGCAAGCCTGCCGTGTCGGTGATATGCAACGGCATGCCGTCCAGATGAATATGCTCGCGCAACACATCACGGGTGGTGCCGGCAATGGCGGTGACAATCGCGGAATCGCGCCCCGACAATGCATTCAGCAGACTGGATTTGCCGGCGTTGGGTTTTCCAGCCAGTACCACTTTCATGCCTTCCTTCAGCAACACACCGCGACTGGCTTCCTGCAGTACCTGCTGCAATTGCGATCGGATGGCATCGAGATCCTGCAGCACCTTGCCATCGCCAAGAAAATCAATTTCCTCTTCGGGAAAATCAATGGCAGCTTCCACATAGATGCGCAGCGCGATCAATTGCTCCAGCAGCACATTGATGCGATCGGAAAACGCACCCTGCAGAGAACGCAAGGCACTGCGGGCAGCCTGTTCCGATGCCGAATCAATCAGGTCTGCAATCGCTTCTGCCTGGGCCAGATCGATTTTGTCATTCAGAAAAGCGCGCTCGGAAAACTCGCCTGGGCGTGCCACCCGCGCACCCAGTTCCACCACCCGGTTGAGCAGGCTGGCCATCACCACCGGTCCGCCGTGACCCTGGATTTCCACCACATCCTCACCGGTAAAGGAATTCGGCGCGGGAAAATACAGCAGCAAACCTTCGTCCAGCACTTGCAGCTGTGCATTATGGAAACGGCAGAAATGTGCGAAACGGGGTGTGAAGAGTTGCGTACGCTGGCTGAGTGTCTGGGCAATCACCACAGCGCGAGGACCCGAGATGCGGACAATGCCTACACCGCCGCGGCCGGAAGGCGTGGCTTGTGCGGCGATAGTGTCGTTGACTGTTAGCAGGTTCATGGCAATAACGATATGAGGCTGGCAAAACGAAAACCGGCGCCAACGGCGCCGGAAATTTTATTTTTTGTCGCCCGCCTCGATGCTGCGGGTGATCAACCATTGCTGCAGAATCGACAGCGTGTTGTTGGTCACCCAGTACAACACCAGTCCGGCGGGGAAGAACAGGAACATCACGGTGAAAATCACCGGCATGAATTTCATCACCCGCGCCTGCATAGGATCGGTGGGTGCCGGATTCAGCGTCTGCTGGATAAACATGGTGCCGCCCATGATCAACGGCAGCACGAACCAGGGATCCATGACCGACAGATCCTTGATCCAGAAAAAGAACGGCGCCTGCCGCAATTCCACGCTTTCCTGCAGCGCCCAGTACAGCGCCAGGAACACCGGCATCTGGATCAGGATCGGCAGACAGCCACCCAGCGGGTTGATTTTTTCCCGCTTGTAAATGTTCATCATTTCCACGGACATTTTCTGGCGGTCATCGCCAAACTGTTCCTTCAGCCGCGCCAGCATGGGCTGCACTTTGCGCATCTTGGCCATGGAACGGTAACTGATGGCCGACGGATACAGGAAAAGCAGCTTTACTACGAAAGTCAGCAGAATAATCGCCACACCCCAGTTGGCGGTCAGGCCATGGAAGAACGACAACAGCCAGAACAGCAGCTTGGATATGAAAAACAGCGGACCGTAATCGATGGCAAGATCCAGCCCCTTGTCCGGCAGGATCGCTTCCAGATTCTTCTGGATCTTGGGACCGGCATAGAACTTCGCACTGAATGTATGGCTGGCACCGGGTGCAACACTGACCGCGGGTGTAGTGAAACTGATGATGTAGTTGTCACGGCCCTGGGTCTTGCGCGTGTTGTAATGATGCGTGGCATTCTGATCGGGAATCCAGGCACTGAGGAAATAATGCTGGATCATTGCCAGCCAGCCGCCGGGAATGGGCTTGTCGAGCGCAGTGCTGCCGATGTCGTCCAGCGAAATCTTGTTATAGGGCTGTTCCTGATCCCAGTAAGCAGCGCCGAGGAACGTAATCATACCCAGCGCAGCGCCGGTGTTGGTACCTGGGTCGGGGCTGCCGTCGCGCTGGATCTGCCCATACATGCCACCTTGCCAGGGCGCCGCACCACGGTTATCGACGCGGGTACTCACCTCGATCAGGTAACTGCCACGCTGGAAGGTGAAGGTCTTGGTGATCTGGGCGCCGGTGTCCTGATTGAAAGTCAGATCCACCACCAGGTTGTCACCCTCCATGCGGTACTGACTTTTGCTGCTGACATAACGTGGGCGACCGGCAGCACTGTCTGTGCCCTGCGCACCCACCAGTCCGCTTTGTGCAATATAAAGCTGCGTGCCATCCTGACGCAGCAATTGAAACGGCTGATCCGGCTGGGCAATGCTGACCGGATAGGCCTTCAGCGCCAGACCGACAATATCGCCACCAACGGGATCGATGCGCACTTGCAGCAGATCCGTTTCCACCTCAATCAGCTGTGATTGTGCGGCGGCCTGTCCGGCGGGTACCACGGGAGCCTGTGCTGCCGGAGCCGGCTGAGGCACATCGGCGGAGTCTGTGGCTACTGTACCCGGTGCAGGAACCTGATCCGCTGAAGCGGCAGTCTGCGCGGACGTTTCGGCCTGGACGCTGGCTGGAGTGTCGATGTAATCCTTCTGATACTGAAGAATCATCAAATATGAAACAACCGCCAGGGCGGCAATAATCAGAGTGCGTTGCCAGTCCATCTTGATTACTTACTGTTGGGGGGAAGTTGTTCGGAATCGGAGCCGACCGTGCCCGGAACCGGGTCATAACCGCCTTCGTGCCAGTGATGGCACTTCGACAGCCGCCGCAAGGTTAACAGGCCCCCGCGTGTTACGCCATAGCGGGTGATGGCTTCCTGCGCATAACACGAACAGGACGGATGAAAGCGGCAGCTGGGTGGCAGCAGAGGACTGATGGCATAGCGGTAGCAGCGGAGCAGGAACAGAAGCAGGCTTTTCACGGTTCAGCCCTCTTTTCCTCCAGCTTCCCCTCATTGGGTGTTTTCTGGGAGGAGGTCATAGCGCGACGAATGACACGATTCAAACACTGATCAAGGCCATCCCTCAACTGCTCGGCAGAAAGATTGCGAATTCCCGGACGTGTCATGACGATAAGTTCAAATCCCACCAATTGTTGCTGGTGGTGGCGGAAAGCTTCGCGGGCTTGGCGTTTGAAATGGTTACGGTCAACGGCGCGCTTGAGGTGTTTCTTGGCGGCGATCAATCCGAGGCGGGCACTGGCGGTCGGTTCGATGCGGTGCGCCAGCAGCAGCATGGCGTCATTACCGATCTTGATGTCGACCTGATCGAAAACCTGCTTAAAGTCATGGGCGTTAAGCAGGCGCTGATGGCGCCGGAAGGCAAATGCGTTCAAGCGCCGTCAGAATTCTAGACGGTCAGGCGTTTGCGGCCTTTCGCACGACGACGGGCCAGAACCTGGCGGCCGTTTTTGGTAGCCATGCGGGCACGGAAGCCATGGACGCGCTTGCGCTTGAGGTTTGTCGGCTGGAAGGTTCTTTTCATGGCAGGTTCACTTTCGTCAGAAGATTGTGGTCGGTCAGACTCCGGCGGAGTCCGCAGAAGCCTTGGAAAAAAGAGGCGCAATTCTATGGGTGCGAGCGGGTAAAGTCAAATGCGGTTGACAGAGGAGTTTATTCACAATGTTGTTCTTCTCCACAGGACCAATAACATAAGAATGAATTTAAAAAAGAAATACTGATGTGATTGTAATAATGTTGATAATTTCTGTGGATAAGTTGAAAAATATTAATAAAATCATTGAGTTATAGTACTAATAACTATGTGTTATAAAAATGTATAGGCTGATGATTGGAGGTACGTTTGAATGTGGATAAATCGAGGTCTCTGGATTTTCGCAATTTCATGACCAGTTTGTTGTAGTGGTTGTACAGGATTTTTCCACACGGGATTGAGAGCAGGAATGTCTGAAAAGAAAAGGCAAATCGACAAAAATATTCTTCTGATGGCCTGTGGATAAGTCACTGGGTGGGGTATATCATCTCCACCTCGCTCATCTAACCATATTGTCCATTTTGGGGTCATCCAGGTGGGAAGTTCCCTTTGGCACCAGTGCCTTAACCGACTGCAGGAAGAACTGCCCTCGCAGCAATTCAACATGTGGATCCGGCCCTTGCAGGCCGAGGTGAATGGGGGACAGTTGCGCCTGTTGGCGCCCAATCGCTTTGTGCTGGATTGGGTGAATGAAAAATTCCTAGGGCGTATTTCCGAGTTGATGAAGGAGCTCTCAATTACCGAAGAGCCCTTTCAGGTGGTGCTGGCGATTGGTTCCCGTCAGGTCGCCAAGCCTGCAGTGGCCGTACCCGTTGTTGAATCTTCCACAGGCCGTTCGGGGCGCACCGTGACGGTGGTGGAACAGAAGGCCGAGGAAGTGCCGGAAGTCCGCGTTACCGCCAACAAGCCGCCTGCGGGACGGGAAGTGGACGTGGTTGGCAGTATCAAGCACAAAACCAATCTCAATCCCCAGTTCACTTTTGACAGTTTCGTTGAAGGTAAATCCAACCAGCTGGCACGCGCCGCAGCCACTCAGGTCGCAGAAAATCCCGGTCAGGCCTATAACCCGCTCTTCCTCTATGGTGGCGTCGGCTTGGGTAAGACGCACCTGATGCACGCTGTTGGCAATTTCATGATGACGCAGAATCCTAATGCCAAGGTGGTGTACCTGCATTCGGAGCGGTTCGTGGCTGACATGGTAAAGGCCCTACAGATCAACGCGATCAACGAGTTCAAACGCTTCTATCGCTCGGTGGACGCGCTGTTGATAGACGATATCCAGTTTTTTGCCGGCAAGGAGCGTTCCCAGGAAGAGTTCTTCCACACCTTCAATGCCCTGCTGGAAGGCGGACAGCAGATGATTCTGACCTCTGACCGTTATCCGAAAGAGATCAGTGGCGTTGAGGAGCGTCTGAAAAGCCGGTTTGGCTGGGGCCTGACGGTTGCCGTTGAACCACCGGAGCTGGAAACCCGGGTCGCCATTCTGATGAAGAAGGCGGAGGAATCCCGGATCATCCTGCCGGATGAAGCCGCGTTCTTTGTGGCGCAACGGGTCCGTTCCAACGTGCGTGAGCTGGAAGGCGCGTTGAAGCGGTTGATTGCCAACGCCCATTTCACTGGCAAGCCCATTACGCTTGAATTTGTTAAAGAGTCGCTCAAGGATCTGCTGGCGCTGCAGGACAAGCAGGTCAGCGTTGATAACATTCAGAAAACCGTCGCCGAGTATTTCAAAATCAAGCTGTCCGATATATTGTCAAAGCGGCGCAGTCGCTCGGTTGCCAGGCCGCGTCAGATCGCGATGGCATTGGCCAAAGAACTGACGAACCATAGCCTGCCGGAGATCGGGGAAGCCTTTGGCGGTCGCGATCACACCACGGTGCTGCATGCTTGTCGCAAGGTGAAGGAACTCCGGGAAAGCAGTTCCGACGTGCGTGAGGATTACACCAATCTGCTGCGCTCCCTCACTTCATGAGTTAGTGCTTACTTACAACGAGAGTTCGTTATGAATTTCAGCATTGAAAGGGAAAAGTTGTTAAAGCCGCTGCAGCAGGTGGTGGGTGTGGTGGAGCGGCGTCAGACCCTTCCCGTTTTGTCCAATGTCTTGATGGTGGTGGATGGGGATACGCTGGCGCTTACTGGTACCGATATGGAAGTGGAACTCGTTGCCCGGGTGGCGCTGGAACAGAGCTATCCGCACGGCGAGATTACCGTGCCAGCAAAAAAACTGTTGGATATCTGCAAGTCGTTGCCGGATGAAAGCCGCATCCAGTTTTCTCTGGACGATCAGAAATTGCTGATCAAGGCCGGCCGCAGCAAGTTCAGCCTGGTTACCCTGCCCGCCAACGAATTTCCCAATCTGGAAGATGCCTCCGGCCTGGTTAATTTCAGTATCAATCAAGGTTATCTGAAGGCTGTTATCGATCGCACTGGTTTTGCCATGGCGCAGCAGGACGTCCGGTTCTATCTGAACGGCATGTTGTTCGAAGTGTCGACCAATCTGTTGCGCGCCGTTGCTACGGATGGTCACCGGTTGGCGCTGTGCAAGGCCGATATTCAGTGTGAAGTGGAAAAGCCATTCCAGGCAATCGTGCCGCGCAAGGGCGTGCTGGAGTTGGCCAAGCTGTTCAATGACGTAGATGCAGAAATTGCAGTAGCCCTGAGCAACAACCACATCCGGGTCGAGAGCGCTGATTTGCGGTTCACTTCCAAACTGATAGACGGCAAGTTCCCTGATTACGAGCGTGTGTTGCCCAAACTGGGCGACAAAACGGTGCTGTGCAACAAGGCAGAGGCGCGCCAGTGTTTCGGTCGGGTCGCTATTCTTTCCAACGAGAAATACCGGGGTGTACGTCTGCGCCTGGAGAGTGGCAGCGTGACGACTGTGGCGAATAACCCCGAGCAGGAAGAGGCGGAAGAGACCTTCAACGTCGATTACCAGGGCGCTGAATTGGAAATCGGTTTCAATGTGAATTATTTGATGGACGTGTTCAATGTCATTCGCAGCGATACAGTCAAGGTGCAGCTGGCAGATTCCAATAGTAGCGCCCTGATTACAGATGCCGAGGATGACAGTGCTTCGTATGTCGTCATGCCCATGCGGTTGTAATCGGACTATCGTTTTCCTGCTTTCGTGTTCCTCTGAATGTTGCTGAAATCACTGGAGGTTTCCCATGTGCGAAACCTCCAGAGCCTCAAGTTGCTACCCCATTCAACCATGAACTTTGTTGTTGGCCCCAATGGCAGCGGCAAAACCAGTCTGTTGGAAGCCATTTATCTGCTGGCTTCCGGTCGCAGTTTTCGTACGCCGTTGGCGCGCAAGATCATTTCGCATCAGCAGTCCGAGTTGACCGTGTTTGGCGAGATTCTGGATTCCAGCGGTATTGCACACAGGGTTGGTATCAGTAAGGGGCTTGATGGCGACACTCTGGTGCGGATCGACGGTGTTCGGCGTGAACGCATGTCGGATTTGGCTACATTGCTACCTGCCATCAGTATTGATGCATCTTCGTTTGAGCTGGTGGATGGCGGACCTTCGGAGCGGCGACACTTGCTGGACTGGGGATTGTTCCACGTGGAACATGATTTCCTGGAACAGTGGAAGTCCTATCAGGTAGCCGTCAAACAGAAGGCAACGCTACTTCGGACCGGAAATGACAGTCATATCCGCAAGCAGCTGGCACACTGGAATGAGCAGCAGGCCGTTTGGGGTGAGAAAATCCAGGCGTCCAGAGTACGTTATGTAGATGCTTTGCAACTGGCGCTGCACCGGACAACAGCGCATTATGTCGGTACGCTTCCCCTCAGCCTTGAATACAGACCTGGCTGGAACCGGGCTACCTATCCTTCGCTAATGGAATGCCTTTCTGCCAACATCAACGCGGAACTGGAAAGACAGGCGTGTTGTTACGGTCCCCACAAGGCGGAACTGTTGATCCACTGGGGTGCCGGGTTGGCCCGGGATGTATGCTCCAGGGGCCAAAAAAAGCTGGTATTATATGCAGTTAGACTCGCACAGGTAATGACACTGTTTGAACAGCGCAAGCTGGTTCCATTGCTGCTGCTGGATGACATGCCTGCTGAATTGGATGATCACAACCTGCATAGTATTGCCCGTTTCCTGCGTGACTATCCGTGTCAGACTTTTATTACAGCTATTCATGGACAGGCCTTATCAAAGGCACTGTTTGAACTATTTCAGGACCATCGCATGTTCCACGTGGAACATGGGCAACTCATTCAAACCATATCTGCGTAAGCGGAGAGATAAACTCAATGTCCGAGCCCAATACCTATACCTCATCCAACATCAAAGTCTTGAAAGGATTGGACGCAGTACGCAAGCGGCCTGGCATGTACATCGGCGATACAGACGATGGTACCGGCCTGCATCACATGGTGTTTGAAGTTGTCGACAACTCCATCGACGAAGCGCTCGCAGGCCACTGCACTGAGGTTCGGGTGGTGATTCATACGGATGAATCCATCCGGGTGTCGGATAACGGACGCGGCATTCCCGTGGATATCCATCCGGAAGAAGGTGTTTCAGCGGCCGAAGTCATCATGACCGTGTTGCATGCAGGGGGTAAATTTGGAGGTGAAGACTCGTCCTACAAGGTGTCCGGCGGACTGCATGGTGTAGGCGTTTCAGTTGTAAACGCACTTTCACACTTGCTGAAATTGACGATCCGGCGTGACGGGCATGTCTGGGAACAGGTTTATCGCCATGGTGTGCCAGATGAACCTCTGAAAATTGTCGGCGACACAGATGGCAAGGGCACGGAAGTACATTTTTACCCGTCTTCCGACACCTTCACCAACATCAAGTTTTCCCACGATATTCTGGCCAAGCGTCTGCGCGAGCTGTCGTTTCTGAACTCGGGTGTCCGTATTGTGCTGGTGGATGAGCGTGCGGGGACCGAAGACGTATTTCAGTATGAAGGTGGTTTGGGAGCCTTCGTGAAATATCTGAACCAGAATAAGACCCCACTGAACCAAGCGTTCTACTTTATCGCACGCCGCGAGGAAGACGGAATTACGGTCGAAGTGGCCATGCAGTGGAATGATTCCTACCAGGAAAACATCCTTTGCTATACCAATAACATTCCTCAGCGTGACGGCGGCGCTCACCTGGCGGGTTTCCGCTCTGCCCTCACCCGCTGTCTGAACGCCTATATCGAGAAAGAAGGCTTGCAGAAAAAGCATAAGGTCACCACCACCGGCGATGATGCCCGCGAAGGTCTGACCGCAATTGTGTCGGTAAAGGTGCCGGACCCCAAATTCTCCTCCCAGACCAAGGACAAACTGGTGTCGTCGGAGGTAAAAACGGTGGTGGAACAGCACATGTTCGAGCGCCTGAATGACTATCTGCTGGAAAACCCGAACGATGCCAAGAACATCTGCGGCAAGATCATCGATGCGGCGCGGGCGCGGGATGCGGCGCGCAAGGCGCGGGAGATGACCCGGCGCAAAGGCGTGCTGGACATCGCGGGCCTGCCGGGCAAGCTGGCAGACTGCCAGGAAAAAGACCCGGCGCTTTCCGAACTGTACCTGGTGGAGGGCGATTCCGCCGGCGGTTCCGCCAAACAGGGTCGTGATCGCAAATCCCAGGCGATCCTGCCGCTGAAGGGCAAGATCCTCAATGTGGAAAAAGCCCGCTTCGACAAGATGCTGTCGTCGGCGGAAGTCGGCACCTTGATCACGGCACTGGGCTGCGGCATCGGCAAGGACGAATTCGATATCAATAAATGCCGTTATCACCACATCATCATCATGACGGACGCGGACGTCGACGGTAGCCACATCCGTACCCTGCTGCTGACGTTCTTCTTCCGCCAGATGCCGCAGATTATCGAGCGCGGCTACATCTATATAGCCCAGCCACCGCTCTACAAGATCAAGAAGGGCAAGCAGGAACAGTACCTGAAGGACGATGCCGCCCTGGACGCCTACCTGACCCAGGCGGCGCTGGAAGAGGCCAGCCTGCACGTGAATGCGCAGGCACCGGGCATTGGCGGACTGGCGCTGGAGGAACTGGTGGCAGCCTATCGGCAAGTGTTCCATCGCATCGACCGGTTGTCGCGCCTGTATCCGGCATTTGTGCTGGAGCAGCTGATCTATCTGCCGCCGGTGAAGGAAGACGATCTCAAACAGGACGCGGACATGCAGGAATGGGCGCGGAAACTGGGCGCACGTCTGCTGGAAAGGGGGCCGTCGTCGGAGCGTTATGATGTGTCGGTGCTGGAGGACAAGGAACGCCGGCTGTCACTGCCGAAAGTGCAGCATATTGCCCACGGTGTACCTCACGAATACAGCCTCACCCGGGAATTTTTCCTGTCGGAGGACTACAACGCCATCGTTGCGCTGGGTGGCCGCCTGCAGGGCTTGCTGGAGGAAGGTGCCTATATCCGTCGGGGCGAACGTACCCGCCCGATCTGGGACTTCAAGGACGCGCTGGAGTGGTTGATGACGGAATCCCGCAAGGGCCACAGCATTCAGCGCTATAAGGGTCTGGGCGAGATGAACCCGGATCAGCTGTGGGAAACCACCATGGATCCCAATACGCGTCGTATGTTGCAGGTGAAGGTTGAGGACGCCATTGCTGCCGACCAGATCTTCACCTGTTTGATGGGAGATCAGGTGGAGCCGCGTCGCGATTTCATTGAATCCAATGCCCTCAATGTATCGAATCTGGACATCTGAACACGCCTTCTGGATACCAGCGTATTTACCCAAAAACCCCTGGCCTCAATCCTTCCACAAGGATCCCGAAGCCAGGGGTTTTTGCTTGTGGATAAAACTGGGGACAGTCCAAGTATGAAAGAAATGTCTGGCAGAGTTATCCACAAGCAAAGCAATACCAAATCCAGTTGGATTGGGTGACGGGAATAAACGGACAGACGCTGGAGTGGACTGCATTCAAGAGAGAGGAAACTGAAGGGAAGTGAGTACTAACACGCTTTTTGAATGACTGTCGCCCTGCCTAACCTATTGAATAAATAGAGATTTAAGACAGACGGTCAGCGTGGCAGCAATTGCTTCTGCTCGTTGATCCACTGTTCAAGCTGCTGATTGAGTTCCTTGGCGGAACGTCCTTCGGTGGGAATCGGTGAACCGATACGGATGGTGATCTGGCCGGGATTCTTGCCCAGTCGGTGGGCGGGCCAGAACAGACCCGCATTGTGGACAACTGGCAGCACGGGAACGCCCGCCTTGCAGGCCAGCATCGCGCCTCCCGGCAGATGAGGACGGGTTTCCGCAACCGGAACCCGGGTGCCTTCCGGGAAGATCACAACGGAGACACCATCACTCAGCCGCTGCTGCCCCTGGCGCAGGATTTCCTTGAGGGCACTCTGCTTGCGCTTGCGGTCAATGACAATGGGGCGACCCAGATTCAAAACCCAGCCAAAAAAAGGAATGTAGGTGAGCTCTTTCTTCGCCACTGCTGTAATGGGTGTGAACAGGTAGGAAAGGACGAGGGTTTCCCAGGTGCTCTGGTGGTTGCTGATCAGCACAAAGGGAGTGGGCGGAATGTTTTCCCTGCCCTCGATCCGGAAGGTGATTCCACAAGTGAGTGCCAACAAACCCTGGATTCCGCGTGGTAATGCGGTGAGATACCGTAGCCTGGCCTGATAGTTGAGCAGAGGAGCAATCAGCAGGGCCGGCAGACTGAACAGGATCACGCTGGTGGCGTAGAGAACGTTGAACAGCAATCCGCGCAGTATATTCATCGAGTCCCACTTAGTGCGCGAACCTGCTGATCGCGCGCGATTAATCCAAGGTTCCGAGCAGTGTGCGGGCATCCCGGGACGAGGTCAAACAACCCGCCGGTAATGCCCACGACAAAACTCACTGCAGCTCGCCAATGTCGGCAATGGCGAGGAACAGCTGCTGCAACTGCGCCAGCAGCGCGAGCCGGTTGTTGCGCACAGCCACATCATCCACGTTCACCATGACCTTGTCGAAGAAGGCGTCAACGGGTTCCTTGAGGGCGGCCAGCGCCAGCAGGCGGCTTTCGTAGTCGCCACTGACGGCGGACAACTGCGCCGTGCTTACGGCCTGTGCCAGCGCCTGTTCTTCGCCTTGTTGCAGCAAGGCCGGATTCAGGGACGGCAACGGGTCCTTGCTTTCGCGCTTGGCGAGGATGTTCCCCACCCGCTTGTTGGCGGCGGCCAGGGCGGCAGATTCGGGCTGGGCCTTGAAGGTGCGCACGGCCTCGGCGCGGCGCCAGAAATCCAGGGGTCGGGTGGGGTTCACTGCCTGCACCGCTTTCACGATATCGACACTGATCCCCTCTTCCTGGAACCAGGCCTGGTAACGACCGTTCATGAAGGAGAGGAAGTCGGCTTCGACGTTGGGGTTGGTGAGCTTGGTACCGAACAACGCACTAGCGTGTTGGGCCAGTTGCACCAGATCCAGATCCAGTTCGCGGCCAACGATGATGCGCAGTACGCCGAGGGCGGCACGCCGCAGGCCGAAGGGATCACGGTCGCCGGTGGGATGTTTGCCGATACCGAGGATGCCCACGAGGGAGTCGATCTTGTCGGCAATCGCCACCGCCTGACCAGTCTTGGTTTGCGGCAATACGTCGCCGGAAAAACGCGGCTGGTATTGTTCGTTCAGGGCCAGCGCTACTTCGTCGTGCTCGCCATCGTGGCGGGCGTAGTAGGTGCCCATGATGCCCTGCAGTTCGGGGAATTCACCGACCATCTCAGTGGCGAGATCGCATTTGCACAGTAGACCGGCGCGTTCAGCGTTTTTAATGTCGCCGCCGATTTGTTGGGCGATGAAGCCGGCCAGTTTGGAAGTGCGCTCGGCTTTTTCAAACTGGGTACCCAGTTCGGCCTGGAACACCACGGTTTTCAGCCGCTCATTGCGATTTTCCAGTTTAGATTTTTTGTCCTGATTGAAAAAGAACTCGGCGTCGGTGAGGCGCGGGCGCACGACTTTTTCGTTGCCAGCCACAATGTGCTGCGGCGCGGAACTTTCGATATTGGCGACGGTGATGAAACGGTTTTTCAGCTTGCCTTTGGCATCCAGCAGACAGAAATATTTCTGGTTGTCCTGCATGGTGGAGATCAGGGCTTCCTGCGGTACGGCGAGGAAACGCTCTTCGAACGAACACACCAGCGGTACCGGCCATTCCACCAGCGCGGTCACTTCGTCCAGCAGCGCTTCGGGTACGATGGCGCGGCCGTTCTCCGCATTGGCGAGTTCGTTCACCTTTTGCAGGATCTGCGCGCGGCGTTCAGAAAAATCGGCGATCACCCAGCCGGCACGGAGGTCTTCCGGATAGGCGGCGGGAGAGGAAATGCGCACGGACTCGGGATGGTGGAAGCGGTGGCCGCGGGATTCACGACCGGCTTTCTGGGCCAGGATTTCGCAGTCGACCACTTCATCGCCCAGCAGCATGACGAGCCATTGGGTGGGCCGCACGAACTCGACGCGAGAGGCACCCCAGCGCATGCGTTTGGGAATCGGCAGTTGATCCAGAGAACTGGACACAATCGCCGGCAGCAATTGTTTCGCATCGCTGCCCTTCACTTCTTTCACGTAACGCAGACGCTCGCCGCTGGTGTCGATGTCGCTGAGTTCGACGCCGTTCTTTTTCGCGAAACCGAGTGCGGCGGGCGTGGGATTGCCGGACGCATCAAAGGCAGCTTTTTTTGGCGGGCCATCGATGGCAACAGTGCGATCCGGCTGGCGGGTGGCCAGCGACTTCACGCGCACGGCCAGACGGCGCGGTGCGGCAAAAAACTGTGCACCGGTGTGGGACAGGCCAGCGGCGTCCAGACCTTTCACGATGCCGTCGCGGAAACTTTCGGCGAGGGTTTTCAGCGCTTTCGGTGGCAGTTCTTCGGTGCCCAGTTCCACCAGAAAATCCAGATGGTTCATGCTGCGCTCTCCTGTGCCAGTTTTGCCAGGACTTCATCGCGCAGATTCGCCGGTGCCATGGGGAAGCCTAAACGGGCGCGGGCCTGCAGATAACTTTGCGCAATGTTCCGCGCGAGTGTGCGCACGCGCAGGATGTAGCGCTGGCGCTCGGTGACGGAGATGGCGCGGCGGGCATCGAGCAAATTGAAGGTGTGGGAGGCTTTCACCACCATTTCATAGGCGGGCAGCGGCAGATTTTTTTCCATCAGGGAATTGGATTCGCTTTCGTAGAAATCGAACAGCTCGAACAGCTTGGGCACATTGGCGTGTTCGAAGTTGAAGGTGGACATCTCCACTTCGTTCTGGTGGAACACGTCGCCGTAGGTGACTTTGCCGAAGGGGCCGTCGGTCCACACCAGATCGTAGACGGAATCGACGCCCTGCAGATACATGCACAGGCGTTCGAGGCCGTAGGTGATTTCGCCGGTGACGGGATAGCATTCGATACCGCCTACCTGCTGGAAATAGGTGAACTGGGTGACTTCCATGCCGTTGAGCCAGACTTCCCAGCCCAGGCCCCAGGCGCCCAGGGTCGGCGATTCCCAGTTGTCTTCCACGAAACGCACGTCGTGCACGCTGGTGTCGATGCCGAGCAGGCGCAGTGACTGCAGGTACAGCTCCTGGATGTTGGACGGCGAGGGTTTCAGTACCACCTGGAATTGATAGTAGTGCTGCAGACGATTGGGGTTTTCACCGTAGCGGCCATCGGCGGGACGGCGGCTGGGCTGCACGTAGGCGGCGTTCCAGGTTTCGGGGCCGAGGGCGCGCAGGAAGGTGGCGGTGTGGAACGTGCCGGCGCCCATTTCCATGTCGTAGGGTTGGACGACGACGCAGCCCTGGGCGGCCCAGAAATTCTGCAGCGTGAGGATCAGTTCCTGAAAGGTCAGGCCCTTGCCGATGGGTGTGGATGCTTGGCTCATGGAAAACCTTTTGTGATTAAAGGCAGCGGGGCAATCGTTTACCGCAGGACGAGGTGCAGAGGGCGGGGAATCCGGTTCCGGACCGTTTGCGGCCATGGATGGCCGCGGACGAGCGCACATGGATGTGCTTGTAGCGTGTCTGGAACCGGATTCCCCGCCCTCTGCACCGGTAAGACCGGAAGGTACAAAGGCCCAAAACCCGGCATTATAGCCTGAAGTCTTTACCGATTGGGGATTGAAACGCGCCGCGTTACTGCGGCAGATGCAGGCTGACGCAGGCGCCGCCGAGACGGTCGCTGCGGCCCAGGGTCAGGGTGCCGCAGCGGGGAGAATCGCCCGCTTCCCGGTGCAGTGCCAGCAGGCGGCGGGCGAAATGCAGGCCCAGGCCGGTGGAGCCGGATTCGGCCTTGATGGTGCCGGGCCCGGATGCGGCCGCGTCCAGCATGGCCGGTGGAAAACCCGGGCCGTTGTCGTGCACCTGGATCGTCAGTTCGCCGCTGCCCTGCTCGTGTTCCGCCGTGATCAGAATGGTTTTGGCACCTTCTTTTGCCGCGTTGTAGATGGCGGTGTCCAGCACGATGCTGATGATCCCGGCATCGAAAAAAGCCGCCAGATCCTCGTCACATTCGAAGTCGATTTGCAGACCCCGCGCACGGGCGGTGCTCGCATGGCGGGCAACTTTTTCTTCCAGGAAATCCAGCAGAAATTGCTGGTCGAGGTTGGCGCTGGCACCGCTGTCGAGGGACTTGTAGCTGGCCAGGATACGCACCAGCTCGCTGCCGATGTATTGCGCCTCGTCCTGGATCAGATCGGCGTTATGGCTGTGGCTTTCATCCAGCGGCAGGGCCTGCAGCAGTTGTTCGAGCTGGGCAAACAGCAGTCCGAAGCGGTTTTTGATTTCGTGGATCGAGGCGGCCAGCAGATCGTTCGCCAGCTGCTGTTCCACCGGATCGGTCATCGTGCGGCTCCATTGTTCTGTTGCGACCATTGCAGGCGTAGTTTTTCCAGGGCCGGGTAGCGCGGATCGCTGGTGTTGAGATTCTCCAGCGCCTTGAACAGGTTGTTCACATCCTCCAGCAGCTCGGTGTTGCGGGTGCCCTGCCGGTACAGGTTGACCCCGGCGGTGAGGGCCGACACCTGGCTGTCGGTGTCGGTGTTGGGCGCGCGTGCTGCCCGCTGCAGTACATCGAAGGCTTCCTCGAAATCATTGCGCTCCATCAGTTCCTGCCCACGCTTTTTCAGCAGAGCCAGACGTTCGTCGGGCTGCTTCGACAGGTGGAAGTCCATCACCCGGTAATAGTTGGCCTGCAGCCGCCGGTTATTGCCGATCTGTGCCAGCAGTTTTGCACCGTAGGCCATGGCGTCGCTGCTGGCTTCGAATTGCAGCTTGGCGGCGAATATATCCAGGCGGTCGTCCAGCGACAGCAGTTCTTCGTTATTCAGCATCGACAGCGCGGCCTTGTAGGCCAGCCTGCCTTCGATTTCCTTGCCGCTGTTGAAGAGGGTCTGGGCTTCCACCAGCGCGCATTTGAGGGTTTGCCCAATGTTGAGCTGGAATTCGGTTTTGGCGGTTTGCAGCAATGTCATGGCTTCGCTGAGAGCCTGCTTCTGGTCGCGCGAGCTGCCATGCTTGATTTTGGGCTGCATGGATTTGGCATAGCGGATCAGCAGGTCGGCATTCTTGAATACGGAATTCTTGGCCAGGGCGTTGGCCTTGCGGCAGGCCTTGTGCAGGGTTTCGTAGTCGCCATTCAATTCGGCTATGCGGGCCAGTTCCTGCTGCCGCTGCACGGCCTTGGGGGATTGCTCCACGGCTTTTTCCAGCACCGCCTGCGCCGATTTCAGTTTGCCCTGCGCTTCCAGCACCTTGGCCAGCCAGTCAAAGGCTTCCACGTATTTGACGTTGGTGTTGGCCAGCCCTTCCAGCAGTTTTTGCGCATCATCCAGCTGGTCCTGCAGGTAGTGCACCTTTGCCATGCCGAGCATGGCCCAGGCCACCCGCTTGATGCCGAGCACGGTGTCGTAAATGTCGCGGGCTTCCTCGATGCGGTTTTCGTTCAGCAGCAGCTTGCCCTTGATGCGGTAGGCCGGCAGCGCGAATTTGGGATTTTCCACCGCCAGCCGGTTGCAGGCTTCCAGGGCGCCGTTGATGTCCTTGTGGTCGATGGCGCGGTTGATCTCCTGATACACGTCCTTGGTGCGGATGATACGGTTGAGCCGGGTGCGCAGGATTTCCAGTGTCACCGGTTTGGTGATGTAGCCATCGGGTTCGAACTCCAGCGCGCCCATGACCATCTCCATGGTCTGCGCGGCGGTAACCATGATGTACACGGTGGAGGCTGGAATCAGGCCGGAATGGCGTACTTCCTCCAGGATCTGCTGGCCGTCCTTGCCCCGGCCCAGTTCGTAGTCGGAGAAAATGATGTCGAACTGGTTGAACGCGAGTTTGGCCAGTGCTTCTTCGCCGTTGGTGACGGTTTCCATGACCTGCACGCCCATGTTGGCGAGCATGGATTTCAGGGTGGAACGCATCTCCGCCAGATCTTCGATGATCAGCACTTTTTTCTTGTGGTATGGAATCAGGTCCATCTTCATGGCGGTGACACGGTGTCCTGCGCAGATAGCTACATACCTGATAAGTGTAGGAGAAGTGGCCGGGTGTGCCAGTGCGATGCAGGCGCGCACGGAGTTTCAGAGGGGTCGCTGGGCCACCAGGCAGGCACGGTCGCGATCGCCCAGGGCGAGATCGCCAGCCCGGGAGAAATGCTGGTAGAAGCGGATTTCAAGGTCGGCGAAAAGTCTGGGCAGTTCGTTGGTTTGGAGCAGGAAATCCGGATTGGAAGGACCGGCGGTGGAGCGCTTGTCGGCGCACCAGGTTTGATAGAACAGCAGGCCGCCGGGGCGCAGGGCGACGCTGAGGTCGTTGCAAAGCGGACGGTGCAGGAAATCGCTGACGATGATGACGTCGAAACTGGCGGGTGCGGGAGGTTCGGCTTCCACGTCGCGCAGCTGGGTGTGGACTTGTGCGCCGTTGTCGCTGCGCCAGCGCGCGAGCTGGTCGAGGGCCACCTGGCTGATGTCCCAGCCTGTGCAGTGCAGGCCCCGTTGCGTCAGGAAACGGGCGTTGGCGCCAAGGCCGCAGGCCAGATCGAGGGCGTTGCCCCGGGCAGGCAGCAGATGGGCACAGTGGAGCAGCACCGCCGCTGGTGTGCCGGCGTCAGGGCTTTCTGCGTAACGCTGGTTCCACTTCCGGGCGAGCGGATGTTCCTGTGTCATGGTGCAGGCCGTTTCTGGCAGACGCGGCCGGGGCTCATGTCAGAAATCCAGTTCGGCCGCCAGCCGTTCAGCCTGGGTGGCCATGAAGCGGTCGATTTCCTGCTGGCGCTGGGACGTGGGGGTTTCGCCTTCCTGGTAGCGGCACATTTCCATCGCCAGGCGCTTGGCCCGTTCCGCCATGCGACCCGGTGGCAGATCGGCGGCCAGGGCAAACAGTTGCAGCGCGCAGAGTTCGAACTGGGAGCGGGTGTCTTCGGTGTTGATGCCTTCGTCCCACAGCTTGTTCTTTAACACGGTCATGGGATGGCTGCGGCGTTCCGCGCGGGCCTGCGTAAAACCCTGTTCCCAGGCGGCGCGCAGGGGGGCTTCCTCGAACGGATTGGTACGGGGCTGGTCGGGATCGTAATCGAATTCGCCCAGATCCCGCGCAATCTGCTCGGCGCGCTTGCGGGCGCACAACATGTTATCGACGGTGTGGGTCTGGTACTGGGCCAACATCAGCTGGGCCTGGGCGTTGCACACCTGCAGGGCACGGTGGGCTGAGTCGGCAATTGCCCGGTCGATGCGGCCGGTGTTGAAGGTCTTGGTGTTCAGTGGTTCGAACAGATCTTCCTGCGGGGAGAACAGGTCGAGATCGCTGGCGTCGACCCGCATGAGTGTTGCTTCCATCACCTGGGTTCCCTGTGTAGCTCGCTGCGGTATTGTTATGTTGAGTGGATGATCAGTCTAATTCAACCCGGTGCCGGGCGTATTGATCAACATTGTCTCGTTCAGGTTACAGACAATACAACTTTACCGATGGTTGCGTTACTGGCCACCTCTGCGAAGGCGGCGTCAGCCTGCTGGATCGGGTACAGCTTGTGAATTATGGGCTTGAGGGTGCCGTTTTCAAAGCCGGGCCAGACCTTTTCCCGCAGTTGGGCGATGAGCAGGGCTTTGTCAGCATTGCTGCGGCTACGCAGGGTGGAGCCGATCACCCGGATACGTTTGATCAACAGGCGGCCGATGTCCAGCGGCGCGCTGCGGCCCCCCATCAGGCCGATGATGACCAGGCTGCCGTCGGTGGCCAGCAAGCGTACGTTCTGCTCCAGGTAGTTGCCGCCCACCGGATCGAGAATGGCGTGCACGCCTTCCCCGCCGCTCCATTCCTTCACGGCGGCTTCGAAATCGCCCTGGGTGCGGACGTGGCCGGCACTGGCGCCCAGCTGACGGCAGAATTCGAGTTTGGCCGGGTCGCCCACGGTGACGAACACCGGATTGCCCTGTTGTTTGCACAGCTGGATGGCGGCGGTACCGACGCCGCTGGCACCGGCGTGGAGCAGCACTTTCTGGCCGGATTCTACGCCGGCTTCCATGAAGATGTTGAGCCAGGCGGTGGCGAACACTTCCGGCAGGGCGGCCGCTTCCGCCCAGGAAAAACCGGTTGGCACTGGCAGCAGGTGATCTGCCGGGCAGACCAGGGTTTCGGCATAACCGCCGCCGGCCAGCAGGGCACAGACGCGGTCGCCAATTTTCCAGGTGGTAACGCCGCTGCCAAGGGCGCTGATTTCGCCGGCACATTCCAGGCCGAGGATGGGACTGGCACCCGGTGGTGGCGGATAGAGTCCGGCCCGTTGCATCAGGTCGGCGCGGTTGATGGCGGTGGCGTGGACGCGGATGGCGACTTCGCCTGGAGCGGGTGTCGGTGCGGCGGTGTCCTGCCAGAGCAGGCTTTTATCCGGCTGGATCTGGATGGCTTTCATGAGGACGATTCCTTGCTTGCGGCTGCCGGGGACTTTATCAGACCCAGTTCCTCATGGCGTTTTTTTTCATATTCCGCGTACTGTATCCACTGCTGGGCCTGGTTGGCCCGCTCCTCATCCTGGCTGGCCTGGCGGAAGGCGTACACGGCCCGCTCGTACTGTTGCTGGTTGAGATAGGCCTGACCCAGCAGCAGCCAGACGGTGGTGAGTTGCTTGAGCTGGCCCTTCTGGATTGCGGTTTCCAGCGCGTCGGCCGATTCCTGCCAGCGTGCCAGCTGGAAATAGGCGTTGCCGAGCATGGCATCGGTTTCGCCGCCTTCGGTTTTGCCGGCGGCCTGCTGCAGCGGCACCAGTGCCTTTTCGAATTCCTGCGCCTGGGTATAGCAGGCGGCGAGGAAACGCAGGTTTTTGGCATTGGCTGAAATGATGTTGCGGCGCAGGCCCTCCTCCATCACGGCGGCGGCCTGGATCGGTACGTCGCGGGAAAAGAACACGCTGGCCAGGGACAGGTACTGGGATTCGCTCTGCAGCAGATCCTTTTGCCGGGCCAGGGACAGGGTGGCCAGGTAGTTGTCCATCTTGTCCATCTGGCCGTAAGCGCTGGCCAGCGCCAGCCAGTACTCTGCCTTGGGATACCAGACCAGCAGCCGCTTGATGGTGTTGACCCGTTCCTGCACGGCGTCCATCTGCGCCAGACTGGCCTGCAGCAGTGACAGCCATTCCTCCCGTGGCTGGCGGTTTTCGGCTTCGTACTGACGGATGATGGCGGTGAGCTGGACCACCACCTTCTGGTATTGCTTCAACTGGTAGTAGCACTGGGCCAGCCACAGGCGCACGTCCTCGGCGCCGGCCTGCTGTTCCGCTGTCGCGCTGTCGAACCAGCGGCTCAGGTGCTGCGCGGCTTTCTGATACTGGCCATCGCTCAGGTACACCTGCCCCAGCAGCTTGCGGACGTCTTGCGCCAGCACGGCGGGAATGTCGAATTGCAGCGCTTTTTCAAATGCCTGAATCGCCTGCTTGTAATCGCCGTTCTGGTAGTGCAGATAGCCCAGTGCTTTCCAGACCAGGCCATTTTCGTAGGCGCTGTTGTTGGCCTGCTCGGTGAGTTTCTGCAAAATCGCGCGGGAATTTTCGGTGTGCTTTTTCTGCAGCCAGTTTTGGGCTTCGCTCAGCTTTTTGTAGAAGGACACGGACAGGCTGGGTGCTTCGTCGGCCCAGGCCGGGTGCAGTGGCAGCGCCAGCAAAAAACTCATGAGTAGACGCGCGATCGTGGATGTTTTCATCGCTGCTGCAACCGGAAACGAATGCGGTTCTGCACGCCGGTGACTTCCACTGCCATCGAACCCAGCATGCGCGGACGAAAACGGAAACGCTGCACGGCGTCCAGTGCCGACTGGTCGAAAATGCCTGCCGGTTCCGCCTGCACCACCCGTGCATTTTTCACCTGGCCCTCGGTGCCGATGGTGAATTCCAACAGCACCCAGCCTTCGATGCCCTGTTTGAGCGCCGACGGCGGATACTGCGGCGGCACCTGCACGACCGGCAGATAATCGCCACCGCCCACCACGCCGCCGCCAAACCCGGCACCGACGCCACCGTCGCCCGGCGTAAAACCGGAGTCGATAGAAAAGCCTTCAGTGATCGGGCCGCTGCTGAGGTTGAACCGCTGGGTGGCCACATCCATGGCACTCATCTGCAGGTTCACCTGTTGCGGCGGCGCCAGCGGCTGTGGCGGCGGCTCCGGTTTCAGCTGATCCAGATTGAGGGAACGGTCCCGCTCCACCCGGATGAAATTCACCATGTCGAAGCGGCCCTCGCCAGACAACGGCTGTGCGCTGATCTTGATCAGACCGATCATCACCGCGAACAGCAGGAAGGTGACAAACCCTGCTGACACAAATGCGGTGCAATAGCGCGACCAGATGCTCATGTCACTGCTCGACAGCGGCGATGGAGACGGAATCTATGCCCACCTCGCGGGCGGCATCCATCACCTGCACCAGCCGGTTGTTGGTGGATTTCTTGTCGGCGTGGATGATCAGTGCGCTTTGCGGATTTTCGATGTGCATGCGTTCCAGCAGCGGCTGCAGCGCGCGCACGTCCACCCGGCGCTTGTCCACCCAGATCTCGTCGTATTCGCTGATGACCACTTTCAGATTGACGCTGTCCTTGGTCACCGCCGTACGCGCGGTAGGCCGGTTGATGTCGATGCCGGTTTCTTTCACCGATGATGCGGTGACAACGAAAAAAATCAGCATGATGAACACGATGTCGAGCATCGGCGTCAGGTCGATGACGGTGTCATCGTCTTCGGTGACCCGGTAAAACGGACGGCGCATCAGGCAGCCCTCTGCGGTGATGAAAGCGTGAGTCGGTCGGCGAACAGTTCCACCTGCTTCACCGCATGCCGGCACAGCAGGCGGGTGGCGAACAGGCCGTAAATGGCGGCGCCCATGCCCGCCATGGTGGGCAGCGTGGCGCGGGAAATGCCGGATGCCATGGAGCGCGAATTGGTGGTGCCGAAGGTGTTCATGACATCAAACACCTCGATCATGCCGGTGACGGTGCCGAGCAGGCCGAACAGCGGGCACAGCGCCACCAGCATGCGCAGCACCGGCAGCGAAAAATCCGCGCTGGCGGTGATCTGTGCGATCAGCATGCGGCGGATCTGGCGTGCGTGCCAGGAATGGCGTTCCGTCCGCGCATTCCATTGCTCCACGATCTGGTCCATCTGGCGCGGAAAACTGATGCGGTAATGCAGGGTGCGTTCGATGATCAGGGTCCACATGATGACGGTGTTGAAGCCGATCACCCACAGCACCACACCACCAGCGACGTGAAAATCGCGGATGGTTTCCAGTGCCTCGACCAGCGCCCACATCTCAGGCGGCTCCCTGCTCGGCGCGCTGCGCGATCAGGCCGGTGCTTTCTTCTTCCAGTACCATCAGCACGGCCTTGCTGCGGGTGCTGGCCAGGTTGTGGAAGAACACCACCGGAATCGCCACCACCAGACCCAGCACGGTGGTGACCAGCGCTTCGGAAATGCCGCCCGCCAGCAGTTTGGGATCGCTGGTGCCGAACAGCGTGATCACCTGGAAGGTGTTGATCATGCCGGTGACGGTGCCGAGCAGACCCAGCAGCGGCGCGATGACGGAAATGATCTTGATCAGGGTGAGGTATTTTTCCAGCGGCGCCCGTTCGCGCAGGATCGCCTCGCCCAGTTTGAGTTCCAGCGATTCCAGGTCCAGGTGGCGATTGTCGCGGTAGGCCAGCAGTACGCGACCGAGGGGGTTGTTGGCACTGGGCTGGACCATGCGCTTCTGGTCGCTGACCTTGCGGGTGGTGATGATCATCACGCAGATGCGTTCCAGCGCCAGCAGTATGCCAAGTATGCCGATGGCAATGGTGAAATAGCCGATCACGCCGCCCTGGTCGATGCGCTCGCGGATGTCCGGCGTTTCCAGCAGCATGTTCAGCAGCACGCCGCGGGTGGGATCGATCGCGATCGGCAACAAGCCGTCACTGCCCTGGCTTTGGGTGAATTCTTCGACATTGCCCAGCATGAAGCGCGGTGGCTGCTTGGGCAGTTCCACCACCTTGCCGGTTTCCGGAATGTATTGCAGGTAATGATTGCCGGAGACGAGGTTGAAACTGCCGATGCGCACTACGTCGGCTTCCACCCGCTCTCCGTCCAGGCTGATCACCGGCAGCGTCAGGTGTTTCACTTTGCCGGATTCCACCATTTCCCGCTGTTGCTGGTACCAGAGTTGTTCCAGTTCCTCGATGCGTGGCAGCGTGCGGTCCTGGCTGAGGCGGTCTGCCAGTTGCTCCAGGGCATGGCGGCGCTCCGGGGTGTCGGTGGAGGTGATGGAACCTTGCAGCATCACGCCGGTTTCCGTGCTGGCAGACTGCAGGTGGCCGAACAGCTCCTTCAGCGATCCCATGCGCGTTTCCAGCCGCCGCGACAGTTCGTCGAGCTGTTCCTTGTGGCGGGCGTAGGTTTCTTCCAGCTGCATGCTGCGCGCTTCCAGCTGTTTGCGCTGCGCCACGGCCTGTTCCAGCAATTGCTGCTGCTGGTTTTTGTTGCGCAGGAATTGTTGCTCGCGCTGCTGGTTCTGTTGCGACTGCTCGATGCGGCCCTGGCGCACCAGTTCCACCAGTTCGTCGAGAGACTGGATTTCAGCCTTGTTGCTGGGGGCGGCGACCGCCAGCGGACCGATGCCCAGCAGCAGGGCGAAGACGGCGGCAGACCATGTGCAGAAATATTTCGCGGACAGAATTTTCATTGTGCAGCCTCCGGCGCCAGGATCGGCAGCGTCAGCAATTCGGGCGCGGCCTGCTTGCGCGCGATTTTCAGGCCCAGACGGAAATCCTTGCGATAGCGGCCGTCCAGTTCCTCCCAGCCGTGCTGGCGGGCATTCCACACACCCAGACCGGCGCCGTCCAGGGTCTGGTACATCAGCGCGATGCGGCCGATGCGCAGGAATTCCACTTCGCGCGGTTTGTCTGCCAGTGTCAACGTGCCGCGCCAGGCTTCGATGGTATTGCCGTATTCCACTTCGATGGCGTAGGCGTCCAGCACCTGACGGAATTTTTCTGCTGCTGACACGTCGCTGCGCTCCAGGGTGTTTTTCAGGAACTGCACGCGCTCGGCACGTTCTTCCTGCTGGAATGGCAGGTCCAGTTTGATGAAGGCGTCGAGGGAATCGATCATCCGGGCCAGCAGCGGCGACACCTGACGTTCGATGATGGCGACATCCTGGATCGACTGTTCGGTGGTGATGATGGATTCCTGCTGGCGCTCGATCTGCTTTTCCATTTGCAGGTTGTACACCTGCAGATCCTCGATGCGTTTCAGCTCCAGCTGGTAATCGGCGAACGCCTGTTGGGTGGCGTCGCTGATGCTGTTGATACGCTGCTGGCTCTGGGCCGCTTGCTGGATGGTGGCCTTCTCGCCGCTGAGGATGTCATCCACCGGGTCGGCGCTGGCGTTGAAACACCAGCACAGCAGTGGAATCAGCAGCAGGGGTTTCCTGGTCTTGATATGGCGATGCATCGCATTACTACCGTTCTTGTTGTGATTGTCGAATAGCAGTTGTTGTTCTGGGTATTGTGTGCGTGTTTCCTTTATACGATTGCGGCCATTCCTTGCCTTGCCGGTCCATTAAAAGCCCGCTATACGCAGGCTTCGCGTTTCTGTGCCGCACGGATCGCCTGCGACTGCATCCATTTCAGAATGCGTCCGCCCAAGTGCTGGCCGGTGGCGACTTCGGCTACCTGAACGGCGTCGCGCAGGGCGTTGATGTCGATGCCGGTGTCGAAGCCGGATTCTTCCAGCATGTAGACCAGATCTTCCGTCGCTACGTTCCCCGAAGCACCCGGCGCGAACGGGCAACCGCCCAGGCCGCCGATGGAACTGTCGAAACGGCGCACGCCTTCCATCACGCCGGCCCAGGCCATGGCCAGCGCCAAACCGCGGGTGTCGTGCAGATGCAGGTTGAAACGGTCGGCGCCGAACTGCTGCACCAGCGGCCGCAGGATGTCACTGATCTGTTGCGGATTGCCGGCACCGATAGTATCGGCGATGGAAATTTCGTGGGCACCGGCCTGGATCATGTCGGCGGTAAGTTTGTGCACCACGTCCACCGGCGTCTTGCCGTCGTAAGGGCAGGCGATGGCACCGGAAATGTAGGCGCGCACGAACACGCCGTCGGCGCGGGCCTGGGCGATCACCTGCTGGCAGGTCTCGCGGGTCTGTGCCAGGGTCATGTTCAGGTTGCGCTGGTTGAAGGTGTCGGTGGAAGCCAGCACCACGCCGATGGAGGTGACGCCCTGTTCCCGCGCGCGCTCGTAGCCTTTCATGTTGGGTACCAGCGCGGCGATATTCAATTGGTTGAATTCACGCAGGCCGGCCAGTACATCAACGGCGTCTGCCATCTGCGGCACCAGCTTGGGATGGACGAAACTGACGGCCTCGAACTGGCGCACGCCGGCGGCCACCAGAGCGGCCGCCATCTTGAGTTTGGACTCGGTTGAAACGGGATTGGGCTGGTTTTGCAGGCCGTCGCGCAGGCCTACTTCGTTGATATAAATGATGTCGCGCATGGGGTGTCTGGACCGGTGAGTCAAGGAAGATGGGTCCGATTATAAGCGAAAGCGTCTGTGGCGCTACCTTACCGGCATTTACAGTGCCGGCAGGTGATTGAAGAAGTTCCGGATTTTGCTCGAAAAGACCGGTGGTGATGGGGGCCACCGGCAGGTTCAAGCAGCAGATTTGTCTGTTCTGGCGGGATACTGGGGCAACAATTCGGGAAGCGGTTATCCGATGATTCCCGCCTGATGCAGCTGCCTGATCCGCTCCTCCGTCAGTCCCAGCACTTCCGCCAGCACGGTATTCGTGTTTTCGCCCAGCAATGGCGGCGCTGTGAAATGTTGTTCGTTTGTATCCGACAGTTTCACCGGATTGCCCGGCTGCGGCACGGTTTTTCCGTTGGGCAGCGGCACATCCACCACCATGTCCCGCGCCTGGATTTGCGGATCGTTCAGTGCAAAGGCGAAATCATTCACCGGTGCGGCGGGAATGCGGTATTCCTTCAATTGTTCCAGCCAGAATTCGCAGGTGTTTTTTTCCAGATACTCCTGAACTCTAGCGTTGATGGCATGGCGATATTCCCAGCGCTCGGGCTGCTTTTCAAAGCGTTTTTCCAGTAGAAACGGATCGTTCAGCATCGCTGCCAGCTTGAGATAAAAGGCGTCGCCCATGCAGGCCAGGATGATGTAGCGCGATTGCGTACGAAAAGTCCCGTAGGGCACATGCACGAAATGGCCGTTGCCCACCGCCGGTGGTTGCACGCCGCTCATCAGGTACATGGTGGCCATGTAATTCAGCAGCGACACCTGGCAATCCTGCATGGAAATATCCACGTGCTGGCCGCGTCCGGTGAGCGTGCGGGCGTGTAGCGCCGACAGTATTCCGATGGTCGCGAACAGGCCGCCACCCAGATCGCCGATGGGAATCCCCGCCCGCAACGGCGGACCGTTTTCCTCGCCAGTGATCGACATGCCGCCGCCCATGCCCTGCGCCACCAGATCGAACGCGGGGCGGTCCCGCTCCGGCCCGGTTTCACCAAAGCCGGTGATCGAGCAGGTGATGATGCGTGGGTTGTGCTGTTTCAACCTATCGAAATCAATGCCCAGGCGTTTCGGCACGCCCTCGCCGAAATTGTTGATCACCACGTCGGCTTTTTTCACCAGTTGGTAAAACAGTTCCAGCCCGGCCTGTTCCTTCAGATTCAGGCACACACTTTCCTTGTTGCGCGACAGGGTGAGGAAATAGGCCCCCATGCCGTCGATGGAATAGCGCGGATCGTCTGCCAGCAGCTTGCGGGTGCCCTCGCCGGTTTGGGGTGGTTCGATCTTGATGCAGCGGGCGCCCATGTCCGCCAGCAACTGGCTGGCATAGGGGCCGGACAGCATGTGGGTCAGGTCCAGAATGGTGAGGTCGTGCAGTGGCGTCATGGGGGCCTCGGGTTGGCGCTTATGTATACATAAATGGGTCTGCATCCCCTTCCTGTGACATACGAAGCCGATGGATGCTTGAAATTGTATACAATCTATGAAAATATCGACCCATCAGTCAACCCAAATCTTGCCTGGCACCGCCGAGGGAATCGCCATGACCGAAACCGCCCCATCTGCCGACACCCGCCCCGCTGTCGTATTGAAGCCGGTGCACAACATGCACCACACCGCCTACCGTTGTCGCGATGCCGAACAGACGCGTTGGTTTTACGAAGATGTGCTGGGTTTCAAGCTGATTGCCGCGCTGGCGTTCGACGAGGAACCGGGTCGCGCCGTGCAGCGGGAATTCATGCATCTGTTTTTCGAAACCACTGACGGCAATTGCATCGCATTTTTTGACGCGCCCGACGACGCGGACGAAAGCATGTTCGTCGCCCGCCCCTGCTTCGGCCCCATCAATCACCACTTCGTGCACTCCATCTACATGTACGATCCCAACGGCCTGCAGGTGGAGCTCACGGTGAAGGATGCGGATTACCAGGGCATCATGACCCGGGAAACCGCCAAGGCCCACGCTGACATACAGCAGTGGACCGAGCGCACCCGCGCCATCAAGGAAGCACGCCTGGACAAAAACATGCTCGACCTGCGCGGCATCGATACCAGCAAGGTCGATCTGAGCGGCCTGAAAAAATCCTGACACTTTTTTACCGGGGAACTGAATACATGAACGCAGCCACCAAACACGAATACGACCGCATTCCGTACATGATCGTGTTCCAGGAAAAAGCCGGCTTCAAGGACACCTACGCCGGGCGGATGGATTTCGTCGGCCTGGAAGCGCATCTGCTGAAACCGAAGGAAGTCGACAGCAAAACCGTCATCGTCTTCATGCACCCGATTGGCGGTGGCGCTTATCTGCCGATGGTGTCATCGCTGGCGAAAAAAGGTTTCCACGTGATTTATTGCAACAGCCGTTATCGCGGTGTGGACAGTGCGCTGGCCATGGAAAAAGTGGCGCTGGATCTGGGCGCCTGTATTCGCGATGCAAAAGAGCGGCTGGGTTATGAAAAAGTCGTGCTGGCCGGCTGGAGCGGCGGCGGTTCCCTGAGCCTGTTCTATCAAAGCCAGGCCGAACATCCTACCATCACGCACACACCGGCCGGAGATCCGGTAAATCTGGTGGAAGCGAAACTGATTCCCGCCGATGCCATGATGCTGCTGGCCGCGCATATTTCCCGTGCCGGCACGCTGACCGAATGGCTGGATGCGGCGATCCTGGATGAAACCGATCCCACCAAACGCGATCCCGAGCTGGATATTTACGACAGTAATAATCCCAACCAGCCGCCCTATTCCGCCGCGTTCGTGGAGAAATACCGCGCCGCGCAGATTGCCCGCAACCGTCGCATCACCAAATGGGTGAAGGACAAACTGGCCGCATTCAAGCGGGATGGACTGGAGAATGAGGAATTTGCGTTTGTGACACACGGCACCATGGCTGATCCGCGTTTCGTTGATCCGACGCTGGACCCGAACGATCGCAAACCCAACTGGTGTTTTCTCGGCGATCCGCGTGTGGTGAATAACGGACCGGTGGGCATTGCGCGTTTCAATACTCTGCGCAGCTGGCTGTCGCAGTGGAGTTATGACGATTCCAACGCGGATGGCCTGAAGTGCGCGCAGAAAATTTCAGTGCCGACGCTGGTGATCGGCAATTCCGCCGATGACGCCTGCACACCGAGTCACACTCATCGCCTGTTCGAATCCGTGGCAGTGAAGGACAAGGAACTGTATGAGGTCAAAGGCGCCAATCACTACTACTTCGGTCAGCCCAAGGAAATGGAAGAAGCGGTAAGCCAGTGCGCGCAGTGGCTTACCAAAAAAGGTTTCGCGGCTTGAGTAGAAACTAGATTTGAGGAAGGGCGGGAAAGTTGACCGGATTGGGAAACCGGAAGGAAGACTGAAACAGCCGTAAAGTTTAGCCCCGATGCATTGCTAACTGTGCCGGGGCTTTTTTTTTGCCCGCAGCCGCGTATTTCGGCGGAATAAGGCATTGCATACTTCGGCAAATTCATGCGTGAATTGGGCAGGATTTTACTGCGGACAAGGGAACTGGAATGAAACAAAATCTGCGCGTAATAATCGACCGGCACGGGCCACCCGACATAATGAAACTGGTGGAAGAAACGCTGCCGGAGCCCGGGCCCGGCCAGGTGCGACTCAGAATTCGTGCAGCAGGGGTAGGCTATTCCGATGTGATGGCGCAGCGCGGCGGTTATCCACTGGCGCCGCGTTTGCCCTTTACGCCCGGTTACGACCTGGCTGGTGTGGTGGATAAAGTCGGCGTTGGTGTTGAGGGTATGGCAGAGGGTCAGACGGTGGCTGCACTGCATCCGGACTTCGGCTGCTATGCGCGTTACCTGTGTGTGCCGGCGTCCATTCTGGTGCCGTATCCCGCTCATCTGGAAGCAGCTGAAGTGGCGAGCCTGGTGCTCAATTACCTGACGGCGCACTGCATTCTGCACAAAAAGGCGAAGGTCCGGCGCGGTGATAGTGCGCTGGTGCATTCTGCTGCTGGTGGTGTCGGCACGGCACTGATCCAGCTGGGTGTGCTGGCAGGTTTGACGCTGTATGGCACGGCATCCCGCGCCAAGACGGATCTGGTGCGGCAACTCGGTGCAATTCCGATTGATTATCAGACCGAGGATTTTGTTGCCGTGTTGCGCGATGCCGTGCCCGGCGGAGTAGACGCGGCTTTTGATCCCATGGGCGGCGCCAACCTGCGCCGCAGTTATCGTGCGGTGAAGCCGGGCGGCCGCGTCGTCTGCTACGGATTTGCCGGCAATCATTTTGGCGGGTTGCTGCCCATGGCCAGCGGCGTGCTGCAAATGACGGCGCTGAATCTGCTTCCCGATGGCAAGCGCGTGAGTTTGTGTGCCACGCCGACGGAATGCCGCAAGGATGCGTGCTGGTACAGGGACACGCTGGCGCTGTTGATCGATCTGCTGGCGAAAGACGTTATCAAACCCGTGGTGGGTGCGAGCTTTCCGTTAGCTGAAGTGAGCAGGGCCCACGCGTTGCTGGAAAGTGGCAAGGCGGTGGGAAAGGTGGTGCTGGTGTGCGCTGAGTAGCCCACGCCGATATAACGACGCCGCCCATCACGCTTTTTCAACAAACCCTTCCTACAAGCATGGTTTTCTTCCGATTCCTGATCCAGCTCAATGAATCAGCAGGTATACGCCGTATACTGACGCAGCAGTCATCCCTTCTATCCAAACGAACTGTCCATAACAAAAAAGGAGTTCCCCATGACGTCGCGTCCCCAACTGCCGCCGCAACCCAACGACAGCCAGCTTAAACAGGCCCTGGGCCTGGGTATCGGCATCTGGGATTACATGGAGAAGAACCAGCGCGAACTGGGGGACACCTTCACCCTGAAGCTGCCGGGCCAGGGGCCCATGGTGTGGACCGCCGAGCAGGACGTGATCCGCGATGTGCTCAAGCTGCGCGAGGACCAGTACGACGCGTCGCTGGTGCAGTTGCCGGTGGATGTGGGTGAGCAGAACACCGTGTTTCTCAACGAGAAGGAACATCAGGACGCGCGCAAGCTGATCATTCCGTCGTTCACCACCAATCTGCTGAAGAACCGCGCCGGGGTGATGCAGGAAATCGTCGAGGCGCATATCGACCGGCTGCAACTGGGCGAGCGCATCAACCTGCCGCGCTTTGTCGGTGACATCACGCTGGACATCATCTGCTACACGCTGCTGGGCCTGCGGGAAGGTGCGCGCAAGGAACGCTACAAGGAGCTGATGCTGAACTGGCTGCTGGAAGCCACCAGTGATGTCAATTTCACATTGGGCGCGACGGTGGGTGCGCGGCGTTATCGCCACTTTTTGAATAAGCAGTATTTGCGGCGCACGGAAAAGGGCCAGATGGGCAATGGCAGGAAAGGCCTGCTGCCGTGGAAGCGCGCGGTGGATCTGAAAGTGCAGCTGGCGGCGCTGCTGCGGGAAGACATCCGTGGCATCCGCGCGCGCAATGCGGCCGATCCAGCGGGTTGCGCCAATGAAAGTCACGTGCTGTCGCTGCTGGCCCGCGCCACCGATGCGGATGGTCAGCCGCTGGGCGAGGAACGGCTGATTTCCGAAAGCATCGGCCTGCTGATTGCGGGCCACGAAACCAGTGCCGCCACCGCTGCCTGGTTCATGGTGTGGCTGCAACAGAAACCGGCGGTGTACCGCAAGATCCGCGAGGAAGTGGTGGCGTCGATTGAACACGAAGGCGAACTCAACGCGGTTAAAATTGCGGAGCTACCCTACCTCACCGCCTGCCTGAACGAATCGCAACGGCTGACACCTTCCGCCATCGGTTTTATCCGCTGGCTGCGGCAGGACACACAGCTGGGCCACCTGTTTTTGCCGGCGGGCACGGCTGTGCTACCGAATATTTACCTCACCCAGCGCGACAAAAAAATCTACGGCCCCGATGCGCTGGAATACCGCCCGGAGCGCTGGCTGGAGGACGGCAAAAAATTCGGCCCATCGGAGTTTCTGCCGTTTGGTGGTGGCCGGCGTGCCTGCGTGGGCATGAACCAGGGCCGTCAGCAACTGCGCATCATTTTTGCGGAACTGGCGCGGCGGGTGGAATTTTCCTCGGAATTTCAGAGTACGAACAAACTGCCACGCTCGCGCATGATTGGTGGTCAGACGGAGCCGGAAAAAGGCGTCTGGCTCACGGTGCAGGAAGTGCGGCCGGCGCAGTATGGTTTTGCAGTGCTGGCGAAGACGGCGTGATTTTTAGTGGCACATTCTCCCGACAATAAAAAAACGAGACCACCTTCATGAATGCACCTGCCAACAACAAACTCGACACACCGGTCTACATCATCAAGTCTGAAAAAGTGGAAGAACGCTACGCCCGTGGCTGGCACTGCCTGGGCCTGGCGAAGGACTACACCGAAAAACCGGTGCGCCTGGATTATTTCGGCACCCGCCTGGTGGCGTTTCGCGGCCTTGAAGATGGCGTCGTGCATATCCTCGACGCCTTCTGCCCCCACATGGGCGCCGACCTGTCGCGCGGCTGCGTGAAAGGCGATTCCATCGTCTGCCCTTTCCACGGCTGGACCTGGGGCGGCGACGGCTTCTGCAACGACATCCCCTACGCCAAACGCATTCCACCGAAAGCGCGCATGAAATCCTGGCCCACCACCGAGCAGAACGGACTGCTGTTCGTGTGGAATGATCCGGAAGGCAATCCGCCCATTCCCGAACAGCATCCCCAGCGCAAAGAGGACTACTACTCCGGTGAATGGAGCGACTGGAGCATGGCCAAACTCACCATCCATTCCAACTGCCGCGAACTGGTGGACAACATGGCGGACATGGCCCATTTCGGCCCGGTGCACTATTCCACCGTGAAAAGTTTCCGCAACATCCAGGACGGCCACTGCTTCACCCAGCACATGAGCGGCGGCCATGAAATCCTCACCGAGGAAGGCCAGATTTTTACTTCGGTGGCCACCTACGAAGGCCCCGCTTACATGACCACCACCATGACCGGCATGCTGCACGGCCAGGAAGTGGTGACGCATCTGCTGGTGACCCACGTACCGGTGAACACCGAGCAGTTCGACATCCGTTTCGGCGTGATGATGAAGAAAATCCCCGGCCTGTCGGAAGCCGACAACGCCGCCGCCGTGGCCCAGTACACCCAGATGTGCATGGATTCCTTCATCCAGGACGTGGACATCTGGAACAACAAGATCCGCGTCGACAACCCGCTGCTGTGCGACGGCGACGGCCCGCTGCACCTGCTGCGCAAATGGTACAGCCAGTTCTATATGGACCTGGCCAGCATCCCCGACAGCCTGAAAGTCCATAAGGAACATGTGACCTTGCCGCGCAGCTGATGGGCCCTGTTGGCATGGCCATCTAATCAATTTGGATGATGTGGGGCCGGTTTGAAGGGGGCTATGATCCTTTGCAACCCGTTTTCCTGGGCACAGCCGCAATCACATTCACAATCAAGGCAAAACAAAAAACACGAGGGGAACCAACCATGTGGGTAGGACGCATACTGCCGGAACGGCACATTGACATGAAAGACTTCAACCAGCGCGCCATTTCCGACACCGCGCGGGAAGTGCTGAAAACCATCAAGGAACCCCAGCGCCGGGCGATCCTGGAGAACTTCATCGAGCACGCGGAATCCGAGTGCACCGGCGATTACGACCGCCTGATCGCCAGCTGCTCGTCCAAGAGCCAGACTTACGCGGTGTACGGCGCGTCGGAAGCCATTGCCGAAATGCAGCCGAAATCCGTCGAGGAAATGAAGGATTTCTACCGCGTGTTGGTGGAAAGCAACGTCTACATGATTCACGGTGAAATCGAAAAACTGATCGTGGGCGATCACGACCTGTATGTGGAAATCATTCTGCACCAGCTGTATCCGGGTGAAGTGCTGCCGATGGCGTTCGGTGTGGAATTCGGCGAGGAAGGCGAGGTATGGCAGCTGACCCAGCGCGTGGCCACCGTGTTCTGCTTCGACGATGAAAACAAGGGTTGCGCCGAGCATTCCTGGACCGACGGCCCCACCAAGCCCGAGTGGCTGCGCAAGGAAGATCCGCGCTCGGTGCCGGCGCAGTTCTGGAACAATCCGGTGACTGGTCCGCGTAAAAAACCATTCTGATCCCGCCGTTTCCATTGTTTCCAGCACCCGCCATCGTTCCGGTGGCGGGTGTTTTCCTGCTTTCCTGAAAAAGCTTTTTTAATTTCTGTCTCCGTCCGCGTTCTATCCGCCACACCTGTGTCGGGTTTGACCATGGCGATGCCGTTTCCAAATCCAGACAATACAATATGAAAATTTTGTGTCACCGGGTTGATTGGGTTTGATTCCGGCGTATTGCTGTTTTTGATCAATGGGAGAAGGGTATGAAAAAGGCTTTTCGCTTGGCGGCCACGCTGGCGCCTTTGCTGCTGGCGTCCTGCCAGTCCGATCCGCCGCCTGCCGCCACTGCGCCGGCGCCGGGCAGTGGCACAATCACCTCGGCACCGATCCAGGTGGACGAAAAAAGCTTCAAGTGCGTTCGCGACATGACACCGGTGCGCGGCTTCTTCGTCGACAACATTGCCGGCAATCTGGATGGCACGTTGGCCGTCGCAAAATCCACAACCGGTGGCGTTTATCCACCCGGCTCGGTGGTGCAGCTGTTTCCCAACGAAGTCATGGTGAAGCGCGAAAACGGATTCAATCCCATCACCAAAGACTGGGAATTTTTCGAACTGGATGTGGATGAAAACGGCAGCACCATTCGCAAGCGCGGATTTCAGGATGTGAACAACCGTTTCGGCGGCAACTGTTTTGCCTGTCACGTGCAGGCGAAGCCGGAGTGGGACATGATCTGCGAAGACAGCCACGGTTGCGAGGCACTGCCCATCTCCCGCCACACCATCAATTCCCTGCAGAACACCGATCCGCGCTGTGAGGACATCGACATTCCGTTCTCGCAACGGGTCAGCGCCTGGTTCATCAAGGCATTCACGTCGTTCTGATCTACGCCGGCCTGTGGCAAATCCCTCAGGCCGGTGTTAACGCTGTCGGCTTGATGACAAGCTTGGCTACCCGACCACAGCAAAATCCCGCTGGATTCAGTGTTTTTGGTCTTTACCCGCAAGGGCCTGAATCTTGCTGCAAAGCGAGGGGCGGATTATTGGGGAACAGACATGACGGGTGGACGACAACTATCGGCGGCGGTACAGGCAGGGGCGTTGCAGGCGCAGGTGGAATGCCTGCCGGTGACGAATGGTTCGCCGTTAATGCCGGTCCAGTGCGGGTGCCCGCATCTGCAACTGTTGCCCGGTTTCTTCTCCGCCGACGATAACGAGCGGCTGTTCCAGCGCCTGCGCTGGGAGCAGCGTTGGCCCGACAACCGCTATCAAATGGCGGGTCGGCAATTCGAACTGCCGCGCCTGCAGACTTGGCATGCCGATCCCGGCATCGTTTACCGCTACAGCAATAACCTGCTCGCCAGCCGGCCCTGGACGCCGTTGCTGCTGGCGATTCGCCGCCGGCTGGAGCTGCAGCTGGGAGTGCGTTTCAACGCGGTGCTGGTGAACTATTACCGCACGGGTGAAGACCACGTGGGGTGGCACAGCGACGACGAGCCGGAACTGGGCCCGCAGCCTTTTATCGCATCGCATCGCTGTCGCTGGGGGCGGAGCGGCGTTTTGCTTACCGCCATCGTTCACTACCCGTGCAGGGCAGCCTGTCGTTGCCCGGTGGCAGTCTGCTGACCATGGCACCGGATTTCCAGCATGAATGGCTGCACAGCGTGCCGTGCCAGTCAGGGCTGGCGGCAGGCCGTATCAACCTGACCTGGCGAGTGGTGCTGCCTCCGCCGGATGCCTGAATTGGCAAGCGGATGAAACGGAGCCCGTGAATCCGGATCAGGCCAGTGGTTGCGAGAGATAGCGCAGAAAGCGCCAGTGATTGAAGCCCACCAGCGCCGCCAGCAAGGCGATGCCCAGGCGGGTCAGCAGCGGGGCCACCAGCGATGGCGGCGCATCCTCGGCGACCGGTTCCGCTGCCTGCAGGGTGGGTACTTTCGGCGTACTCGTGAGTGTGTTCTCGGCATAGGCGGGAATGGCAGGCGCGGGTTTCAATGACTGCCCGGTGTCGGCGCCCGCGCAGTTCTGGCACAAAGGCTCCATGGTGTAGTAGCGATACAGTTCGGTACCGGTGATGGGATTCAACACCAGGTCAGTAATGATTTCCCACAGCGGGCCACTGCAGGTTATGCCGAGAATGGAGGCCGTCAGCAGGCACATGCCCAGCGCGTAGGCCTTGAGTAACGTGTTTATCATGTGATTCTACTGCCCCAGCGTCTGAATGCCGGCGAAGGCCAGGTCATCCTGATGGTTAAATGCGATGTGCGCCCCAGCCCGAAAATGCGGGCCGACAAAACGCGACAAGCCCGATTCTGCACGCCGGCTGGCGCGCAGTAAAGCACACCTGTCCCCGCTGGCTGCTTGCAGGTACAGATTGTCCTTTTTTTCCTGTATCAGCCTGCTTCCGTGTGTGTACGCACGTGCCACAAAAGCGGCGACACGATGCCGCGGAATATGCTTGAATGAAGCCAGACGCCGTTCCCTGACCCCCTCTTTTTCGTGTATATCCGATGAAAAAATTTCCGCTGAAACGTTACCTGCTGAGTAAACCGGAAGCCGTCGAGGATTTCCCGTTCGGCCCGGACGTGGCCGTATACCGCGTGCACGGCAAGATGTTCGCGCTGGTGTCGGTGGATGGCCGTGAAGAATCGGTGAACCTGAAATGCCATCCGCTGGAAGCTATCGAATTGCGCGACGTGTTCAGCGCCGTGCGTCCCGGCTATCACATGAACAAGAAACACTGGAACACCGTGACGATTGACGGATCGATTCCTGCCGGTGAGCTGGAGCGGATGATCGACAACTCTTACGCGCTGGTGGTGAAAGGGCTGCCGAAAAATGTGCGCATGGGCCTGGAGGTCCGTCACGGCCGGGAAAAAATCTATCCGGCGCAAATGCTGAAGGCGTGAGGTCGGCAGCCTCGGCAAGCGTCCGTTTTTACTCAATGGAGATGAGTATGTTCGAAATCAAAAACTGCATTGTCGATGGCATTCGCTGTGCGTATCACGACAGCGCGCCCCAGCAGAAAACCCAGGCCGTGGTGTTCGTGCACGGCAACCCCGGGCCGATGGATGACTGGGAAAGCGCGTTGCCGGCCATCAGCCGTTTCTGCCGCGTGATTGCCATGGACATGCCGGGCTTCGGCCGCTCTGAACGTCCAACCGATTTCGATTACAGCATTCCCGGTTATGCCCGCTTTCTGGGGGCATTGCTGGATCAGCTGCAGGTGGAGCGTGTGCATCTGGTGCTGCATGATTTCGGCGGTGCCTGGGGCTTGCGCTGGGTGCTGGATCATCCGCAACGGCTGGCCAGCCTGACGCTGATCAATTGCGGCATCATGGAAGGTTATCACTGGCACTGGATGGCGCGGATCTGGCAGGTGCCGGTGCTGGGTGAATTGCTGCAACTGTCGTTCCGGACCAAAACCATGCAGGCCCTCGTCAATCGCGCCAATCCCAATCCGTTGCCGCCGGCATTCAGCGAGCGGGTGCGCCGTTACGCCGACTGGGGCAATATCCGGGCTGTGGTAAAGCTGTACCGCTCGGCCCGTGATCCGCGCGATTCCTTTCCGCCGTTGCAGGAAAATCCTGACGCCGCGAAGTTACCGGTGTGCGTGATCTGGGGCGCGGCCGATCCGTTTCTGCCAGTAAAATTTGCCGGCCAGCAGCGCCGCTATTTTCCGGCGGCGGAAGTGCACGAACTGGCGGGGCTGGGCCACTGGCCGTTTTACGATGATCCCCAGGCGGTGTTACAGCCGCTGGAATCCTTTCTGCACCGGCAGGTGATGCGGGTTGCGGCAGCGCTAGCGACACTGGCGCCAGCGACCTGATTTTTCACGTCTGGTTCTGCGCACTGGCACGTCTGTTGCGTTCCCTTTCTCCAGGTTCCTTTCGTTTTTCACATCCGACGTTGCGCCCCGAGGAGAGCAGGACACCATGAGTCAGGAACGTTTTTTCGAATATGCCCGTTGCATGCAGCCATCGGACGGCGAGCCGATCCGTTCGGTGGTAACGGAAACCGCCGAGTGCGTGGTGGTGGCCTGGCACGTAAAACCGGGCCAGACGATTGCCCCTCATGTGCACCCGTTTGGGCAGGACACCTGGACCATTTTGTCGGGCGCAGGTGACTACATCGTTGGCAGAGATGGTGCAAAACGGCCCATCAAAGCCGGCGATATCGTGGTGGCGCGCACTAATGACGTGCACGGCGTGTTCAACTCCGGGCACGAGCCGCTGAATTTCATTTCGGTAGTGGCGCCGGCCAGCGCGGGTTATGAGCTTCTGAGCTGAACCTTCCGCATCCCTGCTTCGGCCAGGGGAGCCCCAAACCGTCTCCCATTTCCCTGTGTCACCGTGGCAGAGCGCAAGCCCCTGGTCTATCGTTTTTGCAGATCGTCATGCTTTTCGGGAGCGGAGTCCTGTCGCCGTCCCGAATGACGCGGGCATAGAGCCCGGTATTTTTTCTTTCAGGCCGGATTCCCCGCGCCCTGTCCAATACCACGCGTAGCATAAGGAAGGCACACCCGATGCAAATCAACATGAACGTTACCCTGCCCCTCACACTCAGCGATGCCGGCAACTGGCTGCCGCAATATCCAAACCCTGCCGATTTCCGGTTTGATTATTACAAGCTGCTGCTGAATGCGCCGAACGGGCTGGCGTTTTTGCCGCTGGGAGCGCAGCAGCGCAGTGTGGCCATCGTCGGTGCTGGCGCCGCCGGCATGACGGTGGCGCGGGAACTGTTGCGCTGCGGTTTCAACGTGACGATCTATGAAGCCAGCGATCGCATCGGCGGGCGCCTGTACACCCGCGAAAATCCGCTGGGTCAAAACCAGTCCGGCATGGAAATGGGCGCCATGCGCATGCCATTTTTTTCCAAGCCCGGCGACGCCAACTGCATTCTGGAATATTACCTGCTGCAGGAACCGCAGCCGCAGAACCGCGCCATCTACGCACAGTTTCCCAATCCGGGCACCGCGCCCGGCGGCACCGGCATTTACCTGAACCAGGGCTTCGGCCCCAATCACGAATTCAGCGTGCCGCAGATGATCCGCTGGGCCTACGACCAGCAGCCGGACAATGAAACTATCCGCAACCTGGCCAACAAGGCGACCCGTTTCGTCGATTTCTTCGTCGACTACATCAAGGACATTTATGTCGAGAACAGCAACCGCTGGCCGCAACTCTGGAACAATATAGTCGCGCATTACGAAGGCATGACCTTCGATGATCTGGTGATGGCGCCAGCGATGAATGTGTACGCGGTGGACGACGGCAATTTCGGCGGCTTCGGCATGACCGCCGACGAAGCCAGCCTGCTCTACACCATCGGCACCGGCGACGGCAGCTGGGGTGCGTTCTACAGCATCGGCGCGCTCTGGTTCATCCGCTGCACCATGTTCGGTTTTGGCGGCGCCGAGTTGCAGACCATTGCCGGCCTGGGCGGAACCGGCACGCTGCCGTTTTACGGTCAGCCCACGTTCGACAGCGCCGGCCGGCCCCTCACGCCACCCATGTACCAGGGCATCCAGTCGCTGGTGGAATACCTGTTTTACTGCACGGCGCCGAATCAGCCTTTTTCGCTGTACGAAAGCGATCAGGCGCGGTTGTTCACCCGCGCCAGCGTGGCGGGCATCATCAAACAGCCGGGCGACCGTATCCAGGTGCAGCTGGCGGATGGCAGTGCGGAAAACTTCGATTATGTGTTCGTCACCTCGGGCCAGTGGGCCACTCAGATGTCGACGCAGTTCCTGGGATTCAGCCAGGCGGAACTGCCCGAAATCAAGATCACCGCCCAGCACACCCAGCACAACATCTCCAGCTGCAAACTGTTCTTCCCGCTCACTGAACAGTACTGGAACAAACCCGGCAACCTGATCCCGCAGGTGATCGTCACCGATACCTACATCCAGGACGCCTATGCCCTGGCCTGGAACACTGCCCAGGGCGATCAGGGTGTCATACTGGCGAGCTATACTTGGGAGGACGATTCACTCAAGCTGTTGCCGTTCGATCAGGGGCGGCTGGTGGATCTGGTGCTGGCCAAGCTGCAGCAGATCACGCTGGAAACCGTGCACCAGGACATCACGGAGTACATCGTCAAGGGCGCACCGGTGATGATCCAGTGGATTCACGAACCCACCTATGACGGCTGCGCCAAGCTGTACCGGCAGCGCGACGAGGCCGCCAACTTTATCGACCTGGCCTATAACCAGGATTTTGGCGCGCAGTCGCATCTGTATTTCGCAGGTGAAAATTACAGCGTCGAAGGCGGCTGGACCGAGCCGGCGTTGCGTTCGGCCATCGACGGCGTGATGCAACTGCTGCATCATGCAGGCGCGGTATTCCAGGTGAGCGATTTCAATTTCGACCGGGATTATCCGCGTTGGACGCCCTGAGGGCGCCAGTCGCAGCGTCACTATCTGTATTCCCCGCGCGGGATGGAAAACCAGTTCATGCAAACCCAGTTCGGTCATTGGCTGCTCCAGGAAGTCATCGCGGAAAACGATCATCAGCGGCTGTACCGCGCGCAGCGGGAACGTAACCACTGCCTGCTGCGGATTCAGGAAACCCGCGCCGACGGTACGCACCTCGCCGAACGCTGGCAGCAGTTGTCGCGCTGGCTGGACGCAGAGCCTTGCAGCTGTGTGTTGCGGCCGCGGCAGGTGACGGTGCAGGAACCCTGGCTGATCCTGGAATATGAGGATTTTGCCGGTGTCACCCTGGGCCAGTTGCTGGCGACCCACACCCTGGCGCTGGAAGAAAAACTGCAGCTGGCGCTGAAGCTGGTGCAGGCCCTCGCGGACCTGCACCAGCGCAGTTGCGTGCTGCTGAACCTGACACCGGACACGGTTCTGGTGGCGCCGGGTGTCCCAGCCATCCGCTTCTTCGATCTCGCCCTGGCGCAGACTCCGGTGACCGAGGCCGGCACCATCGACCAGATCGCCGATTCGCGCCAGCTGGCCTACATCGCGCCGGAGCAGACCGGCCGCACCAGCATCGGCCTGGATTACCGCAGCGATTTTTATTCCCTGGGCGTGCTGCTGTACCGCCTGTTCACCAACAGCCTGCCGTTCGAAAGCGACGATCCCAACAACCTGATCTACCAGCACCTGGCCACACTGCCGCGGCCGCCGTCCAGCATCGCCCGCTACCTGCCGCCGGTGTTGAACCGCATCATCCTCAAGCTGCTGGCGAAATCCCCGGACGATCGCTACCAGACCCACGAGGGTCTGCGGGCAGATCTGGCCCGCTGCCTGGCGGCACTGGAGCAGCAGAATGCGATTCCGGATTTTGCCATCGCCCAGTTCGATGCCAGCGGCCTCTTCGGCCTGTCGCCCAAGCTGTACGGGCGCGATGCAGAGTTGAAGCTGCTGCTGCAATTTTTTTCCCGCGCCGTCAGCGGCGGCTTCGAGCTGGTGCTGGTGGGCGGTTATTCCGGCATCGGCAAATCCCGCATCATCAAGGAACTGGGCAAGCCGATCCGCGACCGCAACGGTTTTTTCGTGGAAGGCAAGTTCGACCAGTTCAAGCGCGATCTGCCCTACAGCGCCATGGGCGAAGCCCTGTCGGGCCTGACCCATCATGTGCTGAGCCTGCCGGACCAGGGTTTCAGCCAGTGGCAGCAGAAACTGCGTCACGCCCTGGGCGGCAACGGCCCCTTCATCGCCACCCTGCTGCCGGAACTGGAACTGATCGTGGGGCCGCAGCCGGAATTGCCTACCCTGTCGGCACTGGAAAGCGAGTCCCGGGTCAAGGCGGCGTTCATCAGCTTCCTGAAATGTTTCGCCACCGAATCGCATCCGCTGGTGGTGTTCCTCGACGATCTGCAATGGGCCGACACCGCGTCGCTCAAGCTGATCGAATCCCTGGCGCTGGACAGCACCGATCGTCACCTGCTGCTGATCGGCGCCTACCGCGACAATGAAGTGGATGGCGCGCATCCGCTCACGCGCCTGACGCAGTCGCTGCGGGAGCAGGGCCGTCCCGCCCGCGACATCAGCCTGGGGCCTTTGGATGAAACCTGCGTCAGCCAGTTCATTGCCGATTCACTGCGGCTGGCGGTGCCGGAAGTGGCCGCGCTGGCGGGCAGCCTGTATCAGAAAACCCAGGGCAATCCGTTTTTCCTGTCGCGCTACCTCACGCAACTGCACGAAGACGGCATCATTTTTTACCAGCGCGAACAGAACCGCTGGTGCTGGGACGACGAGCGCATCCGCAGCCTGTCGCTGGCGGACAATGTGGTGGAACTGCTCAGCCGCAAGCTGCGGCTGTATCCGGCGGGCACCTGCCGACTGCTGATGCTGGCATCGCTGCTCGGTACCCGTTTCCGTCTGGAAGCGCTGGCGCTGGTGGCGGGGCTGGACCTGCAGAGCTGCCTGGAAGGTTTGCAGCCGGTGCTGGCGGAGGGCCTGCTCAACGCCCTCGATGATCATCACAAACAATTCGACAACGCACACAAGCTGGCCAGTGCCCAGTTCAAGTTTCCCCACGACCGCATCCAGCAGGCGGCCTATGAAATTGCCAGCGCCGAATACCCGAACATTGCCGCGCTGAAACTGGAAATCGGGCGGGCATTGCTGGCGCTGGAACGGCGCAAGCAGTCCCGCGAGCCGCTCTTCGACATCGCCGAGCACATCAATTGTGGCCGTGCGCTGGTGACCAACCGCGACGAGCGTCTCGATTACGCCCGCCTCAACCTGGCCCTGGGTCTGCAGGCGAAAAAGGCGTCGGCCTACCAGCCGGCCTGGCAATGCCTGCTGGCGGCACGGGATTTTCTGGGCGAGGACCTGGCGCTGCAGGAAACGGCACTGGCCCTCGATATTCATCGCGAGCTGGCGGAGTGCGCCTATCTGGACGGCGAATTTCCGCTGGCGGATGCGCAGTACCCGCTGCTGGCGGAACTGGCCACCCAGCCCATCGATAAAATCCGCTATCTGTCGGTGCAGGCCAATCAGTACCAGCTGCAGGGCCGCTTCCACGATGCCCTGCGGGTGATCAGCGCCGGCATTGCTTTAGCTGGCATCCGGTTTCCCGCCACGGCGGCGGAAATCACCGACCAGATCACCCTGGAATACGGTCAGCTGGTGGAGCAGTTTTCGCGCCTGACGCCGCAGGAACTGCACGCCCGCCCCGACATGACCCAGCCCCTGCTGGTGGCAGCGATGGAACTGCTGCGGGTGCAGTGGTACGCCTCGTACCTGGTGGGCGACGTGCAGCTCAACAGCCTGATTGCCGTCACCATCGCCCGGCTGTCGCTGGAAAAAGGTTTCTGCGATGTGTCCGCCTTCGGCTTCGTCACCAGCGCGCTGGTGGCCAGTGGCCTGCAATCCGATCCGGGCCTGGCCAACGTGCTGGGGGAATTTGGCATTGAACTGGCGGACAGCCGCGACAACCGTTTCATCCGTGGCACTGCCTACCTGCTCTACACCACCTTCACCCGTCACTGGCATCACCCGGTGCAGTCGTCGGAAAAATACTTCCGCATCGCCTGGGAATGTTCGGTGGAGGCCAGCGACTACGTCACCGCCGGCTACGTCATCAACGTGCGCTCCTCCGACCGCCTGATCGCCGGCCGGCCGCTGCTGGAACTGGAAGCGCTGTACCGCCAGGAACTGGAATACCTGCGCAAGGTGAAACAGAAGGACATGGAGGACGCCACCATCGCCGGCGGCCTGCAGCCGGTGCTGGCCCTAATGGGCAAGACCAGCAGCCCCTACAGCTTCGACGACAGCCAGTTTTCCGAACAGCGCTTCCTGTCCAACTACCACGAAACCGGTCTGCATCAGGCTTATTTTTATCAGGCGCGCATCCGTCACGCGTTCATCATGCAGACGCCGGATCTGGCGGACATGGCGGACAAATACCGGCTGGTGGAGCAGTTCGTGCCGGGCCAGTGCAAAGTGTCGGAGGCCAATTTCTACGGCGCCCTGATTCACCTGCAACTGGCCAACGGTAGCGATGAACACCTGTCCACCGCGCAGGAGATCCGCGCCAAGTTCATGCTCTGGCAGATCTGGTGCAAGGCCAACTTCCTGCACAAGCGCCTGCTGCTGGATGCGGAAATTGCCCGCGTGACCGGGCACGACAACGAAGCGCATCTGCTGTACGAGCAGGCCATCGACGAGGCGGAAATTGCCGGCTTCGTGCAATGCGCGGCGGTGGCCAGCGAACTTTACGCCCGCTTCCTGCAGGATCGCGGCATGGCCAAGAGCGCCGGCTTCTACATCAACCGCGCCTGGCAGGGCTACGCCCAGTGGGGCGCCAACGCCAAGCTCGATCAGCTGGCCCGGCAATGGCAGCAGGTGCGGTTTGAAAGACGCGACACCCTGACCACCGGACGCGATGGCCAGTCGCTCGATGTGCAGGCCCTGTTCAAGGCCGCCACCCTGATCTCGCGGGAAGTGAAGCGTCCGGATCTCACCGACACGCTGCTGCAGCTGCTGAAGGAATATTCCGGTGCCACCTATGGCGCCCTGATTCACGTGGAGGCCACCCGCCTCAGCCTGCTGGCCCACACCAATGGCCGCAACGGCCGTACCGTGCTGTACGCGCCGGACGAAGCCGACCTGATGCAGGACGAGGTGCAGCAGGCGGTGCCCACCGGCATCATCAGCTACGTGCACAAGACCCGCGCCACCCGGCTGATGAACAATCCCAGCGAGTGGGACGACTGGAGCGCGTCGGTCTATTTCAACCAGCGCCGGCCGCTCTCCATCATCTGCCATCCCATTGCCGGCCAGTCCGGCATCATCGCGATTCTGTATCTGGAAAACGATCTCACCACCCACGCCTTCAACAGCGCCAAGATGCAGGCGGTGTCGCTGATCGCCCAGCAGGCCGCCATCGCCATCGAAAACGCCGCGCTGTATGAGCAGATGGAATCCCGCATCCAGCAGCGCACGCGGGAACTGGCGGAAGCCAAACAGCGCGCGGAAGTGGCCACCGAGGCCAAGTCCAGTTTCCTGGCGAAGATGAGCCATGAAATCCGCACACCGATGAACGCGGTGATCGGTCTCAGCCGGCTGGCGCTGAAAACGCCGCTGGATGACGAACAGCGCGACTTTGTCAGCAAAATCCTCGAATCCGCCGAACAGCTGCTGGGCCTGATCAACGACATCCTGGATTTTTCGCGCATCGAAGCGGGCAAGCTGAGCATCGAAAGCGTGCCGTTCGGGCTGGAAACCCTGATGCGGCAGGCGATGAACCTGAACGCGCTGAAGGCGTCGGTGAAAGGGCTGGAGCTGGTGATCGACATCGACCACAGCATCCCGCGCCAGCTGCGGGGCGATCCCCTGCGGCTGCAGCAGATCCTGGTAAACCTGATCAGCAACGCGGTGAAATTCACCCACCAGGGCAGCGTGCAGGTGAAGGCCCTGTGCCGCAACCAGAGTGGACGCAAGCTGATGCTGCAATGCTCGGTGATCGACACCGGCATCGGCATGAGCGAGGAACAGCAGAGCCGTCTGTTCGAATCCTTCACCCAGGCCGATGATTCCGTCACCCGCCGCTATGGTGGCAGCGGCCTGGGCCTGGCCATCTGCAAACAGCTGTGCGAACTGATGGGCGGCCGCATCTGGCTGGAGAGCGAACCGGGCAAGGGCACCCGTTTCCATTTCACTGTCGTACTGGACAAGCTGGAAGATCCTGCCGATGCCGAGTCAGCGCAACGGTCGGCGCTGGCCAGCCTGAAGGCCCTGGTGGTGGACGACTCGCCCCTGGTGCGCACAGTGCTGCTGGACATGCTCGACAACCTGGGCATCAAGGCCGACCAGGCCGACAACGGCGGCGACGCCCTGGCCATGGTGCAGCGCGCCGACAGCCGGGGTCTGGCTTACGACTTCATCCTGATGGACTGGCGCATGCCCGGCATGGATGGCATCGAGGCTGCCCGCCGCATCCGCCAGAACAACCCGACCGCCACCACCCCGATTTTCATGATGTCGGCCCATGACCGCGAAATGCTGAAATCCGCCAGCGGCGATATCAGCACCCTGCCCTTCATCGAGAAGCCCATCAGCCAGTCGACGTTGCTGGATGCGATCAATCTGGTGCTGAATCCCGATGCCCGCCCCGCCACCGCAACCGCCGACATCAATCTCAACGCCGCGCCAGACCTGTCCGACTGCCGCCTGCTGCTGGTGGAAGACAACGGCATCAACCGCCAGGTGGCCCTGGGTTTCCTGAAGGACACCGGTGCCAGTGTCGATGTCGCCGAGAACGGCCGCATCGCCCTGGAAAAACTGCAGCAGGACCGCTACGACCTGGTGCTGATGGACGTGCAGATGCCGGAAATGGACGGCCTTACCGCCACCCGGGAAATCCGCCTGCGGCTGGGCCTGCGCCAGTTGCCCGTGGTCGCCATGACCGCCCACGCCATGGATGCCGACATGGAGAAAAGCCGCAAGGCCGGCATGGACGGCCACCTGTGCAAACCGCTGGACCCTGGCCTGCTCTACCGCACTCTGCTGCAATACCTGCAGCCCGGCGGCAACCGTGTCGGCCCCCAGCATCCGGTGGAAACGTCGCTGCCGGTCGGCGCCACCAGCCTGCTGCACCGGCTGGCACTGGTGAAGGGGCTCGATGCCCGTCAGGCCGTGCGCCGGCTGGGGGACAAGGCCGCCCTCTACGAAGCGCTGATCCAGGATTTCCACCACGAACAGCATGCCGCCGCCAACCGTCTGCGCCAGCTGTTCCAGGACGACGAGCGCGAGGTGCTGAGCCGCATGGTGCACTCCCTGCGCTCCAGTGCCGCCTATATTGGCGCGTATAACCTTTCGCGCCGCTGCGCCGTGCTGGAAGCCGCGCTGGATCAGGGCGCCGGCCGCGAATCCCAGCTCGATGCCCTCATCGCCGAGCTGGACGCCCTGCTGGCCCAGCTGCAACCGCTACTGACGCAATCCGGTGCTACACAGCCGCCGGAGCCCCTGCCGGACGGGGATTTAGCGCATATACTGATACGACTACTGCCATTGCTCAGGCAATCGGACTTCGCCGCCGAAACCCTGATTCCGACGCTGCAACAACGGGGCGCGGGCACTGGACATGCTGAAGCCGTTGCGCACATTGCACAGAACATCCGGGATATTGAGTATGAAAATGCGGCCATCATTGCTGCTGAAGTACTGGCCGATCTGGGGGGTCAGGGCTGAGCAGCCCTGCTGACATGTCCAACGGGCTACCGGTGCAACAGCGGGTTCTGGTCATCGACGACGAAAAACCCAATCTGAAAATCCTCAGCGACATCCTGCGCAACGAGGTGGACGTCATTCTCGCCAAGGGCGGCGAGCAGGGCTTCGACAAGGCCGTGCGGTTCCGCCCGGATCTGATTCTGCTGGATGTGGTGATGCCGGGCCTGGACGGCTTCCAGATCATCGACCAGCTGCGCCGCGACGAACGCACCAGCACCATTCCGGTGATCTTCATCAGCGCCCTGTCCGATGTGGGCAACGAGGAAAAGGGCCTGATGCTGGGGGCCTGCGACTACATCCACAAGCCCTTTCACGTGGCCATCGTGCAGGCGCGGGTGCGGTTGCACCTGCAGCTGTCGCGGCAACGCCTGCTGCTGGAAGAGCTGGCCCACATCGACCCCCTTACTGCCATCGCCAACCGGCGCCGCTACGAGGAAGTGCTGCAGACCGAATGGCACGCGGCCGCGCGTTACCGCTCCGGCATCGCGCTGGTGATGGTGGATATCGACAACTTCAAACATTACAACGACTTCTACGGCCACGCCGCCGGCGACAAGGTGCTGCAGACCGTGGCACGGGTGATCTCGGCGCAACTGCGGCGGCCACGGGATTTCGTCGCCCGCTACGGTGGCGAGGAATTTGTGGTGCTGCTGCCGGAAAGCACCTGCCAGGGCAGCATCGAGATCATGCAGGCCTGTTGCCGCGCGGTGGAATCCCTGCGCATCGACAACGAGCTGGTGCGCGAGCATCCCGTCGTCACCATCAGCGTGGGCGGCGTGAGTTGTCTGCCGGGTGTGCTGCACACGCCGGACAGCTTCCTGAAAATCGCCGACGACATGCTGTATCGCGCCAAGCACGAGGGCAAGAACCGGGTAGTCTGGCATGATGCCGAGGATGGTGTCGGCGCCTGACGCCTTCGCAGGGGCCGGGCACTTGTATACAATCCGCTTTTTGCCTCAACCGGAGTACCCCCATGTCCACCAGCACCGACACCAGCCTCAGCGCCGCCGACCGCGAACTGTTCCGCGACAACTTCCGCAAATTCCTCGCCAACGAAGTGGAACCCCATTACGCCCAGTGGGAAAAGAACGAAATCTTCCCGCGCGAACTCTGGAACAAGATGGGTGAGAACGGCTACCTGTGCGTGGACATGCCGGAAGCCTACGGCGGTTACGGCGCCGACTTCGGCATGAGCGCGATCGTGGTGGAAGAGTTGGGATACGCCGGTTACGGCGCGCTGATGTCCAGCGTGTCGGTGCATTCCGATATCGTGGCGCCCTACATCCTGCACCTGGGAACAGAAGAGCAGAGACTGAAATGGCTGCCGAAAATGGTGACCGGCGAAGCGGTGGGCGCGATCGGCATGACCGAACCCGGTGCCGGCTCCGACCTGCAGGCCATGCGCACCAGCGCGGTGAAGCAGGGCGACAATTACGTCATCAACGGCCAGAAAACCTTCATCACCAACGGCCAGCATTGCGACGTGATCGTACTGGCCACCAAGACCGATCCCAACGCCGGCTCCAAGGGTATCACCCTGTTCACCGTCGATTGCACCACGCCCGGTTTCCAGCGCGGCCGCAACCTGGAAAAAATGGGTCTGCATTCCGGTGATACCTCCGAACTGTTTTTCGACAACGTTACTGTGCCGGAAAGCGAAATTCTTGGCGGCCTGGGCAAGGGCTTCGCCAACCTGATGAACGAACTGCCGCGCGAGCGCCTGATCCTGGCCGTGGGTGCCATCGGTGCCTGCGACGGCATGCTGCAATGGACCATCGACTACACCACCGAGCGCAAGGTGTTCAGCGGTACCGTGGCGCAATTGCAGAACACCCGCTTCAAGCTGGCGGAAATGAAAACCCAGATCGAAGCGAACCGCGCCTACGTGGAAAAGTGCACGGAAAAATATGTGCGCGGCGCGCTGTCCACCGTGGAAGCGTCGATGACCAAACTGTCCACCACCGAATTGCAGGGCAAGGTGGCGGACGAGTGTCTGCAGTTGTTTGGCGGTTACGGCTACATGATGGAATACAAGATCGCCCGTGCGTTCATCGATGCGCGCATCCAGCGCATTTACGGTGGCACGTCCGAGATCATGAAAGAAATCATTGCCCGTTCGCTGGTAGGCCGCTGATTGAGCAACAGCGACTCCCAGCCCACCCGTTCCCTCAACATCACTGAAGCCCTGCGCGAGCAATTGCTGCAGGGCGAATTCCCGCCCCATGCGCGTCTGCAGGAAATTGCATTGGCGGAACGCATGGGCGTGTCACGCACGCCGATCCGCGGAGCGCTGAGTGTGCTGGCGCGGGACGGGTTGCTGGAATACGCTCCCAATCGCGGCTACACCGTGCGGCATTTTTCGCTGGACGATATTTTGAGTGCGTTCCGGGTGCGCGCGGTGCTGGAGGGATTGGGTTGTCGTCTGCTGGCGGAACAGGGCCTGGCGGACGACACCGAGCAGCGCCTGCAACAGGCCCTGCACCGGGGCGAACAACTGCTGCAGGAAGCGCAATTGCAGCAGGGCCAGTTCGACGAATGGCGCGACATGAACAAGGCCTTTCACCTGGCGATCCTGCTGGCCACCCACAATGATCTGCTGGTCCGCTTCGCCAAAATTTCCCGCAACATTCCCATCGTCTTCAACGGCTCGTTCAAGTGGTACACGCTGAAAGATTTCCACCGTTCCCAGGATCATCACGAAGTGATTTACAGCGCCCTGAAAAACCGTCAGCCGGAACGGGCGGATTTCATGATGCAGGAACATATACTGCAGGCGGCGGAGATTCTGCGGCGGAATTATCCGGGATGAGAGGATACGGTGCGGAACAAGCGCGCATCGGAGCCCCCAAGTCAAAAAGCTGAAGCTGTCGTGGTTCTAATGCTGCCTGGAATGCATCTCGCTCGCAGGTTACTCAAACGGGTTCAGCACGTTAACGCCGGTTCCGGCAAAGTCGGCATCCTCGCCAACGTTGGGAATGGCTTTTAAAGCCTCAGTGAAACTCTTTTTATTCAGGCCCAGCAGGGCTTGCTGCAGGATTCGGCGGTGCTCTTCCTCGACACTGGCTCCGTGTTCGCCGGCCGCTCAATAGCGCACGACCATCCCCAGCCGGATTTCGCGGCCCCGGTTCGGTACGCCGCCTGCGATATCGCCACTGTTGGACGGCACCGAGGATTCCGTGTCGGTCAGATTGCGCAAATCCAGATAGGTCTCCAGATCATTGCGCGGTGTCCACCCCAGACGGGCGCTCACCACCGTATAGCCGTCCAGCGTTTCCCGTTCGTCAGCACTGCTGAGCAGGTTTTCGCGTTCGCCCTGGTATTGCAGGGTCAGGCTACCGTAGCCCTGCGGCCGGGTGTAGGTGCCCGCAATCGCCAGCCACTGTCGTGCTTCCCGAAAAAAAGCATCGGGCGTGTCGAGCAAGCGGGTGGCTGCAATGCGTGTGGTGAAATGCTCGAAAACGGCACCGGTCAGTTCGAATGTCAGCCCCTGGCTGGTCTCGCTTTCGCTGCTGTTCTGATAGGTGCGGCCGCTGTTGATGACGACAGTGCGGATCGCGTCGTCAAAACGGTTGTAGAAATAATTGGCGCTGATCTGTGCACGCTGCCATTGATGCAGCCAGATCACTTCATATGTATCGACGGTTTCCGGTTTCAGGTCTGGATTGCCCTGCAGCAGAGGATTGTTGGCGGTATACAGCTCATCGGCCTGGGGTGCGCGAAACGCCCGCCCCCACAGCAGTTTCACGCTGTCGCTGGTGGTGGGATGCAGGATGAGCCCCAGACGTGGACTGGTGGCATGGCCCACCTGGGAATACTGGTCATAGCGCACGCCGACAATCGTCGCTGCCTGCTCACTCCAGTCATGCTGCTGTTGCAGATAAATGCCGACAATATCCCGCTGGCTGGTTTCCGCCAGCGCGGCGGTGTGGGAAAAGTCGCCGTAGTAATTGATGACCGGCCCACCTTGTGCCAGCTGGACAATGTCATAGTTGCTGGCTGATTCGGCTTCCAGCGAGCTGGGATTGCGATACTCCAGGCCAAACTGCAGGCTGTCGGCGTGCCCGACGCTCCAGTCGTTCTGCCAGCGCAGCCACCATTCCTGCGTCTTCACATAGGTTGTTAACAGCAGGGGGTCGGTGGAGTTGGGAGTACTGATCTGGCCGATGTCGATGGTGGCGACCGGGTGGAAGCCACTGTCGATGTCCATGATCTGGAAACCACCCAGCAGCTCACTGCGAACGTTGTCATGCCAGCGCAGGCGTTGCTCCAGCATCAGGCCGGCAAAGGTGAAGTCGTGGCGGTTGAATGCATCGTCCACGGTGCCGCCAATATAGAATTCATCAGCCTTGTTTTGTGCCAGCGCCAGTTGCAGGCGGGTGTCGCGGGACAGCCAGAGTTGCATTTGTCCATGGAACGTCTCATAGCCATCGCGGGTATCGACGCTGCCATCGGCAAAGGAATCCGGCACCGAGTAGGAATAACCCCCATCGCTTACAGCATGCAGCAACGTGCTGAACCGGATACCGTTCGGTGTGCTGGTATCCGAGGCGTGCTGCCAGCTGGCCTGCAGTCGTTGCTCATCGCCGATGCCGATATCCAGCTGGCGGGCGTGATCGTCGGTGATCAGATTGATGACACCGGTGTAGGCGCCGGAGCCATATACCGCCGAACCCGGGCCGCGCATGAATTCGACGCGCGCGAGGTTGGCGAGTGGGATATTGGCAAACACCAGCGTACTGCCGCCACTGAAGTACTCATCGATTCGCATACCGTTCAGCAGTACCAGCATTTCGCGGTTCGTATAACCGGTGCGGCGACCGCGGATCGACATTACGGGAAGATCGCCAAAATCAGAGCTGCGGTAGGATTGGAAACCGGGCACGAAGTTGACCAGCTCCTCCACGGTGCTCACCGGTAATTTGTGGATCTCGTCGCGGGTTAACACCGTGACGGCGGAGGGCACATCGCGCAGCTTTTTCTCGGTCAGCGTGGAGCCTGTGATCACCACATTGCCCAGTTCTTCCAGGGAAAGATCAAACAGGTCAGGGGCTTCCGCGCTGGCGTACCGGGGCCAGCACAGTGCCAGTGCGATCAATCCAATTTGTAGCCTGTCGGAAAGCCACTTACGATCCATGTGGTGACCTTGTACGGGGTTTAAGGGTACTTGCCGGAATGAGGAGCAGCCCGGTGTCAGCTTGTGTAAAGGGTAGCGTATTTCTTCGGGCATTGGCTGTGGCCAGGGTTTCGTGACCTGTGTTTGCAGCAGGCAGATGATGGAACCCATTTCGAACGCAGTTTATTCAAACGGGTTCAGCACGTTAATCCCGGTTCCGGCAAAGTCGCTCTCGTTGCGTGTCACCAGCGTCAAGCCGTGGGTCAGCGCAGTTGCGGCAATCTGCTTATCAATGGCATTTTCATGGTGAGGTACGCGCAGTGCGCCCCAGACCTGCGCTTCAATCGCAGTAAAATCCAGAATCTGTTCGGCATATTCCGTCAGAATGGCGCTCAGCCATCCATCCAGCAGAGCGGCCTGCTTCTGATCGCCCCTGTGCCGGATCAACTGTACGCCGCGCTGCAGTTCTCCCACGGTAATGGCGCTGATGTACAGTTTGCTTTCCTGTTCAATGGCCTGCTTGAAGAACTTCCTGACGCCGGGATTGGCTTTTGTTTTTTTGCGGATTTCGCTGATAACGTTGGTATCAATTAAATACATCATCGGCCTTGTCATCCTGGACACGGGCAAAGTCGGCATCCTCGCCAACGTTGGGAATGGCCTTTAAAGCTTCGGTGAAACTCTTTTTTTTCAGGCCCAGCAGGGCCTGCTGCAGGATTCTGCGGTGCTCTTCCTCGGCACTGATGCCGTGTTGGCCCGCCCGGGCTTTGAGGGCGGTGACAATCTCGTCTTCTACATTGCGAACCAGCAAATTAGCCATGGTTGACCCCAGGTGGGTTGGTCTTGACAGTGAAATGCTAGCATTGCTATCAAGTTGGGCGCAATGCCTGTGCGATGGATTGGCGATATGGGTCAATAATCACAGGCATTTCAGATGCTTTCTCAGGAATTTTGCAGCAAATACCCTGTAATCATCTCCGTCAGCCCATTCGCAATATCATCCTCCGTCATCAGCGGATGGTCCCCGCTCAGAAAGCGCACTACGGTAAAAATCGTGCTGTTCACAATGATGAAGCTTTTCACGTGCAGATCCTGCACCTGCACGTCGCGGTGGTGCTTGGCGAAATACACCCGCAGCAGTTCCAGAAAATACTGCTGCAGCACATCCGCCACCTTGTGGGTGGGCAGGCGGTACCAGTTGCGCACCAGTTCCAGATACAGCCCGGCATTGCTGTGCAGCAAGGCCAGCGCCACCCGGATCGCGGTGCGGGCCATGACGTCCAGTTCTATATCGCCCGTGGCGCGAACGCCGGCGTCGAGAGCACGGGTCACGTCACTGGCGATCCGTTCCACCAGCGCCTCGATCAACTCCTCCTTGCTCTCGAAATACTGGTACAGCGAGCCGACGCTGACCCCCGCCAGTTCGGCGATGATCGGCGTGCTGGTGCCGTCCAGCCCGCGCTCGGCGATGCAGCGGGCGGTGGCGTCCAGCAGGGTTTCCACCATCTGGCGGGAGCGTTGCTGTTTGGGGCGCTTGCGCATGGGATGAACCTGCCTCCGGCGTGCCGGAAAGAAAACGCGAATTGAATGCGAATAAAGTTTCGCATTACTGTGGCTAAAAGCCAAGCAGTGAGGATTCGCCCATGACCACCGCCGTGTCGCCGCCGATTCCGGCCCGCGCCCGCCCCTTCGAGAAGGCCCGTATCAAGACGCCGGCCTGGCAGCGCCTGCTGCTGGGGCGGGATCTGTCCCCGTCCCGTGCCGAATATGATGCGGTGGTGGCCGCCTGCTGGGAAGGCGATCCGGCCATGGACAAGCTGGTGGACTGGATGTACTCGGCCGGTGCCGGCACGGCCCGCAAGCTGTTCCAGCAGGCAGTGACGCAGGGCGTGGACAGCATTCCGGACGCGCCCCAGCCGCTGCTGGATTTCTTCCGCGCCGTGGAAACGCCGCCGGTGTGGCTGGAGCCCGCGCTGATCGACGAAGGGGTCCGCTTCATTCACCGCATCGGTCTGGCCGGTCCTTATGTGCTGCGGGATCTGGCGCTGATGGGCGGCTACCTGCTGTCGGGCTTCAACCATGTGCTGGTGATGACTGGCGCGCTGAACAAGGACACCTCGCTGCGCATCGCCGAGACCGGCCAGTGGTGGGTGGACTGCACCGAGCACGGCGGCATGGATCGTTTCGGCCCCGGCTTTCGCTCCACCCTGCATGTGCGGCTTGTGCATGCGATGGTGCGCCGTACGCTGGCTAAAAATCCCAAGTGGGATGAAAACCAGTGGGGCGTGCCGGTGAACCAGATCGACATGGTAGCGACGTATCTTGGATTTTGCGTGGTGATGCTGGGCGGCCTGCGCCAGCTGGGGATTCCGGTAACCGCGCGCGAATCCAAAGCGGTGATGCACCTGTGGGCCTATGCCGGCTGGCTGATGGGCGTGGACGAGCGCTGGCTGGTGCACACCGAGCGCGATGGCATCGTGCTGCTGGCGCACACGTTCATGACGCAGAGCCGCCCCGACTGGACCAGCCAGGAACTGGGCCGGGCGCTGTCGAAGGAACCATTGACCCGCAAATATTCCAACTTCGCCAACCTGCGCAGCAAGCTGGCCTATCACCAGCATCTCAGTGTGAGCCGCTATTTTCTCGGCAAGCAGAAAATGCAGCAGCTGGGCCTGCCCGGCGACATCCTGCCCTGGTTTCCCCTCCTGACGGCAGTGCCGCGCTGCGTGAGTTATCTCGGGCAGAAAGCCGTGCCGGCCCTGCGCCAGCGCCAGGAAGAGGAAGGCCGCGCCGCCCAGGTGGCCGTGTTGCAACAGATGTTCGGCGATTCCGCCGCGGCAGTGGGCATCCACCGTGACCAGAACGCGCCGGCGCACTGAGGAGTGGATCCCATGATAGGTTTGCTGTCCGCTCAGGATCGCGCTCTGCGCACACAATTACCCGGCGAGCCCGGTTTGCCGCTGCTGGGCCACAGCCTGATTTTTCTCTACAGCCCGGTGAAAACCGCGCTGGAATATTACCGCCGCTTCGGATCTGTGTACTGGATCAATGTACTGGGCCAGACCGGTGTGGTGCTGCTGGGGCCCGAGGCCAATCAGCTGGTGCTGCGCAATCAGGACGAGGCATTTTCCAGCAGTCTGGGCTGGTCATTTTTCATTGGCCGCTTTTTTACCCGCGGCATCATGCTGCTGGATTTCGACGAGCACAAATTCCATCGTGGCATCATGCAGGCGGCGTTCAAGAAACCGATGCTGGTGCAGTACCTGCGTGACATGAATCCGGTCATCGACAGCGGCATTGCGCGCTGGAAACCGGGCAGGAATTTCCTGGTACTGAAGCAGATCAAGCAACTCACGCTGGATATCGCCACCGAAGTGTTCATGGGCGAAAAGCTGGGGCCGCAGGCGGACAAGGTGAATCGTGCGTTCGTGGATTGCGTGCGCGCCGGTACCGCGCTGGTGCGCTATCCCGTGCCTGGCGGTCGCTGGTGGAAAGGTTTGCAGGGGCGCAAATTGCTGGAGCAGTTTTTCCGCGCGCGCATTCCGCAAAAACGTGCGCAGCCCGGCACCGATCTGTTCAGCCGCCTGTGTCAGGCCGAAGACGAGAACGGCCAGCGCTTCACCGATGAGGACATCGTCAATCACATGATCTTCCTCCTGATGGCGGCGCACGATACGTCCACCATCAGCCTGTGCGCGATTTTCTATTACCTTGCCAAATATCCGCAGTGGCAGGAGCGGGTGCGGGCAGAATCCCGTGCGCTGCAGAAAGACGCGCTGGACCACGACGATCTGGCGAAACTGGACACGCTCGATCGCGTCATCAAGGAAGCCATGCGGCTGGTGTCGCCGGTGCACGGCATTCCGCGCCGCACGGTGAAAGAAGTGGAATTCCAGGGGCATGTGATTCCGGCAGATACCTTCGTCATGATCACGCCGATGGTGAGCCATCATCTGCCGGATCACTGGCTGGACCCGGAGCAGTTCGACCCGGACCGTTTTGCGCCGGGCCGCATGGAACACAAGGGGCATCCGTACCAGTACCTGCCGTTTGGCGGTGGCGCGCACATGTGCATCGGGCTGCATTTTGCCGATCTGCAGATCAAATCGATCCTGCATCAGGTGTTGCTGCGCTATCGCTGGAGTGTACCGGCGGATTATGTGATGCCGCTGGATCTGACGTCGCTGCCCTCGCCTTCCGATCAATTGCCGGTGACGCTGGAGCGGCTGTAGTTAGTTAATTAAATTTGATTTCAGACCTTTTGAATTCTTTGCTGACTTTTATATCGGGAGTACCTTGAAGCCATGAGCACCCTGAAACCGCGCCAAACCGTTTTGATTACCGGCTGTTCCTCGGGCATTGGCCGTGCCACGGCTCTGCATTTTCAGCGCGCCGGCTGGAACGTGGTGGCCACCATGCGTACGCCGAAACAGGAAACCGAACTCAACCGTCTGAACAATGTGTTGCTGGTGGCGCTGGATGTGCAGGACCAGGCCAGCGTCGATAACGCGCTGCAGCAGGCTCTGATCCATTTCGGCCAGATCGATGTGCTGGTAAACAACGCCGGCTATGCGCTGATGGGTGCGTTTGAAAATGCCAGTGAGGAACAGATCCAGCGCCAGTTCGATACCAACGTGTTCGGCCTGATGCGCGTTGCGCGCGCGGTGCTGCCGCATTTTCGCGGACGCAACGCCGGCCTGCTGATCAACGTGGCCAGCATGGCGGGCCGTCTGCCGATTCCGCTGATGAGCGTGTACAACGCCAGCAAGTGGGCGGTGCAGGGTTTTTCCGAATGCCTGACCTACGAACTGGCGCCGTTCAATATCCGCGTGAAGATCGTGGAGCCAGGTGCGGTGAACACGGCGTTTTTTGGCCGTTCCGGCGATCGCCAGAATGCTACCGGCGTGGCGGCCTATAACGAATTCGCCAACGCGCAGTTTCCGGTGATCGACAAGACCGGCCCCGGCGGCAGCACCAGCGATGATGTGGCCGCCACTATTTACCGTGCCGCCACCGATGGCAGCGTGACCCTGCGCTATGCGGTGGGGGTGGATGCGAAAGCCCTGCTGTCGGCACGCAAGATTCTGCCGGACCGCATGTTCCTGCCGATGATCGGCTGGTCGCTGTCGCCGGCGGTGTTCAACCGGCTGGGACGGCTGTTTTACAAACCCAGCTGACTTACAAATCTGCATGACATGCCGGGCCGGGTGACCAAAACCCCCACAATTTTGTCATTGTTGCCCAAGTGTCAAGCCACTTGAAAATCTCTACAATCGCGGCAGACACATTCGACCAGCGACAAGAATAAGGGGATTTTCATGAGCGATTTGTTTTCCATCAAGGGCAAGGTGGCGCTGGTCACCGGTGGCACCAGCGGCATCGGCTACATGATCGCGCAGGGACTGGTGAAGCATGGCGCGAAAGTCTACGTGGCGTCGCGCAAGGCCGATGCCTGCGAGAAAACCGCATATGAACTGTCGGCGTTCGGCACCTGCATCGGCATTCCGGCGGATCTTTCCACCGAAGCCGGCTGCATCGGCCTGGCGGACGAGCTGAAAAACCGCGAAGGCAAACTGAACATCCTGGTGAACAACGCGGGCGTGACCTGGGGCGCGCCGCTGGAAACCTACCCCGCCGAAGCCTGGGACAAGATCCAGAACCTGAACGTGAAATCCGCGTTCCTGATGACGCAGAAATGCCTGCCGTTGCTGAGCGCCGCCGGCACCCATGAAGATCCGGCGCGGATCATCAACATCACCTCGGTGGCGGGCCAGCTCACCAGCAGCATGCAGGCTTATGCCTATGGCCCCAGCAAGGCAGCGCAGCACATCACGGTGAACGCGATCGCGCCGGGCGTATTCCCCAGCAAGATGACCAGCTTCATCATGAAGAATGAAGCAGTAGCCAAACAGCAGGCGGCGCAGGTGCCGCTGAAACGGCTGGGTGAGCCGGAGGACATGGAAGGTCTGGCTGTGTTTCTGACCTCGCGCGCCGGCGCCTATATCACCGGCAACGTGATTGCGCTGGACGGTGGCACGGCGGTGACACCGGCCTCGTTTATCTGAGCTGGCTGCCGTGGTTCATGTTCAATTGCCCGGCACCAGCACAGCCGGCACGATCGGACCGGGAGTCGCCTGGGCACTCACATTCACCTGTTTCATCGCATTGATCTGATCCGATAACGCTTTGAGCTGTTCAGCGATGGATTGCTCCAGTTGCGTCATGCGATTGTCAATGGCCTGGCCTTCTGTTGCTGCAGGCAACGTTGCAGGTTCTTGGGCAACAGCTACTTCATCGGCCTTGATTGCGGCGGGTTCAGTCTTTGCCACCTGCTCCGCATTTTGAGCGGTCTGGCTCTTGTGAGCGGCGGCTTCCGCCAACAGTTCCAGTTGCTGGACCAGTTCTTTGTTGCGTACATCCGGGGCACCCACGGCCTGCCCCATTTCGTTCAGTTTGGTGGTGACCAATATCAGCCAGCGCTCCATGTTCGGGTGCTCCATGTTTGCCAGCCGCTGCATATCGGCTGCCACCGCATGGGCGACTTCAATGGAAAATTCGGTATGCTTTTTTGCGGCCAGAATGGTGTTCTCTGCGCGGGGATTTTGCGCAATAACCGCTTTGGCTGTGTTCAATGCCGCCAACGCGCTGCCGTAACTGATCGGTGCATACCGCTCAAGATTCCCTCCTCCTTCGCGCTCGGCTCGCAGACTCAGATCATGAAGGTAAAAGCGTTGCGCCGATATGATTTCCAGCGCGTGCTGCTCTGACAGAAAACGCGGCAGTTGCTTCTGCGCCTTCTCCAGATCGCCATCGGCAACATATTCCACCATTTGTTTTCGGGTGCGCTGCAGATCTTTATATTCGTACGGAAAGTATATCGGGGCCTGGAATTTGTTCAGCCAAACGAAATTGTCATTTGCTGCCGCAAAGATGGCATCTGCCTGCTGTTTGTTTTCCTCCGCCAGCGTCAGCGATGCGTTGGCTTTTGAAATCAACGCCAGCGTTTTGTCGCCCATCGTTTCTCCAAACAGCAACGACATGGATTGGTTGACCAGTTCCGGATCATCCTGCAAACGTTCGGTGTAGCGACGGGCTTCCCGCAATGCGCTCTCGGCGCTGGTCAGCTGACCGGGCGAATAGGTGCCAACGTCGGACGCCTGCGCTTTGGCCAGTCTGGTTTCGGTGGCTTCCAATGCCTGCGTCACTTTCTGGATCAATTGCTGAGAGCTGGTTTCCTGCTGCACCTGCTGTTCCATCAAGGCGCTGTGCGTCGAGCAGCCTGACAGCATCAGTCCCTGACTCAGCAAAACAAGGAGGGCGAAGATCGAAAATGGGGAGTGGAAATTGAGAACCGGTGTGGGAATGTTCATGGGCTAGTCCTTCCATAACGCGACCCTGAGATACGTGGTACTTCAAGGAAAGACTAAGAGGAATTTCCGGATCACGGCATAACAATGCGACCTTAAGAGTGTTCCTGATATGGCAGGGGAAAATAAATAATACTTTTATCGGGCTAGCGGACACATTCAATCGCCAGCTTCGAATCTGTTGCCAAGTGGTAGCCACATCACAGATTTGCCGGCGCAGGGGTTCTGGCGCTCGGTCGATTACGCTTTTTTGCCCAGACTCCGGTGGTTGTTGAGCTTGTCCTCGTACATGCGCTGGTCCACTTCCGACACCATTTTATCGATACTGCTCAGGTGCGGATGACGGAACAGGCGACTGCCGATGCTGACACTCAGTTCAATCGACTGCAGTTCACCCACCGCCTGTTGTTTCAGTTCCTGCCGGATGCGGTAGGTGAGTTTGGCCAGTGATTCCTCGTCCTCCGCCAGCATCACGATCACAAATTCGTCGCCGCCGATGCGCCCGGCCACATCGCTTTCGCGAATCACCTTGCGAATGGCCGCAGCCAGTGCAGCGATGGCCTTGTCGCCGATGCGATGCCCCATCTGGTCGTTGATTTTCTTCAGGTTGTCCAGGTCCAGATACAGTACGCCGATGTTCTGCTTCACACGGCTGGCCAGGCGCACCTGCTTGTCGGCCTGGGAAAAAAAGCCGCGCCGGTTGAGCAGCCGGCTGAGATCGTCGCGGGTGGACAGTTCGAGCAATTGCATGAACTGGTTGTTCAGCATGAGGTCTGCTTCCACCAGATCGCGGAATTGCCAGATCAGTTCCAGAAAATTCTTGTTGTAGTGGGTAACCGCATAATCCAGCACGCAAATGGTGCCGAAGGGTGTACCGTCGGGCCAGTAGATGGGCACGCCCAGATAGGAATTGAAGCGATTGTTCTCCATCATCGGATTACCACGCCAGACCGGATTGCTGGTGGCATGGTTTTCATACACCTGCGCGCAGTCCTGCACTACCTTGCGACAGAACAGGTTGGTGTCGCGCGCAAAGGAATCACCCGCCTTGTAGGGATTGGCAGGATTGGAATTGGCGATGACCGTCTGGAAGCCGCGCGAGGTGTACTGCGAGACATAGGCAGTGGGTGCTTCGTACAACCGCGCCATCAGGTCCACGGTCGTCTGCCATTTTTTCAGTGAAATCATCGGATTCTGTTGTTCAAGAATCCATTCGTCGTGATTGAACATGGCCGATGATACAGAGTCAGGGAAAGAGTAGACCTGAGTATAGTCAGGAATAAAACCGGAAACCTTGAAATGCGCAAAATTAACGGAATTCGACTCTGTTTTGCGAACAATGTCCGTTCTTCAGTGGCGCCAGAACATCGGGGTGAACAGCACCAGCAGGGTGAATATCTCCAGCCGCCCCAATAACATGGCAGCGCACAAAATCCACTTGGCCGGGTCACTCACTGCGGCGTAGTGCAGGGTGACATCCCCCAGCCCGGGCCCCAGGTTGTTGAGGCAGGCGGCCACGGCGGAAAAGCTGGACAGAAAATCCATGCCGGTCAGTAACAGCAGCATGAACAGGAGGCAGAACGTCAGCAGGTAGATGCCGAAAAATCCCCACACTGCTTCCACCACCCGATCCGGTACCGCCCGGCTCGACAGTTTCACCAGAATCATGGCCTTGGGGTGCATCAGCCGGCGTATCTCGCGCAGGCCCTGCTTGAACATCAGGTTCACCCGCACCATCTTCAGCCCGCTGCCGGTGGAGCCGGCGCAGGCACCGATGAAGCTGGCCATGATCAGCGAGGTGGCCAGCATCGGGTGCCAGCTGGCGTACTGCGCCACGCCAAAACCGGTGGTGGTGATGACGGAGACGGATTCAAACAGGGCGTGTCGCAATGACAGGGCCGGATCTGCCATGCCGGTGGTGGTCAGCAGGCCGATGAACATCAGAGTGCTCACACCTGCCACCACAAAAAAATAGAACCGCACTTCGCCGTCGGCAGCGTACTGGCGCAGGCTGCGGCGGCGCCAGGCGATGAAATGCAGGCCGAAATTCATGCCGGCCAGCAGCATGAACAAAATGGCCACGGCTTCGATGGAGGCGTTGTTGTAGAAACCCAGGCTGGTATCGTGGGTGGAAAAACCGCCGATGGAAACCGTGGAGAAACTGTGGCAGACGGCATCGAACAGATCCATGCCGCAAAACCAGTAGCCCAGCGCGCAGGTGACGGTGAGCGCGACATAGATGTACCAGAGCGAGCGCGCTGTTTCGGTCACCCGGGGCGTGAGCTTGCTGTCCTTCACCGCGCCCGGCGTTTCCGCCCGGTACATCTGCATGCCACCGACGCCGAGCATGGGCAGGATCGCCACCGCCAGCACAATGATGCCCAGCCCGCCCAGCCACTGCTGCTGGTGACGGTAATAGAGCAGTGATTTTGGCATCTGGTCCAGTCCGGTGAGCACGGTGGCACCGGTGGTGGTAAAGCCGGACACGGATTCAAACAGGGCGTCGGTGAATTCCAGCCGCAGATCCTGTCCCAGCAGATAGGGCAGCGCGCCGAACAGGCTCAGCACGCTCCAGAACAGCGTCACGATGATGAAACCGTCACGCACCCGCAGTTCCCGGCGCCGGTTCTGCACCGGCAGCCAGCACAGCAGGCCGCACAGCAGCGTTGCCAGGAAGGAATACAGGAACCGCAGCATATCGCCTTCACCATACAGCGCCGCCACCAGCACGGGCACCAGCAGCGTGCCGCTGTAGATCATCAGCAACAGGCCGAAAATGCGCAGGATGACAGCGGGATGCATTCAGCGGGTCCGGTTCAGAAAAAGGTGATGCCGACCTGGAACAGGCGCTCGACATCCTGGATGCGGCGCTTGTCGATCAGGAACAGGATCACGTGATCGTCCGACTGCACCACGATGTCGTCGTGGGCGATGAGAACTTCATTCTTGCGCACGATGGCGCCGATGGTGGTGCCTTCCGGCAGATCGATGTCGCCGATCGCTTTGCCCACCACCTTCGAGGATTTTTCATCGCCGTGGGCAATCGCTTCGATGGCCTCCGCCGCACCGCGCCGCAGTGAGTGCACATTGGCCACGTCGCCGCGTCGCACGTGGGTGAGCAGACTGCCGATGGTGGCCTGCTGCGGCGAGATCGCAATGTCGATATCGCCGCCCTGCACCAGATCCACATAGGCCGGGTTGTTGATCAGCGTCATCACCTTGCGCGCGCCCAGGCGCTTGGCCAGCATCGACGACATGATGTTGGCCTCATCGTCATTGGTGACGGCAAGGAAAATATCGGTCTCCTCAATGCTTTCTTCCAGCAGCAGATCCTGGTCCGACGCGTTGCCACGGATCACCACCGTCTTGTTGAGCTTTTCCGCCAGGAACGCGCAACGGCCTGGATTGCGCTCGATGATTTTCACCTGGTAGCGGTTTTCCAGCGCATCACACAGGCGCTCGCCGATGTTGCCGCCGCCGGCGATGATGATTTTCTTGTAGTTGTGCTCCAGCCCGCGCAGCTCGCTCATCACGGCGCGGATGTGATTTTTCGCGGCGATGAAAAATACCTCGTCATCCGCCTCGATCACCGTGGTGCCTTCGGGAATGATGGGGCGGTCACGGCGGAATATCGCGGCAACGCGGGTGTCGATGCTGGGCATGTGCTGGCGCAGGAAACGCAGTTCGCGGCCCACCAGCGGACCGTTGAAATAGGCGCGCACCGCTACCAGTTGCGCCTTGCCGTCCGCAAAATCCAGCACCTGCAATGCGCCCGGATGTTCGATCAGGCGCGTGATGTAGTGGGTCACCACCTGCTCGGGGGAAATGATCACGTCGATGGGAAACGCGTCGATGCCGAACAGGCCGTTGCGATTCAGATAGCTGGCGGAGCGCACGCGGGCAATCTTGGTGGGCGTGCGGTGCAGCGAGTAGGCCACCTGGCAGGCCACCATGTTGATTTCGTCGCTGTTGGTGACGGCGATCAGCATGTCGGCGTCATCGGCGCCGGCCTGGCGCAGCACGCTGGGATAGGACGCCATGCCCTGCACGGTGCGGATGTCGAAGCGGTCCTGCAGTTCATGCAGGCGCTCGGCGTTGGTGTCCACCACGGTGATGTCGTTGTGCTCGCTGGCGAGGTTCGCTGCCAGGGTGCCGCCGACCTGTCCTGCTCCGAGAATAATGATTTTCATAGTGACTCCGCGCTTCGCTTCACTCGCGCATAATAAAATCCGTCATGTCGGCCGATCTGTGGAAAAAGTTGCCGGCCGCAATCCGCCGCTTCGCCCCAGGGTGCCACAATCAAATCCTCCACCGCACTTTTCTGCTGCTTCAGAAAGCCGTGCACCACCCGCATGTTTTCCTGCGGCAACACCGAGCAGGTGGCATACAGCAAGGTGCCGCCGGGCTTCAGCAAACCGAACGCCATTTCCAGCAGCCGCAACTGCGTGGCCGCCAGCTTGCCGATATCGCTGCGCTTGCGCAGCCACTTGATATCTGGATGACGGCGGATCACGCCGGTGGCGGAACAGGGCGCGTCCAGCAGGATGCGGTCGAAGCGCGGACCATCAAAGTGGGCGGCGTACTCTTCCAGTGTGGAATGCACTACGCTGGCGTGCAATTGCAGGCGTTGCAGATTCTGTTCCACCCGTTGCAGGCGCTTGGCATCCGCATCCAGCGCCACCAGTTCGCCCAGGTGCGGCTGCAGTTCCAGCAGATGGCCGGTTTTGCCACCGGGCGCGGCACAGGCATCCAGTACGCGCTCGCCGGGCTGGGGGTTGAGCAGGAAGGCACTCAGTTGCGCCGCTTCGTCCTGCACCGACACCCAGCCGTCATCGAAATGGGGCAGCAGTTGCACACCCATCGCCTGTTCCAGATAAACCGCGCTGTCCGCCAGTTCCCCCGCCCGCGCCGCAATGCCCGCCGTTTTCAGCAGACGCAGATACTCGTCGCGGGAAACGCGCAGCCGGTTCACCCGCAGGCACATGGGGCCGGGCTCGTTGTTGGCGCGCAGAATGGCGTTCAACTGATCCGGCCAGGCGGCGGCGAGGCCATCGATCAGCCATTGCGGATGCGCGGTCTGGATGGCCGGCGAATCCGGCAGCTGTTGTTCCAGATTCTGCTTTTCCCGCTGTGCACTGCGCAGCATGCCGTTGATCACCTTCACCGCCCATTCTTTCTTCAACTGGCGGCAGGCTTCCACTGTCTCGGCAATGGCGGCGTGATCGGGAATGCGCAGGTAGAACATCTGGTACAGACCGACTAACAGCAGCGCGTGCAGGTCGGCGTCGCGGTCCTTGAACGGCTGGCGCATCAGCGGCGCGGCCAGTTTGTCCAGGCGCGTGAACCAGCGGCACACCCCGAAGCAGAGTTCCTGCACCAGGCCCTGGTCCTTTTCCTGCTCGGTCAGTTGCGGCAGCAGTTCCGCCAGGGATTTGGGCTGGGTGTTCTGCCGGTTCAGGGGCAGTACCTGCGCCAGCCGTTCGGCGGCCAGGGCGCGGGCGTTTTTGATGGAGCTGTCGGCGGCGTTCAGACGCATGTCAGGCAAGATCCTGGTGCAGGAAAAGAGTGCTGCTCACAGGAAGCGCTTCCCGGCTCGCAGCCAGTCGGCCTTGGAATTGAGGATGGCAGCTACCGGCAGGCATTTGCCACCGGGCAGTTGCAGCTCGGTCAGTCGCAGCAGGCCATCACCGGTGGCGACGGTGACGCCGTCACGGGATACGTCCAGCAGGGTGCCGGGGGATGTCTGATGATTGCCGGTCTGGCGTTCGGCTTTCCAGACGCGGATGGTGTTGCCGTCCAGTTCTGTATGGGTCACCGGCCAAGGGTTGAAGGCGCGGATCAGGTTGTGCAGGTCGGTAGAGGACCGGGTCCAGTCCAGCTTCGCCTCTTCCTTGGTGAGCTTGTGCGCGTAGGTGGCCAGGCTGTCATCCTGCTTTTCCGGCTGGGCCGTGCCGGCAGCCAGTTGCTCCAGGGTTTCCAACAACGCGGGCGCGCCGATCTGTGCCAGCCGGTCGTGCAGGCTGCCGCCGGTGTCGTCGGCAGTAATGGGCGTGGTGACTTTCAGCAGCATGGCGCCGGTGTCCAGGCCCACGTCCATCTGCATCAGGGTGACGCCGGTTTCACTGTCGCCTGCCGCAATCGCCCGCTGAATCGGCGCTGCCCCGCGCCAGCGCGGCAGGATCGACGCATGCACGTTGATGCAGCCCAGCCGGGGCGCGTCCAGAACCAGCTTCGGCAGGATCAGGCCGTAGGCCACCACCACCATCAGATCGGCGTTCAGAGCGTTCAACTGCGCCACATCGTCGGCGTTTTTGAAATTCAGCGGCTGGTACACCGGAATGTCGTGCTCCTGTGCCAGGGCCTTCACCGGGCTGGGGCTCAGCTTGCGCCCACGCCCGGCCGGACGGTCCGGCTGGGTGTAGCAGGCGATCACCCGGTGGCGGGACCCCAGCAGGGCCTGCAGCTGGGTGGCGGCGAACTCCGGCGTACCGGCGAAAATCAGGTTCAGGGGAGCTGTCACGGGGTGGAAAGTCTCCGGGCGGGAAGGATCGTGGCCTCAGCGGGCACGCACTTTTTCCTGTTCCTTGTGATCCTTCTCCAGCTTCTTGCGGATGCGGTCGCGCTTGAGTTTGGAGATATGGTCCACGAACAGCTTGCCGTCCAGGTGATCCAGTTCGTGCTGGATGCAGACTGACAACAGGCCATCGGCGATCAGTTCGTAAGGCTGCCCATCCCGGCCCAGGGCCTTCAGGCGGATCTTCTCGGCCCGGGTCACGGTTTCGTAAAAACCCGGCACCGACAGGCAGCCCTCGTCATATTGCTGCTCGCCCTCGATCACCTCGAAGCTGGGATTGATCATTACCAGCGGCTGGTTTTTTTCCTCGCTGGTGTCGATCACCACGATGCGCTGATGCACGTTGACCTGGGTTGCGGCCAGCCCGATCCCGGGCGCTGCATACATGGTTTCCAGCATGTCGTCGCATAATTTGCGTATTTTGTCGTCAACAACTGTGACCGGCTTGGCCTTTGTACGCAGACGAGGATCAGGAAATTCGAGAATATCCAGCAATGCCATCTTGAGAACGCCGCTTTACTAGTATAACTATGAAAACTGTTGCTAAGATTATGATCGTACAGGGTTTGCACGGCATGGCGGGAAAATCCCACCTGCCTTTGCGAAGTTCGGGCTATAGTTTGAAAACAAGGTTTTACGTCTATAGTTAAACTTGCGCTCGATTGTGGGTGGATCTGCCGGAATGCCTGTGGAACCAGCCGCTTTACGCATGTGAACAAGCACAAACAAGCAAATATAGCTGCCTGGCGCCAGGCGTTCATAATGATAAAGGGATTCTCACCATGATGAAATCATTTCTCAGGCTCGTCGGCGGCTGTCTGGTTGGTGTCGCCCTGCAGGCTACGGCAGCAGAGCTGAAGCCTGGGCATCCGGACGTGTACCCGGTCAAGAAGGGCGATACGCTGTGGGACATTTCCAGCGCGTTCCTGAATGATCCCTGGTTGTGGCCGGAGCTGTGGCAGGTCAACCCCCAGATCGAGAATCCGCACCTGATTTATCCAGGCGACCTGATCAAGCTGGTCTATGTCGACGGCAAGCCGGTACTGACCCTGGAGCGGGGTCCGCGCACCGTCACCTACAAAAACGGCGACACCATCAAGCTGAGCCCGCAGGTACGGACCGAGCAGCTGGATACCGTGATTCCCGCCATTCCGCTGGAATACATCCAGGGCTTCCTGGTGGATAACCGGGTGCTCACCGAGGAAGAGATCAGCCTGTCGCCCTATTTGTTGGCCGGCGATGAGAAACACATCGTGATGGGTGTGGGCGATTATGTGTACGGTCGTGGTGACTGGTCGCAGCCCCACCAGAACTACGGTGTGTTCCGTAAGGGCCCCACCTATATGGATCCCGACACCAAGGAAGTGCTGGGCGTCGCCGCGCTGGATCTGGGCATGGCACGCTATGAAAGTGCCGAGAGCGACGTGGCGCGCTTCAAGCTGACCAAGTCGAAGGAAGACATCCGTCCGGGTGATCGCCTGATTCCCACCGAGGAGCGCAAGCTGGATTCAGTGTTTCATCCGCGCACACCGCAGAGTGAAATGAAGGGTTACATCATTCATGTGTTCAGCGGCGTGCGCAATGTCAGTCAGTATGACGTGGTGGTGCTGAACCTGGGTGACCGCGACGGCATCAGCATTGGCGATGTGCTGGCCGTGCATGGCAAGGGTGAAACCGTGAAGGACCAGGTGACCGGCGAGTTGGTGAAACTGCCGGATGAGCGCCGCGGCGTGCTGATGGTGTTCCGCACCTTCGAGAAAGTCAGCTACGGCCTGATCCTGCGGGCAGAAGCGCCGCTGCAGGTGCTGGATGCGGTGAAGAATCCGAAATAACGTTTCCTTGTTCTCCTTGATACAAAAGGCCTGCAATGCAGGCCTTTTTGTTGTGGACAGGGTGCATTGAGGACGTTACTGCCTGGCGCGGCGCTGGTACAGCCAGCCCAGGGCGAGTGCCAACATAATGAGCGACAGACTGGCGGGCTCCGGCACTTCCTGGGTTCGTACGGTGATGGACTCTATGTACGGACTGCCGCCTTCCGGCATGTACAGGTCCAGTCGATTGCCCGTCAGGGAACCCTGCCAGTATTTTCCTCCGCCCATTTCAGTGACCATGGGACCGTCGGGACCACCGCTCATGTCGATGCGGGTGTTGTAGGCGCGGTAATCATCGTCGTCCGGTGATATTTCTGAATCGTCGGCCCCCGTATTGAACGCAATTCCGATCAATTCCACCTGCTCACTGAAGGCCAGGATCAGGCGGTCCAGGTAGTCGAGTGCGGTGCTGCCGCAGTCAGGCACGTCGCAGGCGCCAAGGCCCGCATATTCCTGCTGCAGGTAAACGTATGCCGGTACTCCCGTGGTTACATTCCCATCGGCATCCTCCGGCCAGTATTCGGCTGCGACGGTCAGGGTCAGATCCTGCTGGGTCCAGTTGAAAAACCGGTAACTACCCTCCACCGCCGGCCCGTTCCAGGCGCTGCCGTCAGCACCCTGGCCGGTGACGGGCGCGCCATCCAGCAGAGCCAGAAAATTGAAGGTGATGACGTCTGCACGGGACGGCAGTGTTGCAAGGGGAAAAAGCAGAAACAACAGGAAACGGATGAACTTCGGGGTTTGCAGGGAAATTGTGTGTGGGATAGTCATGGCAGCCTCCTTTGCTGGGCCAACCGCAGGGAGCCATTCCAGTGGCAACAGGCAGGAACCCGGCGGGGCTGATCCACCTTAGCAGCAAGCGGACGCAAGGCGCAAATGGCCAGATTTGAGGCAGGTGGCCGCTCAGCGCAGACCGAGAAAATCCTCCAGCCAGGCCTCGTCGAAATGGCGCCGGCCGACGAAGGCGATGGCATGATGACCCTGCTGGCGCATGGCGCCGGCACTGGGTACGCCCAGGGGCCACAGGAAAAAACGTTCAAAGCGCGCGGATTCGGCGATCAGGCCATCGGGGTCAAACCAGTTGCGATGGCGCGGGCCGTGTTTTTCTGTTTCCGCGACTGGCAGCGAGCGCAAGTCGTTATAGGGGGCCATCCGGTATTCCAGTTTTTGGGACGCTTTTTCCGGCTGCGCCATTACTTTCAGCAGGTAGTGGGTGTCGGCCTGCACCAGCAGCACCGGATTGGCATGCCGGTCGGACAGCGGGCTGTCGAACACCAGCAGCGGTTCGTCCGCACCGGCGGGAATGGCCAGAGTGGAATCCTGCGGCCGGTGCAGTGTGTGATAGCAGCCGCAGGGATGGATGCTGTCGTAAAACAGGACGCCGCCGTCCGGCCGCAGCGTTACCCGCCAGACCAGACCATCCAGTGCGCCGCCATACCAGTCGAAGCGTTTCGGTTTGGGCCGGGCCCCAAACCAGGCCGTGTAATTCAGCTGCAGCAGTACGCCCTGATGGGAGCGCACGTAGGACGGGTAGGCGTATACGATGGGTTGCGCTCCATCAATCCGGCGTTTTTCCCCATGCCATCTGGCGGCCCCTATGCGGTCGGCATCGCTGCGCTGTTCCACCTGCCACTGCGGCGCGTGCCGGTTCAGCAGATCCTGCATCTCGCTTTCAGAAAATTGCGGAATGCCGAGAGGATCGCGCGCGGGATTGCGGGCGCTGGTGCCGTCTTTCAGCTGCGGTTGATAGAGAATGGAATGTCTGGCATCGAACGCCGGGTCGCCGCTGATTCGTTCGCGCATTTCCTGCTGATATTGCCGGATCGAGCCCAGCGCGCCTTTGCTGGTCAGCGCGTAAATTCCGAAAAACCGTTGCAGATCGCTGTAGCTGTCGGGAATGTGCACCTGTTCCGCTGTCAGCGGTTGTTGCAGCGATGCTTGCCGCAGCGGTTCGTCACAGCGCGCAAAAAAGGGGTCGGTTGGAAATGGCACTGCGCCGGTGGGCAGATTGCGTGCCTCGATGCGCAGACTGTCCATGCCCAGCGCGTGCAGTTGCTGGCGCCAGTATTGCTGCTGTTGCGGATTCAGCTCGTCAGTGGCAAAGCTCGACCAGAAACGGTTGCTGCGGTAGGTGGGAAAATCCTGCACCGGTGCGTATTGGGCGTCGATGACACCGGCCCGGGCGATGGCGTGCTGCAATTGCTGCAGTTCGTGCTCGCATTGTTTTAGTTGCGAAGGAGGTACAGCGGAAAATGGTGCGCAGGCGCTGACACACCAGGCCGCCATTGCCAGCAGCAACAGGTGAAGGGGAGAGAGCGCACTTTCATTCACAGTTCGCATGCAGTTCCACCTCGCGCAAATACGCCGGTTTTCCATACTGCTGGCGGTGGGCCGGCGCCCATTCCTGCAGATTGTTCAATGCTTCCCGCGCCAGCTGCGCGTTCATGCGGTCCACCAGCCATTGTGGCACGTTGCCGCCCCAGCGATTGCCCGCTTCGTAGCGCACCTGGGTCTGGCACTGGTCCAGCGCCACCAGTTGCCAGTAACCTTCCGCCGCGCGGATGCGTTCGACGCCGGTGTGCGGCGGAATCGCGTCCGGCTGGTTGAGCATGTCAATGCGGATGCCTGATGCATCCGGCTGGCTCACCTGGAACAGGGTGACGGCATCGCGCGCCGCAAAGGGCCAGCGGGCCTGGGTTTCAAACCGCACCAGGGTTTGTTCCGGCGCGGGTCGCTGCAGGATTTCCACCTGATGGGTGTAGGGCAGCCAGTGCGGCTGCGACGCGGGGTCCTGCAGCAGGCTCAGCAGCGGCAGGATGGGTATGGCGATGACGGTTTCGGCGCGCACGCGGCGGAACGGCGGGCGGCTGTCGTCGGTCCAGAGTTGAACGGTGTCGAGGGTGTCGCTGCGTGCTGTCCAGCTGTCGGCATACAGCGGGCTGGCCGGCAGCATTGCCAGCAGGATTGCCAGCAGGGCCGGCGGCAGCAGGATCAGTGTTCCAGCACCGGCAAATCGCGGATTACGCTTGCGCGAGCGTTGCCACATAGTCCTGCTCCAGTTGGCGCGTGGCCTGTTCGAAATCGTCGCCCGGCGCGATATGACGCGGCGGCAGCACGGTAATGCGCACTGGTCCCGGGAACAGTTGCCGGCCCCGCGCCACCAGCCGCTCACCGCTGTTGTGGATCACGATGGGCAGAATCGGCACGCCGCAGCGCTGGGCAATCTCGCAGGCACCGCTGCGAAATCGGCCAACACCACCTGATTGGGCGGCGTGCACCCGGGTGCCTTCCGGCGCCATCACGATGGACATCCCGCTGTCCAGTACCTGCTGTACCTGCTCCAGCACCCGCGCCCTCCGGTCTTCCTTGCCGCCCAGAAAAATGGTGCCCGGCAGACGCAGCAGCGGTCCCAGCAGCGGATTGCGCGCCAGCGGCTGCTTCGCCACGCCCACGATGTCCCGTTGCAGCAGAGCGCACAGGATCACCGGGTCCAGCCCGCTCTGATGATTGAACACCACCACCGCTGGCTGGGTCGCCAAAAAATGACGGTCGGCGCACTCGATGCGCAAGCCCGCCAGGCGCGGCCCCAGCCAGCCGACCACGCAAGCCACTGCATTGGTGGTGCGGCGGCGATCACGGGTGACCAGTGCCCAGATGGTGCCAGTGATGATGCCCAGCAGCGCGGGAATCACCAGGGCGAGCAGCAGATGCAGGGAACGGATGACAGCCATGCAAATTCGATCCTTGATATCACTCACCGGCAGTTGGCTTGCACCGGCAATTCACGAGGATCATGGCATTTCAGTGCAGTGCTGAAAAGCCAATGCCGAAGTAATGTCCGTTGGAATACAGGTATTGTTGGCCGTACGCGGGTCTATGGGTAAATTATTTTCCGGATTTCTCACATGCACCCGCACGAACTTGCCTGCTGGTTGGGATTCTGGCGCATTCCCGGCGTCGGTCCGTCCCATTTCCGTTTTGTCTGCGATCACTTCGGCGCGATTGGATCGTTGTTCGACCAGACCGCGCGACAGCTGGAACAGCTGGGTTTCACCGCATCGCAGCGGGAGCTGATCCAGCACTGGCGCGGCGGCGGTGATTCGGTTTTGCGCGCGGGCGTCGAGCGCGACCTGGCCTGGCTGGCGCAGTCACCGCAGCACCACATTCTCACATGGGAAGACAGCCGTTATCCCTCGCTGCTGCGACAGATCAGCGGCGCGCCGCCCCTGCTGTTCGTGCGTGGCGATGCCGACTGTCTGGGTCTGCCGCAGATCGCCATCGTCGGCAGTCGCCAGAGCACCCGCGCCGGCAAACAGCTGGCACAGGATTTCGCCGCGTCCTTTGCCCGCCAGGGTTTCATCGCCACCAGTGGTCTGGCGCTGGGTATTGACAGTGCCGCCCACGAAGGCGCGCTGGAAGGCGGCAACAAAACCATCGCCGTACTGGCACATGGCCTCGACGCCGTTTACCCGCCGCGCAACCGGCCCCTGGCGGAACGGGTGGTGGCACAGGGCGCGCTGGTGACGGAATTTCCTGTCGGCGTGACGCCACGGCCGGAATTTTTCCCCCGCCGCAATCGCATCATCAGCGGCCTCAGCCTGGGTGTGCTGGTGGTGGAGGCGGCGCTGAAAAGCGGTTCCCTGATCACCGCGCACGAGGCCATCGATCAGGGCCGCGAAGTGTTCGCCATCCCCGGCTCCATCCACAATCCGCTGGCCAAGGGCTGCCACGCACTGATCCGCAATGGCGCCAAACTGGTGGAAACGGCAGACCAGGTGGTGGAGGAACTGCGGCCGCTGCTGGGTTTCATGCGCCAGAGCGCGCTGTTCGATGAGGACGCTTCGCGGACGGACGGCGCGAGCCACGGCTGCATTTTCCCCACCGGTTCCACCGAAAGCCTGCTGCTGGACGCGCTTGAATACGATCCCTGCAGCATCGACCTGCTGGTGCAGCTCACGGGCATTTCAGTGGCGGATGTGAGTTCCGCCCTGATCCTGCTGGAACTGGAAGGCCAGGTGCAGCAGGTGCAGGGAGGTTACTGCCGGGCCCGAGGCGGCCCGGTGTAATGGTGCAGGCGGGAATTACTCGGAGTCGTCCACCGGCTGGTTGTATTCGGCGCGGGACGCCTGGGTGGCATCCAGCCCGTACTGCGGATGGAATTTCCCATGAGGCAGCACGCCCACCGAACCGTAGTTCACCTGCTGGGCAATCGGGAAGTAATCCTGCTGCGCCGTCTTGATGGCGGTTTCCACCAGCGCGCCAATCAGGCCGTTGTTGGAGTTGCCGCTGGTGTCGATGGTAACTGCCTTGCGGAACTGCCACAGGGTTTCGCTGCTGCGGGTGGACACCAGCTTGAAGGTGAGGGCCACGGTCACATTGCCGCCCAGGACGTAGTAGGAGGTGTCCCAGGAATCGATGGTGACAAACAGGATGGCGTCGGCGCCGAACATCTGGCCGAAACGCTGCGGTGGCACCGCCAGCAACTGGGCACCGTCACTGATGCCGGCCTGTTGCAGTAACGCGTTGGTCACCGGAACCGGCAGCACGTAGTAGCCCTGCTCGGTGAGCGGTTGCGCGATGCTGGCAATGTAATACAGCGGCGCATCGGCGGCGGTGGAATGATTGATGGCCGGCAGCACCAGGATGGAATTGGGCTTTTCCGAATAGATGCCCGTGAACACTTCCTGGTTGGTGATGGGCGCCGTGGCCGGCGCGGTGGCGCAGCCGGGCAACAGGCTCACGCCCAGCAGCAGGGCCGCCGGTGCCAGTGCACGCAACAGCGAAATTTTTGTCATTCTGCGCATCATGTCAGCCCGCCTTCTCGATCAGGGTTTTCATCAGCACGCCGGACTCGGGGTAATGAGCCACTTCCTGCTGAAACCATTTCACCGCTTCTGCTTTCTCGCCCTTGTCCAGGTGCAGCTTGCCCAGTTCGGCATAGATGCCCGGCGGCACTTTCGACTGGCCGCTGTCGGCCCGGGCGATGATGTCCTGCAGGCTGTTGCGGTGGGCCTCGAGGGTCGAGGGCGAGGGTGTCTTCTGGTATTCGTACAGGGTGCGGGAATAATTACCCCAGTAGAATCCGGTAGCGTGGGGCGGTGCCACGACGCAGCCCGTCAACAGGACGGCGCTCAGGCTCAGGCTGATCAACAACTTCTTCTGCATGTTCTACTTCCAGTTGGTTCAGGGCAGGACGATTTCGAAGGCCTGGCCTTCGCCGATGTAAATGGAGCGGTCCACCAGCAGGGTGCCGTTGCGGGTGATGGTCACCCGGTGCTGGCCTTGCGGCACGACGATCTTGGTGACCTGCTTGCCGTTCAGGTCGAACGATTTGGTTGTGTTCAGATCCACGGTGGTGGTGTTATCCAGCACCAGCACGGCCTGCTCGGGATTGCCGACCAGATGCAGGCTGCTGCCTTCCTCAGTCTGCACCTGGGTCTTGAAGCTGCCACATGCGGTCAGCAGCAGGGCCAGCAGGCCCACGATAATGGTTTTCATGTTGGTATCCTCGAATTCAGCGGGTTTCCTGGACCACCAGGGTTGTCAGATCCAGGCCCTGCAGTGAGCCCTCGACGGTCTGGCACAGGGAGATTTCGTTGTCACCCTGCCCGGCCTGGCTGGCCACCTGCAGTTTGGCTACGGGTGTGCCCGGCAATTCCAGGTCGAGGCCGGTCTGCGGGTTGCGCACCACCTTGCCCTTGCGCAGCACCGTGAACTGGTCGCCCGGCTTCACGCCCTGGGATTTGCCGCCGGTCATGATGAAGAAACCGTCCTGCTGGCCGATCAGGTAGGCCTGCCAGGGCGAGTCCATCAGGTTTTCCACCAGATTGCTCACCAGCTTGGAAATGGCGGAGGAAATGGCCTTGTCGTCCAGGCTGGTGTCGTAGCCGGCGCTTTCGCCCACGCCGAACACCTTGTTGGCTTCCGACAGGGCTTCACCGGAACCTTCTTCCGAATAGAGGACGCGGCCGTTGCGCACATCCACCAGCCGCACGTTCACTTTCGCCCGTGCCAGCTGTTTCTTGTTGCGGCTGAAAATGCCGGTTTCGCTCACCGCCTCGCGGCCGTATTCCGACACCGAGCCGATGATCAGGTAGTCGGCACCGACGTTCACCTTGCTCAGATTCGCCAGGGCGGCTTCGTTCTGGATCTTGTCCAGGTCGGCCCGCTCCAGCAGGATGAATTTGTTGGTTTCCACCAGCCGCGCCGACAGGATGTCGCTGGCCTGCTTGCCGATGCGGTCATTGTTGGCGTCGAGCAGGAAGCTGGCGCCAGCGCTGGTTTCGTTGCTGAAGCGGGCAATAGCGACCTTGCGCTTGAGGCCCTTGAACTCGGGCTGCTGCAGGGTGGGGCTGATCTGGGGCTGGGTGACCGGCAGGGTATTGGTGGCCTGCTGGGTGACGGTGGAGCAACCGGCCGCCAGCAGCGCGGCTGCCAGCAGGGGAAGATGCTTGATCATGGACGTTCCTGTAAAACAGATGAAGAAATGAACGGTGCCCGGGGATTCTAGGCAGCGGCACCGACAGGGTCAATGCGGGCGGAAATGGCAAAATTACCGTGCGAAATCACTTGACCACACGCTTTTTACGGCTGTTTGCGCCACTTGCAAGGCCCCAGGGACTGGGGTAACTTGCCCGCCTCGAACGCCCGCTACCCCTATTTTTCACGTCAACCTAAAGGTGCATCATGAGCCAGCCCTTCGTCGCCATCCTGATGGGTTCCGATTCCGACTTCCCCCAGGTAGAACCCGCCGTGGACACCCTGCGCAAGCTGGGTATTGCCGTGGAAGTGAAAGTAACCTCCGCCCATCGTACGCCTGAGATCACCCATGCCTACGTGAAGGATGCCGACCAACGCGGTTGCTCCGTGTTCATCTGCGCCGCGGGCATGGCAGCGCACCTGGCCGGTGCCGTGTCGGCCAATACCGTGAAGCCGGTGATCGGCATTCCCATCGATGTGACCCTGAATGGCCTCGACGCCCTGCTGTCCACCGTGATGATGCCGGGCGGAATTCCAGTGGCCACTGTGGCGATCGGCAAGGCCGGCGCCAAGAACGCGGGCTACCTGGCGGCGCAGATGATGGCCCTGGCCGATCCCGCCCTGGCGAAAAAACTGAAGGAAGACCGTGCTGCCAACGCCCGACAGGTGCAGGAAAAGGACGCGGCCCTGCAGGCCCGTCTGGCGGCCAAAGGCTGAACCATGCTGTCCCTGCGGCACCGCTTGCGTGCCGTGCACACTCTGGCCACTGGCGGCGTGATCGCCTATCCCACCGAAGCGGTGTGGGGGTTGGGGTGTGATCCATTCAATGCCGCCGCCGTCGCGCGCCTGCTGGCGCTGAAGCAGCGGCCGGCCCACAAGGGCCTGATCCTGGTGGCAGCGGACCAGGATCAGATTGCGCCGCTGCTGGAAGGCCTGACCAACCTGCAGCGGGAACAGCTGAACCGCACCTGGCCCGGCCCGGTCACCTGGCTGATTCCCGATCCGCACAACTGGATTCCCGCCAACGTGAAGGGCGATTCCACCAGCGTTGCCGTGCGGGTGAGCGCTCACCCACTGGTGCGGGAACTGTGCCGCGCCTGGGGTGGACCGCTGGTGTCCACCAGCGCCAACCGTACTGGCCAGGACCCTTTTCGCAGTGAATGGGCCCTGCGCCGCCACGGCCTGCTGCGGCCGGACCTGATTCTGCCGGGGCGCACCCAACAATTAAATAAGCCTACTGAAATACGGGATTTGTCCACCGGGCGTATAATCCGCGCCGGTTGATACCATGGAACACGGGGGAAACACATGACCACCATCGATCTGGACGCGGTGAAGCGCTACCTGCTGGCACTGCAGGACGATATCTGCCGCCAGCTGGCCGAAGAAGAAACAGACGGACAGACCTTCCTTGAGGACAGCTGGACCCGCGATGCCGGCGGCGGTGGCCGCTCCCGCGTGCTGGAAGGCGGCACCGTGTTCGAAAAGGCCGGGGTGAATTTTTCCCACGTCTACGGCGATGGCCTGCCCAAGTCCGCCACCGCCCACCGGCCCGAACTGGAAGGCCGCCACTTCCAGGCCATGGGGGTGTCGCTGGTGATCCATCCGCGCAACCCGATGGTGCCCACGTCCCACGCCAACGTGCGTTTCTTCATCGCCGAGAAAGACGGCGCCGATCCGGTGTGGTGGTTCGGCGGCGGTTTCGACCTGACCCCCTATTACGGCTTCGAAGAAGACTGCGTGCACTGGCACCAGACCGCCAAAGCCGCCTGCGATCCCTTCGGCGCCGATGTGTATCCGCGCTACAAAAAATGGTGCGACGAATACTTCTTCCTGAAACACCGCAACGAAACCCGCGGCGTCGGCGGCCTGTTTTTCGACGACCTCAATCAGTGGGAATACGAAACATGTTTTGCCTTCATGCGCAGCGTGGGCGACGCCTTCATCAAGGCTTACCGTCCGCTGGTGCAGAAGCGCAAGCATCTGCCGTACACGGAACCGCAGCGCGAATTCCAGCTCTACCGTCGGGGCCGTTACGTGGAATTCAACCTGGTCTATGATCGCGGCACTTTGTTTGGACTGCAGACCGGCGGCCGCACCGAATCGATCCTGATGTCGCTGCCGGCGCTGGTGAGCTGGAAATACAACTGGCACCCGGAGCCGGGCACAGCGGAAGCCCGCCTGTACACGGATTTTCTCGGTGCCCGCCAATGGATAGAAGCATGAGCATTGATCGCTACGCCGTGATGGGCAATCCCATCAAGCATTCCAAATCACCGCAGATCCACAAGACGTTTGCATTGCAGACGGATCAGGACATGACCTACACCGCCATCCTGGTGCCCGAAGATGGTTTCCGCGAGGCAGTGGACAATTTCCGCGCCGAGGGCGGCAAGGGCATCAACGTTACGGTGCCGTTCAAGCTGGAAGCCTTTGATCTGGTGAACAAGCGCAGCGAGCGGGCGGAGCGGGCGAAAGCCGTTAATACGATTGTGGTGCGCGCTGATGGCTCCCTGTTTGGCGACAACACCGATGGCGTGGGCATGGTGCGTGACATCACCCACAATCACGACGGCCGTTTCACCGGCAAGAAAGTGCTGGTGGTAGGTGCCGGTGGCGCGGTGCGCGGCGTGCTGGCGCCGTTGCTGAAAGAAAATCCGGCGCAGGTGATCATCGCCAATCGCACCTTTGAAAAAGCGCGCGAACTGGCGCTGGAATTTCAGGACATGGGCCGTATCGACGCGGTTGCCCTGAACCGCCTGGAAGGCCCGTTCAACTGGATCATCAACGGTACCTCTGCCAGCCTGGGTGGCAGCGTGCCGGAGCTGCCGGCATCGGTGATCGGCCCCCACACCTGGGTGTACGACATGATGTACGGCAGGGACGCCACGCCGTTCAACGCCTGGGCGCTGCAGCACGGCGCCGAAAAAGCGTTCGATGGCCTGGGCATGCTGGTGGAACAGGCGGCAGAATCCTTTCGCGTGTGGCGCGGCGTGATGCCCAGCACCGCATCGGTAATCAAGGAGTTGCGGGCTGGATTTTGAATGTGATTGCCGTGTTCGCCGCCCTGCGACAATTGGTCGCATTTTCAGGCTGACCGCTCAAGGTTAATCTGGCGCCGGTAATAACTGTGTTGAGTTGAACCCCGCAAGACTCCCACCTTGCGGGGTTTTTTTGTCCATCACGGGCACCATTGATTTCAATCAATCCTCTGGCAGCGCCAACTTCCATACTGTTTCCACATTCCTCACCTGATCTTGCACAAAGCACCGTCATACTCAGTTCCAGGTCGCCGGAATTGGAACTGTCCATCCCGGCGTTAATCAAACGGTAACAGGCTTACCTTCAGGAGACTTCCCCATGAAATCATCCAGCCGAATCCTCGCTTCGCTGCTGCTGGCCAGCGGACTGACTTTCGCCACCACCACCATGGCCGAACATCGCCACGACCAAGCCAAACAGTGCCCGGGCAAATCCGGCATGGGCATGATGGGCGGAGGAATGATGGGTGGCGGCATGATGGGTGGCGGCATGATGGGTGGCGGCATGATGGGTGGCATGGGCGACCCCGATCACAAACCGCCGTTCCTGCGTGGCGTCGACCTCACTGAGGAACAGCGCGACAAGATTTTCGAAATCACCTACGCCCAGATCCCCGTTCACCGCACTTTCCGCAAGGAAATGCACAAGCTGCAGCAGCAGATGCACCAATTGCCCCTGTCGGCGGACTACGATGCCGGCAAGATGAAAAAGCTGGTGGACACCCAGACCAAGCTGCAGGCCGAGCACATGCTGAAAATGGCCGAGGCACACAACAAGATCTACAAGCTGTTGACCGACGAACAGCGCAAGGAACTGGCGGAGCACAAGAAGAAAGACTAACCGGCTTCATCCGGGGCAACATCAAGCACCCCGCCAGACCGGCTGCGGCCTGGCGGGCAGCCCTTGGTGATCAGGCACAGGGTGGTTACACTAGACCCATGTCCCTCTATCAGGTCCCCGGTCACCATGAATCCACTGCTTGAATCCCACCGCCTGCCTCCCTTCAGCCAGATCCGGCCTGAGCATGTAGTCCCCGCCATCGACACCATCCTCAGCGAAAACCGCCAGCAGATCGCAACCATCGTCGCCCATGTGCAGCAGCATGACGTATCGGTGGAGAACTTCCTGCTGCCGTTCGAGGAACTGAATGACCGCCTGAGCAATGCCTGGTCGCCGGTGGGCCACCTCAATGGCGTGCTGAACAGCGAGGCGCTGCGCAACGCCTACAACAACTGTTTGCCGAAACTGTCGGAGTACGGCACCGAACTGGGCCAGCACAAGGGTCTGTTCCAGGCCTACACCGAACTGAAAAATTCGCCGCAGTTCGCGCAGCTGACCCAGGCGCAGAAAAAAGTGGTGGACAATGCGCTGCGGGATTTCCACCTGTCCGGCATCGATCTGCCGCCAGAGCAGCAGAAGCGTTACGGCGAGATCAGCAAGCGCCTGTCGGAACTCACCAGCAAGTTTTCTGAAAACGTGCTCGACTGCACCAACGCCTTCAGCAAGCACATCATGGATGTGACGCTGCTGGAGGGTTTGCCCGAAACCCAGCTGCAGGCTGCCCAGATCGCCGCGCAGAAAAAGAATCTGGAAGGCTGGCTGCTGACGCTGGATATTCCCGTTTACATCGCGGTGATGACCTATTGCGATAACCGCTCCTTGCGCCGCGAATTTTACGAAGCGTACAACACCAAGGCGTCGGACCAGGGCCCGTTCGCCGGCAAGTTCGACAACAATCCGCTGATGCAGGAAATTCTGGCGCTGCGCCACGAGCTGGCCAACCTGCTGGGTTTTGCCAATTACGCCGAGCGGTCCATCGCCACCAAGATGACCGAGACCACCGATCAGGTGATGGAATTCCTGCAGGATCTGGCGCGCAAGGCACTGCCGGCGGCCAAACAGGAAATCCGCGAGCTGACCGAATTCGCCGTGGATTATTGCAACGCCGACGATCTGCAGGCGTGGGACGTGTCCTACTACAGCGAAAAACTCAAGCAGCAGCGTTTCGCCATTTCGCAGGAAGCACTGCGGCCCTGGTTCCCGCTGGAAAAAGTGCTGGGCGGATTGTTTGAAATTGCGCGCCGTCTGTTTGACGTGACCTTCCAGCTGGATGAATCAGTCGATCGCTATCACCCCGACGTGCGCTTCTATCGCGTGTTCGAGGCGGATGAGGAAATTGCCGGTTTCTATTTCGACCTGTTCGCCCGCGCCAACAAGCGTGGCGGTGCCTGGATGGACGAATGCCGCGTGCGCCGGCGCACGCTGAATGGCGGCCTGCAATTGCCGGTGGCGTATCTGACCTGCAATTTCAACGGCCCGGTGGGCGACAAGCCTGCCCTACTCACTCACTCCGAAGTCACCACCCTGTTCCATGAATTCGGCCACGGCCTGCATCACATGCTGACCAAGGTGGATGATGGCGCGGTGTCCGGCATCAACGGCGTGGCCTGGGATGCAGTGGAGCTGCCCAGCCAGTTTCTGGAAAACTGGTGCTGGGAAAAAGAAGCGATTCCGCTGATGTCGGGCCATTACGAAACTGGCGAGCCGCTGCCGCAGGAAATGCTCGAGCAGATGTTGGCGGCGAAAAATTTCCAGTCGGCGATGATGATCGTGCGCCAGCTGGAATTTTCCATTTTCGATTTCCGCATTCACCGCGATTACAAAGCCGGCATGGATATTCACGCAGTGCTGGACGATGTGCGCAAGCAGGTGGCGGTGATCAAACCACCGCCGTTCAACCGCTTCGAGTGCAGCTTCAGCCATATTTTTGCCGGCGGTTATGCGGCGGGCTATTACAGCTACAAATGGGCCGAAGTGCTGTCGGCCGATGCGTTTTCGCGTTTCGAGGAAGAAGGCATCTTCAACGGCGAGACCGGTCGTTCGTTCCGGGAAAACATCCTGGAAAAAGGCGGCGAGGAAGAGCCGATGGATCTGTTCAAGAAATTCCGCGGCCGCGAACCGAAGGTGGATGCGTTGCTGCGGCATAGCGGACTGGCGGCGTGAAAAAACAATTCATCGCGGGGGCCAAGTGCCCCCAGTGCGGACTGGAAGACAAGATATTTGTGTTTCACCAGAATGGCGATGATATCGCCCAGTGCAATGCGTGCGGTCACCAGAGCATCCGGCCCAAGGAAGTGGAGCCGATGGAGCATGAGGACGATCACCACGACCAGCCCGATGGCGTGGTGATTTTCCGCGACCGGCACTGAGGCCGGTGCGCATTCACACCCGTGTTCAGTTTCAGTAACGGTTGGTGATACTCAGCAGATACAGATTGCCGTCGATGTCGAAATGGCCGATGGATTCTTCCAGATCCATGTCGGTTTTCATGTGGCGCACGTTGATGCCGGCCCAGGTGTGTTCGGTGAGGCGAATGTCCAGGCCGGCGCGTACGTAGCCACCGGGACTCCAGTCGGTGTCGTGGTGGCTGTCGTTGGTGACGACTACCGAGCTGGGCGTTGGTGTCGGCTGATCGTTTTCATCCGGACCTTCCTCTTCGGCGCGGCCATAGATCAGCAGCGGGCCGGCGCTGGCATACAGGCGCAGGCGGTCGAACGGGCGGAAGTCCACATACAGTCCCATGAAGGTTTCGATCGACCAGAAGGTGTTGTCCACGTTGATGGCCACCAGGGTGCCGCTGGGTCCGCTGCGGGCGTAGTAGTCCACGTCTTCATTGATCCAGGAAACGAAGCCGCCGCCTTCCCAGCCATAGCCGAACACGCCTTCGTGCAGGATCACCTGCGCCACGCCACCCAGGTAGGGAATGTCGTCCAGTTCGCCGTCATATTCAGTGCCGTCGCGAGTTACGCTGACGGTGCTGTCGGTGAGCTGCAGTTCCCCCAGCAATACCTGCATGTACATCGGCTCTTTCACCTGCGCCATCGTTGGCAGCGCCAGCCCCAGGCCACAACCCAATACCAGTCCGGGCAGTACGATCCGTTTCATCAATTTCTCCTGGCCGGTCAGCCGGCTTTTGTCGGTACGAACAGATAGATCAGACTGAATCCCGTGGCCGCGCACAACACGATGCTGGGGCCTGCCGGTGTATCCGCCAGCCAGGACAGCAGCAGTCCGCCGGCCACCGCACCCATGCCGATCAGGCTGGCCAGCAGCGCCATCTGCTCCGGCGTGCGCGACAGCTTGCGCGCGGCAGCAGCGGGAATGATCAGCATGGCGGTGATCAGCAGCGCGCCGACGACCTTCATGCCGATGGCAACGATGCTGGCCAGCAGCAGCATGAACAGCAGGCGCACCAGCCCCACCCGGGTGCCTTCCGCCTGCGCCAATTCCTGGTTCACGGCGATGTTGAGCATGGGAATCCAGATGAAGCGTAGTGCGATACCGATCAGCAGCGCCAGCGCGCTCACCCAGAGCACGTCGGCAAGCGAGGTGGCGAGCAGGTCGCCGAACAGCAGGCCCAGCAGATCCACCCGCACATGGTCCATCAGGCTGACCAGCACCAGACCCAGCGCCAGGGTGCCGTGGGCCATGATGCCCAGCAGCGTGTCGTTGGCGATGAAGTGTTGCCGCTGCAATACAGTAAGCGCCAGTGCAATACCGCTGGTGACCAGGATTACCCCGACCGTGAGGTTCAGGCTGAACAGGAAACCCAGCGCGATGCCCAGCAGCGCGGAGTGGGCCAGGGTGTCGCCGAAATAGGCCATGCGGCTCCACACCACGAAGCAGCCGAGGGGGCCGGAGATGGCCGCCAGCAGCAGGCCCACCAGCAGGGCGGGCAGCAGGATTTCAATCATGGCGGTGGCTTCCGTGATCGTGGGCATGGTCATGATTGCAGTCGGGGCCGTGCTTGTGAACGCGTACGGGCATGTCGTCCACCACGTCGCCGTGCAGATCGTGATGATGATCGTGCTTGTGGGTGTAGACGCCGATGCCTTCCACATTGCCGGTGTCGAACAGCGCCAGGTATTCCGGATGATTCACCACGGATTCCGCCGTGCCCGAGCAGCACACATGCTGGTTCAGGCACAGCACCTGATCGGTCTGCGCCATCACGAAATGCAGATCGTGCGACACCATCAAAATGGCAAAGCCCTGCTCGTCACGCAGTTGCGCCAGCAGGCGGTACAGGGATTGCTGGCCCTGCAGGTCGACGCCCTGGGCCGGTTCGTCCAGCACCAGCAGATCGGGCTGGCGCAGAAGGGCGCGGGCCAGCAGTACGCGCTGGAATTCACCGCCGGACAGCCGTTGTACCGCTGCGTTGCGCAGCGCGCGGGCACCCACCCGGCCCAGGGCCTGGTCCACCGGTTGCAGATCGCCCCGGCTGGCCAGGCTGAGGAAGCGTTCAACCGTCAACGGCAGGCTTGGGTCCAGCGTCAGTTTCTGCGGCATGTAGCCAATGCTCAGGCCGCTGGATTTGCGCACCTCGCCCCGGTTGGGCGCGTACAGGCCCAGGATGATTTTCAGCAAACAGGATTTGCCGGCGCCGTTCGGCCCGATGATGGTGAGGATTTCACGCCGGTGCACATCGAAACTGATGTCGTTGAGAATGGTGCGCTGCCTGAAATCGAGCCCGACATTGCGCAGGGAGACCAGGGTTTCCAGTGTCATGGGACTTTGCACCTGTGAGATGGCAACCGATGAGATGGGGCAGCGAAGGCGGCCATGCTAATATTGCGACCCC
>JABLXQ010000010.1 GCA_013178375.1 Gammaproteobacteria bacterium
CTGAAAAAACGCAGCAACGATGAGCTGCGGCCGCTGGCGGGTTTTGTGGATGATATTTATATCCGTCTCGGCACCGCCAGTACCGGCAAGGCATCCTACGGTTGCGAGATCGACAAGGCCACCTATGATCGCATCCAGCGCCTGATCGCCGAAATACGGACCGGCAATGGCGAACAGGTCCGGCCGGAACTGCACGACGTGATGACCCTGGTAGTGGATGTGATGCTGCAGGGTTTCATGAAGCGGTCCGTCGATATGCTCAAGATGAATTTCATCGTGCGCAAGGTGGCGGACGGCGCGGTTGCCACCTGCAAGGCGGCCGGTCACGGCGTGGTGAACAAGGTATTCAAGACGCTGGACGGCGATCAGCTGGTTCACCTGGCCAACTATTTCGACACCCTGGTGTTGTCGGCCGAGCGCAACTGATCCGGTGCGGCGGCGCAACTGCTTGTGCGGAAACAGCTTTTATTCTGCGCCGGCGGTTGTGACGGCGGCCTGCTTGGCAGTATCGCAACGGGGGCATAGAATGCCCCCGACTTTTTCGTGCCGCAGACTGCCATGACCGATTCCCCTGACAAGGACAACCTGTTCTCCCGCCCACGGCCCCATCTGGTGGATTTCGCCTTCGATGAGCAGGTGGCGCGGGTATTCCCCGACATGATCCGCCGCTCGGTGCCCGGCTACGACACCGTGATCGCCATGCTCGGCGTCTTCGCCAGCCATTACGTCACGCCCCATTCCCGCGTTTACGACCTGGGTTGTTCGCAAGGCGCCGCCACGCTGGCCCTGCGCCGTCACATCCACGTGCCCGATGTCACGCTCGTCGGTGTCGACAACTCGTCTGCCATGATCGAGCGTTGCCAGCACAATATCGCGGCGGACCTGTCGCCGTCGCAGGTGGAACTGCGCTGCGAGGATATCCAGGACACGCCGCTGGAAAACGCTTCGCTGGTGGCGCTGAATTTCACCCTGCAATTTCTGCCGCCGGAACAGCGCGACGCCATGATCGGAAAAATTGCCCGTGGCCTGAATGCTGGTGGCGTGCTGGTGCTGTCGGAAAAAATCTGTTTTGACGATGCGCAGCAGCAAAACCTGTTCACCGAACTGCATCATGAGTTCAAGCGCCTCAATGGTTACAGCGATCTGGAAATCAGCCAGAAGCGGCAGGCCATCGAAAACGTACTGATTCCGGACACGGCGGAGCAGCATCGCCAGCGCCTGCTGCGCAACGGCTTCTCGCAAGTGCACTGTTGGTTTCAGTGTTTCAGTTTCGCTTCGTTTCTGGCAGTGAAGTGAGAGCGCCGCATGAGTATGGTTGATCAGGCCGGCGCGAACAGCACGCCATCTTCTTTTGATCCGATGCAGGAATTCACGCGTTTTGCCGAGGTGATGCGCCGTTCCGCGCTGGCACCCTGGACCGATGCCTTCATGCAGGCGCTGGAGCAGCAATTTGTGCCGGACCAGCACGGCGACTTCGCGCGCTGGCAAAGCTGTGTGGAAGCCTTGCCCCCGGTAAACGTGAGCCAATGTGACTTTACTGCGGATTCGGTGACGGTCGGTACACCGGGCGACTGCGATGACGCCACGCGTCAAAGAATCGAAACTGCGCTGCGCGGACTGCATCCCTGGCGCAAGGGTCCGTTCAATGTCTGCGGCATCCAGATCGACACCGAATGGCGTTCCGACTGGAAATGGCAGCGGCTGCAGCCGCACATACAATCACTGAAAAATCGCACGGTACTCGATATTGGTTGCGGCAGTGGCTATCACCTGTGGCGCATGCTGGGGGAGGGCGCGGCGCTTACCATCGGCATTGATCCGTCGCTGCTGTTCACACGCCAGTTCCGCGCCATCGAACATTTCACCGGGCCGCAACCGGTGTTTCATCTGCCGCTGGGCATCGAGCATCTGCCGCCGGACATGCATGCGTTCGACACGGTGTTTTCCATGGGCGTGCTCTATCACCGCCGCTCGCCGCTGGATCATCTGCTGGAGTTGCGCGAACTGCTGCGCCCCGGTGGTGAGCTGGTGCTGGAAACCCTGATTGTGGATGGCCCGGAAGGTTATGCGCTGGTGCCGGAAGGGCGCTACGGGCGGATGGGCAACGTGTGGTTTCTGCCGTCGGTGCCGACGTTGCTGGCGTGGCTGAAGAAGATGCGTTTTCGTAATATTCGCTGTGTGGATGTGACGCCCACCAGGATTCAGGAGCAGCGCCCGACCGACTGGATGACATTTCAGTCGCTGCCAGACTTTCTTGATCCGAACGACAGCAGTAAAACCTTCGAAGGCTACCCCGCACCGGTGCGCGCGATCATCCTTGCCGAGGCCCCCTGAGGGGCCGGATCAGGCCCGGCCCGACCCCGGGTGTTCATCTTCCTTGCGGATCTTCTCCAGCGCCCGCATCAGCTTGCCGTGTTCGATATCGCTCTGGCCCGAGCGGATGTAATGCTCCAGCGCCAGATACAATTCCTCGTACTGCTTCAGTCGATAATTGTGATTTAACAGGCACTTGGCGATATGAAACTCATCCACGCCCTGTTCGCGCATGCGACCGGCTTCCGCCAGTGCCACGGTTAATTCCTCTTTGCTGGGTTTGCCCATGATGGAACCTCGACATACCGAATCTGTTTCATACCAGTCTAGCCCTCCACACCGGTTTTGCCTGCTTGCACAATCGCAACAGTCCCGCCCTTGACTAATCGGGCGCAGACCATAAACTGGGCGCCTCGATGGTTCCTTCGCAGGATTAAAAGGGAACACGGTGCAGCAAGTCTCCTCTTGCCAAGTCCGTGGCTGTTCCCGCAACTGTAAGCGAAGAGCGATTTTCATCTACGGCCACTGGGCAACTGGGAAGGCCGAAAATCGCGACGACGCGCTAGCCAGGAGACCTGCCATCACGCGAATGCCCCGGCATTCGTGCTCGTCACCTACCAGTAACGGGTATTTATTGGTGCGGCTACCGTCATGGTGACGATACCCAGGTGTTGTTGCCGTGGGCGAATCGTCCAGCGCTGTTCATGATTTTGATGCATTTCATGTTGCTGTCGTGCGTTCGCGCCTGGCAATAACCGTTGTCTTACGGTTGTCGTTCAAAGGTGTTGCATGAAGTTACGTCTGCTCGTTGTCAGTATTGGCGCCGGCCTCGGTGCCAACGTCGTTTTGTCTTCATTCGCCCAGGAAAATATCCAGCTGGCGCAAGTCTATTCCCCCGGCCTGGCAGACGAAGTGGTGGTGACCGCTTCGCGCTCGCCGCAGTCGTTGCAGGACACACTGGCCTCCACCACCCTGATCACGCGGGAACAGATTGAAACGTCCCAGGCGCGGGATGTTTACCAGCTGCTGAAAACCGTGCCCGGCGTCAGCGTGCGTCGCAGTGGTGGACGGGGCAGTGCCACCAGCTTGTTCATGCGCGGCGGTGATGCCAGCAGCACACTGATTCTGGTGGATGGCGTTAACATCGAGAGCGCTACGCTGGGGCAGGTTGCGCTGGAGCAGCTGTCAATCGACCAGATCGAACGTATCGAAATTACCCGCGGCCCGAAATCCAGTCTGTATGGATCTTCTGCCATGAGCGGCGTGGTGCAGATCTTCACCCGCAAAGCGGCGCCACAGGATGGCGTTACTTATTCTGCGGGAATGGGCAACGACAAGACGCGGGATGGCAGCATCAGTGCCAGCGGATCCAGCGCCACCAATCGCTACAACCTCACGGCCACCCACAGCACGGGTGACGGCTTCGATTCGCAGTTCGCCGATGACGAAGTGTCCGGTATCGCCTATTACGACTACGACGATGATGCCTGGCGCCGCTCTGCGTTATCGCTGAATGTCGAGCAGGATCTGGGGGAATACTTCACCGGCAATGTGGTACTGAACCGGGGCGAGGGTGAATCGGAATATGATGTTGTGGATCTATGGTCCGCCGCTCCAGGCCAGACATTGCCTTATTCCACTTTCGATACTCTGATGTCGGCGTTGTCGCTGACCTTCGAGGGGGAAGATTTTCGTTCCAAATTGCAATACGGCCACCTGGAGGACAGCAGCGAACAACACAATGATGTCGATTCCCTGGAGCCCTTTGAATATTCGTTGATTGAAACCAACCGTGACACCGGGCTGTGGGAAAACACCTTTACTGCGACGGACTGGGCAACCCTGAACCTGGGCGTGGATTACACGCACGAGGAAGTGGCGGGCACCGTCATCTATTCGGAAGACCGGCGCGATACGTTTGGTGGCTACGCCAATTCACGACTGGATGTGTCTTCTCTGTCCTGGCTGTTGGGCATGCGCCATGATGATCACGAAGCCTTCGGCAGCAAATGGACCGGTGATACAGCGCTGGGGTGGGAATTTGTTGATGGCGTGACTGCCAGTGCCAGCTACGGTACTGGATTCAAGGCGCCGTCATTCAACGATCTTTACTGGCCCGCATCGCCTTATTCCGCCGGCAATCCCGATCTGCTGCCGGAGGAAACCGATTCCTATGAGCTGGGTGTCGATGCCTATCGCGATTGGGGTAATGCCTCTGTCCACGTCTACAAATCCCATGTCGAGAATCTGATCCAGTGGGCGGAAGTGTCACCATATTTCTGGACCCCTTCCAATGTCGGGCAGGTGAAAACGCGCGGCGCGGAATTGCAGCTGGGCACTGAACAGTTCGGCATGCAGTGGCTGGCGTCATTCACTTATGAAAAAGTAACAGACGCAGCAACAGGCACCGATCTGGATCGCCGGCCCCGGCGTCGTGCGGCGCTGGACATGGACAAGCAGCTGGGTGATATAGCCTTGGGTGCGACGCTTTCTGCGCAGAGTTCCCAGTACGACGGTGTCGACGACAATGGCGAAAGGGAAACGGCCAGCGGATTTGGTCAGGCGGATTTGCGGGTTGCCTGGCAGGCGACCAAAGAATTAAAGGTGCGCGCGCGTCTGGATAATATGTTCGACACCGAATTTGAGGAAATTGTGGGATTCAACAATGAAGGTCGTTTCCTGATGGTCTTTGTCGACTACACAGCTGAATAAGCGCGGCGTGTGAATGCTGGCAAAGGTTTGGCCCTGCCAGCATCCGGATCTCAACTGAGCAATGCGCGTCAGCGGGCCGCGAGTTAAAGAACTACTCTGCCACCGCGATATCGATACCCACCACCCGGTTGCGGCCACTGCGCTTGGCCTCGTACAGCGCCCCATCCGCCGCCGCAATCAGTTTGTCGCAGACATAATTCCGTGTCGGCACCGTAGTGGCACAACCGATACTGACCGTCACCGGGATGCTCTGGCCCTCGTAGTCAAATGTCAGCGCCGCCATGGCCGCCCGAATCCGTTCTGCCATCTGCAGGCCACCAACGTGATCTGTGTGGGGCAACAGTGCAGCAAATTCCTCGCCGCCATAACGGGCCAGCTCGTCCGATGGGCGCTGCAGACACCCGTGTACCGCCCTGGCCACCGCACGCAGACAGGCATCACCCGCCAGATGGCCATAGCGGTCGTTGACCTGTTTGAAGTGATCGATATCGATCAACAACAGAGTCAACGCCAGTTGGGCCCGCGATGATCGTTTGACTTCGGTGGCCAGCTGCTCGTCGAAGAAGCGCCGGTTTTTCGTACCGGTCAAGCCGTCCATCCGATTCTTTTCCTGCAGCGCCGCATTGGCGGCCGACAGTTGATGCAGCGCATCATCGAGTTCCTGGGTGCGCTGCGCCACCCGCTGCTCCAGCTGATATTGGGCTTCCTGCTGAATGCGCTCGTTCTCTTCCTTGAGAATGGCCATGCGATGGGCCAGTGCGAACGACAGCAATACTGCTTCCATGGCGGAGCCGATCTGCATGGCATATTCCGTCAGCAGATTACTGGGCACCAGGCCAAAGGTTTTCAGGGCGTAGAGCGAAATGCCGAGCAACAGCACGGTCCACGCCAGCATGAAATAACGCGCCTGCCGAGCGCCGCTGGCTAGCGAAATGCCACCACAGGTAAGCACGATCAGCGCAGACACCAACGCTCCCGCTACCGCCAGCTTTAGCGCCATGGCATAAGGCAAGACGAATGGTGCCACAGTAAGAGCTAGCATCAGATACGCCGTAATACGCACTAGACTCGCGGCACGGGGCATCAGTTTATCCAGGCTGAGAAAGCTGCGACTGAAATTGAGCATGCCCACCAGCGTGAAACTGATCAGTACGGGTTGCGCGGTCATGGCCCAGCGTGTCGATTCCGGCCACAGGTATTCGAACCCAAAACCACTGAGCGACACCAGAAACAGAATCGAGCTGCCGATAAAGTGCACGTAGTTCAGGTAGCTGATCTCGCGGATCGAAAGAAAGATCAGAAAGTTGTACGCCAGCATCGAGAGCAGGATGCCATAGTAGATGCCCTGTATGACCTGCTCGTCATGGTCCTTTACGTGAAACGCCAGGGGTGTCCACATCCGTAGCGGCAGCTGCAGAGAGCTGCTGGTCTGCACCCGGATATAGATCTCTTTTCCCTGACCTGGCAGCAAGGTGAGCGGATAAACGATATTGCGGTTCTTGATCGCGCGCTGGTGAAAAGGGAAAGTACGGCCCGCTACCGTGGTATCCACCAGCTGGCCGTTCTCAAGTACATAAAAAGTGTAGTGATCGATAAGCGGATAGGCCGCTTCCAGCAACCAGTCGCGCTGCGCCGCATGATGATTCTCCAGACGCAGATGAAACCAGTAGGTCGAGGTGGTAAAACTAAAATTGAGGGCAGCGCTGGTGCTCTGCACAAAACGCGTGGGCATGGCCTGCACCTGGTCCAGCGTCAGCGTGCCTGCCGGGTCTTCCAGATAGCGCAGATGCTCCCCCACCAGAGAGCCGACAACCCGCTCATCGAGCTGCAGTACCGGGCCGACCTGGGCGTCTGCCGCAGACACCGCACCCAGGGCATGCGGCACCATCAGGGCACAGCCCAGCCACGCCAATAGATACCATGCGGCCATCTGCAGCCAGATTCTCCCCGGGCGCTGACGCGTTCCGGGAGCCGCAACGCTGGTCATTTTCCACCCCAAACCATCGGCGCATTCCAGTCAATTCCGAAATTCCATCATTGATGTATAGCCGCCTTTGCCGACATCCACCACCTGCGGCAGGGACTTTTCCTGAATGTATTGACCGGCCGTTACTTCGCTACCGGGCCGGTCATATCAATATGGAATCCGGATTCGAGAACATTCCACAGATCACCGGTGGCGAACCTTGAACAGCGCCAGATACTGCTTTTCGATTTCCTGCAGCAGGGTCCGGTTTTCCTCCAGCAAGTGATTGGCCCTGTCCAGCCTGCCTGACACCCACTGTTCTTCCTGGGGGCCCTTTTTGTCGGGCTCGGCGCAGAGTGTTTCCAGCTCCGCCCGGTTCTGCGCAAGTTTGTCCCACCGGGTCAGAATTCTTTTTTCGCAAACCGCAATCGCCCCGTGAATATTTGCCATATCGATATCCTGCGTGTGCACCCAATGAAACGTTAACGTCCATTGTCCTGGGCGAAGCGGAATTTTTGATTGATACGAGTCAATGCCCTCTAACTTCAGGATGCACTTTGACCTCTTGCACTACTCCCCATCCAACATCAACTGAACAACGCTCGATAGGAAAGCGCTTCACTCAAATGGCGCTTTCCTATCAGTGGCTCCCCCGCCAGATCTGCGATGGTGCGCGCCACTTTCAGCACGCGGTGATAGCCCCGTGCCGACAGTCCCATTTTTTCCACGGCCAGCTGCAGGAATAGCGCATCTTCCGTCTGCAATGAGCAGTGCTGTTCCAGTAGCCTTCCGCGCAGATCCTGGTTGGGAGCAGCCTGCCGATCCAATTGCCTTTGGCGTGCAACCGTCACCCGCTTCTGCACCACGTTGCTGCACTCGCCGCCACCAGGCTGCTGCAATTGCGCAATTGGCAGTGCATCCACGCGGATGTGCAGGTCGATGCGGTCCAGCAGCGGGCCCGACAATTTGCTCTGGTACTTGTTGCAGCACAGTTGCGGATTGTTGCAGCCCTCCGGCGGCTTGTCCGGATGGCCGCAGGGGCAGGGGTTGAGCGCCGCGATCAACTGAAAATTCGCCGGATACACCACCTGCTGCGCGGCGCGGGAAATGGCAATCTCGCCGGTTTCCAGTGGCTCCCGCAACACCTCCAATACTTTGCGTGGAAATTCCGGCAGCTCGTCGAGAAATAGAATTCCATTGTGCGCCAGCGAAATTTCGCCGGGCTTCGGATTGCTGCCACCGCCTGCCAGTGCCGCGCCGGACGCCGTGTGATGCGGCGCGCGAATCGGCCGCTGGTGCAGTGCCCGCGCATTCACCTGCGCCACCGAATGTACGGCGGCCACTTCCATCATTTCCGCATCCGTCATCGGTGGCAGAATGCCGGGCAGCCGTGCCGCCAGCATGGATTTGCCGGCACCTGGCGGGCCCAGCATCAATAAATTATGTTTTCCCGCAGCGGCCACTTCCAGGGCGCGCCTGGCCTGGTGCTGGCCGCGCACATCGCTCAGGTCCGGGTAGATCTGCAGTTCATCGTCCGATGCAGGTTCGGCAACAAATGCCGTCAGCTGTTGCGGATTTTTCAGCAGCCCGCATACCTGCATCAGATGTTGTGCGGCGTGAATGCGGCTGGTTTTCGGTACGCTGGCTTCATTGGCATTGTGTTGCGGCACAAACAGGCTGCGCTGTTGTTTCGCCGCAGCCAGCGCTGCTGTCAGCGCACCATCCACCGGCCGTAGTTCCCCTGACAGCGCCAGTTCACCGATGAATTCGTGCTGCTCCAGTGCCGGCAGTGGAATCTGTTCCGACGCCGCCAGGATGCCGATGGCGATGGGCAGATCGAAACGGCCGCCGTCCTTGGGCAGATCGGCGGGGGCCAGGTTTACGGTAATGCGGCGTTGGGGAAATTCCAGGCCGGAATTGAGGATCGCGCTGCGCACGCGTTCCTTGCTTTCGCGCACGGCGGCATCGGGCAGGCCGACAATGTTAAAGGCGGGCAGACCGTTGGACAGGTGCACTTCCACGGTTACTTCCGGTGCGTTCATGCCCACGCGGGCGCGGGTGCGTACAAGGGCCAGGGTCACGGTTCGTCCTTTTGATTGGCGATCCGTTACTAGACGGTTGTGGCGCAAGTTTTTGCGCAGGCAGGTTTCGGTTTGTCGGGTCGTTCAGGGCAGGGGCAGGCTTGCTCTGACAGGGCAGGAGAGTGGCGTGCTGCAGGTTGCGGCGTCCTCGCCGGACGAATCCAGTTCCCGGCGGGAGTCGGCGAAATCGGGATTGCCGGGTTCCAGCGTCAGGGCGCAGGCCACAGCCGCGCGGGCGCTGGCTGGGCAGTTCACCGCCTGCAGGGCGTAGCCATAGTTGTTCCAGCCAGCCGCCAAGGCCGGATGCTGCCGCAGCAGGATTTCGAATTCGGCCCGGGCGGCAGCGCCATCGCCCTGGGCCAGCAGACCGGTGGCCAGACCAAATCGCGCCGGCGCCAGATCGGGCCAGCGCTGCACGGCACTGTGAAAGCCCGGCAGGGCAGCGCCGGCGGGGCCGGTCTGCTCCAGGTCGGCGGCGGCGCGCAGCCAGCGTTCCGGCTGTGCGGTGGCAGGTAATTGTTGTGGCGGCAGGATCACCCGTGCCCAGCGTTTCCCCCGTGCCCAGGTGGTATCGAACAGTGTGAACTCCGTTAATCTTCGCTCCAGATCCCCCGACCGCAACACCAGTTCCTGCCGCTCCAGGTCATACCCCACTACCACGGCAAAGTGCCAGCGGGTGTACCAGTCAGTGGCCAGGTTCTGCAGTACCAGCACCGGATGGCCGGCGGCCACTTCGGCCAGCACATCTTCCAGCCGGTCCACCGGGTAGGGCAGGAAACCCTGCTGGCGGGTCACAGCATCCATCTCAGCGGGAAAACTGCCTTGGGCATCCGGCGTGAACACCCAGGGTACCAGTGACGCCGGCGTGGCAGGGCGGCCGTAATAGCCCAGGATCATGGCCAGCGATGCCGGGCCACACTGGTAGGCATCCTGCAGAATGAAGGGTGTTGAGGTGAGTTCATGCCGGATTGGCAGACCTGGCAGCCGGGCTGGCGTCAGATCGGTGCGAGCCGGTTGCAGGCTGCATCCCGAGGCAATCAGGAGCAACCACAGCACAGCCACCCACCGGCGGCTGCACTGGTATGGAGCAGACGGAATGTGAAACCCCGACTGGGATCAGGCGCGATTGATGCCGGGGAATACGTCAGTGACGCCCAGCAGATCCAGGAGGATCAGCAACAGCAGGACCAGAACGATCACACCCAGTGCGCTGCCGCCTGCTTCCATATCGATCACCTGATCATTGAATGCCTGCAGTTCCTCGGCTGTCATGTTCTGGATCCGGGCCTGAACCATGGCTGGATCCACTCCTAGTGTCTGCAGGGCCTGCGCGGCCTGTTCGCGCTGCATCAAATCGTTCAGGCGGGTGCGGTCATAGCGGGTGCTTTCGCTCTGGATCAGCGCACCGGTGGATACTACAGCTGCCTGGGCGACAGTCACCTGCAGGCTGGTAACCAGCGTCAGCACGGCTAGAAAAGGGGCTAAAAAGCGGGAAAAACGGCGAGTATTCATGTGGTGCTCCTGGTGTTTTGTTGTCCGATTGGAAAGATGAAAGGGATTATTTTAATTCTAGTCCCTTTATCCCTGATTATCTTGCTGCAGGGTGGATTCAATCTGCTTTAGCTGAAGTTCCAGCTGTTCCAGCCGCTGTCGGGTCCGTGCCAGCACGCGGGCCTGCACGTCGAATTCCTCCCGTGTCACCAGATCCATCTTGCCCAGGGATTCTTTCACCACCGCCGCCAGATTGTGGCGCAGATCCTGGCCCAGTTCCGTAACGCCCTCTGGAAGCCGCTCTGCCAGCAGCTCGAGGATGCGATTCACCAGCGTGTCCTGACGATTCATGTTGGCTCCTGTATTCGCGAGTGCGGCAGTGTACCATGATCGTCGCGCACCCTTGTGTGCACCAGTTTGTGGCTGCCTCGAAATCGGGCGTGCCTTTTTTTGGTGCGATATAATGGGGCGCTCATGCGGTCCGATTCATTGATTCCTCCGGTTAACCGCATGAAAAAGGGCCAATAATCCAAATAGGCATGGATTGTGCTTTCAGCTGGGCATGTTCCGCGATTGGGCAATTTAACGGGACCGTCCAGACATTTTTGCTTTCGAGCATATATAAAACAGGAGAAGTTCTATGAAACTGGTTACCGCCATCATAAAACCGTTCAAGTTGGACGATGTGCGTGAAGCACTTTCCGAAATTGGAGTGCAGGGGATCACTGTCACTGAAGTGAAGGGTTTTGGCCGTCAGAAAGGTCACACCGAACTCTATCGGGGTGCCGAGTACGTGGTGGACTTCCTGCCGAAAGTGAAAATCGAAGTGGCCACCTCCGACGATCTGCTGGATCAGGTCATCGAATCCATCACCAAGGCTGCCAATACCGGCAAGATCGGTGACGGCAAGATCTTCGTGACCGCGCTGGAACAGGCGATCCGTATTCGCACCGGAGAAACCGGCACCGACGCCATTTAACGCAATACCTTATCAGCACTACCGAATCCATGCCTGCTCGGATGTGTGTCGCGTGATTGCAGCGCGCCCTGGAATTGTTCAGCCCTTTTTTGTTACTTGCGATTGCAAATATAGAGGAGTCAACCATGAAGAAACTATTAGCATTATTGGCCCTGTGTGGCGTGGTGGGGTTCGCCACACCCGTTTGGGCGGAGGAAGTTGCCGCTGCGGAGGGCGTAGTTGCGGAGGCGGTCGTTGCCGAAGCTGCAGAGGCCGCGCCGGCACCATCCCTGAGTAAAGCCGACAACGCCTGGATCATCGTGGCGGCGGCATTTGTCATCCTGATGTCGGTGCCGGGACTGGCGCTGTTTTATGGCGGCATGGTCCGTTCCAAGAACATGCTGTCAGTGCTGATGCAGGTGCTGGTGGTGTTTTCGCTGATCAGCGTGCTGTGGGTCGTCTATGGCTACAGTGTCGCGTTCACGGAGGGCAATGCCTTCTTCGGCTCGCTGTCCAAGCTGTTCCTGAAGGGCGTCACGCCGGATTCGCTGGCGGCCACCTGGAACAAGGGCGTGTTCATTTCAGAGCTGATTTATGTGGTGTTCCAGGGCGCGTTCGCTGCCATCACCTGCTGCTTGATCCTCGGTGCTTTCGCTGAGCGCATCAAGTTCTCCGCTGTCCTGATTTTCAGCGTAATCTGGTTCACTTTCGCTTACCTGCCGATGGCGCACATGGTGTGGTACTGGGCTGGCCCCGATGCCTATACCGACGCTGATGCCGCTACTGCAGCCGGTGCCACCGCTGGTTACCTGTTCCAGATGGGCGCGCTGGATTTCGCTGGCGGCACCGTGGTGCACATCAACGCCGGTATCGCCGGTCTGGTGGGCGCGTTCCTGGTGGGCAAGCGCACTGGTTTCGGCAAGGAATCCATGGCACCTCACAGCCTGAGCATGACCATGATCGGTACCGCCCTGCTGTGGTTCGGCTGGTTCGGTTTCAACGCCGGTTCCGCTCTGGAAGCCAACGGCATCGCTGCACTTGCCTTCATCAACACCTGGGTGGCAACTTCTGCCGCTGCCCTGGCCTGGGTAATGGCTGAGTGGCTGATTCGTGGCAAGCCTTCCATGCTGGGCGCGGCCTCTGGTGCGGTAGGCGGTCTGGTTGCCATTACACCGGCTTGCGGCTTCGTCGGCGTGGGTGGTGCACTGGTGATTGGTCTGGTGGCGGGTCTGGTCTGTCTGTGGGCGGTACACAACCTGAAGCGCCTGCTGGGCGTGGACGATTCCCTGGACGTGTTCGGCGTTCACGGTGTGGGTGGCATCATCGGTGCGCTGCTGACTGGCGTGTTTGCTTCGCCTGATCTGGGCGGCACCGGCGTGTGGGATTACGTGGCCAACGGTGTTGCCGAAGGTTACTCGATCGCAACCCAGGTGAAGATCCAGGCCATCAGCGTACTCACCACCGTGGTGTGGTCGGCTGTGGTCGCCTTCATCGCCTTCAAGCTGGTGGACCTGACCATCGGTCTGCGCGTCAGCAACGACGAAGAGCGCGAAGGTCTGGACCTTGGCTCTCACGGCGAGAAAGCCTATATCCTGTAATCTCCATAGATTGCTGGAAACATCGGGCCCGGGTATTTGACGGGCTCGCACCAAACGGGATGCCTCTGGCATCCCGTTTTCGTTGGTGGCGGGAAAGAGCTGGTTATAGCCGCAGCGCAGTGATCCGTGCGCAAGCCTCGCTGGAACTGGATGGTGGAGTCGGACGATGCGTCCAGGGAATGCAGCCACCCTTGCAACGAAGCCACCCCTGCAACGAAGCAGGACAATCAAAACACTGAACATACCTGGGACTTGGCCCAGGTTTCCTCCGAACATAAAAAAGGCCGTGCCGGAGTTCGCCGGCACGGCCTTCCTGATTCAGACTGGCAACTGCGTTATTGCATCGATTGCCAGATCAGCGGACCGTAACCCACCGCCAGCATCGAAATACCCATCACCACCACCGGGAACAGGTACCGCTCATGCCGGTACCAGAAGGCTTTGTTTGCGGCCTCCTGCTTGCCCAGTTCCACCTCCCTGTCGCCCACTGCATGTCGCGTCAACAGGTGATTCAGACCAACCGGTGGTGCCAGGAAGCCCAGTTCGAACGACACCAACGTCAGCATCCAGAAATGGATCGGATCGATGCCGAACTTGTACGCGACCTGCGCCAGCGAGCCAGACACCAGGATCACCGCGCCGAAAGGTTCCATGCCGCTCATGCCGATCATCATCAGCACGATGATCAGGGCGGTCATGACGGTCCACTGGTTGTGGAACAGTCCACCGTGCTCGGCGGCATTCTGGATGATGTGGGTTTCCTCGATCACGCCGCCGATGGACATCGACAGGGCGATCAGCAGCATCAGGCCGCCCATCAGCTCGGCGGTGCTGGAGGTAGCGACGCGGATTGCACCTTCCGCAGTCGTCTGGCGTTCCTCGTCGTGATAGGTTTCCTGCTCTTCCAGGCGCTTTTTACCCAATAACTTCTCGTATATCACCATCACCAGCACGATCATCGGCACCATGATGGCAGCGGTGTTCTCGTCCAGCTTCACGTCCAGCAGCACATAGAACAGCAGCAGCGTAATGGCCACCAGAATCACGTAGGGGAAGAGGGGAATGAAGGCTTTCAGGCTGGGAACCAGCGCTTCACGGGTCGGCGCAACGCTGAGCTTTTCCTCGCGGGCGATCAGGGCGATCACGAAGAAAATGAACGACGTCATGATGAATACGCGGCTGCCCCAGTGGAACAGATCGTCGGTGGTCACTTCCTTGTTGAGGAAGGCGATGATCAGTACCAGCAGACAGGGCTTCAGCACCACACCCAGGCTGCCGGTCATGGCGGTGGTGGCCAGTGCCAGATTGCGGCGGGCACCGGCACGGCGCAGCTCGTTGTACACCACGCCGCCCATGGCAACGATGATGGCGCCGGACGCGCCGGTATAGGCAGTTGGGACTGCCATCAGGAAAATCGCGACGAAGGCGAGCAGCTCCGGCGGCAGGCGCCAGGGTTTGAAAATCCGGAATACCAGTTCGCCAATGTGGGTCTGCTTGATCAGCAGGCCGGCCCATATCAGCAGGCTGATCTTGGTGAACAGATCGGCGGCGTCCATGATGCGGTCCACATGCAACACCAGGCCCTGCTTGTTGCCAGAGGCAATCAGGAAGTAGTAGGCAGCACCGAAAGTAGCGTAGGCGTAGAGCGGGATCGACAGCAGTGCCTTGCCGATGCCGCCGCCGGGCGCGGCGGATTTGGGCACGAACAGCGACTGCAGCAGGCTGATTCCCGTCATCAGGCAGAACACGATCACATAACCCCAGCGGGTGGACTCATTCTGCATGGGAACGCCGGCGTTGGCCCCTATCTGCAGGTATTCCCAGGCAGAGATGGCCAGAGACAGGTTGGCGATGGTCTGGGCAATGCCGCTGACGCGGTAATCATTGGCATTCTGCAGCGGGCGCAGGCTGATATGGTGGTTGGTCATGGTGGCGGTGAGGCCACAGATGAAAATCAGGGCCAGCAGGATCAGTTGCTGGCTGTCGCGGCCGATGTGGCCGATGGCGAGCATGGCATGATCCAGAACCCTGAATGCGCGGATGTCGTCGGTGACCCGCTCCTGGTTGATCTTTGCCATCTCGTGCTGCTGCACGCAGGCCTGACGTTGCCCCTCCAGGGACACACGCAGAGCGTCGGTATCGATGGGGGAATCGCCGAACAGGTCCCCGAACTCGTCGCTCTGCTGGGCAGCCTTCTGCTTGTGGATCTCTTCTTCCAGGGCCTGGTCGATATCCTGTTTGGGATCACAGCTGGGAGTGGGAATGTCCACCCGCAGGATGTAGTAGTTCCCGAACAGTTGTTCCCCCACGCGCAGCATCTGGGAATACATCTTTTCGTTCAGGCTGATGGCCATGACCATCACGATGAGAAGCAGCACGGGTAAAGACGAAATCCATTCCCGCAATGTGCGTGTCGACAACATGAGTGCGCACCTTGTTTAGTTGTTGTAGTCCATCTGATTTGTTGTTTTGAACAGCCCTGCCCGGCTGTCGATACGGCTTGGATACAGACAATCTGCAGGCCCCGGAAGCCCTCGGAGGAGCGGGCCGATTCTAGGTGAAGTCCGCCTTTTTGACGCGACAAATATGCGCAGAAAGTTGTCGCTCAGAACCAGAATTTCCCTGCAAAATGGCCGTATATTACCTGCCAAACCCGGCGCACAAACATGTCTGCCAAATGCGCGGGCGCTGCAGTATAACCGCGTGCCGGACGGCCAAGCGATAACCCCGGTGCAAAAATTTGTTATCCCGACTTTACAAACAAAAAAAGGCACCCGAGGGTGCCTTTCTGGATTGATCGTGTCGCCTTTTGAAGGGAAACAATCAGCCCTGATTTTTCACTTTGCGGCGGGTCAGACCCAGGCCGATCAGGCCCAGACCAAACAGAGCCAGGGTGGCAGGTTCCGGTACTTCAACGCTGTCGAAGGCGTAGCTGATGGTGATGTCGCCAGTCCAGCCGTTGTTGAAGTTCCAGGCATAGCAGCTGGAATCGCTGTCGCAGTTGGTTACTTCAGCAGTCAGTTCCTGAATCAAGTTCAGCAGGACGTTGCCGCCGATGAAGGCGCTCAGATCGATGTTGTCCAGATAGAAAGAGCCGTTGAAGTCGCCGGCTGATGCGCTCTTGCCAGTGCAGCTTGCGCTGTAAGTGCCGGTGCCGGAGCAGTAGGCTGTCTGCACGTTGTATTTGTCATCGCCAGGGCCGGCCGGGTTCAGCAGGTCGATGGACAGGGTCGATGTGGCCAGGGAAGTACCGTTGGTGTATTCGGTGCCCCAGTTATTGTTGGTGTCGCTGGCGGTGACCTTGGTGGCCAGGCTCCAGTCGGAACCGAAGCTCAGGCTGACGCCGGTCAGGGTGCCCAGGTTGGTGTCGAAGCCTGCCAGGGAGACGTTCTGGCTGCGGGTAACGCTGGTGGTTGCGTCGTTGTTCGAACCGTATTCGCTGTCGCTGAACGACAGAGCGCTGAAGTCAAAGCTTTCGGTGTAGCTGATGACGCCTGCGTTGGCCGTCAGGGCGGAAGCACCCAGTACAACCGCGAGGAAATTTGTATAAATTTTGTTCGATTTCATAGGTTGCCCCATTCCCAAAGTAATGCTGATTCTAATTTGCCCGTTCCGATAAGCAGATTGTGTGCCAATAAATAAATCGCCATTAAATCATAAAGTTAAACAACTATGTGATTTGGTTCTCATTCCTGTCGTCAAGTTTTTCGACAGATGCCGTTTCAGCAAAAAAAAATATAATGGCTGCGCGAATTGATCTTTTTTTGTTCTGTGGAGTTTTTCATGAATGTACATGCAGGCTGGCTGGCAACGACTGTGCTGACAGCGGTGTTAAGTTTTTCGACACCTCTGGCCAAGGCCGAGGTCTACCGCTGGGTGGATGCGAATGGCAGGGTCCATTTTGGCGACCGGGCGCCGGCGGACCGCAAGGCTGAAGCCCTGGGTATGCCGGAATCCACCGGGGGAGTGGCGACCCAGGACGTCAGCGAGCAGGAACTCCGCGAGCGCCAGGAACGGGTGAGTCGGGTGCTGGAGGAGGAGCGTCTGGAGAAAGAGCAGCAGAAGGCAGCGCTGAAACAGCAGGAAGCGGAGAAAGCGGTTTACTGCGAACGCTTCCGCAACCGGATGGAGCGGCTGGAAGCGTCATCGCAGGTCTATTCGGAGAACAAGGACGGCACCGTCAAATACTGGAAGGACAAGGACGCGGATCGCTACAAGGCGAAACAGCGGGCGCAATATCAGGCTGAATGCGGCGAGGGATGAGGCCGGCAGCGGCGCACTTTACCGTGTGCGCCACCGCTAGCGCAGGAATCACTTGCCCAGTGCCACCTTCATGAACTCCGGCACGGCCAGCGCACCACGGTGAATGTCCACGTTGTAGTAGCGGGTGGCGAAGCTTTTGGCAGCGGAGTCGTCATCCCGGAAACGGGTCACCGAACCCTGCGGGCTGGCCATGGTGCAGGACCACCAGCCGGTCGGGTACACCGGTTGCGGAAACGGCAGGGTATGGCACTGCTGGAAGCCAGCGGCCTTCATGTCCTGGTGAATCTTCTTGATGATGGTATCCGCGTGCAGGAGGGGCGACTCGCTCTGCTGCACCAGAATGCCTTCCGGTTTCAGCGCCTTGCGGCAATCCTTGTAGAAATCCACCGCAAACAGTCCTTCCGCCGGGCCCACCGGATCGGTGCTGTCGATGATGATCACATCCAGGCTGCCGGGAGCGGCGTTGCGAACCCAGGCGATGCCGTCATCAAACAGCAATTCCGCGCGGGGATCATGGTTGGCATCGCACAGTTCCGGGAACCATTTTTCCGAGGCCCAGGTGACCCGTTCGTCGATGTCGATCTGGGTGCATTTCTCCACGCCCGGGTGCTTCAAAACTTCGCGCAGGGTGCCGCAGTCACCACCGCCGATGATGGCTACGCGCCTGGGCTCCGGGTGGGTGAACAGGGCCGGGTGCGACATCATTTCATGGTATAGAAAGTTGTCCCGTTCTGTTAGCATCACGCAGCCATCCAGCACCATCAATTTGCCGAACGTACGGGTCTGGTAAACCTCCAGATACTGGTAACGGGTCTGCTCCTGATGCAGCTTTTCGGTGACGGCCAGGCCAAACGCGGTGCCTTCGTTGCCGAACACTTCGGTGAACCAATTTTCCTGGGATGACTTCATCATTGCTGGGGCCCCGTACTGAGGTGATGTCTGGGTGGATAGTATGGCGGTTGAAAACGCGCGCAACCATACCTGAAGCGATGGTGGCGGCCAAGTTTTTTACCTTCGGGCTTGAATGTGGCTCTTGAAACAGGAAAGACAGGATAAATGGCGACTCCCCCGATTGAAGCAGCCCGCGACACGTACAGCATCGACAACTGGAGCGACGGCTATTTTGACATCAATGGCGAAGGCCAGATCGACGTGGGCACCGGCCCGGACGTGGGCCGCGTGGCGTTGTCGGCCGTGGTGGATGCCGCCCGGGTCGCCGGGCTGCGCACGCCGCTGCTGATCCGCTTCACCGATATCCTGCATGACCGTGTCACCAAGCTCAGCGGCGCTTTTGCCGGCGCCATGCAGCAGCTGGATTACGATGCCGATTACACGGCGGTTTATCCCATCAAGGTGAACCAGCAGCGCCGGGTGGTGGAACAGATTTACGGCACCGCGGCGGGCCATCCCCGCTGCAGCGTGGGCCTGGAAGCGGGCAGCAAGCCGGAGCTGATGGCGGTGCTGGCGTTGAGCCGGGCCAATTCCGTGATCGTCTGCAACGGCTACAAGGATCGCGAGTTCGTGCGTCTGGCACTGATCGGCGAGAAGATGGGCCGCCGCGTTTACATCGTGGTGGAAAAGATGACCGAGCTGGCGCTGGTGCTGAAGGAGGCCGCCGCGCTGAATGTGCAGCCACGCATCGGCCTGCGCACCCGCCTCAGTTCCATCGGCAAGGGCAACTGGCAGAACACCGGCGGCGAGAAATCCAAGTTCGGCTTGTCTGCCACCCAGATCCTGGATGTGCTGGCCACTTTGCGCGAAGCCAATGCGCTGGACCGTCTGCAACTGCTGCATTTCCATCTGGGCTCCCAGATTTCCAATATTCGTGACATCCAGCGCGGCATGAAGGAAGCGTCGCGCTATTACTCGGCGCTGCGGCAGGCCGGCGCGGCGGTGGATATCGTCGACGTGGGCGGCGGCCTGGGCGTGGATTACGAAGGCACCAAATCCCGCAGCTTCTGCTCCATCAACTATTCGATGGAAGAATACGCCTACAATATTCTGCTGGCGTTACAGGAAGTGTGTGTGCAGGACGATTTGCCACTGCCGAATGTGATTTCCGAATCCGGTCGTGCGTTGACTGCCCACCACGCGGTGCTGGTGAGCAACGTGATTGGCGTGGAAAGCCCGGCGGCGCGCAAGCCCGACGAGCCTACTGCCGATGATCCTGTGGTGCTGCAGGAACTGGCGCGCTGCTATCACCAGATCGAGAGCGCTGCGCGGGGCCGGTCGCTGTCGGAGCTGTATCATGAAGTGGTGTACCGGCTCGGCGAATCCCAGGATATGTACACCCACGGTGTGTTGACGCTGGAACAGAAAGCGCAGGCGGAACAGATTTACGGCGCGGCGTGCCATTGCCTGCGCGAGAAACTGGATGCGTCGTCCCGTGTGCACCAGGACATCATCGACGAGCTGAATGAAAAACTGGCGGATAAAATCTTTCTGAATTTCTCGCTGTTCCAGTCGATCCCCGATGCGTGGGGAATCGATCAGGTATTTCCGGTGTTGCCCATCAGCGGACTGGACCGGCCGCTGAACCGCCGCGGTATCGTGCAGGACATCACCTGCGATTCCGATGGCCGCATCGACAAATACGTGGATTCCGGTGATCTGGCTACCAGCCTGCCGCTGCCAGCCTATGGCGAAGACGAGGAATTTTCGCTGGCGATTTTCATGGTGGGCGCGTACCAGGAAATTCTCGGCGACATGCACAACCTGTTCGGCGACACCGATGCGATTGATGTCACGCTGGATGGCAAGGGCGGCTTCAAGATCGTGAACATGCTGAAGGGCGACACGGTGGATCACATTCTGCGTTATGTGGAATATGATCCCATGCAGTTGCAGCAGCAGATTCACGAGCAGTTGTTGATGACTGGTCTGAGCAAGGAACAGCAGAGCGAGTTTCTGGGTGAATTGCGCGAAGGGTTGGTGGGATACACCTATCTGGAGTAATCCGGTTCAATAGTCCCACACAAAACCCAGCCGCAGCTCACGGGTGCGGTTGGGTACGCCGTCCTCGATGCGACTGGTCTGGGTGGGCGTGTAGTAGTCTTCATTCAGCAGATTCAGGATTTCCACCTCGGTGCGCCATTCTGGCGTCCAGCGATAACCTGCCTTCAGATCCACGACGATGTAGCTGTCCAGTGTCTGCTTGCGGGCACCGTTGTCCACCAGGGTCTGCTGGTCGCTGTGATAGTAGGCGCTGATGCTGCCGTAAAATTTGTCGCGATCATACAGTCCGCTGAGGGAATAGAGATCGCGGGCTTCGCGGAAGAACGTGTCCGGCGTCTTCAGCAGCCAGGTGGCGGTGGCGAGCAGCTTGAAACCAGGCGCGATTTCCGCCTGCAGTTCGGCTTCCACGCCGTCGCTGACGTCCTGTTCGTCGCTGTTGGTGTAGACGCGCAGTCCGTTGACGATGGCCTGGTCGATGGCGTTGTCGAATTCGTTGTAGAAATAGGTCAGGGAAAACAGGCCGCGCTCACGCTGATGGAGCCAGATCAGTTCGCTGGTCATCACCGTTTCCGGTTTCAGGTCCGGATTGCCGCGAATCACCGGGTTGTTGGCGGTGTAGAGTTCCCCCGCCTGGGGTGCGCGGAACGCTTCGCCAGTCAGCAGCTTGAAGGTGTTGTGCTGATCCGGATGAAACAGCAGGCCCAATCGTGGACTGACGTTGTCGCCAATCTGGGCGTAGCGGTCATAGCGCAGGCTGGCGACGGTGCTCCAGTTTTTGCTCCAGTCCATTTGCCACTGGCCGTACAGGCCTGCCACGTCCATGTGGGATGCATCCATCACCGCGTATTCGAAACCGAAGTCGCCGTATTCGGTCAGGGGAAAATTGCCGCTGGCCAGTTCCCCCAGATCGTAGTTGCTGTAGCCATCGGCGCGGGTGATCTGCGGGCGTCGGTATTCGCCGCCGAACTGCAGGCTGCTGCGCCCGCTCATCTGCCAGTCGTTCTGCCAGGTCAGCCAGTATTCGGTGGAACGGATATCCGCTTTTATATCCACTGTGTCACCGCCGGGCAATGCCGTAACGCTCCCCTGGGGAGCCAGGCGGGAATATTTCCAGCCGGCGCCCAGCTGGCTGCTGATGGCGTCGTGCCAGTGCAGGTTTTGGGTCAGCAGCAGGCCAGCGAAGTCGGAATCGAATCCGTTGATCTCATTGTTGATGTTCCCCAGCACGTAGTAGTGGGGTGCTTCGGCGCGGGCGCCAATCAGCTGTAATTGCGTGTCGGCGCCGAGGGCCAGTTGCCATTGCAGGTACACACTGGACCAGGGATCGTCGGTGGCGGTGTGCGCGCTGCTCAGGGTGTCCTGCACGTCAAAGTCTTCACCCTGGTCGTCACGGCCATGGAGCATCAGGCTGCTGCGCATCTGTTCGCCGCTGTAGGCATGCTGCACGTGGCCTTCCAGATGGCGGTGATCACCGGCGCTGAGGGCGAGCTCATTCACGTCATCCACGGTGATGATGTTGATCACGCCGGTAAAGGCATTGCTGCCATAGACCGCCGAGCCGGGGCCGCGAATGAATTCCACCCGGGCGATGTTGTCCAGTGGCAGCAGGGGTAGCGTGCTGTTGATGCCACTGGAGTAAAAGCCGTCGATCTTCATTCCATTCACCAGTACCAGAATTTCCCGGTTGCTGGAGGCCACCCGGCGCCCTCGGATGGAACTGGCCTGGGCGACACTGCTGTCCGATGAGCGGTAGGACTGCATGCCGGGTACCCGGTTCATCAGGTCATCCAGCGAACTGACCGCCAGTGCCTGCAGGTCGGCGCGGGTGAACACGGTGACCGAGGCGGGCACGTCGCGCACGGATTTTTCGGTCAGGGTGGAGCCGGTGACGGTCACCCGCGAAAGTTCTTCCAGTGACAGTTCGAACAGATCCTGCTGCGCTGCGCAGACCGGTGCCGGGCACGCCAATGCGCTGCCGGCCAGCAGGGCAGCCAGCGCGGTGGATCGGAACGAACGGTGGGTCACTGACACGCAGCAGCTGTCCATAGTGCAATTTTTTTGCAGATCCTGACGCTTTTATTGTTTAAAGCGTAGTCCAGGCGCCATCGCCCGCAGCCGGATATCGTGCAGAAAGCGCTCGATGGTGGCCTCATTGAGATCGGTGTCGTTGAGCAGGGGCAGGTCAGGAAAACGCGCGCGGATGCGCTGCGCGAACAGACCACTGCCCTGGCTGTCGAGCACCTGCTGCTGGGTGGGATCGAGCACGGGGGTGGTGTTGAGACCGCAGCTGGGGGAGCGGCTTTGCAGGATGTAGCCGCACAGAGCGGGGTAGCTGTTGGCAAAGATGTCGGCTACGGTGAGCAGGCGCCCGGTTACATCCCGGTGCGGTTTGTCCCGCCCCAGGGCGCGGATGCCGTCTGCGGTCTGGATCAGATTGATGGGCGGGCGCGGAATGCCCATGCCGGCCACCGCTTCCGGACAGAACGGCAGCAGGCGACAATAGGGCGCGATCCGCTCGGCTACCAGCGCATTGAACTTGTCCAGGCCGTCATAGCGCACCCGCTGCCCGGTCAGACAGCTGCTGATGCCCACCAGGGGCAGATCGTCATTTATAGAAGGAGTCGTCATGGCCTGGTTTCAGCAATCCATCCAGTTACAGCCGCGCCGGCGCGGTTTCCACCTCATTACCCAGGAGATTCTGCCCCAGTTCGAGCGCGAATTGCGAACCTTCAACATCGGTCTGGCCCATTTCTTCCTGCAGCACACGTCGGCATCGCTCACCATCAACGAAAACGCCGATCCGGATGTGCGGGGGGACTTTGAATCCCACTTCAACCGGCTGGCGCCGGAGAATGCGCCCTATTTCACCCACACCCTGGAAGGGCCCGACGACATGCCTGCTCACCTGAAATCCAGCCTGCTGGGTTGCAGTCTCACGTTGCCCATTCAAGGTGGCACGCTGGCATTGGGGACCTGGCAGGGGATTTACCTGTGCGAGCACCGCAACCAGGGTGGCAGTCGCCACCTGTTGGTAACTCTGCAGGGGGAATAGCGCATAAAGAGCGCTTCCTGTAAGGTGCCGCCACCCGATTCTGCGGGAATAGTTTCCTGCCGGGGCAGCCCTGAATCAGTGCATGAATAGATTTATCAGTCTGAAAACTAACGCTTTTTCGCGCTTCTGGATATAATTCCGCCGGCGCAAATTCTGTTTCGGAATAGCGATAATGCCTATTGGAAATAAAGCTATAGATGGCTGAATCCTTAGACAAAAATACCATCTAAAAAAGCAAAATATTTTTAGCAAAGCCCACTGGGTCGACTATAAATATCTTTACCTCTGCAAGCAGCCAAAATTATTGAGGAACGTGACGATGTCTGACTACGATGAAATCGATGAAACCGCAGTGGAACCCGTTGCAGGCGAAGAAGGCTCCGCTCTGCCCCCGGTGGAAGAACCGGCCCAGATCACTTTCGATGATGGCCGCGATCGCTCAGTGACTTCCCGCGAAGCTGAACGTAAACGGCTGGAAGATGACATGAAGCGCTTCCTGAGTGGCGGCGGCAAGATCACCCAGGTCGATCCCAACGTGCGGACCGATCCTCCGCGCAAGCCGGAATCCAACTACGGCAGCCGGCCGATCTGACGAACCTCTGCTTGCAGGCAAGGATAGTGTTGAAAGGGTTACGTTGAACTCTTGTTGATTGCGAAGTGATTGGAATACTTTGAAACCCGGCCGCTGTGCCGGGTTTTTTTTGCCTGACGTTTTATTGGTACAAGCACTCTACATACAGCGTATTCACGTTGGAGCCGCCGTTCACTGGGCCGAACATGTCGGCGCTGGCAAAAATGCCGGAGCGGTGGTGCACCGAAAATCCGAAAAAACAGTGGCGGTAGTCTTCGCTGTCAATCATGTCGCCGATGCTGGCGTCAATGCTCACATCCAGATAGTTGAGCAGGTTAGACGTGGTGGGATTTTTTTCTTCCAGGTTCACCTGTTCCATATAGGGTATTTCTTCCGCGTAGGAAATACCTTCGGCGAAACCGAAGCGGGTCAGTACGCTGTCGGACCAGGGGAAGTTGTTGTAGTAGAACTTGAAGGCGGCCACGTATTCGAAGAAATCGTCCTGGTAGCCGCGTTCGAAACGGCGCGCGACGCCGCCTTTCAGCCAGACCTCCCAGTTGCTGCCGAAGAACGTGTCCGACAGCTGGCGGCCCATGAATACGCTGATCAGACCCGGGCGGGTGGTGTCGTATTCCACGTCGCCGCGCACGATCTTGTTGAGTGTGACTTCGGTGCCGAAGCCGCCGGCCACGCGCACGAACCAGGGCTTGCCCGGGCCGTTGAGGAAATCGTAATCCGGCGCAGTGCGTTCCGCGTTTTCTTCCTCGAACTGTATCCGGTAGTTCAGGCCCAGCTTGAAAATATCCTGCTCGTCGGTGATGGGGCTGTCGTAGACGGTATTGCCCAGCCGTTCGTACTCGATGTTGAAGGTGAGGAACTGGCGGCCGTCGATGTTGTAGCGTACGTCGGAACCGACGCGCAGGCTGGTGGATTCGTCAGCGTGGTAGACGGGGCGGTCCGGCAATGCGTCTTTGGCTTCCACGCCGAAGTAGTACTGGTTGTAATCCTGGGAATACCAGCTGACGCCGACCCAGGGCAGTACGGTCCAGGCGCCGTGGTCATAGCGGCGGCTCCAGTTGAAGGACAGCACCTGGCCATTGTGGTTGCTGGAAATGTCGGAGGTGGCGTCGAACGTGAAGTCGCCCAGGGCGGTGACGCGGGTCAGGTCAATGCCGCCGTCCACGCTGTCTTCCCGTTCCATGCCGGTGAGGGCTTCCTTGTCTTCGTCGTTGTAGCCGGCAAAGCGGTAGCCGGCATAGAGGTTGGCGCGCCAGTCATCGTTGCGGAACAGGTGAATGCCGCCTTTGGTGCCTGCCAGAAACAGGGTCTCGCCGCTGTAGGTGAGCAGGGGGATGAAGTCGGAGTGGGTGGATTCGTCCTCGTAGGGCGAGACCTGGGTGCGCAGGGTGGCGGCAATCGACCAGCGCTGGCTGTAGTCGTCCGCCGGTAAATATGAAACGTCACCAATGGCCCGTACCGGCAGCGGGTGCAGCAGGATTGCCAGCAAAAACAGCAGGCTGGCGCCGGCGCGGGCAAGTTGGGGCAAGGTGACCATGGCGCGGTCCCGTCCTCTGGGGGTGAATAAGGGGTGGAGCCTGAAAAGGCGCGCCATTGTACGGGCAATTCCGTTACGGAAAAACCGCCTTGTTTGCGCTTTCTATCCTGTATTGCTTAGGCTGCGGATCAGCTAGGCAGGGACTGTTCGATGGCGCGGATTGCGGCGGGAATCTGCGCCAGCCGGGTGACGGTGTGGGCCGGCCTGAAATCGTCCGGTGGCGGGGCGGCATAGTCACTTTTGAACCAGATGGTGTGGAAGCCGAGGGCGGCGGCAGCATCCACGTCTTCGTGGGGGTGATCGCCGATGTGCACGCATTCCTGTGGCTGTACGCCGGCGAAGTCGAGCGCCGCCAGGAACATGTCGGCGTGAGGCTTGGGGTTGGCCACGGTGTCGGCATTGAAGTGGGCGACGAAATACTGGCTGATGCCGACCCTTTCCAGGTGGGCGTTGCCGTTGGTGAGGGCGATCAGGCGGTAGTGGCGGCACAGTTCCTTCAGCATGTCTTCGCCGTCATGAAACAGCTGCACCTGATTGCGGTGGTGGAAGAACACCTCGAATGCCTGCTCGGACATGTGCGTGGCCTGATCGTGGGACAGGTTGGCGTCCAGAAACAGGCGGTGCAGCATTTTCTTGCGCAGGTAGGTGGGCTTGTGCGCGATGTCGGGGTGCTCGCTGACCACTGCTTTGCGCAATGCCATGAAGGCTTGCCGTTCCAGCCGTGCCACTGCTGCCGGCACCTGCTGTTCGATCCATTCGCGCATGGCATGGTCGGCCTTGACGATGACAGGATCGATTTCCCACAGGGTGTTGTCGAGATCGAAGGTGATGAGTTTTATCATGGCGGCCGGCGATGGTTGACTAGATGGCTGCATTCTACCCACTGTGCCGGCAACGCCGCTAAAGATTTGTTGCGGTCGACCAACGGTTTCGCGGTATCAGTCCTCCCGCTTCTTCGCCCGCGGATGGGCTGCGTCATACACGTTGGCCAGGTGCTGGAAATCCAGGTGGGTATAGATCTGCGTGGTGGAAATGTCGGCGTGGCCCAGCAGTTCCTGTACGCCGCGCAGGTCGCCGCTGGATTCCAGCATGTGGCTGGCGAAGGAATGGCGCAGCAAATGCGGATGCAGGCCGCGGTCGATGCCCTGCTTGATGCCCCAGTCACGAAACCGTTTCTGCACGGTGGAGGGATGCAGCGCGGTGCCGCGCTGGCTGACAAACAGTGTGTCGTTTTGCGGCGCAAACTGGTCGCGGATCTGCAGCCACTGCGCGATCGCCTGTTGGGCCGCTTTTCCCACCGGCACGATACGTTCCTTGCTGCCCTTGCCCAATACGCGCACCGTGTTGTCGCTGCGATCGTAATTCTGCAGTTGCAGGTGCAGCAGTTCGCTTAATCGCAAGCCCGAAGAATAAAACAGTTCCAGAATGGCGCGGTCGCGCACGGACAGCGGATCGTTGTCGCGAATATCCAGCAGCTGGCTCATCTGGTCCACGTCCAGCGTGTGGGGCAGGCGCTTTTCGCCTTTGGGCGGGCGGATGCCCACGGCGGGATTCAGCTGCATTTTTTTCTGCTGCATCAGAAAGCGGAACAGGCCACGCAGGCTGGCCAGTTGGCGTTGCAGGGATTTGCTCTGGCTACCCTTGCGGTGGCGCTCGGCGATCAGCATGCGGATATGGTGCGGTTGCAGATGGGCGCAGTCGGTGACTGCATTTTTTGCGCAGAAGGGTTTCAGGTGTTCCAGATCGCGGCGGTAGGCGTCCACCGTGTGTTGCGACAGCAGGCGTTTCTGTTGCAGGTGATTCAGATAGTCCTCAACCGCTGCATCGATGATGTTGGCGCTGGCGGGTTGCGGATCGGTCATCGTTATCCCAGCAGATGGTACAGGCGGCGGCTGAGGATCTCGCCGATGTAGCTGGCGAACGTGGTGTCCATGTTCGAGGTGTAGTGGCTGGGATCGGTGCTGCCCACGGCGAGCAGGCCGATCTCGCCGCGAAAATTCAGCGGGATCAGCGCGGCGGAACCTTCGGACTGTTCATAACCGGGAAACAGAAACGCCATTTCCTTGCGCCGCAGCGTGGTGCAGAGGATGCGTTCGCCCCGCAGCAGATCCCCCAGGATCGCCTGCAGTTCGTGTTTGCTGGTGAAGATGATGTTGCCGGGTTCGCGCTCGGTGCCGAACAGCAGCAGACTGACGCAGTCGAGCTGGAAATCCTCCAGCAGGCTGCGTTGCAGGGTGGCTTCACAATCAACCAGGGTATCGGTTTCCAGCAGGGCCAGGCCCAGCTTGCGGATCTGGTTGAACAGGCGGTCGTTGTCGCGGGCCACGTTCACCAGTTCGTTGAGTTTGTGGCGCAGTTCAGTGTTGCGGGTGCGCAGCACGCTGGCCTGCTTTTCCAGCAGCGAGGAAGCATTGCTGTGGCCGTGGGGCAGTTGCAGGTCGAACAGCAGGTCGGCACGGTTGACGAAAAAATCAGGATGGGCACGCAGGAAAGTGATGACGTCGGCGGCGGTGAGTTTGTCCTGCTTGGATTTGCCCACGGTGATGTCGGTCATAGCGTGATGGTCCCCTCGTATACGGTTGTTGCTGGCCCGGTCATCAGTACCGGATGGCCCTCGCCCTGCCACTCGATCTGCAAGGCGCCGCCGGGCAGCGTCACGTTCACTTTGTTATTGACCCGCCCCGCCGCGATGTTGGCCACCGCCGCCGCGCAGGCACCGGTGCCGCAGGCCCGGGTCTCGCCGACGCCGCGCTCGAACACCCGGAGGCGCAGATTGTCGCGGTCCACCACCTGGCAGAAGCCGATGTTGGCCCTGTTGGGAAAATGGGGATGCGCTTCCAGTCGCGGCCCCATGGTTGCCACTGGCGCGGTGTCCACATCTTCCACCTGCAGCACGCCGTGGGGGTTGCCCATCGACACGCAGGCCATCTGCACGGTTTCGCCTTCGGCAGTGAACTGGTAGAGCGGTTGTTGCTGCTGCGCGATCAGGGGAATCCGTTCCGGTTCGAAAATCGGTGCGCCCATGTTCACGGTGACCAGCCCGCCGCTCACCAGTTGCAGCTCAATGCGGCCGGTGTTGGTTTCCACCGGAATCACATTCTTGTTGGTGAGATTCTTATCATAGACGAAGCGGGCGAAACAGCGAGCGCCGTTGCCGCATTGTTCCACTTCAGTGCCGTCGGCGTTGAAAATGCGGTAGCGGAAATCCACGTCGGGCGAGGTGGGCGGCGACACCAGCAGCAGCTGGTCGAAGCCGACGCCGGTGTGGCGGTCGGCCCAGCGCTGGATCATGTCAGGGGTCAACTCCACATTTTGCGTCACCTGGTTGATGACCATGAAATCGTTGCCCAGGCCGTGCATTTTGGTGAATTCGATTTTCATCGTCTCAGGATACCAGTGATTCCAGGGCCAGTTGGTCGTCGTAGGTTTCGCGGCGACGCACGATGTGGAAGTGGTCGCCATCCACCATCACTTCGGCGGCGCGGTTACGGGTATTATAGTTGGAACTCATCACAAAGCCGTAGGCGCCGGCGGAACAGACCGCCAGCAGGTCGCCCGGTGCGATGCCCAGTTCGCGGTCCTTGCCCAGAAAATCCCCGGTTTCGCACACGGGGCCCACGATGTCGTAATTCTGCTTGACCGCTTTTTCATTCGGTTGCACCGGAATGATGTTCTGCCAGGCGCCATACAGGGACGGCCGGATCAGGTCGTTCATGGCCGCGTCCACCACCGCGAAATGTTTCACTTCGGTGGATTTCAGCAGCAGCACTTCGGTGAGCAGAATGCCCGCGTTCGCCGCAATGGCGCGGCCCGGTTCCATCAGAATTTTCAGCTTGCGGTCACCCAGTTTGTGCAGCAGTGCGGTGACGTAGGTTTGCGGCGTGGGCGGTTGTTCGTCGCGGTAGCGGACACCCAGGCCGCCGCCGATGTCCAGATGACTGATGTGGATGCCGTGGGCAGCCAGCTGGTCGATGCGCTCCAGCACCTTGTCCAGCGCGTCCAGAAACGGCGTGACGCTGGTGAGCTGGGAGCCGATGTGGCAGTCGATGCCGGTGATTTTCAGGTGCGGCAGTTTGGCTGCGTGCTGGTACACCGCCAGACTGCGGTCGATATCGATGCCGAATTTGTTCTGCTTCAGGCCGGTGGAAATGTAGGGGTGGGTTTGCGCGTCCACGTCCGGATTTACCCGCAGGGAAATGTGGGCAATCTTGCCCAGCGATCCTGCCACGTCGTTCAGGGTATCCAGTTCCGCTTCTGATTCCACGTTGAAGCAGTGCACGCCCACTTCCAGCGCCCGCGCCATTTCGCCGCGCAGCTTGCCCACGCCGGAGAACACGATTTTCGCCGGATCACCGCCGGCCCGCAGTACCCGCTCCAGTTCGCCCTGGGACACGATGTCGAAACCGGCGCCCAGTTTGGCCAGCACGTTCAGCACCGCCAGATTGGAATTGGCTTTGACGGCATAGCAGATCAGGTGGGGGTGGCCACCGAAGGCGGAATCGAACGCGCGCCAGTGGCTTTCCAGCGCCGCGCGGGAATAGACGTAGCAGGGGGTGCCGACGGCGGCGGCGATGGCCTGCGCCTCGACCTGTTCGGCGTGCAGGCGGTTGTTGCGGTATTCAAACTGGCTCATTGGGTGGTCTCGTGAGAAGGCGCTTGTTGATAAGGCTCTTGGGGTTGTGGTTCCAGCGTAATGGTGGCTGCTTCGTTGTTGGCAGGCGCAGCGGCTGGAGCTGGAGTGGTCGCAGCGGGTTCCACCGCCGTGGCATCGCTGGCCGGAGCGGCTTCAACGGGCTTGCAGGTGCGGCTGCGGCAGGTTTGTTCCGTTGCCGCGCCCGCTGCGTTGGGTTCGTCTTCCGGCAGGTAGAGATCGCCTTTCTGGCCGCAGGCGGCCGTGAGCGCCAGCAGGCCGATTAGTAATGGGATGCGCATGGGATATTCCGGGTGAGCAATGACCGGCCATTATAACCATGCGGGTGGCAAAGCAGGAGGCTTTCAGTGCGGGAAGATGGCGGGCAGTCAATGCTCTCTTACAAGCTGGAAGCGAACTTCTGATGAAGGTGCCTGGGACAGGAGCTTTCGACCTCAAAAAAGGCCTTGCTAGGGATTTTGGGTCGGCTCCCTCATGCGTTGACCAATCGTTATGCTGTATATATGCACAGTTAAATGGATTGATTCATGTCATTGGCCAGGATGGCAGAACCCGCGAACAGTAGCGCGGGTTCTGTAGGGGGCGCCCAATTCCAGTTGCGGTTTGAATAACCCTTTACCTCGTAGCCAGTTTACCCACTCTGCCCACCCTTTTCACTGCCCTGACGGCGCTGCGTATCGCCGCTGACTGATCGGCACCCACACCATAGAACAAGGTTTTTATGGCCAGGCTCACACTTCTTGTCCTCACTATTGTTTTCACCATTTCGTTTACACTCACCGGTAAACCAGCCTTTCTCGCCGTCAGTATGTAGACAATGCAACGTGCCTCAAGCCGCCTGAGGGTGTGCTGGCGCTCCTTATCATTCAACTCTTTGGAGTCGTACAGTTGCAGCGTAGTTCGCACACAATTCAAAGCACCGTTCAGGTGCTTTTCATTTCGCACCATTGTCATGGTGGAGTCTGCGCGATTTCTTCGCAGGAAAAGCACTTCGTCGAATACGACAAAGGTACGACAAGCAAATAGCAGGGGAAAGAAGAGTGCTTCGTCTTCCAGAAAATCAGGGGCGAAGGCCAAACCTTGCGGGCCCCACAGAGATTTCCTTGAGACGTACAAACAGGGTGAGCAGAACAAGGCTTTGTGGATGAATGCCTTGTCCAGAAATTCGGTTCGACTGAAACTGCCCGAAAAACCCCGGCGATAGTTCACCCAGCGTTCGCCCTGGTATTCGCAGTCATTGAATGAGTCACCCGAAAAAAGAAGGATGTCAGGATATTGATTGCTGTAGATCTGCTTCTTTATGGCGCTGACAAAATCTTTCGCAAGAAGATCGTCGGAGTCAAAAAAGTAAACATATTCAGAGGATGCCAAACTGATTCCAAGGTTTCTGGCATTACCTTGGCCACCATTCTTGATCGAGACAACCTGATAAGGAACCGGAAAATGATACGATCTGGCAATTTCAAGTGTTTGATCAGTGCTTCCGTCATCAATCAGAATCACTTCATCAGGCAGTTGCTTCTGCGCCTTGATCGAGTCCAGTGCTGCCCTCAGATATTTTTCAACATTGAATGCCGGGATGATGATTGAAATGGTGCAATCAGTCATTGGAGCGCCTCCCGCAGAAATTTCATGGAGTGGACGCGTTCCCTTTCAAGAATGGTCTCTATATAGCCACGCTTGTGCAACTTGAACATCGGCGTTTTAAGGTTGCCGGTCATTGGCTCCATATCTATATTCAGTTTTTTGAACAGGCTATCCAGCCGAGTTTGCCCCCTTCTTTCATTTGGGCAGAAAACCACGTCCTTGCCAAAGCGAAGCGCAAGACAAATGCAGTGAAAGGAATCGGTTATCACCGTGTCGGCGTTGCGAATCAGGGCTACCCAATCCCAAACCTCGCGGTATTCAGGAACAGTGGAATCTTTCAGGTAAATGTTGACAGCGGCGCATCCCAATGTAGCGCCAACTACGGCCAGATCTTCCTGAAAATCAGCGCTGGAATCCAGCTTGTAATACACCAGTTTAGCGTTTTTACCAACCGAAGATTTCGCAATAATTTTTTCAAAAAAAGACTCGTCAACCAGTAGCAGCGGATCAAGCACGTGAACAGCGTCAACACCAAAAATATCTTTACAGATTTTTACGCCTGACTCTTCCCGGCATGAGATCGCCCTGAAGTGGCGCAACTCATCCTGCACTTTCGACGTTAAATGGGTATCTTCTGTTTGCTGCCAGGTTTCCGTCCCAAAGCTGGCCGCGTAGGAAATTCTGTCTATGCCTTTCGGAACGTACCCCAGGAAAAAAGCGATGGTGTCTTTGGCATACGCCGGACGCCACACCTGATCACTTCCGACAATGACAGAATCAAAGCCTTTCGCGATGTCAGTGAAATCCCTTTCAGCCTGGATGCGTGGCGTTCTGTTGAGGAATATTGCTCTGAACTGCTCAAACACTACCTGGTTGAAGACCTGATCTTCTTGCGGCGATTTTTTTAGCCCCATTTTTCGCAGGATCTGCCCCACACGGCCCTTGAGAGTCACTTTTCGTTGGGCCATGTAATCCAGATGCCGGGCATCATGGCCAAGCTGGCGACAAATATGTTCCAACGCTGCCGCCTGAAGCACAGCGCCATAGTTGTGGGTAGAGTATTGAAAATTCAAAATCCCTATTTTTTTCATTTTAAATTCCATTTTAACGTCCAATCATTGCCTTCAGCGTTTTCTTGACCAAAAAATACGTCCTGCGCAGAAAAGAGCGCTTCTGGATCAAGTACCGGTTATAAACCGGCGTCATTGCAGTGGTGTAGACAGATAAATCACCGGTTTTCTTCGCGACCAGAAAAGATTTATGTGACAGATCTCTCAGTTCTGTCCTCAGCCGCTGCCGTTTCATTTCGTGCCGAGGATTCAACGTTCTGGATGGTTTTGTTCTTTTTGTTGGAACCCAGGCATTCGCCTCTTTTTCACAGTGCAATCTGTAACCTATCGAGATTTTTCTGTGGCGCAATCCGGCATCCTGCGACTGCACGGCCTTTTCGATACTCAGATCATCGAGTGCCAGCCTGCCGTCGTTACGGGCATTCTCAATCAGCAGTTGGATATCGCTGTTACGGGTGATCACGACGTTGGTGCCATCGCTGTCCTGGACATATTCGGGCAGCCACGCATCGCCGAGAACCACATCGGCCGTTTCAGCAAAAACGTCATCGCAGAAATCGCAGGCCTTATATTTGAATGTGCCTGCGCCCCAGTCGGCTCCGAACAGATTGTTGGTGGGCACAACTTTTTCGCCTGATGGTCCTTTTGCGTACGTGCTGTAACGATTAGCGGGCTGCGATGGATCCTTGATTCGAAAATCAATGGCTTCCAGCTCTGATGGCGGGATACCCATCTGCCAGGCAAGACTTTCCGCATAATGTGCGCTTTTCAAATGGCCGCACACCAACCCTACACAGTATTTAATTCGTTCTGCCAGTATGGGGTCCTGTGCTTGAAGCAGCCTGACGCTCTTAATAAAGCATGGAACGCCTACTACAGCGTACCGCCCTGGTTGGTCGCGAACGGTTTTCAGTACTTGGGATAATTCGATCGGATAGTACCTGGATTTACCACCCAGTCTGACTTCGTCCAGTGTTCTACTCACCTGATATTTGAAGGGGATATTATTCAAATCTTTATCGGCGGTTTCAGATCTGACATGGATAACGTAGTCCACCCGCTTTTTGTCCAGCAGTTCATGGAGCACCCAGGTGCCCATACCGCCAGAGCTTCCACGGGTTCGGAACTCATCTTCTGCCACATGCCCTACATACACACCCTTGTAATAGCCTGCTTGCGGATGGTGTTCGCAGGTTTCGGCATAATACTGTTTGGCTATGTCATCTTCATTGGGTGCAGACGAGCTAAAGGGACACAGTTCTTCGTAGCTACTGTCCGTTCTCCCAAAAACAGGTGAATCATCCATGTGTGCCCGATACTGCCCGTAGCTATCCATTAGGATCTTGAACGGGCTTTGTTCAGGTACTGCGCAGGCACCACAGCCCACACAATAGCCATTGGATATCACTGTGTCGCTCAGTGCTTGATGACTGTTAATCACTTTTTCTTCCTGGACACCAAGAGTTTAAGGAGGCTAATGCTTTCAAGTAATTCTCGGCGGGTTGGTTTGATCAATACGCACAGCGCCAAATAAACAACAGTCGCTATCACGAGAAAAGTGCATAAGCCTACCACAGGGCTCTCCAGATGAATAACCTGACGAAGGCCAAGCAGCACTGCTACCGTGCTTACCGAGCAGATTGACGGTGGTATTAACGCTTTCAGGAATTCACCAAAGGTAATGGGCAAATGTCGGCTGGCGTTAAACAGAAAAGTGGGCAAACGGAGAAATACGCCCGACAGAGCTGCGGCAGTCACTACACCAAACGCTCCCCAGAAAGCACCGACGCCAACGGAAACGACAAGAATGCACAGGGTAGTGATCTTTGAGCGCAGCAGAGCTTGAGCGTTTCCGGTGGCAATCAGGGATACAGCCAGAAATCCGGCAATCGGTTCCACCAGTGAAAAAACAGCCAGCATTTGGAATATCGGAACCGCGCCGCCCCAGTTGGCGCCAAGGAACAACTCAACAATCCAGTCTGCCAGAACAGCCATCGTGAGCGTGACAAACATGGTTCCCAGGATCAGCTTTCCCATAATGGAGGTAATGGTTTTTCGCAGCTGCGCTGGATCGTTGGCTGCCCGGGCCAGCGTTGGCTGAAGCACCCTCATGATCGGTGGAAGCATCTGGCCGGAAGGAATGGACGTGAGAGCGTTGGCGCGGTTGAACAAGCCTAGGGATTGAGCGCCACCAACGTAACCTACCGCAAATGGCGTAAGGTTGTTTGCCACGTAGCCAATGAAGTTTGCCCCGGTAACGTTTGCGCCAAATCCCAGGAGTGGCCGGACACCCGAGCCACGACTCATCATCGACGGCACCCAGCGCGCACTTACCCACCGCAATATGGTTTTTGCCAAAAAGGTGACAATTGGGCTGATGACAAGGGCCCAGTACTGAAGACCCCAAAAGGCGGCTGCAATCCCCGCGATGATGCCTGCAGCCATGGAAAGTATGTCGATGACCGAGATGGCTTTGAAACGCATCTGCCTGCGAAGCAATGCATCATGTTGAACTGAAAATCCGCCGATCAGGAAGGTGACGCTCATCGCCGCCATAATCAGGGTGAGCCGCGGTTCGTCGTAAAGGGTTGCGACGAGTGGCGAGATCAGGATGCCAAGCAGACACAGACATGCGCCGACCGCGCCATTGACCCAAAACAGGTTGGATACCTGCGCATGGGTAATCTGGTCGCGTTGGATGGTGGCCATGGAGAGGCCGCCTTCCATCAATTGCAGGGCGAGACCGGTGAAAACGGTGACCATGGCTATCAAACCGAAGTCTGATGGTTCCAGCAGCCGTGCCAGTATGGCGATGGAACCCACCTGCAGGATCAGCTTGATACCCTGAGCAGCCAGGGTGATACCCGCACTTTTCACGGCCCGTTCTTTCAAGCCGGTTTTAAGGTGATCTGCGTTGAAGAATTGATCTCTTGGGTCTCGCACGAATCTGGATATCTCACCGTGGTATGAAAAGTCTGATGGCCGTTTGGGCTGTGCCGGGCGGGTCGAATTGTAGTCCATTTCGAAATATTCGATACAGCTACTTTCCTCACGCTTCGCTGAAAAATGGCCAGGAAAATTTCAAAGCGATTAATGGAACATATTTATTGAGTATCTTGCGCCGGGTTTGATTGCGCACAGATGCCAGAATGCTGCTGCGGCCGCAGCGCCGCAGGACTCTGTCGTCGAGGGTGTCATTTTGGGCGGCGTTTGAGCGTCGCTCCTTTCCAAATGTGTCTCGTGGCTCCAGTGGAGAGAGCGTTCAGGGTCGGCTGGTGCAACTTATTCTAGGGAACAGTGAGGCCATTTGTGTGCGAAGTAAGCCGATGAAGTGGCATAAATGAAGCGCTGACCTCCTTTGTCTGAAGCAGGGTGAAAACAGGATCTGCTTCTGGTTATATAGTGAGCGGTGTGAGCAGACTAAGAGCGGATTGATAAATTTCCTGGTCGCTAATTGTGCGAGCTTTGCCAATGGAAAGCAAAACGCTTCGATTGAAGCTGCCAGTCAATTCTCATTTTGCGCGTTGGGTGAGGTTCAGGTTTGCCCTGTTCAGGACGATTTCAGCGCCTGGTTGATGGCGGTTTCCAGTTTTTCCTTGTGCTGAAGGAATTGCACGGTTTGTAGTGGCGCGCCGCCGGCGAGGTCCAGCTGGCTCAGGTCCAGGTCGGTGATGTAGATGGGATAACGCTCGCGCTTGCGTCGCAGCGAGGCGATGTGACCGGCCACGGCGGCGAACAGGGCGTCGCCGTATTCCAGCTGGGAAAACTCCTGGTCGTCGCAATACACGGTGTAGAACACGTCGCCGAAAGTACCGGTCTGGGCAATGGCCTGCACATGGTGGAACTGTTTGGAATCCACCGCTTCCAACAACGGTTTGCGTTCGCTCTGCAATTCGCCGCGATTGTTGCGCTTGAGTTCGTAGTACGCCACTTTTTGCTGCTGCGGTTGCGGCGTGGCATAGCCGTCGAGCTGGTTCACCGTGGTGCGGCGATGCTGGATGTTCTGCAGGAATAGGCGGATCGGATTGAGCAGGGTTTCCTCATCAACGTTGTTTTTCTGGGTGCAGAACAGCGAGCCGTGTTCGTCGTGAATGTAGATTTCGCTGCTGTCGTTGTTGCGCAGGTAAAACACCTGCACCCGGTCGGGCGATGCCAGCTTGCTGATCACCCGCAGCGGATGTTTGTCGAGCGCGTTGCGGTCCAGCACGATGGGGCTGTAGGTCTGTTGCGGTTCGCTCAGCACGTCGAGCAGTTCCCGTCGCGAGCGCAGGCCGCGCACCACCGGCACGTTGCGCTTGAACTGCAGCAGGTAACTGTATTGCTCGATCTCCAGAATGTAGCGGGTATGAATCGTGCGGGTGCCGCTGTAGTAGCAGGCAATGATGTCGCGGAACAGTTCTTCCACCCGGGACGCGATGGAGCTGGCGCGGGTGGGGCAGTAGCAGCGCACATCGAGTTTCGGCAATGGAATCGAGCCATCCGGCGGAATCTGCCGCATGTAATGCACGAGACAGTCGATCAACGCGTTCTCGCCGGAAAAATGGCTGCAGATGATTTCGCCCCAGCTGTTGCAGAGGATTTGGTCCACTGTCACCACCAGGTTGTGGTGCAGTGCGCTGTAGCTGAGTGCATCGGTCTGGTCGGTGAGGCGGTGAATGCCTTTCTGCGTCATCGGTCGCATCGGGTCGAGCCCGGCATTCAGGTATAGCACGATGCGGGTGGGAATCGCTGCGTGCAGGAAATTTTCCTGGGGGGCATAGGGTGCGCCACCGGGGAACAACTGAAACAGCGATTGCACGGTCTGTTGCAGTTCGGCATCGGTCATGTCGGTGCCGTTGGCTTCTGCCGACATGCGGGTGCTGGCGTCCAGCAGGCCGTTGAAATAACACCAGGTCATCAGCTCGATGATGCTGCGCGCTTTCTTGACCGGTTCACGGCCCTTGGCCTCGCGCATTTTCAGGTAACCCTGGTGCACGGACCAATAGTCGTTGATGCCGTGCTCGGCGTCGCGTACGTAGTGAAAGGACAGATGTTCTTCCACCAGCGATGTGGCGATGCCCGGATTCACCAGCTCGATCTTGCCGCCCTTGCGTTCGAAGGCGGCATACAGCTTTCGTCCCAGCAGGTTCATGTCCTCCTGCTTGATCGAGGCCTCGATGTCGTTGTCGCGGGCGAACGCCGACAGCACGCGGTAACTCTGGTTGAGTTCCTGCACCAGTTCCTGCCGCTCTGCGCGCACCCGGGTCACTTTCCAGTGCTTGCGATTATCCAGCTGCTTGATGTAACCGTCATCCCAGCCCCATTCGCGGGTCAGCCGGATCATCAGGTGCCGGCGCCAGGAGCAGTCCGCCGCCTTTACTACGCGGCTCAGGCTTTCGTTCACCTTGAAATAAAAGCAGTGGCGGATCAGTTCCAGCCGCCGCAATTCCTGGCGTGCGCTGAGGTAACGTTCGATCTTGCGGTACAGCATCACGTAAGGGTCCAGCTCATCCAGATCCAGCTGGCCGGCGTACACCGCTTTCTTGTACATCACGCTCAGGCTTTCCACTTCGGGATATTCGCCGGCGTACACTTCGGTGAGCACGATCTTGATGACGGATTTGTAGGGCGAATCGATACCCTTGTACAGCTGCCACATGCCGGCGCCGATGAATTCGCCGGCGGGAAAATCAGAGATGCCGCCGAAATCCACGCAGTCATCTTTTTCGATGAAGCGGTTGCGCACCAGCTTGTCTGCCAGCGCGTCGTAATTTTTTTCGTTGTACGCCGGCACCATCCACCACAGCGGATAGCGCCCCGCCACCATGATGCTGGTGCGGTAAAACTCGTCCAGCAGCAGATAATGCTGCGCGCTGCCGCAATCCTCGCCGGACAGATCGCTGCGCACGCCGGCGCGGAACTTGATCGGGTCCATCAGGAAGAAATGCACTTCCAGTCCGGTTTCGTCGGCCCAGCGTTCGATGGCGCTGAGCTTGTCCTGCAGTTCGTCGATGGCTTCCTGGGGAATGCCCGGGTCGTAGCAGATCCAGATATCCATGTCGCTGGATTCCGAGTGCGCCACGGTGCCGGTGCTGCCCATCAAAAAAATGCTGAAGATGCGCGGCTGGTGATTCACCTTGCGCCGGTAAACGAAGCTGCGGGAGATGGTCTGGGCCGCCCGCAGGTTCTCTTTTTCGGGCGTGAAGCCGCACACACCACAGGGCGTGCGTCCGGAGACGTAGCCGGGCAGTGACGGGTGGTTGATATGCAGTAGTAGCGGCAACGATTCCAGGAACAACCGGTGGCGGCTGCCGAGCGTCGCTAACATACGCTCCAGCCTGCCGTGATTGACCTGCAGGAAGCGCTCTCTGAGCTGCTTCAGCTGCTTGCGGTCAATCCCGTCCTGCAGATCGGGTGCAATTTCCTTGGGCTGAGACATCCATCAAAGTATAGGGCGGGTGGGGGATTTTGCCCGCAATCGCTGCCTTGGGATTTTTTGCCAGAGTTTCAGGGAGTTGTTGTGTCGGGTGGCGCACACGTCGGACCAAATGGAGGGAATGTTTGACCCCTATCAAGGCACCCCGCCACTGGCGCGGGTGTATGCTGGGGCGAGTTGTCTCTGTCTACCCACCCGCAAAAGGATGCTTACCATGGGATCGTATATCGTTCTGGCGGCCGATCAGGCCCGTGCCCGTCTGTTCAAGTCCGAGAAGCGCGAGGGGGCGCTGCTGGAAATCACCGGCATGGCGAATCCCGAGGCGCGGTTGCGGGAACAGGATCTGGTAAGCGATGCCAGCGGCGGCAATCCCCATGACATTGGTAATCATGATTCCGCCCACCAGCATGTGGCGGAGGTGTTCGCCAAGCAGGTGGGGCAGGCGCTGGAGCAGGCACTGCAGGCCCACAAGCCGGACCGCATCTATGTGCTGGCCAGCCCGTCGTTCCTGGGCCTGCTGCGACCCCACTGGAGCACCGCGCTGAAAGGCAAAATCGCGCAGGAGTTTGCCAAGGACGTCAGCCGGATGCCGGCGGAGCAGATTCGCTCTTATCTGCCGGAGCTGCTGTAACCTCCACCACATGGCCGCGCCATTCCACCTGTTGCAGGTGCGGCCAGACATCCCCCCGTTTCGCCCAGTCGGCAACGTGCAGCTCGCCGGCGCGGAATTCCAGCCCCAGCAATCCCCAGGCCGCTGTCAGCATGCGCGCGGCTGAGCCGGTGTACCAGCTCCAGCCGCCACGGCCTTCATAGCCCGGGCCGAAATACACGTCGGCCGGTTGCTGGTGCGGTTCCAGACCGTAATTGAGCCAGCGTTCCGGCGCCGTGTGGGTGAGGGGTGAGATTTTGTGCCACAGGGTGCCGGCGTGGGTGCGCCAGTGCTGCGCGGCGGCCGGGTTGCCCTGTTGTTCCAGCATGTCGGCCAGGCGCAGGGCAGCGTCCACCAGCCAGGAACTGCCGTGGGAATACTGGGCGCCGTTTTCGCGCACGCCCGGCGGATATTGCGTGATGCGGCCGGGGCGCGGTTGTGCGTCGTCGGTGAACGGCGGGGTGAGCAGCAGCACGATGGCGTCCCGCTCCAGCGCCGACAGGCCGTGACTCAGGGCCTTCTCGCCGTGGGCGGCATCCACCGCGCCGCTCAGGATCGGCCAGGATGACATCAGCGCATCGGGGAAAATCAGTTCTTCGCCGTTGTCGGTAATCGCCCGCACATAGCGTTGTTCGCGCCACTGCTGATCGAGTGCATCTTTCAGTGCGGCGGCGCAGGAGCGCAGGCGCTCGCTGGTGGCGTGGTCTTCCTGCGCGGCGGCGACCGGCGCGAAATCCAGCAGCACGCTGTACAGGAAGAAGCCCAGCCAGACGCTTTCGCCCTTGCCGTGATGGCCGACGGCATCCAGGCCGTCGTTCCAGTCGCCGGTGCCCATCAGCGGCAGGCCGTGTTCGCCCAGGCGTGCCAGCACGCGGTCGATGGCCAGCTTGCAGTGTGCGTACAGCGATGCCTTCTCGCGCGACCGCAGTGGCACGAACACGATGCCTTCCACCTTGGCCGGAATCGGTTTGCCTTCGATGAAGTGCACGGATTCTTTCCAGATCTCGGCGTCACCGCTCACTTTGACGTAATGCAATGCCACGTACGGTAGCCACAGCATGATGTCGGACGCATGATTGCGGGCGCCGATTCCGGTCTGGCCGTCCCAGGTGGTGTGCCACCACTGCAGGGTGTCGCCTTCCAGGAACTGTTGTTTTGCATGCAGCAGGATTTGCTGGCGGCAGAGGGCGGGATGGGTAGTCGCCAGCGGAATCACGTCTTGCAGCTGATCGCGGAAACCATAGGCGCCGCTGCGCTGGAACGGGCCGCTGCGGCCCCACAGGCGGGAGGTCACCAGCTGGTAGGGCAGCCAGTCGTTCACCAGGCGGTCGAAGGCGGGCTCGACGGTTTTTACCCGTAGTCCGCCCAGGAAATCGTGCCACCAGGCATGGGTACGGGTGAGGGCATTCTGCAGGGCGTCGGTGCTGCGCAGTTTGTCGATGATGTCGCCGGCCTGCTGCAGCGAACCGGCCTGGCCCAGAATCAGGCCCAGCTGGATGGATTGCCCGGGCGGAATCACCACGACGCTGGTCAGTGCCGCCACCCGGTAGCCGATGTCCATGGCGGTCGGGTCGGCCTTGCCGGTGCGGGCCATGCGCGGCGTTTCCACCGTGCCGCCTTCACCGATGAAATGGCTGTACTGGGTTTCCACCGTTTCCGGCTGGAAGCTGGCGGCGACGAACACCGGGCCGCGGCGGAACTGGTGGCCGGGATTTTCGGCGAAAAAGGCCTGCTTTTTCTGATCCCAGTCCAGATCGAGGGTGCCACGGCTATCGCCGGCGATTTCCGCCAGTATCAGTTGCAGGCTGGCGCACACCCGCAGGCGCAGGGGCTGGTCGCCATCGTTGCGCAGGGTGAGCAGGCGGCCTTCGGCAGGCTGGCTGGGCAGGGTGAACACATCCATTTCCAGCGTGAAATGGCCGCGACGGGCGCGGTACTGCACGCTGCCCAAACGGAATTCGGTCTGCAGTTCCTCGCTGCCTTTCTGGTCGGCGCCGCCTTCCAGTCGTAGCGGCAGGCGCAGCAGCGGTTCGTCCTTGTCGAGGTCCCAGAAATACCAGGCCTGCCCCGGCAGGCTGGCGGAACCGGGGCCGAGCTTGAACGGAGTGATGGCGTTCTGCTGCGAGTTGCCGCAGAAGGAATACACCGCGCCCTCGTTGTTGGCGAAGGCGCCGTAGCCCAGTGCGTTGGCCATGGGATGCGACCAGGGCCGCGGCGTGTTGCTGCCCACCTGCAGGCTGCGGCCATCGGCGCTGAAACCCCAGGGGCTGCACTGGTTGTCCGGGCAGGGCAGTTCCGGCCGGTGCTGGCGCGACTGGTTCAGGGTTTGCGCCAGTTGTTCCGCACTCAGCACCGGTGTTTTCAGGTGCCGGTGCAGCAGGTTCATGGCGTCCTGGCGACTGGTGGCCCAGCCTTCCACAAAGGTGATCGTGACCTGGGCGCCGGGGGCCAGCGTCACCTCTACGCCCAGGCTGGCGCAGGGGTCGAACTGGTGCAGGGTGCCCGCTTCCAGCAGCAGCGGTTCGCGGTGGAACAGGGTGGCCGGGAAGCGTTTGGAACCGGCGCCGAGGATGCCGGAACGGGTGTCCTGGAAACCCAGCAGACGGGTGCCTTGCGGCAGCGGCGCCAGGGCATGGAAATAGGTTTCCCCCGCCGGCTGCTTGTTGGTGCCGGTGAGCAGCCGGTTGCTGGCGAACAGGGCCTGCAGCGGCGGCACGAACGCGGTGGCGATGTGCAGGTCGTTGAAGCTCTGGTGGCGGTCGGCGGCGCCGTTGGCCCGCAGCATCAGGTCGCGGAAGCTGATCAGTTGCACCACCCGTTCGCTGCTGCCGGTATTGGTGAGGGTGATGTCCCAGCGTTCCAGCGCGTCGTTGCGATGCACGCTGACTTTGGCGTAGGCCTGCAGATCCCGGTGCAGACAGGAATAGCCCAAGGATTTACGCTGCGGATGCACGCCATATTGTGCGCCGGGGGCCGGGCGGGGCGACGAATGCAGCGACCAGATTTCCGGTGTGCTGTGGTCGCTGTCTGCTGCGGACGGGGTTTCCAGCAGATAGAAAATCTTGCCGGTGGCCGACAGGGTGGACAGCGGGCGTTGGGTCAGGTCCACCTGCTCGCGGTTGCCGGCGCTGCGCTGGGCCAGGCTGAAACCGCGCCCCTGTTCATCCAGTTCCAGGGCGTAGCGTTCATTGCTGAGTTTGAAAATCTGCGTGGCCCAGCCACTGTACCGCTGGTGCGAACCGCCGCTTCTGCGCAGCCGCATCGCCGCCACCAGCACGCCCAGCATGGCGAAGCCGGCACAGAGCCAGACACTGGCGGAATAGGCTTCGGCCTGGGCCTGCAGTGCCATCTGTTCTGCCGTGTTCCAGGCGGTGTCCCACTCCTGGCCGCGCGGAATGTAGAACGGCAGCAGCAGCGGCATCCAGGTGCCGAAACGGCGCAATCCTTCGGGAATGTAGCGGGTGGCGGACGGATAGCCCACGGCGCGGGCAGTTTTTTCGTCCAGCATGTCGCCGCCGATGAAGGACAGGTTCACCAGCGTGGCCACGCGCAGGCCCATGTGATCGAACCAGATCAGGATGCGCAGCCAGTCGAATGCCAGCAGGCTCATGAACAGGTTGAGACTCCAGGTGCGGAAGCCGGTGTCGTCCATTGCCAGCGACATGCCGGTGGCCACCAGTGTGCGCACCGCGCCATCCTGGTTGTACCAGGCCGGATCGGGTGCCATGCGCAAAAATGAATAGATGATCGGCGCCATCCACAGGCCCCAGCGCTCGACTCGCAACGCTTCGGCGATGACTTTTTTCAGGCCAACGGTGGTGGTGAATTCGCGGATCGGGCGGGTGCTGCGTTGCAGCAGTGCGGTGAGGAACACCAGGTTGAGACTGAACAGCGGTGCGGCCATGGACCAGCTGATCACGCCGGACAGGGATTCGTTAAACAGCAGCCGGCCGCCACCGGTTTCCATCCCCAGATTCAGTGCGCCCCATTTGCTGAACAGCGGGTAGATGATGTACGGCTCGGGGTTGTTCACGCTCAGGGTGGCGTAGCGCGCGAATTTTTCCAGGATCACCTGCAGCTGGGTAGTTTCGCCGTACCAGGTCAGTGCCGCGCCGACCACACCGCCCAGCAGCATTTCCACCGCGTAGACTTTCCAGCCCTGCAGGAACTGGCGCCGCCCGCGCCAGATGCGCAGCCAGTCGCGCGCCAGATGCACGCCGCTGTAGGCCAGAGCACCCAGTGCAAAACCGTAGCCGGAGCGCTGCCACGCGCCATGCCCCGGTAATTGCTGGTCCAGCGCCAGCACGATGCCACTGCCGATCACCAGGCCCCGCACATAATTCAGCGGATCGCGCAGGCTGTTCAGCAGCCGCGTGACGAACGGCGCGCTGCCATCGAAACTTTCCACGATGGTTTTCGCCAGCGGAAACAGCAGCGCCCCCAGCAGCGCGCCGCTCGCATAGGGGAACGCCACGATCAGCGCCGCCAGGCTGTGATAGCCGCCCGCCAGCAGGTGCACCAGGATCATGAACAGGCCGCCGTACACCGCGCCGCGATAAGCGCCCTGTTTCAGGTGTTCCTGGGCACGGTCCAGCGTGGGCGCGCGGCCTTCCAGCGCATCCATCAGGAAGCCGGTCACCAGATAGGTTTGTGCCCACAGCGCCGCCTGCGCCAGCACCGAGGTCAGCACCACGGCGATGACCTGCAGCAGCGGCGCCGACAGTTCGGCACGGAAACGCCAGGGAATATCGGCAATGGTGGGCGCCAGGGTAGCCAGCGCCGACACACCCAGCAGCGTCAGCACCAGTGGCGGGTGCAGGCCGAAGCTTTGCCGTGTCACCGACGCCAGCAGTTGCACCAGAATCAGGTTGAACGCCAGCACCACCAGCAGCCGCAGCGCCAGATCCGCCAGGCCGGCGGACAAAACGCTTTGCAGCAGGGTCAGCGCCTGTGCCGGCAGCGTTGGCGCCACCAGCAGCAACAGCCAGTTGAACAGGCAGGGCGCCAGCAGCAGCCCGACCACCTCGCGCAGACTGAGCCCGCGTCCGCGCACCACCAGCGAACCGGCTTCCACACAAAAACACAGGAACAGCAGCAGGGTGGCGCCGACACGGCTGAAGGTGAACACACCGTTGAGATCCGCTGGAATGCTCCAGATCGGCAGCGCCATGTCCACCCGCAGGTTGAAGAACAGGAAGATGAACGCGATGCGCGCGACATCCAGCAGCGTGAACAGCGTGCGGGTCAGCGCCCAGCGCAGCAGGCCGAACGCGCCCACCGCCATGCTGGTGCCCAGTGCCAGCCATTCCGGCGTGCCATACGTGCTGCCGATCCACACGGCGGTGGCTACCATCCAGAACGCCAGCAGCCAGCCCAATGCTGCCAATATACGTTCACCCGGGCGGCTCGCCCGCATTCCCCCTGCAACCGACGACTGCATCATGCTGTGAACATGCCTCTGTGGGTTTTGCTGCTGTAAAACACGTTGTGCCCCTTGAATGCGGAAGTCCAGTGACCGGCGGAAAGCCGAAAAATGGTTAAGGATCCGGATATTAGCCCAGACAGTACGGCGCTGGCTTGCCCGGCATCACGCTGTGTGCGGGTCCAGGGCGGGACATCGCGGGTGTGCGGGGCTGACATGCTTGAAGTATAGAAGACAGGCCGGATTCAGACCGGCATCACCCGGTAGCCGTTGCGCCCCGCCTTTTTCACTGCATACAGCGCCTGATCGGCCTGCTCCAGCACGGCGTCAGGCTTGATCGGGCGCCCGTTCACCAGGGCGATGCCGATGCTGGTGCCCACCTTCACCACCTGTTCCTCCAGCACAAATTCGCTGGCTGCCAGCTGTACGATCTTGGCCGCCAGAGCTTCTGCATCCGCCGGCGAGTTCAGACCCTCGGCAATCAGGGTGAATTCGTCGCCGCCCAGGCGGGCCAGCGTGTCGCTGCCGCGGATGGTGGTGAATATGCGCGCCGAAAATGCCTGCAGCAGCTGATCGCCGGCGGCATGGCCCAGACTGTCGTTCACCTGCTTGAAGTGATCGATGTCCAGGTACATCAATGCCAGCCAGTCCCTGTTGCGGACATTGCGCGCCAGCGCCTGCTCCAGCCGGTCGAAAAACAGGTTGCGGTTGGGCAGGCCGGTGAGCTGGTCGTGCTGCGCCATCTGCTGCAGCCGCGCTTCGTTTTTCTTGCGCTCGGTAATGTCGTGCAGGAAGGCATGGAACTGGTACTGGCCTTCGATCCTGATGGCGCTGATGGTCATTTCCACCGGGATTTCACCGCGATCACGGGTGAGTGCCATGGCCTGGATGCGGCGGTCGAGCATTACCGGCACGCCGGTCTGGTTGTAGCGTATCAGTCCGCCAAAATGGGCGTCGCGCATGGCGGACGGAATCAGTATGCCGGCCATGGGTTTGCCGATCACTTCGTCGTGCAGCCAGCCAAAGGTCTTTTCCGCCTGTGGATTCCATTCGGTGATGATGCCGGCGTGGTTCATGCCGACGAAGGCATCAAGCGACCCCTCGATGATGCGGCGGGTGCGGGCCTCGCTGGCGCGCAGGAAATTCTCATAGCGGTTGCGCAGATCCATTTCGGACTGCAGCGCCTCGATCGCGCGGCTGCGTTCCCGCAACAGGATCTGATTGGTGTCGAACGCCATCTGGTGGGCCAGCGCGCTGCCCATCAATCCGGCCATCAGCTGCAGGGTCTGCGCATCGTCGGCGCTGAAGGCATGAGGTTGCAGTGCCATCACTTTCAGCACCCCCGCGGCATCACCGTCCTTGATCAGGGGCGCCACGATCATCGAACCGGCGCCCACCAGGCGGCAGGCCTCGGCATCCACCCGCGGATCGCTGGCGGTATCGTCTGATTGCAGCAGCGTGCGCTGTTGTACGCACAGGCCCGACAGACTGCCGTTGATTTTGAGTCGCTTGCCCACGAATGCCGCTCCTGTGCCACTGCCAGCGCGGTAGACCATCTCGTCGCCTTCGATCAGTTCCACCACCACACCACTGGCGGGCGTGATGGCCTTTCTGCGTTCCACCACCGTCTGCATGAACGCAGCCAGATCCAGCTGCGCGTTCGCCAGCATCGCCTGGGTGGTGACGATCTCATGCAGACGGCGGGCATTGCGGCGGATCTGCACCAGGTGTTCCCGGTCGGCGGAAATATCCTGCACCAGCAACACGAAGTGCGGCATGTTCTGCTCACCGGCACGGGCGTAGAACGCATTGAAGCGCACCCAGACAGGATGACCGTCGCGATGAAGATAGCGTTTTTCCAGCATGCAGTTGGGCAATTCGCCCTGTCGCAGCAGGTCTAGGTGGTGGCGGTCGTTTTCGATGTCGTCAGGATGGGTGATGGACTGGCAATCGGTCGCCAGCAGTTCTGCAACGGTGTATCCCAGCATGTCACCGAGGGCCTGGTTCACCCGCAGCCAGCGACCATCATCCGCGGTAATGGCTGCGCCAATGGCGGCATGTTCGAATGCAGCAAGCAGCAATTGCTGGTCGTGGGGGTTGAATTGCAGTGGCATGACCGACAACACCTGAAAATCCCTTTTCAATTGAGTGTAACGGCTGGGCCCGATCACGCAAATTGTAGGGATTTAATGCACGAACTGTGAGGATATAAACGCAGTGGTGTCAGGGGGCGGTGTCGCCCGCAGATGATGGTGATGCAGTTGAGGTGTCAGCGGGCATCACCCGGTTGCGGCCGGCATGTTTGGCTTGGTACAGCGCCGTGTCTGCTTCCTGCAACAGCTGTGCGTGGCCATCCCGCTGCTTCGGCTGGTGCGCGGCGGCACCGATACTGACGGAGAGGCGCAACCGCTGGCCGGAGGGAATGCTGATCACCAGCGCTTCCATCCGGCTCCGGATATTTTCCGCCACCGTGCGGGCGCCCTCCAGATGCGTGTTGGGCAGCAGCACGGCAAACTCCTCGCCACCGTAGCGGGCCACCATGTCCGGTGGCCGCTTGATGCACTCGGTCAACACGCGTGCGGCTTGCTGCAGGCACATGTCACCCACCAGATGGCCATAGCTGTCGTTTATTTTCTTGAAGTAATCCAGATCCACCATCAGCAGGCCCAGCGGTGTGTCTTCGCGGGCGGCGCGCCGGTATTCCTTGTCGAGCATGTCATCGAAGTGGCGCCGGTTGGCAGTGGCGGTGAGCGCGTCGGTGATGCTGGCCTGCAGCAGCAGGTGATTGAGATATTCCAGTTCCTGGGTGCGGGATTTCACCTGCTTTTCCAGTTCCACATTCATCGACAATTGCATTTCGATCACTTTCTTTTGCGCTGCCTCGGTGGCGGCGCGATCCTGGTTCACCCGGTCCGCCAGGGCGAATGACAGGAACACGATCTCCATCAGCGCGCCCACGCGCAGGCCTTGTTCGGTGAGAAAATTCAGCGGCAGCAAACCCAGCTTGTTGCCCATGTACAGGCTCACGCCCGCCAGAAAAAACAGCCACGAAATACAGTACAGCGCTGCCTGCCGCGAACGGGTGCGGTACCAGACGCCGAATGCCATCAACGCCAGCGCCAGCGAACAGACCAAGGAAAATCCCACAGTGAGTTTGATCGCCAGACTGTAATCCAGATTCACCGACACCACGGCCAGCGCCACACACGCAATGGCCAGGCCGCTGATGATCCGGTGCAGCAGGGGCGCCAGCTGGCTCAGGCGCATGAACGAGGTCGCAAACGCGCAGGCACTGGCGATGGCGAAGAGCGTGCCAAGCACAATCGCCCATTCCTGCACGCGCGGTGATTCCGGCCACAGGAATTCAAAGCCCCAGCCGCGATTGGCGCCCAGCGCCATCACGAACATCAGGATGTACGATACGTAGAAGAAATAACTCTTGTCCCGCAAGAACAGGAACAGCATGAAGTTGTACAGGGCCATGATCAGGCAGATGAAATAGGAGCCGCCTTCCAGCAGGGTTCTGATGCGGTCCTCCTGCAGGAAATGCTCCGGCGCCACCATGCTCACCGGCACCTGCATGGAACCCTTGCTGAACACCCGGATGAACAGGTCGTAGGTCAGGCCGGATTCGATTTTCAGTGGCACAATAAAGTCCGGATGGCGCAGGGGCCGCTGCGCAAACGGCAGGCGGTCGCCCAGCGCGACATGCATCGGTTCGGCAGCGGTGCCGGCCGGGCGCAGGTACACGTCGATCTGGTCCAGCATCGGATATTGCAGCAGCAGGTACCAGACCGGCGGCATGTCGGCGCTGCGCTGGATTTGCCATTTCAGCCACACCGCGCCGGTGAGGTAACCCAGGTTCAGGTTGTCGGCCTGCACTGGTTGCCAGGCGGCGGGGTCGGCGGGCAGGGTATCCAGGGTGAGCGCCCTGCCTTCATCGATCAGGTAGGCAGCATGCGAGGCAGGATTGTAAAACCGGTCGCTGGCGGACAGTTGCAGTACCGTGTCGGTCTGGCTGTGCAGGCTGAACGACAGCAGCCAGCAACTGGCAAACAGAATCAACCGGAAGGATGAGGCCATGGGCGGGAACGCACTCCAGACGCTGAAAAACCGGAACCACTACAGCAAGTATAGAGAAGGCCCGCCAAAACCCCGCGCCCTGGCACGGGGAAAAATAAATGCCGGTAAAACAACGGTGTGTGGCCGCGTGCGCGTCAGTGCGTGACGGAAATATCGCTTGCCACGCGCTGCAGGAAGGCCTGCACCCGCTGCTCGATCGGTGCTTCCAGAACCAGCTCGGTGCTGTTGAGAAAACCCGCCAGCATGCGGTAGTTCCCCACCAGCATCATGATTTCGATCAGCGCGGCATCGTCCCAGTTTTTTTGCAGAGCCTGCCACACGTCGCTGCTGATCGCATCCTGCTGGCAGAGATCGTCGCACGCCTGCATCAACACGGCATAATGCCGGTCGGCGAAACCGGCCGCGCCGCGTGTGCTGGCCAGTATGTCCGCGTCGCTTACCCCGGCCACCAGCGCCAGATCCACATGCTGGCCCCACTCATAGCGGCAGCGGCAATTCCACGCGGTGCGCAGGATCAGCAGCTCGCGCACTGGCGCCGGCAATTTTCCATACGGCATCAGGCGCGATGCAAACCACAGCCACGCCGGAAACAAGCCGCGATGAATATTCAGCACGGGAAAAATATCCGGAATCTGCGCGCGACTGAACCGCTTGGCCAGCAACGCCAAACCACGAAACAGCAGGCCGCGCTGCGATGGCGGTGGCGGGGTCAACCGGGGCTGGGAAATGCGGTGCCATCCTGCGGCGGGCTGCAGTGGATCAGGTGTCCACATCGGGGCAATCTCCTACGTTTTGGGTACGGCGAAATTCGCCTGGGGTCAAGCGGGTGTGCTGGCTGAACCAGCGGATGAAGGCCTGACGGGAGCGGAATCCCAGACGGTCGGCGATGTCGGCGCTGGTAACGTCGCTGTCCAGCAACAGGGCGCGGGCCTGTTCCAGCCGCACCTCGTCCAGAATGTCCCGGTAGCCGGTGCCCTGTTCCTGCAGGTGCCGGTGCAGGCTGCGGCTGCTGGTGCCCAGCTGCTGAGCCACGGATTCCTTCGAAGGAACGCCCTGCAGCATCAGGGCCGACAGCAGGCGCCGCACATCCTCCACCAGCGATGGCGTCCGGGTGCGTTGCAGCAGCAGATTCTGGCCGTGGCGTTCCAGAATGTCCTTGAGCACCGCATCGCCGTGGGGCAGGCGCAGTGGCAGCAGGCTGGCGGGAAAACTGATGCCGGACACCGGCTGCTCGAAGAACACCGGGCAACGGAAAAAGGCAAAGTATTCCCGCACCCGATCCGGATTGGCTGGGCGGGCATGGGCGAAGTGCACCGCGACCGGCGCCCATTCATGCGCGGGTGCCAGCATCCGCGCCACCACCACGAATGTGCCGATCACATAATCGCTGGCATGGCGACGCAACACCGCGCTGCCACTGCGGCATTCCCATTGCAGTTGCACCAGGCCGGGCTGGCGCAACACCGAGGAATGGCCGATGTTGCTGAGCATGCCGTTGTATCGCTGTACCACGTCGAGCAGGTCGGCAAAGGTGGTGCAGGCCTGCAGGATGAAGCCGAGGGCGCCCAGGGTGGCGGGCTGGATGTGGTTGGCCAGATGCAGCCCCGACAGGGCGTCAGCATGATCCTGTTGCAGCGTGGCCAGCAGTAATTCGATGGTGCGCAGGGGCACGGTGGCGTCGCCGTCGGCCAAGCGCTCGTCATCCAGTCCCGCCAGTGCCAGCAGCCGGTCGATATTGATGCCCGCTGCCCTGCCGCTGCGGACCATGTGCTGTACATGATGCATGGAAATCCAGGCCTGCGCCGGCGGCGCGGCCTGTGACAGGGGCGTTTCGAGCGGAGGCTGGGAAGGCGGGTTCTGATCCACGGGAACGGCTCCTCGACGCAGCGCTGATGTGAAGCCATGGTGACACAATTTCGGCTATGACGGGCATGCTGGCCGGTTTTGGTACCGGTAGTGGCTGGTTTGCGCACTGGCGTTCACCGGGTGGCGGCCGCACCATGCCGATACCCCGTTGCAACTTTGGCCGAGGAACACTGAATGACCAGCCTGACCCGTAAAAAATGCTTCATCACCGGCGCCGCGAGCGGTATTGGCCGGGCCGCGGCCATCGCAGCGGCCGCCCAGGGCGCCGAACTGGTGCTGACCGACATCGACGCAGCCGGCCTGGAAACCGTGGTGACGCAGATCCGCCAGAGCGGCGGCAAGGTGCTGCATTCCCGCGCCCTCGACATTGCCGATTACGCGGCGGTGCGGCAGTACGCCGACGAACTGCACGCGCAATTCGGAAGCCTGGATGTATTGATGAATATCGCCGGCATTGCCATCTGGGGCACGGTGGAAACGCTGGCCCACGCGCAGTGGCGGCGCTGCATCGAGGTCAACCTGATGGGGCCGATTCATGTGATGGAATGTTTTCTGCCGCCGATGATTCAGGCGGGGCGCGGCGGTTGCCTGGTGAATGTGGCATCGGCGGCTGGCTTGTTTCCGCTGCCCATGCATGCGCCTTACAGCGCCAGCAAATTCGGTTTGCGCGGCGTGTCGGAAGTGTTGCGGCAGGATCTGCGCCGGCACGGCATCCATGTGTGCCTGGTGTGCCCCGGTGGGGTGAACACCGGCTTGGTGAGCACGGTACAGATCGCCGGCATTGACATGCAGCATCCGCAGGCGGTCAAGCTGCGCCAGGATTTCCAGCGCCATGCGGTCTCGCCGGAACAGGCGGCCCGCGCCATTCTGGACGGCATCGAAGCGCGGCGCTGGATGGTGTTCACCTCGCCGGATATCCGCTTCGGCTACTGGATGCAGCGCAAGTGGGCCTGGCCGTTTGAGCTGGTGATGCGCTGGCTCAACAACCGCCTGCATGCGGTGGCGCAGGCGGCGCAGACCCGGGACTGACCGACGGCGCCAATCGGGTCAGGCACAGCTCAGGCATCTGGCCGAATTAAAGCAGTTGATTAAATTTCGCTTGGCAGACCGATTGTTTTGCGTACACTGGGCCGATTGTGACCAATCAGCCACGAGATTGCCGAGGGACGTTTTCCAATGACCCAAAACAAAAACAAGGCGGCCAGCGATGTCTCGGCCGCACTGGCGCCCCTGTCGCGCCGCTCTGTTCTGAAGACCGGTTTGTGGGCCGTTGCCGGCGTAAGTGCCCTGGCTGCCGGCGGTTTTGCCCTGCTGCGCCCGTCCCCCCGCGACAGCCTGCCGGTACCGGCGGGGCTGGTCCATCTGGAAGCCCAGCACTACCACCTGTTCAGCCGCCTGACCGAAATCCTGCTGCCCACCGACGGCACGGCCCTGCTGCCGGCCGCGCAGGTGCCCGTTGTAAATCACATTGACGGCTTGCTGGACGCGCTGGACCCCGCCATCCGCCAGCAGCTGCTGACCGGGCTGGCCCTGTTCGACAACGCCGCCGTGGTTACCCACTTCAAGCGCTTCGTTGACCTGCCTGACGCCGACGCCCTGGCCTATGTCGGTGACTGGGTGAATTCCGGCGTCATGCCCAAGCGCGCGCTGGGTTTCGTGGTCACCAAGCTCACCCACACCGGTTACTGGATGGACAGCCAGACCTGGCCGATGGTGGAGTTCGATGGCCCTGTCTCGCGGCGCTGGGGCATTCCGTCCCGCGGCAACCAGCCGCTGCCGGGCTGAACCGGCCCCCTGATTTACGAACCCAGCATCTACAGCACAGCATTCACTGTACCGGCCCGGGCCTTATTCCCCGGCGGAGAACACAACATGGCAGAAATCATTGCAGCATCCCACGGCCTGGTGGTAACCCAGGCGAAAGACATTTCCCAGAGCAGCCTTGCACTGGAAGCCGATGTTGTCGTCATCGGCTCCGGCGCAGGTGGTGCAGTCGCGGCCTACGAACTGGCCAAGGCGGGCAAATCCGTCATCGTGCTGGAAGCCGGCCCCTACGTGCCGTCCAGCGAATTCACCGAGGATTTCAGCCAGGCCATCGTCCAGCTGTATGAAGACAAGGGCACCCAGACCAACGCCGACGGCGACCTGATGGTGCTGCAAGGCAGATGCGTCGGCGGCTCCACCGTGGTCAATGGCTGCGTCGCGTTCCGCACGCCGGACTACATCCTGGATGACTGGCAAAAACAGTACGGCCTCACCAACCTGACCGTGGACGCACTGGAACCGTATTTCGCCCGGGTGGAAGCCAACCTCGGCATCCACGTAAATCCCGAGCACGAAATCAACCGCAATTCTGCCGTGCTGCGCGAAGGCGCGAAAAAACTCGGCATTTCCTGGAAGCCGTTCCAGCGCAATATTCGTGAATGCGCGCTCACCGGCCACTGTCTTTCCGGCTGCGCCACCGATCGCAAGCAGTCCATGCTAGTGACCTATCTGCCCTGGGCCACCGCCCACGGCGCCCGTATTTATGCCGACACCAAAGTCACGCAGATTCTGGCGGAAAACGGCAAGGCCACCGGCGTGCTGGCGGAAGTGACCGATCCCAAAACCGGCGTGAAAAAGGCGGATGTCAGCGTGAAGGCGAAACTGGTGGTGCTGGCGGCGGGCGCGGTGCAAACCCCCTTGCTGCTGCAGAAGTCCAAGCTGGCGAATTCGTCCGGCCAGGTGGGCAAGAATTTCGCCTGCCATCCGTCCACCTTTGTGGTGGGACAGTACGAGGAAGACATTCATCCCTGGCGCGGCGCCATGCTGGGCATTTACGTGGACGAATGGGCGCACCCGTCGAAGGGTGGCTACATTCTGGAAGGTGGCGGCGCCGGTGCGGTGGAGCTGTCAGCCGTCACCCAGCCGGGTCTGGGCGAGGATTTCATGGATTACATGGCCAACCTCAAGAAGCTGGCGGGCATCGTCACCCTGATCCACGATCACAACGTGGGTGAAATCTCGTGGGACGACGACAAGAAAAAGATCGATTACCGGGTGGCGGAAGCGGATTACCCGGCGATGAAGGCGGCGATTGCCTCGGCGGTGAAACTGCATTTTGCCAGCGGCGCGAAAAAGGTTTACCTGCCTACCGTGGTGCATGCTGTGGTGGAAAACCCGGCTGAAGCCGATGCCAAGGTGGCGGCGATCGAACTGGGCCTGCAGTCGCTGCGCATGGTGTCGTATCACCCGCAGGGCACCTGCCGCATGGGCAGTGACGCCGCCACCTCGGTGTGCACACCCTATGGCGAAACCCACGACGTGAAAAATCTGTTCATCACCGATGCCAGCCTGTTCCCCACGTCCATCATCGTCAACCCGCAGGTCACGGTGTACACCCTGGCCAGCTACATTGCCGACTACATCGTGCAGAACTAGGCGCAGTATTTCGCTGCCTGAACCCGCACCTGAACCCGCACCCAAGCCTCAAAAGGGGTGAATGCATCACCCCTTTTTGGGTCCCGCCCCTTGCGATGCCCGTCCCTCACGGCCGGCGTCATTGCCGTATGTCACTTTCGTAAACAGGCTTTACACATTTCGCTTTCCCCAGATGATTCGCCTGGTTTAGACTGAGCGGGTGCTCAATTGTTCTGACTGGCCGGTTCTCCCGGTCAAACAACTAAAAAACAAGTAAAAACAATAAAATAAAGTTGCATTGAAGCAACGGTACAAGGGGGATGTGATGGCTGTCGTTCGTCATCAGAATTGCCAGCAGTACACGAAAGGACGCCATGGCAGCGGCGCGGTGGTCATGGCGCTGGTTGCCGGCCTGCTGGCGCCGCCCGCAACCGCCGCGCTGGTGGAAAACCTCACCATGGGCAACGCCAAGGCCCTGGCCCTGGGCAACGCCGTTACCGCCGATCCCCCGGGCATCGATTCCATCCATTTCAATCCGGCGGGCCTGGCCCGGCTCAAGGGGCGGCAGTACGAGCTCAAGGTGCTGGCGGCGGCCATGTCGTTCACCGTGGAATTCGGTGAACATGACGCCAAGTCCCAGCAGTTGATCGACGCGTTCGGCTACGAGGATGACGTGGTCGGGCAAACCAGCGAGACCTCCACCATCGGTCTGCGCCTGCCTTACCAGGAGGGCATCTACGAATGGCCGGCACCGATGCTGGTAGTGCCGCTGGGCGGCGCCTCGTACCGGCCGCCCAATTCCAACATAACGTTCGCCACTGCCGTGTATGCGCCGATGGCCGCCGGCTATATCCGCGATGAAGATGATCCCGCCCGCTTCATGGGCCAGTACCTGTCGCTGGCGAAGATCACCTACTTTTCTCCGTCAGTGGGCATCGAGATAAATGACGAACTGTCGGTGGGCGCGGCAATCCATTTTTCCTGGCAGGGCGTCACCGCCGGCACCCGCATTCGCGTGCCCAATTTCGCGCTGGCGTTCGGCGAACAGCTGACGAAGCAGTTGCAGGACCAGAATCTGTGCCCCAACCCGGGCGATCCCGAGCCGCCGGTGAACCTGTGCGGGATCGATCAGGAAATAGCGCGACTGGGCCCCTACACCGACGCCGCCAGCCTGGAGTTCGATGCGGAAACCGGCATGGTGACCGGCGTCAATCTGGGGGTGTTGTGGCAACCGGTGCAGTGGTTTACCTGGGGCGCGGTGTATCAGTTCGAAAGCTCCGCCGATCTGGACGGCACCTATCGCCTCGGTTACAGCGATGAGTGGGTGAATTTCTTCACCGGCTTGAGTCAGTCGGACATGGGTCGCGCACTCAACGTGCTTATCCCGATGCCCACCGGCCAGGCCAACTCACCGTACGGGCGCGGCGTGGAGCAGGGCGACGCGGTGATTAACGTCATCACGCCGGCCCATTTCGCCACCGGTGTCAGTCTGCAACTGACTCCGGACTGGAAATTCAACGTCGATGCGAAGTGGACCGACTGGGGTGCCTGGGACGGACTCACGGTGAAATTCGATCAGGCGCTGGATTTCACCAAGCTGGCGTCCATTGTGTCGGAATATTCCGAACTCACCGAACTCACCATTCCGCGCCACTATGCCAGCGTGTGGAACTGGGCGTTTGGCGCGGAATATCAATACAACCAGCGCCTGGCACTGCGCTTTGGCTACGAGCCGCGCAAGAGTTCGATTCCCGACGACAAGCAGGACGTGCTGTTGCCGCTGGGTGATGCCGATCTGTACACCTGCGGATTTGAATACGAAATGGGGGAAGGCCAGTTACTGGCGCTGGGCCTGGGTTATCTGGTGGCCAGTGCCGACGTGCCGGCGAACGGCAGCACCAATGCCAACAGCACCGACGACTACCACAACTTCATCTACAACCCTTATGCGGGCACTGCTTTTGAATCCAGTGCCGAGGCGTTCCTGCTGGAGCTGAGTTACCGCTCGCAGTTTTGAGCGGCGGTCGTCGCAACCGTATTGATGGCGCCGTTGAACATGATCTCCAGCAGGTCTTCCACCGGAATCGAAATGGCTGTCTGCCGGGCGTCGGCAGGCTTGCCCTGACGCAGAATCCAGGGCCGGATCAGGATGTTCACCGCGCCCAGCAGCAACGCGTGCAGTGAACTGTGGGACAGCGGCTTGATCAGGCCCTGCGCCTGACACTGCGCAATGGTATGGTCGAAGATCGTCACGTAGGGAATCAGGTATTTTTCTTTCAGGTAATCGGCGCGTTCGCCGCCGCTGTCCAGCTCATTGAACAGCAGCCGGAAAATGGCGGGGCGCTGCTGGGCCAGGCGCAGGATTTCCGCAAAGTTGTCCTGCAGCAGCACCAGTGGACTGGCGCTGTGGTCGTGCCGGCTCAGACGCGCGATCAGCTGGGGGAATTCCAGTTCGATCATCCGGTCCACCGCTTCCCGCCAGAGCTTCAGCTTCGAGCCGAAATGATGGATGAACAGGGAATCGCTCACGCCGGCCTCTGCTGCCAGCCTGCGGATGGAGACGTCGGAAAAGCCTTTTTCGGCGAAGGCGCGGGTGGCCAGATCCAGCAGATCGTCGCGGCTGAACGTGCGGTTGTAGCTGGCGGGGCGGCCGGGCGTGCGTGCCATGCGGATTTTTCCGTGTAAACGTGGGCATGATCAGTGGCATCATAGTACGGCGTCCGCCTCACGGAAATCCACCGCATGCTGGTCATCTCCAACAGTGTTTCCATTCCCGACGATGAAATCGAACTCACCGCGATCCGCGCGCAGGGCGCGGGCGGGCAGAACGTGAACAAGGTGTCGTCGGCGATTCATCTGCGTTTCGATATCAATGCGTCGTCGCTGCCGGAGGTTTACAAGGCGCGGTTGTTGCAATTGCAGGATCGTCGCATCAGCAAGGACGGCGTGATCATCATCAAGGCGCAGCAATTCCGCACCCAGGAAAAAAACCGCGATGATGCGCTGGAGCGGCTGCGGGAACTGATCAGGATTGCGATGGTGGTGCAGAAGGCGCGTCGCGCCACCAAGCCGAGCAAGAACTCGCAGAAAAAACGCGTGGACAGCAAGACCAAACGGGGCGCGGTCAAGTCGTTGCGGGGGAAGGTGGAGGAATGAGCGCGCCCAGGCCCTGAAACAACGGTTCCTCCCGCAGCCGTGTCACGATGAAATCCTTGAACAGCATCAGGCGCGCGCAACCGCGCAAATCCGGATGCATCAACACCCAGATGTCGCTGCGGAAACGGCTATCCAGTGCAAACAGGGATTGCAGTTCCGGCTTGGCCTGATCGTCCGGCAGCAGGGCGATGCCCACACCCGCCACCGCCAGCGCCGACATCGACATCAGGTCGTTGCAGCGGCTCACTATCTGGCGGGCATCCAGATGTTTTTCCGCCCACTGAAATACCGCAATGTGGCTCAGCTCGTTGCTGGCCAGAATCACCTGCTGGTCGCGGAAGGGATCATCCTGGGTCAGCGGCGGATTGAGCTGTTGATAGCCCGGCGATGCGTAGGCACTCCAACCCAGCGAAAACAGTTTCTGTCCGGCCAGATAGTCTGGCGGTGCCGGCGTGGCGCGGATGGCGAGATCGGCTTCCCGCCGCGACAGGTTGTAGTCCGCGTTGCTGGCCAGCATGTTCACGGTGATGTCGGGATACAGCGTGCGGAACTCGGCGATCAGCGGCGGCAGAAAACGGTAGGCAAAATTGTGCGGCGCGGTGAGATTGATCGGGCCTTTCAGTTCCTCGTTGCGATTTTCGAATATCCGCTGCATTTCATCGATGGTGCCGGCGATGCGTTCCGAATAGCTTTCCAGTTCGCGTCCCAGCGCGGTCAGGCGATAGCCTTCCGGCAGCCGGTCGAACAGTTTGGCCGACAGATCCTCCTCCAGCCCGGTGATGCGGCGGAACACGGTGGAGTGGGTCACGCCCAGCGCCTGCGCGGCCTTGGCCAGTGAACCGTGGCGGGCCACGGCGGCGAAATAATACAGATCACTCCAGTCCAGTTTTTTCATGTTGCAGTTCCCTCGTTACCGATTTCCCGCAAATGCGGTTTGCGGAAAATACGCTGGCCGTTGCCAGCCGTGGCGCTATTGTTTGCGGATGTGTTTGCTGATGGTCGAGAACCCGGACTGCCGGTGTTCTCATCCCCGTCAGCCGCCGTTCCAGCAACAACCGCAAGGAGGTAATCCCATGCCGCATCCGGAGCTGGTTTTGATCAGCCATCATCTGTGTCCCTACGTACAACGCTCGGTCATTGTGCTCGCCGAAAAAGGCATTGCCCATGAGCGCCGCTATATCGATCTGAGCGACAAGCCCGACTGGTTCCTCGAACTGTCGCCCACCGGCAAGGTGCCGCTGCTGTGGGTGGACGAGCAGAGCGTGCTGTTCGAATCGGCGGTGATCTGCGAATACCTGAACGACATCACGCCCGGCAATCTGCACCCGGACGATCCCCTGCTCAGGGCACAGGAGCGTGCCTGGATAGAATTCGGTTCCCAGATATTGAATGACATCGCGCGTCTGTACAACGCCCGGGAGGAACAGGATTTCAACGATCAGTGCCGGTTGCTGGCGCGCAAGTGGCGACGGCTGGAAATGGAAGTGCAGGCGCCGTATTTTCGCGGCGGGCTGTTCGGCATGGTGGATGCCGCCTATGGACCCATTTTCCGCTATTTCGATGTGATGGATTCTTTGCTGCCGCTGGATCTGTTTGATGGCTGCGACGGCATCCGCGCCTGGCGACGGCAATTGCAGCAACGCCGCAGCGTGCAGCAGGCGGTGGAGTCGTCCTATCCGGAGCGGCTGCGCCAGTTCCTGCGCAACCGCAACAGCTGCATCAGCCAGCGTCTGGTGCAGCATCAAGTGCCGGCAGTGCTGACAGGCTGATACCCGCCAGGGCGGCCTCGTCCATGCTTTGCCGGAACTGGAGCGGCTGTTCGCGCGCAACGTTGGCAGTGGTCGTGGCAGAGGCGTTGCGCGGAACAACCTGGCCGTGCCAGCTGTAGATCTGGCGGAACGGCGCCTGGTCGTGCGGATAGCGACGTTCGAACCGCAGCTCGATGCGGTCGCCCTGTTCCACCGCCAGCGGTTGTTCGATGGGAAAAAAGCAATGCTTCCAGCTGTCGGAACATTTGCGGCCGCCGATGTCGCCGGAGGAAATATCCAGGATCACCTGCGGCGCCAGCTGGGCACGGAAAAATCCCTTGAATCCGGTCAGGGTGCCGGTGGTGGTGACGGTGAAATCCAGGGCGCGGCTGTATTGCGGCGCCTGCTGCCAGTTGCCGTCGTAACGCTTCACCTGCTGCACGTCGGCCAGATGCTGTTGCGTGGGAATGATGGCGTCGTAATACAGGTTGAACGGGTTGCGGATATTTTTCTGACGCAGCAATTGCTGGAACTGGTAGCGGCCGTTGAGGGTGGCGACAGAGCCGTTGCCGATATCCTGGTGGGTGCGGATGGCTTCCACCGGCACGATGAAGGTTTCCACCGCTTCGGGAATCACCGTACCGCCCGGCTTCAGCAGCCGGGCGATCGCGTCCTGCAGGATGGGCTGGAAATCTTCGTTGTCGCCCACATTGCCGATGATTTCCGAGATCAGTACATCCGCCGGCTCCGGCAACACCACATCGTATGACAGGCGGTTGACTGCCTCGAAGCGGTCGGCAAATCCGTGGGCGTGGATGCGCTGCGTGGCCAGCTCCAGCACGTCGGCATCCAGATCAATGCCGTACACGCGACCGGCGCCGGCCTGCAGCGCCCACAATGCCAGAATGCCGGTACCCGTGCCCAGATCCACCACTACCTGCCCCGGCCGTACCTGTGAACGGATGGCGCTTTCGTACGCCACCATGCGGATGTGATCGCACAGCATCAGCTGGTGAAAATCCTCGTCCCAGTCCAGCAGCACTTCAGAAAACGGCAGCCAGGGTTGCTCCGGTGCGTAGGGTTTGAACGGTTTGATCATGTCCGGGTACCTGCGTGGCTCTGAAAAAAACTCTGGAATGAAAAGGCTCAGGAGTGACTGGTGCCGGGATTACCCAGATAGGTGTTCAGGTCGGGCTGCGTTGCACCTTCCGGTTTCAGCGCATATTCACCTTCGCCGATAAACGCCAGGCTCAGCGACATGAACGCGAGAAACAGCGGATATTCCCAGCCACCGTTGGCGTTGGTGAACAGCCAGCCGTTGCCCAGGTGGGCCCAGGTGGCGCCCAGCAGGATCGGAGTTACGATCAGCGCCGACAGGCGGGTGTAAATGCCCAGCAGAATGGCGAAACCGGTGACGGCTTCCACCGCGAACACTACATACGCCAGCCAGCCCGGCAGGCCGATGGAACTGAAAAATGCCGCGGTGCCCGCCAGCGTGAAAATGAACAGTTTCAGATACAGGCTGTGGGCCAGCAGGACGCTGCCCAGCGCCACGCGCAGCAACAAGGAACCGAGACTGAAATTATGCAAGCTATCCATGATGATCTCCTGGTGATGTGAAAGGTTGGTCGACGATGAACGTGTCCATTGTAGGAACCACCGTCTGCTTAGGAATCCGGCATCGCTGCAAGCGGGCTTTGCATTTCTGCAGAGCCCGCTGGCAATCCGGTGGATACCGGCTGTTGCAGCGCCAGCGGGCCGCAGTCGGGGCCGGACAGTTGCGCGCCGGTGCGCAGGCAGAACACCGAGTGGTGCAGCGGACAGGACAGGGTCCTGCGCTGGCGGTTGACGTGGCCGTGGTCCAGTCGCCCGGCGCGATGGGGGCAGTGACGCGGCACGCGCAGCACGTCGTCATCGATGTGCAGCAGAAAAAAACCGCTTTCCTCATGCGGCGGAATGTTCATGGCGCTGCTCCTGCGGCTGGCTTGGCCAGCGGTTGCCACGCGCCTTGTGCACAGCATCGGCAAACGCTTGCGTAGTGATGGTGCTGGCCAGACACACACCCTGCCAGGCCTTGCACGGGTCCAGCGCGCGCTCGCGGTTCATCGCCGCCAGCAGGCGCCGGCCTTCCAGCGCGTGAAAGCGGTCGATGTGGCAATGCTCGCTGTAATAGTGGTGTGCGCTGATTCCCAGCCGTTCGCAGGCCGCCACATAACAGGGAAAGAAATGCGGAATCACGCTTTCCAGATAGGTGATGGCACCGGCGAACCAGGACGGATCGTCGGCGCGGATCGTCATCCAGTAGAACTGGTTCACGAAGGCGAAACTGGCCTCGCTGATCAGATCCAGGTACGGCTCCGGTGCGGAGGTCATGTCCAGTTCCCGCAGCAGGTTGACGTACAGCGTGGTGTGCATGCGTTGCGGATTGGCGGAACCGAATTCGTCGATCAGGATGCGCAGCATCGGCAGCTGGGCTGTGAGCGGCAGGCGCGGCATGATGTAGTAGAACGATTGCGCTTCCGTGAGCCCGTCGAGCGCAAATTCCTGCACCAGGATGCGGAACTCCGGCCGCGTCATCGCCTCGCGCACGTAACGTGATTCTTCCGTTTCATGCTGTGCTTCCCACTGCACGCGCTGATCGATGCGGTCCAGTAGCTGGTCGCAGCTGGTGACGGCGCTCATTGCGCTGGCATCGCTGGCCAGCACGCGGTCGATCCATTGGCGTTCGAACCGGCGCAGGTCTGGATCGAAGCTGCTGATATCGCGCAGCCGGTTGCGGTTATGCAGGTAGAGTTGCTTCTGGCTGATCATGGTGGGCGTCCGTGGCGGGTTCAAGGGTGCGGGGGGAATGGATGATGCCGCGCGCGTGCAGATCCAGTTTCAGGTGGCGATACCAGTCCGGCAGAAACACGCCCTTGTTGCGGCACTCTTCGCACAACAGCGCATTGGCCGCGTAGCTGCGCTGCCGGGTCACTTCCTGGCACAGGCGCGGATTCAGATTGCAGTACGACACCATGGAACCGTCGGCGTCGTATTCCAGAATTTTGTCCTCCCAGCCCTGGTACACCTTCACGCCCATGCGACGGATATTTCGCAGGTGCGGCGCCACCTTGTTTTCGCCACTGGATTCCTTGATGGCCTTCACCCGTGGCAGCGCGCACAGCGACAGCAGGGTGTCGATCTCCCAGCGGTTGTTGCACAGGGTGGATTCGAAATAAATGTAAAGGTCCAGCGGCGTGGCATCGTGCACGCGGGCGAAATGTTCGTAGATCGCGTTCTGCGACAGGCCCGGCTGGAACGGTGCAGTGCAGATCACGCCCTGGGCGCCCAGTTGCCGGGCCACCTGGGCCCGCTCGATCACGGCTTCGGTGGTGGCACGCTCGATGCCCGCGATCACCGGCAGGCCATCCGCGAATTCCACGCACAATCGCACCATGTCGTGCCACTGCGCGTCCGACAGCAGCCAGCCTTCACCCGAGGTGAGGCAGGGCACAAATCCGTCCACGTTGGGCCGGGCGAATCGCATCAGTCTTGCCACGCTGTCGCGGCACACCCGGCCGGCATCGTTGAAGGGTGTGATCAGCGGCAGAAATACTTCCTTGTCAGACATAACGGCTCTCCTGCAAATCGAGGGTGAGGCGCAGCGAATCCTGGTACAGGCTGTCCAGCGGCGCGGGAAACGGCTGCTCCGGCTGCTGCAGTGGCGGCGCCAGCCAGTGTTGCAGTGCCACGTCCCGCCACAGCAGCGGATCGTGGGTGTGCAGCCTGCCGTTGCGGTTCATCACCTGGCTCAGGGTGCAGGCCTGTTGCAGCGGCAGATGACGCAACTGCGGATCGCGCAGGGCCCGCGTCAGATCGTCGCGGGTGAAACCGATGCGCTGGATGCGCAACAGCGTGTGCAGATTGTCCATGAAGGGATAGTAGGCATCCTGCTCCTGCCGGTTGCGACACCAGATCACATCGTCACACAGCCCCACCTGTTCCAGATTCATGAACAGGTGGGTGGTCAGGCAGTGCGTGAACAGCTGCAGCGATTGCATGCGTCGCTGGTCGTCGCTGTCGTGCATGCCCAGAAAGAAAGTGGCATCCACAAAGTGCGGACCCGCTGTTTCACTGGAGTTCATGCAGAGCATCCTCCATGGCGTACATCGCGTTCTGGAACAGGGTTTCGTCACGGGCCAGCGCCACCCGGATGAAGCGCTGGCCCCGCGCCGGGTGTTTCCAGAAAAAGTATTTGCCCGGCAGCACATAGATGCGCGATTGCAGCAGGCAGTGCTGCAACTGGTCGGCCGACAGCGCGGGATCGGTGATCTCGAACCAGGCGACGCTGGTACGGATCAGCGGTGTCTGGTAACGCAGGATGCCCTTGTCGAGGTGTGTTATGGCACGGGTGCGATTGCGCTGCAGAAGATCGCCCACCGACGCGAAACCGTCCTGCTGGCTGTCCAGCACATAGCGCGTGACGATGTTGAGCACGAACGGCGACACGTTCAGCAGCACGCTGGTGACAATGTTGTAGATCTCGTCATTCAGATCGCGACTGGCGAGAAGGGTGGCGCATTTGGCGTCCTGCAGCGGCCAGGTCTTGCCGGTGTCTTCCATGGCGATATAGCGCACGCCGGAATTTTCCAGTATGCGGTACACGTCAGGCCGCCGTCCGCCGGATGCCAGCATGAACGCCGCAAAGCAAAAATCCAGGATCAGGATCTTGTTGAAGTCGCAACAGAAACGCACCACTTCCAGGAAGGACTTGCTGTCGCGGGCAAACTGGCTGAAGCCGGTGGGATTGTTCGGGTCCACCAGCACGATCGCATCCAGGGTCAGCGCGTGTTTCATCAGGTTGTCGTACACCGTGGCGGCATCGTGAAACAGTGATTCATCCAGCGGGAACAGCGGAATCTGCGCGTGCTTCATCAGGTCATGCAGATTGTCGAAGCAGGGCTCGATCAGGCCCACCCGCATGCGGTGTTTCATCAGATAGGTGGCGGTGATCTGCATGCCGATGGACGCCGCATAGACCAGATAAATATGGTCGATCCGTTCCAGCGCTGTGTGCTGGCCGTGCAGGGTATAGAACGCCTGGATAAAGGCGCGCTCCGCTTCGAACTGGGTGTGTTGCTCGGACTGGTACCAGATGTCCGGCAGGCTGGACACGATGTCGCGCTGGCTCGGGCTCTGCTTCTGGTGGGTGTGGGCGTCAGCCAGGTTGAATTCCGTTTTCAGCGCGTCAATTTCATGCTGGGTGATGTCCTCCTTGTGCGAGACTCCTGAAGCGTCGGTCAGCGCGGTTGAGGCTGGCATGTTCATGGGCGTTTCCTTTCGTTGGGGGTGTCAGGGTTCGATGATGATTTTTTCCATCATGCCGTGGTCGCCATGATCCAGAATGTGACAGTGCGAGACGAAGGCGCCGGCGAAATCCGCGTAGCGGGTGCGCACCTCCACCTTGTTGTCCTGTTGTGCGTTCAGTTGTTCGATCAGGATGGTGTCTTTCCAGAAGCGGTCGCTGATGCGGCCGGTGGAGTCGCGCACGATCACTTCGAACGGATTGACATGAATGTGATAAGGATGATGGGAAAACACCGACGAAATTTCCCAGGTCTGCGCGGTATTCAGTTTCAGCACGCGGGCGTTGTCGGGATCATAGGGGCGACCGTTGATCAGCCCCACCCAGGGCGTTTTTGAAATGTCGATATCGAACTGCAGGTATTCCGGGTTGGGCAGCAGTTCGGCGTCGCTGATCGGGTGCGGACGGGTGAGGCCGGCCAGCTGCGCGTTGCGCGGCAGCGCATCATATTGCCGTGTGCCATTCACCGTGATCCGTGCCAGTATGTTCTGCGCAGTGTCGTCCAGCGCGAAGCTGCTGTGTTCCGGATTGCGGTGGCAGTACTGCGGCGGAAACGCAAGATTGCCAGCTTCCTCGGTGTCCACCAGGTAGTAAACGCCCTTGTGCGGAATCTGCACTACCACATCACTGCGATAACCCGGCGCCATGCGCACATCCTGTTCCGGCGTCAGGCGTTTGGTGTCGAAGGGAATGCCATCGGCGGCCACCTGGATCAGCGGCAGACGCTGGTTGCTGCAGGGGTCCACCAGCGCCAGCTTCACGTTCTTGCGCACGCCGGCCTGGATGAAGCGCCATAATCCTGTCTCGCCGGGGCGCAGGTGAATCTCCGGCATCACCTGTCCGTTGATCGCCATGTGCCAGCCCTTGCTGCGTGCCAGATCCGCCCACGCGGTGGGTGCATAGGTGTCGTTGTTTTCGATGGTGCCAGCGTCGTCGAAGGCAATTTCCTGCAGCACCAGGGTGTGCTTGTGCGCGTCGCGGATAGCCGGCACCTGGTTGTAGTCGCCTTTCACGATCAGCGCGCCCGCCATACCGCTGCCCACCTGCACCGACGTGCCGCCGTGAACATGGGCGTGATACCAGAAGGTGCCGGCGGGATGATCGGCGGGAATGCGGATTTCGTAGTCGAAGGATTCGCCGGAGGTCAGCTCGATGAACACATTGTCGCCGCGCCCGGTGGGGTCCACGTGCAATCCGTGGGTGTGCAGGTTGGTGGTGTTGAAATTGTGCGGCGCGTTGTGATTGCAGTGTTCATGGGGGCCGCTGCCGTGATCTTCCGTCACGCAGGTGGGGTGTTGTTCATCCGGCAACTGATTCACCAGGCGGATCTTCAGCGTGTCGCCCGGCCGTGCCACCAGCGTCGGCCCCAGCAGCTGGCCATTGTATTTGCGCAGCTTCACGCGCTTGGTGAAGGTCTGGTTGTCCTTGAAGGTTGGAAAATCGTACTCGTGATAGGCGGCGGTGAGGGTGGCGGACAAAATGCCGCTGTCGCGATCGGAGCGGATTTTTTCAGGTTGCCACAACGCCGGGTGCTGAAAGTTGGCGGGCTGGCGAAAGGCGGTGGGACCGACCGGGCCGCTGGCCAGTACAGAATTCAACCGTGCGACAGCGTCAGCATCGCTCAACGGATAACCGACAATCCCATTGCCAAAGCTGTTGCATGAAATCAGCGCGCACAACAAGCCCGCGCCCAGCGTCCTGGTTGCCAACATAGATCCTTCCCTGCGTCATTAGAATGCTGTGGAGTTGAAAGCTGACGCCAATGTAATGGCCATATTTGAAGGAAAGGTTTCAGTGTGACAGTTAAATTTCGAAAACGGGGTTTGCAAAACTGCAAGCGGGGAAATCGTGCGAATTATGTCCGGGTTCAGGCGATGGTTGTCGGCAGATGGGTGCTGTAGCCGAATCGTTCCATGATCGCACCGTGGTTACGCAGCAGTTCATTGATTTGCCGCCGATTCAATTTTTCCTGCCAGCTGTCTTTTTTTCCCTGCCGGAAAAATCGTGCGGTGCGCGAGCCTTTTTCGCGGAAGCCGTGGCTGCTTTCCTGCGTCTGCAACCGTTCGAACGTGCTGAGCTTTACCGCCTGTGCGATCCGGCCGGCGTCGACATCCAGGCCGAGAAAGGCAACGGCCTCTGCGAAGACGGATGCGGTGTCGTCCAGCAGGTCTTCATAGCGGATCACCTGCGTGGGCAGCGCGTTGGTGTCGACCCAGCCGGTGACATGGTCGCGCCAGCTCGACACGCATTCAGTGAGAGCAGGATGCCAGTCGTGTCCGGAATGACGCATGCTGTGCTGGCGGTTGTGCATCAGTGCAATGGTGTCGTCGATGCTGCTGGCGCGGTGGTGGGCAAAGGAGACGCAGACGGCGAGCGGATTGCGCACCAGATAGATTGCACCCGCGCTGCCTTGCGGATCCAGAAAGCCATTGGCGGGCATCAATGCGGCGTGAGTTTTCAGCAGGCGCGGAGCGGGCATGGTGGCGGCCAGTTGCCGGTTCAATGCGGGCCAGAGTGTTTGCAGTTCTTCTGGCAATAACAGGGACGCATCAAGGCCTGTCAGCGTGTCCAGTGTGCGCCGGGCGATGCCCCAGGGCGCCTTCAATTCGTCGAGCGGCACGCACTCGTCGCGGTTCGCCAGATAATTGCTCAGCAACGCGCGAAACCAGGTGTTGCCGGACTTCGGATACGAAGCCAGCCAGGCAATGCCGTTATTTCTCAGGGATGTTGTCATGCGTGTGGCAAACAGGTTGCGGATTTGACACCGGCATCGGCACCGACCAGTCTTGAAGGGCAACCAGTTCTTCAGGAAGGCGGGGCCCGACAATGGATTGTTACCGGGTTTATGAATTGACTATAGCATCGGAATGGCCATTGCCGGGGTTGCTGCCCGCTGCGGACACGCGTCAGATCGATATTCATATTCGCCGGGGAAGCGTGGCGGATTTCCAGCCTGCTGTCTGTTTTCAGGCCAGCCCGCAACAGGTGCTGGTGTGGTTGCCGGATATCGCCCGCATTCGGGTCTGCGGCGGTAACGACATCCTGGTCGAGCCGTTGCATCCGGACAAGCACGACGCCATTGCGCTCTTTCTGCTCAATCATGCCCTTGCCATTGTTATGTTGCAGCGCGGCTTGCTGGTGCTGCATGCGGGTGCAGTGTTGGCGGGTGACCAGTGTGTGGCCCTGGCGGGGCCAAGCGGTGCCGGCAAATCCACCTTGCTGGCGGCACTGCACGGACAGGGTTATACCGTTGCCGGCGATGAGTTGTGTGTGTTGCGGGTGGATGCCGACGGTGCCATGGTGCTGCCCGGTCCCCGCGTGATGCAGGTGTGGGCAGCGGCGTTGCCTTCGCTCGCGGATTGTGCGTGGGTGCCTGTCCGTGCGGGATTACCGAAATATTTCGTGCCGCTGTCCGGCGACATTGCCTGCATGCCGCTGCGGGAGTTGTGTGTGCTGCGCTGGGGCGATGACGGCAGTCCACGAAGAGTGCGGCTTACTGGCACCGCCAGGCTGGAAGCGCTGTTGCACCAGGTGTATCAGCCACGTTATGTCGATGGCATGCAGTTGTGGCCGCAGGTGGGCGCGCAGTGTTTGCGTCTGGCCCGCCAGATCAGCGTGACGACACTGACACGGCGCCGGGATCTGGCGACATTGCCTGCCAGCCTGTCTTGCCTGTTTCCCGCCGCCATTACAGCCAATTCTCCGGAAACCGAATCATGTCGCAGCCCTGCCATCTGCACCACGCCTTCGGCCTGATCCTGCGCTCGGCAGTGCCTCTGCCCATGCTGCCGCTGGCGGCGCCGGATGCGGTGCCCGACATTGACATTCAGATTGCGCCCGCGCCAGCGGTTCCGCCCCAGGCTGTCACCGTGAAGCAGCACGCGCGCGTACATGCGAATCAGGTCTGGCTGCATATCGACGGTGTGGGGCATTACTGGATTGGCCATGGGCGCGAGATCCGGATCGAAGCCTGTGTCGGCGCGCGCACGCTGGACTGGTATTTCTATTTATTGGGCTCGGCCATGATGTGCGCGCTGGCGCAGCGGGGATTGCTGCCGCTGCATGGCTGCGCGGTGGAAATCGATGGCAGCGCCGTATTGTTGCTGGGACGCTCCGGTGTCGGCAAATCCACTCTGGCCGTCTGGCTGGACCAGCAGGGCTACCGTGTGCTCAGCGACGATCTGTGCGCACTGCGGCTGACACCGGACGGCGCCATCCGGGTATTGCCAGCGTACGCTCAGGCCAAACTGGCGCCGCCACCACCCGAGCTGCACTGGGCAATGACCGGCAGTGGCGGCGTGCGCAGTCTGCGCGACAAACAATACGTGCCGCTGCAGGGCGCCGCCGATATACGGGATTGTCCCCTGGCGGCAGTGTATGGACTGACGATTGATCGCACCCCGGGAATTCAATCGTTGCTGCCGCTGCCTGCACTGCAATGGTTGATGCACCACACGCAACGCAAGGCGCTGTATCAGGCGCTGGTTGGCGCGGCTACCCACCGGCGCCAGTGTGCTGCCGTGGCCCGGCGTGTGCCGGTGTTCAGCTTTGCCCGCACGCCAGACATCGCGGATTTTCAACACAATGTCCTGCGCTTGCAGGATCACATTCACCGGCTACGGGCCTGAAGGAGCGCAGCGATGGATTTCTCCGCCAATTTTCGTTCGCTGGGCCCGGTGGATATCCAGCCGTTACAGCAGCAGGTGGCGCAATTGAGTGAAGCCGACTGGCAGTGCGACGCAGGGCGTCAGCAGCGCTTTGCCGCACACCGGGAAACGCAGACGCTGGCCCTGTTGTACGATCCGGATTTTCGTTATACCCAGCCTACGCGCCAACCCGCATTCGATCGGTTTGCGCCGGAACTGGAGCCGGTGCTGGCTTCCATTGCGCAGAATTTTTCCACACACAGTTATCTGTTGCGCCTGCTGTTGGTGCGTTTGCCGGCAGGCGGCCGGATCGCCAACCATACCGATGGCGGTGCGTCGTTGCATTTTGTGCATCGCCTGCATTTGCCGGTGATTACCAATACGGATGCACTGTTCACCGTGGGTGATGAAACCCGTCATCTGGCGGCGGGTGAAGTGTGGGAAATCAACAACTGCCGTTCTCACGGTGTCTGCAATGGTGGCGCGTCGGCACGGGTACATCTGATTCTGGACTGGGTGACGCCCGCACTGGCGCAGCAGTTCCTGCAGCAGCTCACGCTTGCGCGGCATCTGCCGGCATGATCGTTACACCACACTTTGTTTTTCTGCATCTGCATCGTACCGGTGGCCGCTTTGTTCGCCAGCTGTTGCTGGACCAGGTCGAGGGCAGCCGCGAAATCGGCTACCACTTTCCTGCGGCGCTGATTCCTGCCTCCCATCGCCATTTGCCGGTGCTGGGACTGGTGCGCGATCCCTGGGACTGGTATGTGTCCTGGTATGAATTCAACCGCGCCCGACCTCGTAGCGCGATTTTCACGGTGGCGTCCGCCGGCGGACGTCTGGATTTCCGCCACACGCTGCTGAATATGCTGTGGCTGGGCAGCGACGAGCCGCGCATGCGCCAACTGAAATCAGACATGATCGGGCAGCTGCCGCGCTCGATCCTTGGCAACCGGGGTGCCGGTATCACGCAGCATGATCTGGCGGGTTTTAACTGCGGGCAGACCGGTTATTACAGCTGGCTGGTGCAGCATATGTATGGCGCGCGCCTGCTGCAGCCGGATATGCTGCTGGGTCATTTTGAAAATCTGCGGGAGGATTTGCTGCGTCTGTTGCTGGAATCAGGCTGCAAGCTGACGGCTGCCATGGTGCAGACATTGCGCACGGCTGCACCTGCCAATGCATCCTGCCGTGGCATCACTGCCGAATATTACGACGCCGAAACCTGGCAGGCGGTGGCGCACCAGGAAGCCTGGATCTGCCGGCAGTTTGATTATCCGGCCAGCCGATCAGACAGCTTCGCGGTGCCGGAATAGAGATCAGGAATAGACCTCAGGAATAACCCGGGCCGCCATCCGGATTGATGTTAAACCCCAACAGGGTTTCCCGCATATCCAGTTTTTTCAGGATCGGCTGTTGCCAGGTTTTACGCCGGACTGGTAGATCCTGACGTGAGGTTTCCTCCAGGCCGGAATGCAGTGCAGATTCGGTGGGGTGGTTGCCGGTTTTGCGATTCATTGGATGTCTCCGTTTGCAGTGATGCGAATCGGGTTTGATCAGGGCCTTACGGGAAATGCACCATCCAGCGCAATGCAGAATTGCACGGCCAGCCAGGGCTGCTGGTTGGCGTGGGCCTGATTGCCGCCACTGTTCTGCAACGCCTGCGGAGACATGGGCACCAGATTCTGATTGGTTGGGTTTTCCTTGTACAGATAGAACTTGGGATCGGGTTCGCCACCAAACAACAGGGTGTTGTCGGGCGTGTCGCTGGCGCCGGGAAAGCCGTTGCCAGTGCAGTCGTGCTGATGCGTGGGCATCTGGGTCGGGAGCAGGGTAACACCGGCAGCGCCGCCGCTTTGGCCAAGTGTGCGCGGTGTCAGTCCATTGCCGTTACCGGCGCCCATCGGCGCACTGCCTTGCAGATTCGGCAGCGTAAAATAAGTGGTGTTGCCGCCGAACTGATTGCCAATCACTGCATACAGCACCTGATTCTGGCTCACTGGCAACTGCGCACCGTTGCAGCTGGCCCAGCCCTCTGGCACAAACATGAACGGCAACAAGCGGATCTCGCCAACAAATTGATCAGCCATGATCGTTTCCTCAATTTTGGGTGGGATAGATTCCCTGCAGGGCGATGATGTAATTGATGCAACAGAAGGGCATCAGATTATCGTGGGGCTGGTTTCCACCGGTGCTTGCAATGGTAGTGGGGGCCAGCGTTGCGGCTTTGCCCGGCTGGGGTACCGCGTAGACGGTGGTTGTCGCCTTGGCCAGAAGATTGTTCTGTGGGGTTCCAATACCACCTGCTGCGGAAATCGCCACCAACCCGTGGCTGTGTGCGGGAAGCTGGTTGGTGTTGAGCGTGACGGTTTCGCTGCCGCCGCTGCTGCCGATGGGGTAATTGGCAAGCCCCGGGCCTGCGCCCTGATGCAAAGGCAGCCTGCCGCGCAGATCCGGCAGTTTGAAATTATTGACACCATCGCCGCCATAGGTGGTACCCAGCAGCGTATACAACGCGTCGTATGCTGAAATCTGCAGGGTGCTGCCATCGCACAGCGCCCAGTTTTGCGGCGCATAGTTGCCGGCAAAGAGCCGGATTTCGCCTAAGAACGGATCCATGAACACTCCTTGTCGATACGGATTTATGGGCGGGACGGATACAGCCCGGACAATGCGATTGCAAAACTGACAACCTGGTACGGCTGCATGTTGGAATGCGCAGAGGAACCACCGGTTGGCGCCACGGCCTGGCTGTTCAGTGTTGTTTGTGTGCCACCGGGCTCGGCGTAGGCCGAACCGCTGGTGACCTGGGCAAGATTCCGGGTAACTGCCACACCATTGCGATCACCCGCTTGGCTGGTGGCCATCAGTGTGTGCGTGTGCGCCGGCATATTGTTGAGAGTGAGCGTAACCGATTCGCTGCCGCCCACGCTTCCCTGGGGCACCCCTGCACTGGTCTGCACGGGCACCCGGCCGCGCAGGTCGGGCAATGCAAATGTGGTGGGCGCAGTGCCGCCAAACTGGTTGCCCAGCAGGGAATACAAAGCCTGATTCTGGTTGACGTTCAGGATCTGGCCGTTGCACAACGCCCAGCCCTTGGGGGCAAAGCTGAAACCCAGCAGGCGGATTTCACCTAAAAACGGGTCACTCATTGAGCACCTCCCTGTGATGCAAAGCTGAAACTGTCCTGACTTAAAACCCTAGACCTGATCGACGAAAACCGCCAACAGAAAATTGACATGACGTGGGCTGTCACCTAGAACTGAATCACCGCTTTCAATTCGACACCCATGAATATGCACAGGGACAAGGAGCAGCCCATGGAAGGCCCCAGCCGTGATGATTTCGCCAGCAGTACCGGCCAGCTATACCATCTCACTCCTCACTCTGCCGATCATCGTCAACTGATCGCCATCCGTCTGGCACAGGTCAGCCCGCTCAAATCCTGCGGCGCCACGTTCGAATCCTTTTCGCTGCTGTTCGATGCGGACAAGACCGCCGGATTGCTCGGCCAAGGTACCTACGAACTGGCCAATGACGGAATCGGTGTACATCCCATTTTCATCACGCCCGTCCTGCATGCGGCCGGACAGGCGGACAAACACTATTACGAAGCGGTATTCACACGGCGCAAAGTGGACTGATTCAGGCGATTTCCGGGCAGGGCAATGCGCGGGGCTCCCGTTCCATCCGCCAGTACAAACCCAGATCCTCGGCCTTGGAAAATCCCAATCGTTCATACAGTCTGCGGGCGGGATTGCTGATTTCAACGTGAATGCTGATGCGCTGGCCGGACTGGTCGCCTTCATCCAGCAATTGCTGCAGCAGTGCTGCACCAATGCCCTGGCGCCGGAACGATGGCAGCAGTGAAATATCGATGATGCGGATTTCAGCGGGCCAGCGTGCCACGTACAGACGACCGGCCACTGCGCCGTGTGCGATCACCAGATCGAAGCGCGCACCGGCGTAGATGTCCTGGTAGTAGCGGTGCTGGGCATCGAACTGCTGCAGCAGAAAGCGCTGCTTTTCAGCATCGCTCCAGCCGGTAGGCTGCAGCTCATCCAGGCGCGTGCTGGCGTAGATGCTGAACAGAAGGTCGGTGTCGGTTGCGGTGATGGGGCGCAGTTGCAGCGGATCAAGCATGGGATGCCTTCCTGGCAGTCGCAAATGCACAAGGTATAGGAAAGCGTTGTCAGGTTGTCCAGAAAATAATGACACGGAGGTTAACGCGGACATGAGTGATATTGCGGGCGTTTTTCACTGGCCGGGCATGCAGCCGGTCTCCTCGAACCTGCTGAATTCCCTGCGCCAGGGTCTGTCGGTGCCGGGCGATGTCACGGCCGGCAGCTGGCACGATCCGCTGTGCGGAATGGTGCAGATTGCCCGGCCACTGACGCCGCAGGATTTTTTTGATCACCAGCCGCTGCAGCATCCGGATGCTGGCGTGACTCTGGTGGCAGCGGCACGGCTGGACTACCGCGAGGAGTTGTGTGAACGCCTGGGGATTGCCGCTGCCCGCTGCGAAACCCTGCCCGACAGTGAGCTGATTCTGGCGGCTTACCTGAACTGGGGCGAAGACTGCGTGCGTTACCTGGCGGGGGATTTTGCGTTTGCGATCTGGAACAGTCGTACACGCCGGCTGTTCTGCGCGCGCGATCCGCGGGGTGACATGCCGTTCTTTTTCGTGCATGAAGCGCAACGCCGTTTTGCGTTTGCCACAGCGCTGCCGGCGTTGCTGGCCCTGCCCGGCGTGGATACGCGGCTGAATCTGCGCATGCTGGCGGATCGCCTGACGTTCAATGGCGCGCACGATTGCACCCAGACTTTTGTCGAGCCGATTCAACTGTTGCCCGCAGCCCATTGCATCCGGATCGACGCGCAAGGTGTCGGGCAGCGCCGGTATTGGGATGCGCCACCGGCCCAGTCGCTGCAATTGCGCAGCAGCGACGAGTATGTCGATTGCTTTCGTGAACGGTTTACGCGCGCGGTCACCAGCCGGTTGCGGTGTGCGCGGCCCGTGGGTGCGCATCTCAGTGGTGGGCTCGATTCTTCTTCAGTATCGGTGCTGGCAGCGCAGGCGCTGGCGCAACGCAATGAGCCGTTGCAGACATTCACCCAGGTGCCGATTCCATCCTACCGCCATCAGTTGCGCGCTGGTGCCAGTCCGGACGATCGCCATCTGGTGACAAAGATTGCGCAGCAGCAGACGAATATCGTGCCGCATCTGGTGGATATCCAGAGTTTGACGCTGGAGCATGAGCTCGACACATTTTTCGCGTTGTCTGGGATGCCGCCGCTCAATCCGTTCAATCGCCTGTGGTGCGAACGCATTCAGCGTCAGGCTGCGCGCCAGCAGCTGGGCATGATGCTTACCGGCTCCGGCGGAAATTTCACGGTGTCCTGCGGTGTGATGGCTCCGCACCTGGATCAGTTGGCGCGCAGCGGACGCTGGGCGCGGCTCTGGCGCGATGTGCGGCAGGCTGCTGCCGTGCAGCAGGTATCCGCGCTGGGATTGCTGGCAAAACAGGCGCAGGAATGGCCGCTGTTTTCCAGCCTGGGCCTGTCAAACTTCCAGCGCGGCATGCGCCAGCGTGAGGCCGTGATGATGCGTCCCGCATTTGCGGATCAGATGCAGGTGGACGATCGGCTGACGGCACTGGATCGATCAACTGCCGCTTCCACCGCCACCTTTTTCGAGCAGTTGCGGCGGCAACGTGTGTTGCGCGCGCAGAATCAGTCACCGTTGTTCTGGCACACCATGGCGCGACAATATGGCGTACATTGCTGTGATCCCACCAATGATGTGCGGGTGGTGGAATTCTGCCTGGCCGTGCCCTACGAGCAGCAATTCCACCAGGGCTGGGACCGGGCACTGATTCGCCACGCCATGGACCCTTACCTGCCGAAAGAGGTGATCTGGCGCCAGCAGCGGGGCAAGCAGTCTGCCGACTGGATGTTGGGATTCGAACAGGATCTTGATCTGTTGCGGCGGGATGTGGACGCCATGCGTCATTCGCCCGTGGCCGCCGAAGTGCTGGACCTGGCACGCATGCAGGCGTTGCTGCAAAACTGGCGCGGCGGCGCGGCCGTTTACAGCAACAGTGAGGAAGTCTATCACTCGTTGCTGTTGCGGGCCTGGCTGGTGGGGCGATTCATTCTCTGGTTCGAACAGCGCACTGCAGCGGTGGCAGCAGCGGCCTGAGCCAGATTCAGAACGCCTTCCCGGTCGCTGCCACCGACGCATACGTCGCCACAATGCCAAACGTGCGATGTCCGCGTCGGCCCACGATGATATCCGGTCCCACGCTGAGCCACGCGTGCGCGTTCAAATCGCCTTGCTGGCCGTGACGCGCGCCGAAATGCACCACCCAGGGAATGTGCTGCCGGGCCAGTAAAGTTTTCGCCGCCAGTACCTGCACCAGACACTGGGATTGCCACGGCGTGATGCGCGCCATGCCGGCAGTGAGCCGGCCGATGTCCCGCGCCTGTTGCTGCTGGTCAGGTGATACCGGCACCGACAGTAAACGGTTGTGATGCGGCTGGCCCAGATACCTCACCAGATACCGCAGCGGGATGAAGGCGATCGCGATTTTCGCCAGCGCGCTCAGCAGCACCAGCGCCAGCAACCAGCGTTTGTGCCGGTGCGGCAGTTGCCAGAAGCGTCGCGCCCGTCCACCCATTCAGGCCGGCTCCCGCACCGCAACAATGTCCTGTTCCAGCAATTCAGTGAGAAAGGCTCTTACATCGCGTTCGCATTGCGCGTCGGTCACTTCATATTCCTGCACCAGTCGCCGGCAAATATCCTGCAGCCGGTTTTCCGATTCCAGCAGATGCCAGATACGCTGGCCGATGCCCTCCAAACCAAAATACTGCCCGGCCTGCAGGCTCATCATCACGGTTTCGCCATCGATGTCGCTGTCGATTACGCTGGTGCTGCGGGTGATCACGCTGTTGGGTCCGATCTTCTCTGGCATGGGATTCTCCTTATCCACGGGTGTGGGTTGTCGTTTTTTTCTGGCAGAAATTTTTATGTCATGACGGCAGGATGCCTGTGATCGATGGTCGTGCGCACCCGGCCCTGTTCCAGTTCCACCACCTGATCGGCCCGCTTCAGCAATGCGGACCGGTGGCTGATGATCAGCACCGTGATCTGTCCGCGCAGGCGCTCCAGCACGGTGGCAATGCGCTGTTCATTCTGCGCATCCAGCGCGCTGGTGGCTTCATCCAGAATCAGCAGGCTGGGCTGCACCAGCAGCGCCCGCGCCAGCGCGATGCGTTGCCGTTCACCACCGGACAGCTGGACGCCGCGATCGCCGGTGACGGTGTCCAGCCCCGTTGGCAGCGTCAGCACGAAATCTGCTGCGGCGCGCACAAGTGCTTCGTGCAGATCCGCATCGGTGGCATCCGGGCGTGCCCACAACAGGTTTTCGCGAATGGAGGTGTTGAACAGAAAAGTGTCCTGTTGCACGCAGGCTACCGCGCGGCGCCAGTGCAAACGTTGTTCCGGTTGCAGCAGCACGCCGTCAATGCGGATGCTGCCGCTGGTGGGCACGATCAGGCCCGTCAGCACATCCACCAATGTGCTTTTGCCCGCGCCCGAAGGACCGGTGATGGCCGTGATCCGGCCAGCCGGTAACAGAATGCGCACCCGATCCAGCGCCGGCTGCTGGCGCGCGTCGTATTGCACGCTCACGTTGTCCACCAGAATGTCGTGCCGCACGGGCCAGCGTGATCCAGCGGGTGGAGGTGCCGGTTCCGCTGCAATCCGGTGTGTGCGCTGAAGCGCCAGAATATCCTGTGCGGCGGGCAGCGCATGCAGCCACTGCAGCGTGTTTTGATGCAGGCCGGAAAACAGCGGCAGCAGTCGCGCCAGAATCAGGGCCAGCACCGCCAGTTCCGCCAGCGGTACATGCCAGATGCGCACGCCGCCATACAGAAACAGCACCAGCAGGGTGGCACCGCCCAGTTGCAGCCCCGCCGATGCGGCCGCACTGCCACGCTGGAACTGAAGTTGCCGTCTGCGCAGATCCGCAATGCCATGCCGGAACCGGTCCAGCAGGCGCGTTTCGCCTGCCAGCAGTTTCGCCAGCTTCAGGCCGTTCAGGCTTTCCTGCACACAGCCGTGAATGGCGCGATTGCTGCCACTAAGATCGTGCCCCAGCGCGGTGGCCTGCGCGCGGAATTTTCCCAGCACTGCCAGCAGCACCAGCACACTGACCAGCGCCACCAGCGTCATGATGGGCGACAACGCCAGTGCCGCCACCAGCGAGATCAGCATCAGCATCAGGGTGGACAGCGCGTTCAATGCGAAGCGTAAACCCTGGCCAATGCGATTGATGTCGGTGATCAGCATGTTGCTGTAATACGCGTGCGGTTTGGCGCTGACCAGTACCCACTCTGCCCGCATGATCCGTTCGAAACAGCGGGTGCGGTGATGATCGATCACTTGCGTTTGCAGGCGCAGCGTTTCCGTGTCGCGCTGGAAACGCAGTATTTCGCGCACCGCCACCAGCCCCAGAAATACCAGCAGCAATCCACCCAGCCCGGCGGGTATTCCCAGCCAGTGCATACCCTGCACCAGGTGATTTACCAGCGGATTGGCCGACGCAGTGCCCAGCTGCACCTGATCGATGATGGGTACCAGCAGCAACAGCCCGACACCTTCGGCAACGGCAGTCAGCAGCATCAGCAACGCCAGCCGGGCCAGCGGCCAGCGTTTTTCGTCGCGCAGCAAATGCCACAGCGGTGTGAAACGGGTGCGCAGATCAGGCCGGGGCAATGGATTCATGGCGCGTGCCGCTCTGATACCAGATCCAGTGGACCCACGGTGCGGCGCCAGCCCCATAAAAAAGGCCGCAGCGGGTAATACAGGAAAAACAGCGCGGGTGGCAGGGGCAACAGCGCCATGTCGTTCAGCGAAATCGCCATATTGCGCTGCAGATGAAACAGCCAGAAGGTAGGGCGGTTGCAGAACAGGAACGGCAACAACATGCGGACAGCGTTGCCGGGGTAGCGCGCCTGCTGCAGTGTCTGCTGAATGCCACTCAACACCCAGCGTGCGCGCCAGCTGGTGCGGCAGGGCACATCCGGCATTGGCGCCTGCAGCAGGCGGTGTGCCAGTTGCAGCGTCACCCACACCACGGGTTCGATGTGCAGCGCGCGGGCCGTATCGATGATCCAGCGCCAGTCCAGCGGCCGTTGCAGCAGCGCGGCAATGTCGGTGAGCCACGACAGCCGCGCCCAGCTGGAATGCGCTGCATGCATGATCAGGTAAAGCGTATTGTGTTCGGCAGTCAGCACCGGAACCGGCACGCCCGACAAGGAAACATGTTCAACGTGATCGAACGGATTGAAGCGTTGCAGCGGCAGAAAATGCGGATTGTTGTCGAAGCGCCAATGCAGTTCCAGCATGGTGCCGTCCCGCTCGTGACGGTAGGTGCAATCCTTTTTGAACTGGCGATAGTGGTGCAACACCGTGTCTGGCAGGGCTTCACCCGGATAGGTGCGGTGGAAGCCGTTGTCCAGCAGCGCCTGGTGGGTGGCACTCACATCCGCTTCACGTACCAGAATGTCGATGTCTTTGGAAAAGCGGCGGGTGGGGTTGCCATACAACTGCAGCGACAGCGGCACGCCTTTCAGCACAATGAACGGAATCTGGTGCGAGTTGAACAGGTGGGTCAGTTGCAGGATGTGCACGCCGTGTTTCATGGCCAGTGTGGTGATCTGCTGCTGGCATTGTTGCAGTGCTTTATCCACAGCGTCAGGCAGTTTTGCGCGATGGGGTCCCAACCGCTGCCAGGCCAGTGCGCTGGTGCGGTGCCAGCGCAACTGCTGAATAAAGGGCTCCCAATCCGTGATGGATTGCGTCAGCCGGTTGAAGTCCGCCGCGTCACCGGGGCCGCTCTGCAGGCTCCAGCACAATAGTGCAAATCCCTGTTGCCATTGCGTCTGCACTGATTCTGTTTGTGAAGGCTCGATCATCATTCCCTTGATCCCCCTTTGGTTCCCATTTGAGTGTAGTCAAAACCACGGGAGCTGGGCCCTATTGTCAGCTTGCCAACAAATCTCTGCCTGAACCTGGGGCTCCGCTCCATCAATCGCCTGAATTTGCAGCGAATTTTCGCACACCTTGCGAACCCCCAACCCGGCCCGCCATTTGCAGATCCTGCTGCAGACATCACCAACACCCAGAGAGTGACCCGGGGCTGAGGCAAGGCGGGAGAACAGAGAATGTACGTATGTGTTTGCAACGCGGTAACGGAACGCCACATTGCGCAGGCAGTGCAGCAGGGCGCGCGCCAGTTGAAGGATCTGCGCCGTGCGTTGCGGGTTAGCGCTGATTGCGGCCGCTGTGCCCGCTGCGCCCACCAATGTCTGCAAGCCACTCTCACGTCACCCGACCTGGGTCGCGCAGCCGCGCGATTTCCCTCACTGATGCTTGCGGAGGCCTGATGAAAGGCGACAAGAAAGTAATCCAGTATCTGAACAAGCAGCTGGTCAACGAGCTGACGGCCATCAACCAGTATTTTCTGCATGCGCGCATGTACAAGAGCTGGGGTCTGCTTGCCCTGGGCAAGCACGAATACGCGGAATCCATCGAGGAAATGCATCACGCGGACTGGCTGATCGAGCGCGTACTGTTTCTGGAAGGGCTGCCGAATCTGCAAAGCCTGAACAAACTGCTGATCGGTGAAAACGTGCCGGAATGTCTGAAAGGGGATCTGCAGCTGGAGCTGGGTTCACGCGTCGTGCTGGTGGAGGCGGTTGCCTATTGTGAAAGTGTGGCGGATTTTGTATCCCGCACCATTTTTCAGAAAATCCTGGATGATACCGAGGAGCATATCGATTATCTGGAAACCCAGCTCAGCCTGATCGACCAGGTGGGTATCCAGAATTATCTGCAAAGCCAGATGGAAAAACCGTCGTGACGGAATGACCTCTCCCCGTCACTGCACAAAAAACATATTCGCCACGTAATAAATCGCAGCCGACAGAAAAATGGTGGCCGGCAGCGTCATTACCCACGCCAGTAAAATCGTGGTCACCGTTTCCTTCTGGATGCCGCTTCTGTTCGCCACCATGGTGCCTGCCACGCCGGATGACAGCACATGGGTGGTCGACACCGGTAGGCTGAAAATGTTGGCCATGCCGATCGCCATCGCAGCGGTCACCTGCGCGCTCATGCCCTGCGCATACGTCATGCCCTGCTTGCCGATCTTCTCGCCCACCGTCAGCACCACGCGCTTCCAGCCGACCATGGTGCCCAGGCCCAACGCCAGGGCCACTGCCAGCACCACTTCAAACGGCGCATATTCGGTGCTGCCGGCCAGATCCTTGCGCAGACGGTCCAGATCCTTTTTCTCCGCCGAATTCAGGTGGTTCAGCTTCAATACCTTCTTCGCAGAATCATCCAGACACAGCAGATAACGGCGCACATCCACCCGCGCCTGCGGCGTCAGGTCCGAGAAGGTTTTGATTTCCAGCAGCGCGTTGTGGAGTGCATTGAGGGTGGCTTCGGTCTGCTGCGGGTCGCACTTGAACTCGTTGGGCAAATCCGACCGGCCCGCCTTGCCCAGCGCGAGATAGTGCGCCAGCACATCGTGCTTTTCTTCATAGAACTCGCTCAGGTGCGTCACCGCATCGCGGGCGCGGGCCACTTCGTACTTGCTGCTTTCCAGATTGAGCGCGAACTGCGCCGGCACGATCCCGATCAGCACCAGCATGATCAGGCCGATGCCTTTCTGACCATCGTTGGAACCGTGCACGAAACTCACCGCCATCGCCGACAGCACCAGCGTCAGCCGATTCCAGAACGGGGGATGCTTCTTGCCGTGGGTTTCCTTGCGCAGATCCGGCGTGGCATGCATGGTGGACACCGGCTTCCACAGTTTCAGCGCCAGCAGCAACAGTGCCGCTACCGAAAAGCCCGCCAGCGGCGATAGCAGCAGCGAAATGCCGATATCGATCGCCTTCTGCCAGTTCACGCCGTCGGCCACCGTCACGTCGGTGAGCATTGCGTTGGCCAGACCCACGCCCAGGATCGAGCCGATCAGCGTGTGCGAACTGGACGCGGGAATGCCGAAATACCAAGTGCCCAGGTTCCAGAGAATGGCGGCGCCCAGTAGTGAGAACACCATGGTCAGGCCGCGCCCGGTCTCCAGATCGATCAGCAGCTCCACCGGCAGCAGGTGCACGATGGCATACGCAACCCCCACGCCCCCCAGCAACACCCCCAGAAAATTGAACACCCCCGACGCAAACACCGCCAGATACGGCGGCATGGCCTTGGTATAGATGACAGTGGCCACCGCGTTGGCGGTGTCGTGAAAGCCGTTGATGAATTCGAAAGCCAGAACAAACGCCAGCGCCAGACCGAGGCTGACCAGCAGGTAAGTGTCGAGATCCAGAAGGAATTGCATGCAGGAATATGCCTGTGCTGCCTGAAAATTTGCGCGATTGTCACAAAAATGTCATCAAAAGTCTCTTCCGACGATCATGGCAGCGCGCCCGCACCAGCAACCCCATCAGTGCCAGACACGCCCACCAGGGCAGGAACGGAATATCGGTATTGGCATCCGGCAGGCTGGACCAGTTCAGTTGCAGCGTGCCCTGGGCGCCATTCTTGCCGTCAATTGCGATACGGTAGGTGGTGCCCGCAACCGCGTAAAAATCCAGCGCGCTGGTGCCCTGCGCATTGGCATCGTCACTGGCGGCCACCCAGGTCAGGCTGGCCAGATCATTGCCCTGATAAACCGCCAGCACCGTATCGATGGCGCTGCCGCTGGTGTCGATGACGACATGCACATTGCCGGTGGCCGTCCATTCCAGCCAGACCGACGCACCCCCGCTGGCACCGGCATGTTCCGGTTCGCCGTTCTCTGTGCTGGCGTTCAGGTTGTTCAGCGTCAGCGTGCCGTTGGCTCCACTCAGCACCGTGGCATTGGCAAAGCCATCGTTCGCCGGCGGAACAAACGCCGTCAGGTCCAGGCGCGGCTTGCCGATGCCGTTGCGCGCATCCACCAGGGTGACGCCGCTGTTCGTCAGGCGGCCCAGACGCGCATCGGGGGAATCGGCGGGATACGCCTGCGCCAGCAACGCCACCGCGCCCGCCACATGGGGCGACGCCTGCGACGTGCCGCCAATCGTCATGCCCGCAGTGGTGATCATGGCGCCGGGCGCCAGCAGCGTCAGAAAATTCGCGCTGTTGGAAAAGCAGCCCACCTTGTCGGCGGCAGTGGTGGTATCGGTGCAGTTGCTCCAGGCAATGCCGCCGACATTGGCGTCGTACACCGCGCCCACCGACACCGCCCCCGGTGTGCAGGCAGGCATGGCGATGCCGTTGGTAAAACCGGAATTGCCCGCCGCCATCACCGTGAGCATGCCCGCCGCTTTGGCATTGGCCACCGGTGTGGCAAACGGATTGCCGGACGTGCAGGCGCTGGTGAATTTGGTGGTGGCCGCCAGGCTGATATTGATGGCGACGATGTTGTACGCCGCCTGATTGGCGATGGCCCAGTTCAGCGCGCTGATGATATCCACCGACGAAGCAGATCCGCTGGCATACACGTCCAGCCCGATCACGCGCGCACCGGGCGCCACACTGGCAGCAATGGCCGACACATGGGTGCCGTGGCCGTTGTCATCCAGTGCGCCGTCGCTGGTGGCGATGTCCGCGACATAGGGCACGCGGCAGGACGCGGGCGTGCCCGGCGCTGTACAACTGCCGAATTCCGCGCGGGTGTAATTCACTCCGGTGTCGATCACCACCACCGACCTGTCGCTGCCCTTGATGTGGGAAGCCGTCAGCGCGGGCTGGTCAATCAAAGGCAGGCTTTGATTCAGCGCCGTGAAAAATCGTTCGTTGGAATAAATCGCCTTCACCTGCGGCGATTGCGCCAGCGCTGCCAGTTCGGCGGGATCGCGAACTTGCACGACGGTCATCGGCAGATGGCTGAAATCCTGCTGCGGGCGCATGCGGCTGGCATCGCGCTGATCGAGCAGTGCGCGCTTGAGCGAACGCAAGGAATCGGCCCCTGCAGTTGCAACTGCCACCGGATCAGCTGCGATGGCAGTGTCCAGTTCCAGGATCAGCGTGGTCCACTGCTGGCGGTCGATGGCTTCCACGTCCGCCGGGTGCAGGCCCGGGTGCCGGCTCATCCATGTTGGCGCGGCCGCCGCCTGCATCGCCAGCGCTCCCAGCAGCAGCCCCGCAACCCACACGCGCAACTGCTGCCAACTGTTCATCGTTCCACTCCTCTCCACCCCACCCCACTCCACTCCGGTCGTGCAAGGGCGGCAGTGTAGTGGCCCCGGGTGAATGTTTTGATGACGCTCCAGCGCCGGCATCAAACTGCAAAAAATCTGCAATAGGATGGACACCTTCCATCGGCCACCCGCCCGGGGCACCCGTCATGACCACCGCTTCCACCCACTCACCCGTTCCCCTGCCGGGCAACCGCTTTGCCCTGCTGTTCATGGCCGCGGCCCTGGTGCTGATAGGCGGCTACCATGCCCTGCCGGTGGCCTGGGTGGAGCAGGGCATCGTGCGCTATTTTGCGGTGCTGCCCGGCGCCGCGATCCTGGACTGGCTGACGCCCGGCGTGCAGGTCACCAGCGATCAGACCCGCATCCTGTCAACCCTGGCCCGGCTGAACGTGCTGCGCGGCTGCGAAGGCACCGAAGCGCTATTGATCCTGTACGCGGCACTGCTGGCGGCGCGGCAATCCTGGCGCGCCACCCTGGCCGGGCTGCTGCTGGGCACCCTGGTGATATTCCTGTTGAACCAGGTGCGCATCGTGGCGCTGTTTTTCATTGCCGCCCACGCGCGTCAACTGTTCGAACCGGTGCATGGTTTTGCTGCGCCCATCGCCATATTGTTGGGAGTCTGCCTGTATTTTCTGCTGTGGCTGAAGTGGGCCGGAACTGGCAATCATGATCATGACCGTGGCTGATGCATTGCCGCCGCGCCTGCGGCCGACACTTCTGATTTCCCTGCTGGCCATCCTGCTGCTGGTGCAGGCGCTGCTGCTGTACCACTGGCGACTGGAACTGGCGCAGACCCTGATTCCCTACCTGCAATTGCTGGTGGAGCTGTGCGAGCAGCGTTTTGACGTGGCGGAATTTCAGGTGCTGCACGGCGGCAACGAGCAACTGTTCAGCCTGCGCCTGACGGCGGACCATCCTCTGCCCGTGCACGGCCGCGTTCTGCCGGGCATGGATGTGAGCGCCACCACCCTGGTGACCCACCTGCTGCTGGACCTGTGGATTTACGGCGCGGTGCTGATCATCGGCATCGCCCTGCTGCCACTGCGCGCTGTCCGCCTGTTGCCGGCGGCGATGGCGGGATTGGGCCTGCTGCTGTGGCTGGATATTCCACTGGTATTGCTGGGCAGCATCGAAGGACTGCTGCTGCAACATCTGGCGCCCGACCGCCTGGATACCGATCCCTGGGTACTGTGGCAACAATTCCTGACCCAGGGCGGCAGAATGGTGCTGGCCCTGGGGCTGGGATTGCTGGTGCTGGGGGTTGGGCGTAAGCGTTAGCTGTGCCGGGTTCGCTGGCGACATGAGGACTGCCACGTCGTCAAGTGAATCGACGCAGGCATTTGCCTGTGACTATTATTGGGGTATCGTCCCGCGTGGGATGCATTCGGGAGCTAGCCATTGGCGGATACAACAAGGGGCGTACCAGCGTGAAGCAATACCAGCCCCCTTTCCAGCTCACGCATGCCATGCTGTCGCGGGTCGCCGATATCGCCACCCTGGTGGGAGCCTGGCAGGCTACCCACAGCCAGGAACTGGTGCCGCAACTGCGCCGTGGCAACCGCATCAGAACTATTCAGGCGTCGCTGGCCATCGAACAGAACACATTGTCACTGGAACAGGTGACGGCGGTGCTCGACGGCAAGCCGGTATTGGGTTTGCCCCGCGAGCTACAGGAAGTACGCAACGCCTTTGCCTCCTATGAAGCCATGCCCCACTGGCAACCCCATTCACTGGACGATCTGCTGGCCGCCCATGCCTTGATGATGCGCGGGCTGGCAGACGACGCCGGCCATCTGCGCAGCGGAGGAGTGGGCATCTATCAGGGGGAGCAACTGGTTCACATGGCGCCACCGGCCAGACAGGTGCCGCGCTTGGTGGACAACCTGCTGGGCTGGCTTGCCAGCACTGATGCCCATCCTCTGATAGCGTCCTGCGCCTTTCACTATGAATTTGAATTCATCCACCCGTTCAGCGATGGCAACGGACGCATCGGGCGCCTTTGGCAAACCCTCATCCTGAGCCGCTGGCAGCCCATGCTGGCCTATCTGCCGGTTGAAACCGTGATTCAAAGCCGCCAGCCCGATTACTACCGTCTGTTGGGCGAGGCCGACCAGGCCGCCGACTGCACCGCATTCATCCTGTTTCTGCTGGACGCCATCCACGAATCCCTGGCCCAGGCCATCCAATCCAAAACGCCGGTAGAAACGCCGGTAGAAACGCCGGTAGAAACGCCGGTAAAAACCCCCGACCGCATCCTGGCCTTGCTCAAGGCCCGGCCTGATCTGACCCTGACTGAGGTTGCGCAGGCCATCGGCAAATCCCTGCGGGCCGTAGAGCGGGCCGTGTCCCAGCTGCAGCAGCAGGGCCGGTTGCAGTTCAGCGGCCCCAGGAAGGGCGGCCGCTGGCAGGTGATTGATCCCGCTTGATCGACAGACTCAATTCCTGGAAGCCGGACGAAAGCGCTAACCGCGCCGCGCCCGCCGGCGTCCCAGCCAGCCCAATCCCAACATCAGCAGCGGATAGGTCCACAGCGGCAGCGGCACATCCTGCTGGCCCGTCACTTCGACATAACCCTCACCGTTGGGATTGCGCCCCTGGCTGATCTCGGCGCCGTCGTTCATTCCGTCGCCGTCGGAATCCGCCAGCAGCGGGTTGGTGCCGGTGTCGGTGAGTGACAGGAACAGGCCCGAACCAGTTTCCTGCTGATCCGTCAGGCCATCGTTGTCGTCATCCGGATCGCAAGTGTCGCCCACCAGATCGAAATCGGCGTCCAACTGGTTGGGGTTGGCAATGGCAGAGCAGTTGTCCGCTTCGCCACACAGACCATCGCCATCACTGTCGTTGAGTGAATCCAGCGGGCATGCATCAATGCCCGCACACATGCCGTCGCCATCTTCATCGTTGAAGGTTTCCGACGGACACGCGTCGCACACATTGCCTTTGTCGTCGCCGTCATCATTCAGTTGATCCGGATTCGCTGCCGCAGGGCAATTGTCACAGCTATCGGGGATGCCATCGCCGTCGGCGTCGTCCACCAGACTGTCCGCCATCGCCAGGTTGGCCATCAGCAGCAGGCCCTGGCTGTTGGCGCCGGAGCCCAGTGCTTCCAGAGTGGCGTGACTTGTCACGGGCACCGATGCGGGCAGGGTCACTACTGCTTGCAGCACGCCGGCGGCGTCTGTCATCGGCATGCCAAGCGCCACTGTTTGCGCGCCCGTTCGCAAGGTCAGCGCCACTGCGTCGTTGGCAGCAAAGCCCTGACCCAATAACCTGTAGCTCTGACCCGGCACCAGCATGGTTGCCGTCGCGCTGCAGGTGGCGGGTACGTTTTGCGGTATCAGGGTCAGCTGCCCCATGGCGGGCAGGTCCGGATGTGGCTCGGCCTGCGCCAGCAGCAGGCTGCCGGGCATCGGGTCGGGATTTTTCGGCAGGCCGTTGGGGTAATAGCCGTAACTCCAGTGGCTGCCAATGGACCAAAGATAATTGTTGATGACCTTGGCGTATTCGAACTGGCCACGGTGATTGGGATGGAACATGCCCTTCAGCAAGAAGTGCCAAGTACCGAAAATCCACTCGCCATCGTCGCCGCACACACCGTGGCCTTCGAAGTGGTCCTCCACCGATACACTGTGCACGCCCACTTCGGCGGCGGCCTGACGCAGTACCTGGTTTAGCGCGCGGTTGGCTTGGCGGATCCAGGCTTGTTCGGCGGTGGACAGCTTTGAATCCGATGCAATCTGCGAACGCTCGCACTCGTTGCCACTGAGCAACAAGGGATAGTCCATGGCCAGAATGGTGGCGTTGGGCGCTTTGGTCTTGATCTCGCTCAGCGTTGCGATCACCCGTTGCTTCACGACCGGCAGCCACAGCATGGCCAGCTCTCCCAACTCGATGTCGGAATGGGGGGCGAACGGTTTCAGATCGTTGCAGTGATCATGGATCATGCAGTACTGCAGGATTTTTGCGAAGAATGCATCGTTGCCGCCGATGGTGATGGTGATCAGGTCGTTACTGTCATTCACCTGGCTGGGAATGGCTTGGGGCGGCTCACCGTATTGCCCTTCGCCAGCTTCCTGCACGTTGTAAGTGGTGGCGCCCGTGCAGGCGTAAAAATTCAAGGCGCCATCACTGCGGTGTTCAATCGGTATCAGACTGCCTGGCGCCATGATGTAAGCGGAATAGGCGAAGTAAGAACGGTTGCAGCCTTTGGGCAGAGGGATCAGTTCGAGATTGAACAATTCCAGATTGATGCCGATGCTGTCGGGACCCCAGTCCTTGCCAAACTCGCCCCGGAACGGCGGCACGCCTTCACCAGAGGAATAAGAATCGCCCAGGGCGACATAATTCAACCCGTCCGACTGCCGTGTATAAGTAACCTGATAGCCGCCCACCTGTTGTGCGTGGTAGCTGCGAACCAGGAACGTATAGGTGCCGGTTGCCGGTGCGGAATTCAACGCGATATTGCTGTACGCGTTTTGCAGCACCGTGCCCGTGGGGGAATACAGCGTCAGATAAAGCGTGATGTTGCTGGTGGCGGCAAGATCGATGCTGTCACCGGCCCGGGCATAAAACGTATAGCTGTCCAGATCGCCGGCTGTCAGGCTGGGTGAAATCGTGGCGCCATTGCCCAGCGCACCATGTTCGTTGGCGCCGGGCGCCTTGATGAAATGCAGATCGTAATTGCCGGTTTGCTCGGCGTGGTAGCTGCGCATTGTCACCGTATAAGTGCCGTTCTGACCTAACGTGCGGGAAATAACGTTGTAGGAATTTTCCAGCACGGTGCCGTTGGGCGCGTACAGTGTCATGTACAGCGTTGTGTCGCTGGCTGCGGACAACACGATGCTGTCCCCCGAGTTGGCATTGAACGTAAAACTGTCGATATCGCCGGGTGCAAGAGATTCCGTTAGCATGCCGCCATTCGGCAGCGCACCATGCTCGTTGGCACTGGGCGCCTTGATGAAATGCAAATCGTAATTGCCGGTTTGCTCGGCGTGGTAACTGCGCATTGTCACCGTATAAGTGCCATTCTGACCTAACGTGCGGGAAATGACGTTGTAGGAATTTTCCAGCACGGTGCCGTCGGGCGCGTACAACGTCATGTACAGCGTTATGTCGCTGGCTGCGGACAGCACGACGCTGTCCCCCGAGTTGGCGTCGAACGTAAAACTGTCCAGATCACCGGCAGAAAGCGCTCCTGTCACCATATCGCCATTGGGAAGCGCGCCATGCTCATTGGCACTGGGTGCCTTGATGAAATGCAGATCGTAATTGCCGGTTTGCCCGGCATGGTAGCTGCGCATTGTCACCGTATAGGTACCGTTCTGGGCCAGCGTGCGGGAAATGATGTTGTAGGAATTTTCCAGCACGGTGCCGTTGGGCGCGTAAAGCGTCATGTAGAGCGTTGTGTCGCTGGCTGCGGACAGCACGATGCTGTCCCCCGAGTCGGCATCGAACGTAAAACTGTCCAGATCGCCGGCTGACAGGGATTCTGTCAGCATGCCGCCACTGTTCAGGCTGCCATGTTCATTGGCGCTGGGTGCTTTGATGTAGTGAAGAACGTAGCTGCCAGACTGCCCCGCGTGATAGCTGCGCATGGTAACGGTGTAAGTGCCCGAAGCGGACAATGTCCGGCTGATGGAGTTGTATGAATTTTCCAGCACGGTGCCATTCGGCGCATGCAACGTCATATACAGGGTCACGGTGCTGCTGGCTGCCGACAGCACGATGCTCTCACCGGCCGACGCGGAGAAGGTATGCGTATCCTCCAGCCCCGCGCTGGAAGTAACCCCGCTGATCATACCGCCACTTTGCAGCGTAGCGGCCAACGTACAGGGCGCGAACAACAGCATCACGATCAACAGCAGTACACGGCGCAGCAGCATCCCCAGTTCCCTCAGTTGTTTTAGCCCCACCTTATTCAGGGGAATGGTAGAGACGCCGTATTAATGACTGATTACAGTGGGGACGGTCGGGGCCAGGCCAACAAACATCTTCTAAACCTATAAATCACATCACCACTCCACCGATGCACCTTTTTGGTGAACCGAATCAGTTCCGGAATGATCCTGATCACCTCCGAACTGATCCAGATGATCTTTTTACTCAAACGGATCACTTCCGAACTGATCCGGATGATCTTTTCAGTCAATCGGATGAGTCCGGAACTGATCCGAAGCACTTCGGAAGTGAATCCGATCAGTTCCGAAGTGAAACAGATCATTGCATAAGTGAAATGGATGACTGTCGAAGTGAATTGCAGGGATTGGAAACGGGAGCGGGCGGGTGGGGCGGGGAACCGGAACACCCGGGTGGGCGTTCCGGTGAATGATGCAGGGCTGAATCAGGTATTTGCGTCCGGCGCGTTGGAGGTGCGCTTGCTGCGCTTAAACAGCTGCCGCATTTCCTTCACCAGTTCCTCCACCCCGGCGTTCGGGCTGGCCACCTTGGCGAAGGCATATACGTCCCGCGCGTGCTGATAGGCGTCGTAACCGGCCGCCATCGCCGTGTCGCCCAGCTTTTCATAGAAGGGCGTCAGCCGCCGCAGCATGCGCATGGCATTGTCGTACAGTGCCAGGTCACGGTCGAACTCCGCGCTATCCACCGATGACGGGAACAGCGAACCGTGGTTGTGCACCATAGACTGCGCGTGACCCGCGAACACCCGGGTGCGGTCGCCCATGACACCATAGCTGCGGCGATCGTCCGCCGACAGGCCAATCAGGATATCGTCGAACAGGGCTTCCATTTCGGCCATCAGAGATTCATAACGCGTGAGTTGCTCGGGCGTGATAACACCCGAAACCAGATTGATCGACATACTTCATTCCTTAAAGATAAAAGTTAATTCCCGGCCGGAACTGCAATTGTCAGTACCGACCCTGCCGTGCCCGAGTCATTCAGGCGCGGTGCGGGGCGAAATTGCCATGGAGTTTCGGGGGCTGGCAAGCGGGAGCAGATGGGAGGTGGGTGAATTGGTAATTTTACCGAAATTCAGCGGTGGGGGAGGGGGTGGAGGGAGTGGGGCTTGTCTGTATGCTTTACTAATGGGTGTCAGTGTGGGCGATGGCGGTTGGTACCGGGGCGGCTGGTGGATTTGGCTGTTGTCATGGGACTCGGGAGTGGTTGCGAAGGTTTCGATGATGGGGTTTGTGTTGGGTTGCGGTGGCGGCTTTCGACCCGAAGCGGCGGTTTGCAAAAATATGGGAACGAGGGGTAATAGGTGTATTTGGCGCAATTGAAAATATCGAATTTCAGAAAACTACATAAAGTTGAACTGAACTTTCAGCCTGGACTAAACGTCTTGGTCGGCTCTAACAACATCGGTAAGACCGCTGTCATCGATGCATTGCGTGCGCTGCTTGCGGGACATGATGAACCGTACCCGCGTCTCGATAGCGAGGATATACACCGGCATAAGGGTGGGGCTCCGACGGGCGACATTGAGTTCCAGTACATCTTCCGCGACTTGGACCCGGATGACGAGGCCGATTTTCTGGCGGCGCTGAAGCCTGACGCAGGCGGTAAGCTAGAAGCTCATATCACTATTCGCTACTCGGAAGCCGATAAGACGGGGCGGCTGCGCGCCAGGCGTTGGTGTAGTGACCAAGAGGATGTTGGTTTGACTACCGACATGATGGAGAATCTGCGCGGTGTCTATTTGCCACCGCTACGAGATGCGTCGCAAGGACTCAAGCCTAGTCGAACCAGCCAACTGGCCCGATTGTTTCAGCTCCTTGCCGATGAGGCTGGGCGCAATGGCATCAACGACGCACTGAAGAAGCTCGATGAAGAATTGAAGAAACACCAGCCTGTGGTCAATACTCACGCGGCAATCAAAAACCGGCATGGCACGATGCTTGGGCCGCAGCTTGCTCAGGTTCTGGACCTTGGACTAAGCGGAAGCGATTTCCAGCGGTTGGCGTCACGCTTATCGCTGATGGTGGACAACTTCGAGATTGAGCAGAATGGGCTTGGCTTCAACAACTTAATCTTTATGGCTGTGGTACTCAGCGAGTTAGCTAAGAATCCGGATGCGAGTTACCGCAGCCTGATAATCGAGGAGCCAGAAGCGCACCTACATCCGCAACTTCAGGCGGTGCTACTTGATTATTTGGGGACCATCAAGGCTATCGAAGGCGAAAAGCCTGTTCAGTTGTTCGTTACCAGCCACTCTCCTAACTTTGCCAGTATCGCTGATCTTGACAGCCTTGCCTGCCTGGTTGATACGGGAAACTCTGTAGAGTCATTCTTTCCCCGCACGATTGCCTTCGACAAGGGGAAACGGGAGAAGCTAGTTCGTTATCTTGATGTCACCCGTGCTGAGTTGTTTTTTGCCCGTCGCGTCATTTTTGTCGAGGGCGCGGCTGAGTTGATGTTAGTAAGCGTGCTGGCAGAGAAAAGTGGGTACAAGTTGCGTGAACACGGTGTGAGCCTAATCAGCGTTGAAGGATTAAATTTTGATTCGTTTCTGCCACTGTTCGGTGAAAACGCGCTGAAAATACCGGTAGCGGTCATTACTGACGCAGACCCTGAGGGTGAGGGCAACGAAGAACCGCAGGCAGCCTATCCCGCGCCCGATGATCCTATAAAGGTATCGGACAACACAGCCAAGATGAAAAAAAGAGAAGATACTTTTGTGAAGGTTTTCTATGGGCTCAAGACGCTCGAGTACGATCTAGCCCTGCACGCCGATAACCGCACGGCAATGCTGAAAGCGCTCAATGAGCTGCACCCCAAAATTGGCCAGACCGTTGCGGCGGCAGTTGATGCAGCGAAGGACGATGCTGCCAAGGCGCGTGCAGTTTTCAGTGGCATGTTTGAGCGCCCGCACAATAATGTACAGAAGGGTCGCTTCGGCCAGGCACTTGCACAAGTGATTGCCGAAGGAGCTGCTTGCAAAGTGCCGGAATATATCGACAAGGCGATTGCCCATGCCTGCCAAGTCGAGGAACCCAAGCAGTGATTAATCCGTCTGACGAGCAACTGCGAATCATCGACGCACCGATAGCACCGATGTCAGTGATAGCCTGCGCCGGCAGCGGCAAGACGTCCACCGCTGTACGCAGGCTGTTGCAGATGCGCCGACAACTCGGTGACCACCGCGGTCGAGTGGCTCTCCTGTCGTTCTCCAATGTGGCTGTGGATACATTTCGACGGGAGTATCAGAGTTTAGCGCAGGAAATGTCCTCCGGAGCCTTCCTTAGTCGGGTCGATATAAACACATTAGATGCCTTCATCACCGCCAACGTGCTACGCCCGCACGCTTACCGAACGATGGGTGCGCCACAGTCGGCTTTTCTTGTCATGGGCGGAGAAGCCTTCCTCGGCGGCTTCACATTTAGGACGAACACGTTCCCGCGCGAAATTACGCAGATGCAGGTTGGTATCGACTGCAATGGCATTTATTTCTACTACTCCGACAACGGCGGCATACAAAGGCTAGATAGTGCGCAAGCGATACGCCTTGTGCAACGTCTTGGGCAAGTAGGTGCCTACACACATAATCTTGGACGTTACTGGTGCTATCGCACACTGGCAGAACAGCATGGCGTTCTGCGCGCCTTAGTCCGCCGTTACCCACATATTCTGATTGATGAGGCGCAGGACATCGGTACAGTCCATCAGGCAATCATTGAGCAGCTTGTCGCAGCAGGCTGCCAAGTCTCATTGATAGGTGACCCGAACCAGGGTATCTACGAGTTTGCCGGTGCCAATGGAGCTTTTCTGACGCAATACGGTCAACGGGAAGGAGTCAATAGTCTCTTGCTGACCAAAAATTTCCGATCTGTGCCAGCGATACTGGACCTGGCGAATAAGTTGTCAACACGGGCTGATACTGCTGACAGGAAAGCGCCCGATACAATTCATGGCGCGTTCTTTGTGCCTTACCGCAACACTGAACGCGAAAACCTCATCGCTGCTTTTCAGGCGGCCGTGTTGATGGCAAATCTGAAGCTTGAGCGCTCTGCCGTGCTCTGCCGCGCTCGCGACATGGCCGACAAGCTCGCTGGCAAAGAAGGTGCACCGGGTCAAGGCACTGTCAAGAGTTTTGCCCAGGCCGCAATCCTGCGCGACCAGCATCAGGACTATTCCGGCGCGTTCAAACTGGTGGCTGCTAGCATTGTAAGTCTGCTTGCCAACCCGCCACAGAAGTTGGTTGTGAGGATCACCCAGTCCGCGCTCTGCCCTGACGATCAAGTACTACGACGGCTCATCTGGGCATTCACTCGCAATCCAGACTCGGGGCTGCCAGCTGCGACGTTAACGGGCGATACGCAATGGCATCCGCTTTTGCTGGAAAGGACGAAGGCGCTGTTAGCGCAAGTTGCGCGGGACTATGGACTGGCCACGGCCGATAACTTGGGTCAAAAGCTCGCGAAAAGGGGATTGCCCAATGCTTCACTGATCGCCGTCGCTGATCTTGCCGCGAAAGCCGGCATACCGCGCATCCGAGTGGACACAGTTCATCAAGCAAAGGGTGAAAGTCTCGACGCAGTGTTGTATTTGGCAAACCGTGAGCATGTCAATGCGCTGTTGGCAGGAACGGATACCGAACTTGGGCGGATTGGCTATGTCGCTGTAACCCGAGCCCGTAATCTTCTTTGGCTTGGCGTGCCAGCAAACGCACTCGCGGATTTACGTCCTGCACTGCTCGAGAAGGGCTTTCAGGAAGCCTGAGTATTCGTTAGTGCATTTAAAAATGATTTGGTATCGGCCGCATATGCATATTCCAAAGCACCCGTACCTCGCTACGCTCGGCCGGTGTTTAAGGTGTTAGGCAACCGAGTTTCTCATGAAAAGTAGACGCCTCTGGAATTGGGAATGTCCGCTTTCCGATGTTTGCAGCTAAAGAGGCAAAGCAATCCCGGTGGCCGCTCCTCGCCCATGAGCGACAGTTCGTAATTTGCTTTTAATTACAAAGTATTGGTTTTCACTGGAATATTCGTAACAGCAGCCATCGCAAAATGGTTCGCTCATTTTTTGAGCGCGAATTTTGGCTGACAGTGATATTTCAAAGCATTGATTCTTCGGCCGGATTCAATATGGTGAACGTAACGGTCGCGAAGAAGCTGGAAGGAGTCATTAGCGGCAAACTGAGAGAGCAGGTACAACTCATCAATTGCGGACATTTGATAAGGCACGTGGATCAGGAGCTTTCGAAGCAGGAAGCGCTGCGCCTGTTGGGCAATTCTTACGTGAAAAATGATGAAAATCTGGACGATTGAGCCTCGGAAGTCGGCATGCAAAGGCAGGGATTTTCTGTCGATAGGGCAATTGGTAGGTTAGGGGCTGGTTTCCTATTATAGGATTTCGCCGAACAAGGGCTTTCTTCGTCCTATATGTAGGCGGATTATTTATGTTGTCACTGCTGTGGTGTTTGATGCGATCGGAAACTAATCCCGCTGAAAGTAAAACCGAATGAAATGATACTGAAACTACTCTGTGCAACATTGCCTTGCATAATCGCTTTTCCTTATCAATGGATATTCCAGGGAAGAATAAGTTATGAAAGCTCAGTTGCCAGCACTTTTAAAGACATTGCTATTTGCCGTCTTGGCATTCTTTGTCACGAACTCAATGGCTGCTATACAGGAAGACATTGATGTTGACGGTTACGACAAAGTTCTGATCCCGTATAACCATGGTCGGATTAAAAACACATCAGAGTATTCTCGCGGTCGCTATCCGTCCCTTAAGCAGAACATGCAGTTTATGCTGTTCTTTGATGAGAACTCCACCACGGGCTATTATGTTCAGACTGAAGACTCTGCTGGCAACCAGACCGATTGGGAAATCAGGGATGTGAACGGAAAAAGGACGTTGCGCCTGAAGTTCTATGCCGCTACCAAGCCGAACATCATCAAACAAACCATCACCATTGAGCCAGACAAGCCGTATCTGGCAGCGGCTGAGAAATACAAAGCGTGGGCCTTTCAACAATATTGGGCAAAGCGAAAGCCTTCAAAAATGGACTCAGTCAAATATATCGTTCTTGGTTCATCCAGCTATTTCACTTGGCTTAAAAACACTGCTCTACCTCCGCTTCTGGACAGGTTCGAAGAACCTGACACAAACATCAACAATCCCGCAACCGCCACGTGGTTGACATTATGGCGCGACAGGCTTTTTGATGTTGGCTATCCCCGCTATGAACCCGACACTCAACACGGCGTATTCAGTGATCTTTTGTCGTGGCTAAAAAGTCGCGGCTCCCTTCCTATTCCTTTCCTCAATGGCACTCATTGGGATGTAACTATGTCTGATCCTGATGGTCCATCAGGCCCGATATATAGCGATGATTACATGATTAAGGACAGCAATGGCAATTTGACTAACTTCGGTACAGGGCAAAATCTTGCGTATGTTTGCCCCGGCGAGCAAATTTGGAAGGACATCATACTCAATGCCAGAAACAATAAGCTGTTGGATTCTAACGGCATAAAAAGTGACGGCGTTTATTACGATGTAGTCGCTAGCACTGAACCATTTCTGTGTAACAACCCGGCACATAGCCATGCCCCCAACGATCCTTTGAATTGGCAACAATCATATCGCCAGATCCTGGCCGACACTGATGGTGTAGTGATGATTGAAGGCTCAGCCGAGATTTACATTGACTTAACAGATGTGTTCCTAATGCATCTTAAAACTGATGAGGCTGGTCGCGTGCCATTATGGGATGCAGTATATGGCACCATAACCCGCACTGCTGGCTGGTATGTCGATGCCAACAATCAAACGCCGACGGGCACTATGGCTGCATTCAAGGAAGCCAGATCATTTGGCTCCCGCACTTGGGGTAGCCCAATATTGACCCACAATGGCAGCAATTCGTGGAATTATCAGATGAACATGCTAAATAGCGGTTACGAAGATGTCATTAACATGATCAGCGCTGCCCCCGTGATGATCGAGGATGGTTCTAACGGTGTTGATAATTGGTGGGGCTCAGGCAATATAAGCAACGTCTTTGACGCCGACTACGGGAAAAATGTGATCCAGAAAACTGGGGCTGGCGTAGCTCATACCGACTATCCGGAGTGGACTTATACCGGTACAAATGCCCGTTGGAGTGTCAAGCGAACCAATCCGAACGACATGATATCTGGTTTTAAAGTCACGACTGTCTCCAATAAGATTGTATATCTCTACTATACAGACGCCAGTGTCACTGCTGCCCCCATTTTGACTGGCACGGGACCGTACTATATTTACCACGGAATTGGGATTGCGCCTTCAGTGAACGGTTGGCAGATTATCGATCGGGACCTGGAAGTAGATCTCAGAAGCCAGATGCCCGCCGAGACCATTGCGCAGGTTAAACAGTTCCTGATGTTCAATAATCCAGGAAGTGTGGCGGACATTAAGTTGTTCCCGCGGTTGCCTTGAGGGGTATAGGTAGATTGTGATTTGTCATTAGCGTTCAAGTGGTCCGAATCTGCAGCATGATTTCTTGATTCGGTCTAGAAGCTCAGACTTGATCTGACAGAAATGCTGGAAAACTCGGTAGCTGTCAGATCAAGTCGATACTTCTACATATTATTGCTTTGTTCAGAACCCTGATTTGAATGACAGCTATTGGCATTTGAATGAAGCAGAAGAAGCTAACCGCATGGGTCCGCTCCTCGCCCATGAGCGACCTTTCATAATTTGTTATTGATTACAAAGCATTGGTTTTTCCAGGTTGCTGTGTCCTGCGTGATTCGGTGGACGTGATCAGTTAGTCCGGCGACGTGATCAGTCAGTCCGGTGATTATGATTGGTCGGCCTGCACGTTTCATCATGTAGCCCAACGCTGGCTTGTTTGGTTATATTTCCAAAAGTGATTTCAGGAAAGATCTTCTGGAATTGTTCGATGCACGGCGGGTTAGAAAAGATAAAGCCGCCAATGCGCCGGCTGAAGGGTGGGTGTATACCCGGTAACAGCGCTGGTCATGGACGGCGAGCCTGCTATGTAGATCAAGGGATTGCACAAGACGGATTGCATCATGGCGGCAAGGACGGATGATGTGGTGGAGAATTATTCGAGTATTTGTTCGCCTTGTTTTTAAGAATTGCAAATTCAAATAAGTCCGCGTAAAACTAATGAAACGGCGTGCGCCTTCCTCGGATGTGCGGCCGTCCCTTCCAGCTTATGCGCCCTTGGCATTGCGCTGTAACAGGCTGCTCCATAACAACATTCACGGAGTACTTTGGCAATGCTCAAATTCAGGACAATCGCCTCTCTTTTTACCGCACTCGTTACTATATTCGCGCTTAGCAATGTCTACGCGGTGACCTATCGTGTCACGGATCTGGGCAATCTCGGTGGTTCCAATTATCCGCCGCTTGGTACACATGCCACCGCCCTGAACAACCGGGGTGAAGTGGTGGGTTACAGCTATACGGGCAGTGCGCTGCACGGGTTTTACTGGAGTGCCAAAACCGGCATAAAGGACATGGGCGCGCTCACCCCGGGATTCAGTCTGGCGTCCGGCATCAATAACGCCGGTATCGCGGTTGGCCATAGCACCTTGAACGGCAATGAGCGGGCGTTTCGCTGGACATTAAGAGACGGAATGCAGCCGCTGGTCACCCTGGGTTCCTTCAGCCAGGCCAACAGCATCAGTAACAGCGGGCTGATTGTCGGACGCAGTGAAACGGCCGATGGCGAAGATCATATGGCCTTGTGGAAACGCAGGGGTGCGCCGCGGGATCTGGGTGGACTGCCGGATCCGAATACGCCCTTTGCCGCCGTGAATGCGATGAGTGTCAATAGTGCCGGCAAGGTGGTCGGGTTCAGAGGGGAGCAGGGCTTTCTCTGGCGCGCCGGTAGCGGTTTTCATGACCTGGGTTCGCTGGGAAGCGGCCGTACCTATGCCACCGATATCAATGAGCTGGGGGTTGTCGTCGGCAGCAGTGCCGGTGCGGCGTTTATCTGGACCAAGAAGTTCGGTATTCGCAGCCTAGGGCGCTTGAACGGTCAAGACACTGTCGCAAATGCGCTTAACAACCGGGGACAGGTGGTGGGTTTTGGCTGGCGCGCCGGTAGTTTTATCTGGTCGGAAGACACTGGCATGCGCGACCTCAATAGCCTGTTGGAAGATCCCAGCGCCTGGTACATCCAGTTTGCCAATGACATCAATGACAAGGGGCAGATCGCGGCGATGGGGCTGAGTCCCAGTGGCGCAGAGCATGCATTGCTGTTAACCCCCGTGCGGAAGTGAAAGTCACGACAGTCCTTTCTTGGGTGTACTATCTTGGGAATGTCCGGTTTTCACAAGTCGGTATATATAAAGGCGAGTTAATTTCAAGGACCGCCCCTCGCCCAAAGCGACCAGATCTGAATCGCCATTGAATACAAAGTCTTGGTTTTGGCAGGTCTCCTGATGGCAGCATCCTTCTGGAAAGGGCTTGCTCGTTTTCTGAACGCGACTTTCAGCAGGCTTCGGTATTATCTCGGTAACGCCGCTGATGGCAATTTATGCGCGGCGCAAATCCCGCGCAGGCTCGCGACGAGCAAGCAGGCAATAAACCACCGCTGTGTGGCGCGTAACCCACCTTGTTAGTAACACCACGCATGAGTGCGCCACCGCACAGACAGTCATCCCTGAAAAACACGAATGTGCGATAGGACATTCAACGCTGCATGCCATGAAAAGTGTGGGTGCTTCCGGTCTTCACGGCGTATGACTCATTTCTATGGAAAACCAAAATAGCGATCAGTTAGCAGCGACTTTAGTGAACCGATTCGAAAACGGTGCGGATGTTGTGCAAATCGCCGACGTGATCATTTCGACATGGCAAGAGATTAGTGCGGCCCTGTGCCCGATCATTGGACAGCGCGGAGTTGTTGCACTTTATAACCGCAGTCTGCACCTCACCAGTCGTACTCATCTCTGGCTCAGAAGCATGCCTGAATGCACTCCGACAGCCATTGATTTTGCGGCCCTCAAATCGATACTTACGAAACAGAGCAGTGCCGACGCTGCCGCTGGCGGCGATTCCCTTCTACAAACATTCCAGGAATTGCTGTCAGTTTTGATTGGACAGTCGCTCACCGCGCGCTTGCTGCACTCCGCGCGGGCAAACTCTTCTGACAGCAGCGCGCTCAAGCAGGACCCTACGTCATGAGCACAAAAGTGATAATCAATCGCCTGGCCACCGGTGTGCCTGGCCTGGATGAAGTGCTTGGTGGTGGTTTACCGGAGTTCTCGTTCAACCTTATCGCGGGGCCGCCTGGCTGCGGCAAGACCACGCTGGCGCACCAGATGATGTTCGCACTGGCAACGCCGCAGCGTCCTGCAATTTATTTCACGGTACTGGGCGAGCCGCCGCTGAAGATGCTGCGCTACCAGCAACAGTTCCGTTTCTTTGATAGCGAGTTTATCAACCGCTCGGTCCACTTTATCAACCTGTCGGACGAGACTCTGGCGGGAGATCTCAACCAGGTGCTGGCTCGCATTGTTGCCGAAGTAGAGGCACTCAATCCGGCGCTGGTGTTCGTGGATTCCTTCCGTTCCGTGGTGCTCTCGAGCAGGACAGAAGGAAGCACGCACAACAATCTGCAACAGTTCGTACAGCAACTCGGCATGCTGATGACAAGCTGGCAAGCCACAACCTTCCTGATCGGCGAATACTTCACCGAGACAGACCCCAATCCCGTGTGCACGGTAGCCGATGGAATAATCTGGTTGCGCCAGAGCATGCAGCGCAACTCCATGGTTCGCAAAATGGAGATCACAAAAATGCGTGGTCAGCCGACGCTGTCGGGGCTGCACACGTTTCGCATCAATACAGCCGGCATTGAGGTGTTCGCACCCGCAAACGCTATAGCACAAGCGCAAACCGACACGGCTCCAGAACCTGTGAGTTCACGTCTGTTGATGGGCGTACCAAGACTCGACGACATGCTGGGCGGCGGGCTGCCGCGCGGTTACTCGTTGCTGGTAGCAGGCCCGTCGGGGTCGGGCAAGAGTATCCTGGCTGCCGCCTTTCTGGCCGAAGGCGCGCGCTGCGGCGAGAAAGGCGTCATTGCTGCCTTCGAGCAGCACCCCAACCGTTCGCGCAACCGCGAACTGGTCGATTTGATCGACGGCGATCACGTTAGCGTGGTGTACACCGGCGCGTCCGATCTGTCGATCGACGAAATTGTGCTGTTGTTGCTAACCGAGGTCCGTCGGCTCAACGCGAGCCGTGTCGTTATCGATTCACTGACGGGTTTTGAGCTCGGCCTGGCACCCACCTTCCGCGACGACTTCCGCGAATCGCTGTTGCGTTTTGTCACCGCCATGACCAGCTCCGGCACCACTGTGTTGATGACATCCGAGCTCGAGGATCGCTACACTGACCTGCGCTTCAGCCCGTATGGCACTGCCTTCCTGACCGATGCCATCATAGTGCAGCGCTACATCGAGGTTGATAGCCGGCTACGGCGCGTGATGGCGGTCGTCAAGGTGCGTGGCAGCGCGCATTCGGATCAATTGCGCGAGTTCACCATCGATAATCAGGGCATCCACATCGGCGAAATGTGCCCGGATCAGGAAGGGCTGCTCGGCGGAAGACCAACGCGAAAAGTCGTCTCCAATCCGACTTCCGCAGCCTCGGCCAACGACGATAGTTGAGTTGCCTCCGGACAGGCGCTTGGATCATCAGGCGGAACGAGGCAGTGGCAGGCCCGTTTGCAGCAAGGTCGTCAGCGTTTTTGCAATCTCCGGATATCCGAAATAGTAACCCTGGCCCTCATCGCACTGTTGGGCCAGCAGAAATGCGCATTGCTCCGCAGTTTCCACACCCTCGGCAATAACCTGTTTCTGGAGGTTTTTGCCCAGACTGATCACGGCAGTAACGATCGTGGCATCGTCTACGTTGCCGCTCATCTGGCTCACGAACGACTGGTCAATCTTCAAGGTATCAACCGGAAACTGACGCAGATAACTTAGGCTGGAATAACCGGTGCCGAAGTCATCGACCGCAAGCTTTACTCCCAAATCCGCGAGCGCCTGCAGCAAAGCGTTAGTTGACTCTGCATCACGCATTAGCACACTTTCGGTAAGTTCAAGCTCCAGATAACACGGCGCAAGCTGCGTTTCATCAAGCGTCGCACGGACATTTTCGAAAAAATCCTTGGCGCCAAATTCAAGCGCAGACGTATTGACGGCGACGGTGATCGGCGGCAAGCCCGCCTGCTGCCAGGCTTGAGCCTGTCGACAGGCTTCGCGCAGCACCCAGCGACCGATCGGCAGGATCAGACCGCATTCTTCGGCGATTGATATAAATTGCGCCGGCAATACCAGACCCCGTTGAGGATGGTTCCAGCGGATCAGCGCCTCGACACCGACAATCGCGCCGCTGTGAAGATTGATTTTGGGCTGGTAGTGCAGCACAAATTCCTGCCGCTCCAGCGCTCGGTGCAGATTGGCTTCGATGGATTGTCGCTGCACCGCCAACGCATTCATGCCTTGCTCAAACAGTTTGTAATTATTGCGTCCATTTTCCTTGGCGCAGTACATCGCAATATCTGCATTCTTGATCAGGGTTTCCGCATCCTGACCATCATCGGGATAGATGCTGATACCAATACTTGCGCTGATATGAAGGTCGCGCCTGTCGATTAAATAAGGCCTCGTGAGCGACTCGAGCACCTTTTCTGCTGTGACCGCGGCATCCTCAAGGCACGCAATAGTGAAAAGCAGCAACACAAATTCATCCCCGCCCAGGCGACTGACCGTGTCCGAATGGCGCACACAGGCCATTAGTCGTCGTGCAACTGCTTGCAACAGCTGGTCGCCCACGGCGTGTCCGAGGGAATCGTTGATGTGTTTGAATCGATCCAGATCAAGAAACATCAGCGCAAGCCGGCTACCTTGCCGATGCGCCACCTCAATCGCCTGATTTAGCCGGTCCTGCAGTAGTGTTCGATTGGGTAACTCGGTGAGCACATCGTGATAGGCCAGGTGATCCAGCTTTTTCTTGGTCGCCTCGACCTCTTCCGCCAGCTTGTAGGCCTCAATCGTCGCAGTGACCAGGTTGGCGTTCGCCTCCTGCAGCATCGTCAATTGCTCGCTGGACGCCGTCTCCATCATTTTCGCCGCATGAATTTCCTGCTCGCGCGAGATGGCATCCACTCCTAACAACTGGGCTTCCAGTAAATTGGCTTCGCGTAAATCGGCAGAATCTTCACGCGAGGTAACGGCACTTTCACGCAAATGCGCGGCGTCTTCGCGCAAATCGGCAGAGTCTTCACGTGAGGTAGCGGCACTTTCGCGTATATGCGCCGCATCTTCTCGCGCAGTGGCTAACTTCTCACGGCTTTGAACCTCCGCTTTATCGTCGATGACAGCATTCTTGCTGCGCTTGATATTTTTTTGGAGGCCGGGCGGGACCTCATTTTTATGCTCACTGGTTATGCCCGATATCTCTGCCTCCTTGGCATTCGCATGATCGGTATTAGAGGCACCATTATTGCCATCCCTAGTCATCTTCCAATCTCATATGTGGTTGCTCAAACTATGCGTAGAGCGTAGCCGGTAATCTATTGTAGGAGCAGGCCAAGAGTTCATCTGTGTGCTGGCACACAGATGGGTTTTACCCGCCATGCGGCTTGACAACTGTCTTGCGTGACAATTGTACTGCGCTATAACGCACTCCAATTGGCGCTATGGTGCTATATTCTATTTATGGGTAGGAGGTCGCGAAGAAGCTGGAAGCGGAAGTTCGCGATGAATCGCATACCGAGACAAGAAGGTAGCGCGGTCAACCATCGATTGTGTTCTTGGTTGGGATATCGGCTATATATCAACGAATCAAACGTTCCTGGGGTTTTAATGTTGCACCCGTATGACCGTGGTTCGGGTTCCTGACAAAAAAATTGATTTCGATTTCTCCCATCGAAATGTCAGCGTCAACGCCAGCGAATATGAAAATTTCCATATCCTCAGTTTCAGGCAGTATTCATTTCTTGGTTCATGGTTTTAAAAAAATAATTTACTGCTTGCACTCTATTTTTGACGCCTAGTTTTCGATAGATGCTATTCGCGTGTAACTTAACCGTGCCTTCGCAAATATTTAGGGAGTTAGCAATACCCTTATTAGTCTTCCCTGTTCTAATCTCAGTTAACACTTCAAGCTCTCTTGTGCTTAATTTAACGTCCATGCATGCATTCCCGCGAGTCAGGGTGCTACCAATACAATGTAACCAAATGACTTCTCAGATCGTCATCTTCCAGTTTAGAATTTGTTCTTGGTGTCTATTCTCTAAACAAATGTGAAAAACCAAGCCGCAACATGGATTCCATTGCTTGACATGCAGGGTGTACAGCTGAGTATCGATACCCATGACCCATGGAGCGCTTGTGGAGATGCATTGTCGAGGGAATGACGGATGTTGCCTATCCCCCATATGGAGGATCAGCGGTTACTGTCTGAATTTACCAGCCCGAGACGGTTGGCCTCCAGGGCGGCCTGGGCTCTGGAGCTGACACCCAGTTTGTAGTAGACGGATTTGGTGAAAGTAGCAACGGTGCTGCCTTTGATGCCCAGCACCTGAGCGATTTCAGGGCGGGTGAAGCCCTTGGCTATGCAAGTCAGAACCTCGGTTTCTCTCGCTGTAAGGGTTGTTTTTTCTGTCTCATTCTCTGTGTTCAAATGGGAAAAATGTCTTAGAATTCGACGCGCGATAGAGGGTGAAAGGGGTGGTTCATCATTGAGTATTCCTTTCAGCAGCCTGATGAGTTCGTCCCTGGATTGTTCCTTCAGGAGGTAGCCATGAGCACCGTCCTTCAGCGCACTGAACAGGTACTGGTCGTCATGATAGATTGTAGCGACCACTCGATAGCAAGAGGGATTCGAAATATTCAGTTGTTTCAGAACCTCGTTGCCTTTACCGTCAGGCAAACTCAAATCAATAATAGCCAGTTGGTAAGCCTTTTCTGCGATGGCTTTCTTTGCCTGTTGGATGGTCGCTGCTTCATCGATTTCACAGCCCGGAAATGCGTCTAGGACAACCTCCTTAATCCACTGCCTGGTGTCAAATATATCTTCCAAAATAAGTACGGATTTCAAATCAGGTATCCCCACCGAATATTCAGGCCAATTCATTCGTCTCGATAAATGAAGAGGCTAAGTAAAATTAATTTAGTGGTTAATTAGGAAATTCTATGTTGTTTAATGCATCGTGGATATCGCCTCGAACTGCGATAGCTACCGCCCTGTTTGCGCAGTTTTTGATTTTCGTCGGTTTGATTGTCTACGCTGTTCAGGAACCCAGGCTGGGGATCGTATTCGAGGAAAGTTTCCAACCTGAAGGGCTGATTATAGCCAAAATCAAAGGTCATAATGAAGGTAAAATTCCAGCGGGGACCTTGGTAACTGCTATTTCTGACCAATACGGCTCAGCAACAATTCCTCTTACGGCACTGGCTCTACGCAAGCCCCTCATCATAGCCAGTTTTGCCGAATACGCTGAGTATCTGGCCTATCAACAACAGCTTTGGGACATTTTGTCTTCAGATAACATTGTCCTTTACGATCAGAACAATAAAGCCTACCCCTTGGCTAGAGTTGTAACAGAACAGCTTGCTGACCTTCCTTTAGATATGCTGTTTGTTCATTTTGTTGTAAGTCTGGTAATGCTGAGTGTTGGCGTTTGGGTGTGGAGCATTCGCCGCAATGAGGCTTCAGCGATTTTGTTGCTGATCAGCACGATCGGATTCACCATCGCAGTCAATAGCGGAGCATTTTACTCCATCTATGAACTGGCTATGCCCGCAGAAATTTCCGAGCTGAGATCGACTGTGAATCGGTTCGGTGAAAATTTATTCGGCTTTGCTTTGCTGGCCTGTCTTTGGGTTTATCCGGCCCGTCTCGGCTCCATCAAAATTGTCTATCTAATATTTGGCCTTGCTCTGGCTGTGTTCCTCGCAATCACCTTTCGATGGATTGAACTGCCTATCGATCATTTTCGAGGTCACTACTTTCCATTCTGGATAGTATCCCTGTACTTCGTTTTCCGACAATGGCAAGCGTCAAAAGGAGACCCGACAGCAAGGGCCATGCTCAAATGGTTCATTGGCACGGTAATGCTCGTTACCCTCGCTGCATTTATGCTATTCGCGTTACCTCCCTATCTGGGGTTTCCGCCTTTGGTCTCCTACAAGTGGTATCTGGTGCTATGGATTTTTATTCCGTTGGGTCTCGCGCTGGGAATTTTGAAATATCAGTTATTCAATATCGATCGTTGGTGGTTTTACATTTGGCTGTGGTTTATTTCAGGATTTTTCGTAGTATTGGTGGATATTCTCCTCGCCCATCTCCTTACTTTTTCCGAAGGTGAGGCGCTTTTTTTAAGCCTATTGATTATAGGGTGGATTTATTTTCCCATAAGGCAACAGGCTCTGAAGCTTTATGGGACCAATAGAGGCCAACTGATAGAGGAGTATTTACCTCGACTGTTGCGCGCATTTTACGAAGAACACGATCCCGATGAACAATGGAAACAAATTATTCAGGACCTTTTCAACCCCCTTCGACAAATTGAGGAGGATGTCGACGTTGATCTGTCAATCGATGCGAAGAACGCTATTTCAAAAGATGGATTAGAAATGCGTGTTTCCGGTGTTTCGTTCGGCAAAGCCATCCGTCTAAGCGGCAAGAAGCACGGATCAGCTCTATTCACACCGCAGGACTATTCCCTTGCACAATCTCTTTTACGCCACACGCGGGAGATTCAAATTTTACGTGAGGCAGAAAAACGCTCCATCATTGAGGAGCGACACCGGATTATGCGAGATTTACACGACGATGTTGGAGCTAAAATCCTGACCCTGATCCACAGGTTAGATGGCAAAAACGCCATAGCTGCCCGATCTGCACTGCAATCACTGCGCGATACCATTTACGTTTTGGATTGCGGCAATCCGGTGTTTTTAGCAGATTTTGTCGACGACATGAGATTGGAAATTCAAGAACGGGTGAGCACAGCTCAAAGCAAACTGTATTGGTTTGCTGACCAATTTGGTAACACGCAACTTTCGCGTCGATGCAGTTACAACCTGACCAGAATCTTGAGAGAAGGCGTGACCAATGTACTCAAACATGCACAGTCGGATTATGTCATCATCCACCTGCATAGAATGGACGCCTACTTATCGATTGAAATAATCAATGGTGGCTCATTTTCCGATCCATCTTTATGGATCAACGGGAGCGGAATCAATCATATCCAGAGTAGAGGCAAGGAGATCGCCGGCTCAATTGAATGGATAGTGAATCATCCTAATCAATCAAACTCCAATCACGTCACGCCAGCTCACATTAATCGAGATTCACGGGAACTAATGCTCCGCATCACCCTGCCACTCCCGCATTCATACTCAGGATGACGGCAAATTCACTTCGATATTTCATGCACGGAAAAAAGTTAAATTTCGTGTGACGGATAGAGGTCACTCGAGGTAGCGAAGACGCTGCTATTGGAAATAGAGAGTTTTATGTGAAAGTCAGCTTTTCGCCCGAAGGTTGTAGTGCAAGTTCTGAATGCTGTTTGGGTTCGGATCGCGAAGTGACCAGCTTTAGTTAACGGTCGCGAAAAGCTGGAAGCGGACATTTGAATATGCCTGTGTGCACCTATCCAAAACCGGAGAAAGCCTGTGCGGCGGCGATCAGTCACAGGGGTGCGAGAGAAGTAGTCAGGTTGAAGGATTTCGAACAGCACAACGTGTGAGTTGGGCCGATCTCATAATTGACACTTACACAGTCGGCCATCCACAATTCCCCATCCGGTTTCCCACCGGCCAACAAAACCAAATCACTCGGAGATCTTTTGAATGTCATTTCGTCGTAGTCTTGCCGCCATCGCCCTGGTTTCTCTGGTCGCTGGCTGCGCCACCACCATTGCCCCAACCTACACCGTGGAAAAGCAAAATATCATGCGTATCGGCGGCGAGAAGCCGAGCAGCAAGGAGCCAACCGTTCAAAGTACCGGCTCATTCTGCGTCGAGACTTCTGAGGTATGGCACGAGGACGGCACAACGCCAGACGGTCAGACCCTGTGGGCGAAAGACACACATTCGCAAAGTGGTTCCCTGCAAGTGATAACTCTGCTGGCTCCCTCTCCATGAGCGGGGGAGTCAGCGTTTCCTCCCGTCATCACAAATTCATCAATCGCACCCATTAGACCTCCAGGCGCAATTGGTTGAGTCGGCGGCAATCACCGCAGAAAACGGTGATCAATGATTTGTAATTTGCCATCCCGGTTAAACACCAGTTGCACAAATCCCATGGAGAATTCGCTGATGGAAAATGGAATAGCCGCCTGCCAGGCGTTGTCATCATCCTTCAGTTTGTACTGAATCTTGAATGCGCCGGAGTCGTTCAACGGGACGCTGTGTACCGTTTGCTGTTGCTGTGGAATCGCGTCGATGCGATAACGGCTGTCCTGATGGATGACGGCAATCCATTCGATGGACTGGGATGAAAGATTCAGGATGGCAAAGGACACACGGTTTCCCTGATAGAAAATCAAAAAGCTCAGCCCAATGATGGCCACCAGCGAAGCAAAAGGTTTTGCCAGCGGTAAAAGCGCATTCGCCTTGCGTGGCAGGACCAATTTGGCGTAGGTCACAAACTGCCTGGAGCCCCAGGCCCACACCAGCAACCCGAGCCAGAACAACCCCAATACCAATTTTCCTGCTATCACGTAGACATTGTTCAGATTTCCGGAATACAGGAAAAAGGGACTATCAATGCCTCCCGCCAATTGCACTAGTCCGATGCCAGCTGCGGTCACCACTACGGCGGCCGCAATCACCCGATAGGCGGCGTTGGCCTCGCTACTGGAAACACCCTTTTCCGATAACACATTGGCTTTGCGCAGTTTGAACACGGTTACGCCCACAAGACCAATGGGAATCACAATAAACCAAAGGTATTTGAGGACAATGGCCACTGCATCCGACATATTGTTACTTCACCTTTTTCGCTTGCGATAATGCACACACCCAGCGGCCACAATATCATTTTGCAGAGGCAAAGCGAGCGTCGCGGCAAGTTTAGCATTCCTAAGTCTCTGAACAGAGTCAGGCTACACCTATCCCGAACTGGCCAACCCCAACGACGCCCGTTCATGCTGTCTAACCTGTTGATAGTATATGCAATTATATCCACCACTTTTCTGTAAGTTTGATCGCCATACCCTTGTTAACGTTTGTCGACAATTCTTATGGTAGGATTTGCCCCCATTTTATTTACCTGCTACCGGCAGCACAGGATTTTCATGCGTCGTACCGTCTACAACACCCCGGTCATCAAGCAGATCCTCACCGCAGTGTCCTGGCTGGGGCTCAAACTGGCCGGCTGGAAACTGGAAGGCCAACCGCCGCTGGAGAAAAAATACGTGCTGATTGCGGTGCCACACACCACCAACTGGGACTTTCCCATCACACTGGCGATGGCGTTTTTGTTCAAGTTCGACATTTTCTGGATGGGAAAGGATTCGCTGTTCAAGGGGGCGTCCGGGCCGGTCATGCGCTGGCTGGGGGGGATTCCTGTGAATCGTTCGGCCTCATCCAATCTGGTGCAGCAAACCATCGACGCGTTCAACGCCAACGACAAGCTGGTGATTACCATTCCGCCGGAAGGCACCCGCTCCCGCGTGGAAAAATGGAAGACCGGTTTTTACTACATTGCATACGGCGCCAAGGTGCCGATTGCGCTGGGGTTTCTGGATTACCAACGCAAGGTGGGCGGTTTTCTGCCAACATTTTACCCCACTGGAAATGCAGACAAGGACATTGCCGAAATCCGGAAATTCTATGCCGATATCAGCGGCCTGCGAGCTGATCAATGTCATATTGATTGACCCGCTTCTTGAGAGAGCCTCGCTTCAACCATCCGAATCACCACTTCAGACAGTTGTGGAAATATGGATATTGCAACTGTTGCTGTCAATAGTGTCGCATGCAGCATAATCGTGTACGCCCCTCGCCCTTTGCAGGCTAAATCATAGGAGCCTACTTCAAGCTGAAAGCAGAAGTTTGTCCGAAAAATTTGAATAGAAGTATTCGACCCGAAGAAAAAGTTTGGATAGTTCTTTAGCAGGCTGTTGAAAAACTAATGCGCTCGCAACGTTTTTCAACAGCCATGCTAAATGGCAATTCAACACCTGCATTTCTCGGACGAGTTCGGCTCAACGAAGCTGTTGAGCCGAATTCCGCACCATTATTCAGCAATACATCCGCAAACCGAACCTGCGCTGGTATTGAGATTGGTCCACTGCCCGTTCCATTTGACATTGTTTGCTGCATTTGGACACACCCCAGGTTTCGCGGTTGTGCCCTGGCATATAGCAGGCGCCATGCTGTTATCACCAATCACGGTCCCTGCCGATACATCCACGGCCTCGCCTTTACCCAGCACGATATCCAGAAAAATGTGGCTTAGATTCTGGCTGGTAATATTGTTATTAACGCTGTTGCCCGTTCCCACATAATTGTGGCAACCAAAGCAGTTGCTGATGAATGTCGTACTGGTCAGATCCACATTCTGGAAAGTGGTTTCGGCTACCGTATTTGCCAATCGCAGGGATCCACGTTCGTTCGGAACGCCTACGCCGCCAGAGCTTTTGGTGGTATCACTCACCCACAAATCGCCAACGTTAAAATAGTTGCTCAGCACGCTCATTGATGTCGGTGCACTCGGCGCAGATACCAAAGCAGCCACACCGCTGTTCTGTTGTTGAATATCCTGCACATTTACCGCAGCGTTTGAGTCACCGACTGCCGTACCAAACGGATACACGCGGCAGATGTTGGTAGGAGCGCCAGTGGGTGCGGTCTGGTTTTTCAGTGGATTGTTGAAATTGCAAGGGTTCTTGGGGGCAGCAGACCCTGGCAGGGCCGCCGTACAACTCTGGCTGGCGAATGTCCAGGGAGCACTGGGTTGGGTGCCGGCAGGCGTACAGTCGGGCGAATTGATCTTGTGTTCAAAGGTTGCCCAAACGAATTCCGGGTGATTGGGTGTGGCTATCGCAATGTGCATTCCGACCAGGCCGAGTGTTTGCGGTTGTCCTCCTATCAGCTGTTGTTGCGTAACGAAATTGCCTGCAGCAATTTCGCTGGCCGACAGCACCTTCCAGGCACCTTTTATTTCGGTTGTGCCGCCGGGGAAATTGATCAGATTCTGCTTTTGAAGCTCAACGGCACTACCCGACAGGCTGCACATTCCCTTGCTAAAATGCACATCGTAATAGATGACATTCCCATCCTGCGCATAAATGGTTGCGCCATCACCAGCCTGTCCTGTGGACAGCGGTGTGTCGTGCGCCTTGTTCAAACTGGTTCTCAACGTTGGTCCGGTGACCGCAGCATCGCAGGAATTTGCGGGGTTACCATCAGCATCAAACTCAAGCACTGCATACTGGTTTGGGTCCATGAAATTGCGCTGACCACTGCTGTTGTTGGACATCAGATACAGATATGCCTGTGTCGAGAACTGGTAAAAATCGCAAAATGTTGAATCGCCCGGCCCCGCACTTTGCTTTACCTCGGTTGGCATTGCGGGATTTGTGAGCCAGCCCGGGTCCACCGTGCAGGTATCAGCAGCCACTGCGTGCGCATTCAGTCCAGCGAGAATGAGGCTAGAGCATAACAGCATTCGCTTGTTCTTCATTTTTGTGTTCCTTCCGTTGGAATTCTACGAAGCAGCAGATCGCCCGTGGCGAATCTTCAGCACGGAATTCATTTGAATGATGAAATTGTTGGCGCGGGGGTGTGTTGTTACGGTTGGATACAGAACTGAAAATTTGGAATTGAAAAAATCATCCTGATTTTGCATTTGTATCACGCAGGCCTTCCGCGCCATCACTGAAATGGTAGACGCTGGCTGCAAAGTGTCAAAAAAAACTGTGGCACTTTCGTGCGAACGGCATCATTCGTCTCAAGCGCGTTTCATATATTCACGTATCCACACCGATGTACCGCGCAAGAAAACGCACCACCGCCGGTGAATCGTAGCTGTTGGCAACGCCGCGTAATTTCTTCGTGAAGCCTGAATACTGCGCATCCTGTTCAACCAGGCTCTCCAGCAGCCGGTTGATGGCAGTGAAATCGCCGGCGAGTGCGAGTCGATGCAGAGAGCGCAGAACCTCATCCGGTGGCGGCGTTATTTCAGGCAGGGGAACGCTTATTTTGTTGAGCGCGTTGCCATATTTCCAATCCAGTTGCAGTAATTCACCCAGGTGTCGAATCAGCGTTTCCTGATCGATCGGTTTGCTCAGGAAATAATTTACGCCCGCACGCAGTGCGTTTTGATGGGTGTCCGGCGTTGCGCTGGCAGATGCCATGATGATGGGCATAGCGGTTTCGTCGGTGCGGATGCGCCGCGCAAGTTCATCCCCCCGCATGCCGGGCAGCGCATAATCCAGGATCACAAGATCCGGCTTCCATTCCTCCATCACAGTCAGGGCGCTGTTGCCATCGCTTGCTTCGTTGACGACAAAACCCAGCGAACCCAAAAATTCCAGCAGCAATTCGCGGTTCTCGGCAATGTCATCCACAACCAGTACGCGCCGAGGGGAGCCAGAGTAACCGGTGGGGATGGGTGCATCGGGTTGCACGGACACTTCATCGGAGCATAGCGGTACGGTAATCAGAAATCGAAAGCGGCTGCCCACGCCCAGGGTACTGCTTGCCTGAATTTTTCCATTCATCAGGTTGACCAGCTGCTGGCTGATATCCAGCCCCAATCCAGACCCGCCCACTCTGCGATCGATGTCACCGACCTGCTCAAAGGAATCGAATGCGATTTTGAGATCATCTTCTGACATGCCGATGCCGGAATCGGTGACTTCAAAATACAGGTCAATATTGCCAGGGGTGCCTGATACGGCATTCACCATCAATCCCACGCTGCCGGCATCGGTAAATTTGATGGCGTTACTCAGCAGATTCAACAGCACTTGCCGCAGGCGTTTGTCATCGACCAGCACGGTGTCGGGCAATTCAGGATCGGGCGAATAGTAAAGTTCCAGGCCCTTTTGTGCGGCGCGCACACTCACCATGTCGATGATGTCTTTCAGAAAGAGAGGCAATTGAACCGGGCGTGGCTCCAGTGTGACTTTGCCAGCGTCAATTTTTGACAGATCCAGTATGTCGCTGATCAGCGCCAGCAATTGCTGGCCACTTTGTTGAATGGCGATCACACCCTTGCGTTGCCGTTCGGGCAGATCAAGTGTGCGTTTGAGCATCTGCGCATAGCCCACGATCACGTTCAGGGGCGTGCGCAACTCATGGCTTACATTGGTCAGGAAGGTGCCTTTGGCCTGATTGGCGATTTCTGCCTGTTCCTTGGCGTGCAGCAAATTTTCATTCGATATCAGCAGTTGCTGATTCACTTTTTCCAGTTGGGCGGGGCTGGGAATCCGCAGTGCCACAGGCACCAGCTTCACCAGCAGAATGGCGGTCACGACGGAGGCAACGGCGGTAATCGCCTTGATGACACCCATGAACCAGTACGAGGGATTCCAGATAACCCAGATCTCGGTGATATGGGTGGCGCCACAAGCCAGAATGAAGATGCCAAAGGCCATCAGCATCCAGTCGAACGGTATGTCGCGCCGCTTGCGGATGAAGTAAATCAGGGTACAGGGGATCGTCATATAGGCGAGTGCAATGAGCCCGTCTGAGATCACATTGAGCCAGAGCAGTTCGGGTTTCCACAGATAGCAGTGCCCGTGGGGCATAAAACCATTGCTGCTGAAAAAGTCAGTTAAGGCGTTCATGCCTGATCCCTCCATAGATTTGTGTGGTTCCACCATGAAATGCCATGTAAGAATATGTGCCAAAGCGGGAGAGCGCAAAGGTGGGTGGCGTTCTGCTCAACGTCAGGGCTATTTCATTTCAACAGGCATCACCGGAGGGAACCATCCATGGGAACAGTCACAAGACTCACACACGCTGCTCAGTTCGGAGCAGGGAATAAAGCGCTTGATCGGGTCAATCAACACAATAATGACACTGATGCCGAGATTGACTATCCAGGTCTGACGAATGGCAATTTGTGGGGTTCCCTGATGGTCCGGGACCGGGGTGGTAACCCGCACAAGATATTCTACGCAGTACGCGATGAACAGACCCGAGATAGCGCTCATATCGAGGAGCTGCTGCTGAATAGTCTTAAGGCGTACTTACAAACGACGGGGTCTGGTTTGTCCTCGTTTAAAGTGATCGTGTTCATCAACCAATCCCCCTGCACAGACTGTGCGAGCAAGATGGTTCAACGGTGTGGTGACGTTGCGGGTCTTGTTGCGGCCGGTGCAGTAATTGACTTCAGTTTTGTGTACAGCAAACTGTATGCGAAAAACAATGGGGATAACCAAAGACGGGGTCTGTTCGCCTCAAAGCCTGCTGCTCTTAAAAAATACAGTGACCTTTCAGGTTGGTATACGTTGGAGAATACGACGGAGTTCGGCCTGCGCATCCGTCACATCGACGATACCAAGTCACCGAAATAGTAGAGTGCAGCAGGCCTGTGTATAGCCACAGGCCATAGATCGCCGCCTGTTCGTAGGGGCATGTCAAATTAAAGTTATGATTTTTATATTGGGAATGTTCTATGTACACGGGAAGCTGTCTTTGTGGTGGTGTCAAATTTGAGATAAGCCAGGAAATTGGTCCAATTCAGATATGTCATTGCATTCAATGCAGGAAGGCTCAGGGCAGTGCAATTGTCACCAATGCTCCTGTGCAAGAGGAAAATTTCAAGTTCACTTCGGGTAGCGATTTGCTAAGCTCGTTTGAATCATCGCCTGGCAAGCAGAGGTTTTTCTGCAAAGTCTGTGGTTCGCCCATTTATAGTAAAACCACTAAATTGCCTGGCGTTGTCCGTATTAGAGCAGGAACCATCGACGGCGAAATTGACACGAAGCCAATGGCGCACTTCTATGTCGCGCATAAAGCAAATTGGTATGAAATAGCGGATGATTTGCCCCAATTTCCTGAAGGGTATAGTCCGCCCGGCAAAAAATCATAGCAAGTAATTCAAGTGGGCAGTGCGACGCGCAGCCGTTTACTCCACCGTCAGCATTTATTGAGTACAAAATCATGATCGATCATACAGGCGTAGTTGTAAGCGATTTTGAAAAGAGTAAGGCATTTTACTCGGCAGCACTTTTAGTCATTGGCTATTCGCTTCTCATGGAGCTTCCAGCTTCGTTAACTGGTCATACTGATGTTGCAGGTTTCGGTGAGCCGCCAAAGCCAGACTTCTGGATAAGCAAGGGTTTGCCCAATAATCCCCCTGTGCATGTGGCGTTTCGCGCTGCTACTCGTGCCCATGTTGACGCATTCTATAAAGCGGCAGTTGCGGCGGGTGGTCGCGACAATGGCCCACCTGGCCTGCGTTTGCACTATCATACAAATTACTACGGTGCGTTTGTTCTTGATCCTGACGGCCACAGTATTGAAGCTGTATGCCATATGCCCGCGTAATCATGCCTGATAAGCCGCTCACTCCGCCGTACAACGGCGGGTGTTTTCGTTCGGCACCGGGCTGACTTCCAATAACTGCTTCTCTGTCCCCAGCGCGTAGATGACTGGTGTCGCTGCGCAGCCGTAGTCGCGGCAAAACACCGTATAGTGTCCGTCGGACGTCTGGCCTTCGGCATTCAGGAAGAAATCACCATCGGCCCAACCATTGTAGGTGCCGGCAAATTTCAGCCGCTGCCCGCCGCTTCTCACCGTGGAATAGTAGCCACCGTCTTCGTTCAGGTAACCGTAGATGGCGCCGCTGTTGAGGTTGATGTTCTCGCCGGTGTCAGGATCGGTTTTCTCGAAAAAATTGAACGTATAGGTTTGCGATCCGGCAGTGGGGATGTCGAAGAAGATGCTGCGGTCCAGGATGCGGGTTTGCCGGGTGACGGTGCCACCGTAATCGTCTGTCAGCGTGTCGGTCGCGTCCTCGTCGCCGATGGGCGGCAGCTGGCGGTACACCTGGGACACAAAGAAATTTTCCCAGGCCTCGATCACGGTGCGGTTTTTCAGCTGGCTGTCGGCTGGATTTTCATCGATCACGTACAGCCGCTCGTGATGATAGGTTTTGCCCTGCACATCGAAGCGCAGCTTGACCAGGGTGGCGCGATCCAGATCTAGATTTTCACCGCCATAGGCGCAGGACTCGCTGGGAACGGGATCGAGAGTATCGGTGGTCAGGTAAACGTTGCGAGCCGTGGGCGGCAGGGTGATCGCCAGGGTTTGCGCAGCCTGGAAACGGCCGGCTTCCGGCAAAAATACCACGGTGGTGTCTTCCACGGTTTTGCAGGCGGTCAGCGCGAGGGCGAGTGTTCCCAGGCTGGCGATGACGGCGATTTTCTTTTTCGGTAGCAGATGCATGGTGCAGTTCTCCAGAATAAGGGGCGTCAGGCGCTGGGCGCTGTTCAGGGGCCGTCGTTGAAAACCGCGTAGCGGTTGGTGTCGGTGGTGCCGGCCGGTGCGAAGTTGAACAGGGTCGGGCTGGTGCAGTTGTTCCAGCCCGACGTCAGGCGATCGCCGCCGGTTTCGCTGGCGCAGCTGTATTCCCAGGCAGCGCTATCGGGGCGCCGTACTGCCATGCTCTTGTCGCGGCGGCCGTTGGCGTTGCTGCGGGCGCGGATCTGAATATCGGCGGTGATGCCTTCGCTGCCATCGCAGGTTTTCTTCAACTGCCATTCCTGCGTGTCCAGATTGTCACGGCGCCACAGGCAGCTGTTGCTCGCAGCAGCCGTCACCCGGTAAATCACGTAGGCGTTGGCTTCCTCGTCGAAACCGGTGGTGGTTACGGTGAAGCGCTGGGCGCTGTCATAGGCATCGCAGGTGGTCAGGCGCAGGTGGTTGGAAAGGCCGTCGTTGTCTGGGAAATCCGGCTCGGTGGTTTCGGCGCGCAGGCACAGGTTGCTGCTGCGGCTCTTGATCAGGTGCCAGTCGCCCCGCAGATTGTTAAGCGTGATGACATGGGGCTCGCCCCCGGTAAAACCGCATTCGGTTCCGGTGGATACCAGCAGGCGGGTGGTGTTGGGCGGCACCTGCCATTGCGCGAGTTCGAGCGTGTGGGTGGCGCGGTTGCCAGCCTTGGGGAAATACGCCAGACGGGTGGAGCAGGTGTTGGTGCTGTCATCCAGAACGTTGACGTAATAGCCGGTGCTCAGATCCCGTTCGTCCAGACTGCCCTGCACCCGCAGCGTGAGCGTGATGTTGTCGGTTTCGTCGCTGTCTTGCGTCAGGGTCACGCGGCTGGCCATGAGCAGGGGCGTGGCGGATGGCACGATCTGGTTGAAGGCGCTGGTGTCCGTGTGGAGAAAGGCAGCGCAGCGATCCGGTTCCCGCTGGTCGAGATCGCGGGGAATCACGGCGAAGGAGCGGGCAGCGGATGGCGGTGTCAGGTTGCTGAAACTGAAGGTGGGTGCCTGGCCCACGGCAATGACGGCCAGGGGTTCACGGTCCAGTGCGCAGCCGGTGCTGCCGACGAAGCGCACTACATAATCGCTGATGGCGGCTTCGTTGGCGGGCGGCACGAAGTTGATCGTACCGGCGAGGCTGACGCGCGTGTCGGTGTCGCTGAAACTGACCGATTGGGGAAAGGCGAATGTGGCTTGCGGATCATCGATCACGTTGGTGAATTGCGTGGCCAGGCCGATGGGATTTTCGCCCACGGAATTCGCGGTGTAGACAAGGATGCTGTCGATGCCGAGTTCTTCCGGTGGCAGCGACGGAAAATACAATTCGTATTCGTAGGGCGTGGCCGAGTAGCCGCCGGTTATTTCCAGACGGGCGATAAAATTCGAGGGAAAGTTTTCATGGGTGGCGGCCGGTACGCCGTTGCTGCCCCAGCGCAGCACGTAGGAGGTGGCGTCGTTGTCGTTGAGGGCGCGTGTCACCAGCACTTTGCCACCCAGGCCGGTGCCCAGCAGCTTGTCCTCGAAGGACAGTGCGGCAGCGATGGATGTCGGCGGCTGCGGATGCACGGTGGGCGGATTGGTGCTCTTGCATCCGGAGAACAAGGCCGCCGACAACAGCAGCAGAAATAGCAAGGTGGAGTTGAACGGCGTCTGTTTCATGGATGATTCCTGGCGTAAGTGATTTTTTGCGCGCGTAATCCCAATCGGCCGAGGATCAGCGTCAGCAGCACCAGCGCCCAGGCTGGCAGGGGCACGTCCTCCTGCGCGGGCTGCGATGTGATGACGTTGCGCGGATTGCTGCCGGCGTTGAATTCCGCCAGATTGCTGATGCCGTCCTGGTCGGCATCCTGGCTGGCGTCGGCTGGATTGAGCGGATTGAAGCCGTGGGTGGTTTCAAAGTTGTCGCCCATGCCGTCGTTGTCGCTGTCGGTGGTTTCCTGGGGATTCTGCGGATAGTCGTCGCAGACATCGCCTGCGCTGTCGTTATCGCTGTTGGCCTGATTCTGGTTGGTGAAATTGCGGCAGTTGTCGATCTCGTCGTCGATGTTGTCGTTGTCGGTATCCACCATGCCCAGTTTCAATTGCGTGATCTGGCCGCGCTCACCGGCGGTGGCGGTGGCGAGCAGTTCGTCACCCGTCAGGGACGAGGCAAAGAACTGCAGCTGATCGCCGGTACGGGCGTGATTGGCGGCCCGGGTTCCCACTGAATCCATGGGCACGCGCAATACGTAGTGATGCGCCAGGCCGCTGCCGCTGTTGCTGCCCATCACATAGCTGTCAAGCACCGTGCCGTTCAGGCGCGCACTGATGGTGTATTGACTGTCGCTGTCGAGCAGCAGGTTATCCTCCGCCACCACCCGGCCATAAAACACCGCATGCGGTTCCGACAGTGCGGCAGCCGCCTGCTGGCAGGCCAGCAGCGCACCAATGACAACCCAGGCGCTGCGCTGCGGGCGTGATTGATTCCAGATGCGGTTCATGGCGGATTTCCTGTCGTGGGTTACCGTGTTCGCTGTTCAATCTAACCGGAATTCATTGCAGTTTTGTTCGACATGACCAGAAGAAAAATGCGTGCGCCGGGGCGTGCCAATTTCTGGATTTTTGTGCGCTGTGGTCAATCCCCTCGCGGGGGGATATTGAGGGGGAATGCAGAAAATATATAGTGAGGCGATTTAAGAAAACCTTCACAAAGAGCCCCTAGATTAGGCTTGCGAAAAAATGCGACCTTGTCTGAGAGAACGCGCGATGCTGGTAATGCTGAAGGGAATGTCGGGGATTTTCTGCAGGCTGTTACTGGGCAGTGTATTGCTGCTGTCGGCGCTGCACTGTCGCGCGGCGGCCACCACGTCGCAGTCATTCAATCTGCAGCCGGGCTGGAATTCGATTTTTGTCGAGCTGGAACCGGATGACGACAATGCCGCAACACTGGATGATGATGTGCCGGCGCGGGTGTTCAACCTGAATGATATCCAGATGGTGTGGGCCTTTCCCCGTTCCGGTTCCACCGTGCAGTATGTGGAGCAGCCGGCGGAAGCAGGATTCAGCAATCCGGACTGGCGGGTGTACATTCCAGTCAGCCAGCCAACGGCAGCACTGACGAATCTGCACGCAGTGTCCGCGGGGCGCGTGTATCTGGTCAAGCTGGGTGGTAGCGTGGCGCGAACGCTGGTGGTGCAGGGCCGGCCTGAATTCCGGCGCATCCAGTGGCAGCCGGAAAGTTTCAACCTGGTGGGCTTTCACGCCGATCCTGATCCGCTGAAGCAGGTGACATTCGCGGATTTCCTGGCATTGCCGGGCAGCAGCAATCCCGCCATTTATAAACTGGTGAACAACAGCTGGACGCTGCAGAGCAAGAACTCGCTGGTGGAGCCCGGGCGCGGCTACTGGATTTATAACGACGGCACCATCAAGCTGAGCGGCCCTCTCGATATTGCCGACAACGCGCTGACCGGATTGGCCTACAGCGAACTGAATTCGGTGAAATCCCTGCAACTGACCAACCGTTCCTCGCTGTCGCTGCCGGCGGTGCAACTTTCCGCATTCGATTTTCCGCTGCGCTATTTTGCCGGCTATACGCCCGCGCCGGACCGCACGCCCCAATGGTTGGCATTGACCGGTGTGGGAACCGCCATTGCCAGCGGCAAGGATGCGGCATATCTGCTGGCGGTGGACCGCAGCGCCATGACCGGCACCGTGCACGGGATGCTGGCGATTCAGGGTGGCGGCATGCGTATCCGGCTGCCGCTTCGTGCCGATCCCATCGCCGCCGGCTCGGATGGTCTGTGGGTGGGATCGGTGACGCTGAATGCCGTGAGCAATGTCAATGCCACCGATCCCACCGTGCCGGAACTGGCGCCAGCGGAACTCTCTTTCAAGTTGATCCTGCACAGCGGCGCTGCCGGCGTGCAGCTGCTGAAGCAGGTGTATCTGCTGGGTGATTTCGGCGACCCGGATGCACCCCGCACCGTGCTGGTCACCGACGACAATGCATTGCCGGCGTTCACTCCGCTGACGCTTTCGCGCGGCGAAAATATTGGCCATCGCATCAGTAGTTCCGCTTTCGATTTCAGCGGCAACAAACTGCTGCTGACCAACCGGCTGGACAATCCCGGCGACGGCCTGCGCGGTACGATTGAGCTCACCCCGGAGCTGCCCACCCATCCCATGCGGCATCGCCGTCATCCGGATCACGACAATCTGCGCAACGACAATTTCCAGCCCTTGCCCGCTGTGGCGGCGTCCACTTTCAGTGAGGAAGTCTGGACCATTTCCCGCGCCATCCGCTTGCAGCCGGACCAGAATCTGGCACCGTCGCCGGTGGCCGGGCTGGGCACCATCACCGGTGTTTACGAGGAAACCCTGCACGGCATGCACAAGCGTGACATCCGTATGCGCGGGCGTTTCACGGTGCATCGGGTGAGCCTGAACGACGAGCTGGACCCGGCGCCCAACTGACCGCTGCAATCCTGGCACTACGAAAACAGATCCGTACGCATTGAATTGAATCTAAAAAAACCGGGCCGACGATGAACATGTTTTCACGCATACTGATCACTTTGCTGTTGCTGGCAGGCGTACCGACCGCTATCGCCTTTGACGCCGTCAACCCGGCACCTTTCACGCTCAAGTTCGACGGGCCGGGGGAGGAGACGATCTATCACGCCGCCGCCGATGATGACGGCAATTTGTATATCGCCGGTGCGTACAATTCTGCCGCGAATGGCCGCCTCGCGGTTTATGCCCAGGCCACTGCCAATCCGCAGCTACGGGAACAGAAGATTGCCTTCAACATGCCGGCCAGTAACGGTGGTACGGATCTTTTCGTAGCGAAACTCGATGCCCAGGGTAACCGCGTGTGGGTGAAAACGCTGGGTGGCACTGGCCGCGACGCTGCGACCGGCATTGCATACGATCGCATCAGCCAGCGGATTTTTGTTGCGGGCTATATCACCGGAAATTCTGCAAGCCTGGGCACACGCGTCGCCACCAGCGCCAGCGGTTTCGACGCGGCCAGCACCACCAACCTGTTTGTCGCGGCGCTCGATGCCAGCGGCAACTGGACTCATCACGAAGCCATGCCCCTGGTGCGCTCGGGTACCACGCAAACCCTCACACAACTGGCGCTCACCACTGGCGATGATCGAACTACCGCACCGGCTCATCTGCAGGGTTACAGCCTGGCATTGGCCCATGATGTCACTGCCACCACCGGTGCAGCGGTTGCGCTTTATATCAAGGGCGAAATCGCCAATCCGGCAGGCCAGAGTGGTGCGCGGCTGGGGATCAACGCCGGTGCCAATTACGATGTCACCACGGGTGGCGGCCGCTGGGCTTTCGTCAGCAAAGTGTTCTACCGTGAAAATCCACTGGGAGGCGAACAGCGCTGGAGCTGGGAATGGCTGGCACCCGTGGCAGGCACGCCGGCGGCAGCGTCGGTTTCCAGCATTACGCAGCTGAAAGTGGACCCTGCGCAGGGGCTGGCCAGCCCGGTATATACCAGCGGATACTGGAGCGGCACCTTTGCAACGCGTACGGCGGAAGGCGCGACGTCCGGATTTGTTGCGGCATTGCAATCGGGCACTGGCGAACGCAATTTCGTCGCCACCGTGGGCGGAGATTCCAGCGTCAATGCGCTGGTGGTGAACGGGCAGGGCGATCTGGTGATTGCTGGCCAGGTGGCCCGCGTCAATCAGGCGCAAACCGATGTCGTCCTGTCGCCAGCCGATGCCCAGAACGGCAACAGCATTGCGCTGCAGCCGCAGTGGTATTCCAACCCGATATCCAGCCCCCGCTACAAGCACAATGCGCTGGTGGCGAAACTGTCCGCCGCAGGTGATTGGCAATGGGCGACGTTTACCGGCGGGCGTTACGGTACCGGTCTGGACCTGCAGCAGGGCCGCGATGGCAGTTACTATCTGACGGGTGGATTGGGATCGGCCAGCACCTTCAACGGACTTGATCCGGCGTCACCTGCCCATGCCAGCCTGCCCACGCTGGAACTCGGCACGCTCAGTGCCAACAACAGCATCACGTCCATCAGCTTGCCGGCGCGGTTGGCGGACTTTGCGGTGTCGTCACCATCGGCCGTCACCTCGCGCGAGCTGTTCAGCCAGGCCTGGTACGATTCCTCGCTTTCCTGTCCGGGCGGCCAGACCCTCAGCGGCAACAAGTGTTATTCCGCCTGTCCGTCGCCCTATTATGCGAACGGCGATTTATGCCAGCGCGATTATACGAGCTACGGCACGACCGGTTCCGCGCCCTCGCTGGCCTGCCCCGCCGATTACCAGCTGATCGGCTCCACTTGCTATGAGCCCTGCTATCCGGGTGACAGCCCCTGGCTGTGGGACAACAGCCGCTGCTGGGATGGCGAATTCAGTTATTCCCGCGCGTCTGAACCGGCGTCGCAACAATGCCCCGGTGGCAAACAACTGGTGGGCGGCCAGTGTCATGATTACTGCGCGGCAGGCTATTACCGTTCTGGCACATCTTGTATTCGCGATGCCCACAGTTATAACCGCACTGTCGCTGCCACTGCGGCGTGCAACAACACCACCAACAATTTCTGCAGATTGCGGCTGGCCTACAGCAACACCCAGATCCAGTTGCTGCGCAACGGCACGCTGTTCGGTTCCACGGCTGTGGACAACAAGGAACGGGGCAAGGCCAATGCTGCTTCCAGCACCGAGATTGCGCTCACCCATTATCTGGATACGCTGGTAAATCCCAATCCGAAAAGCCTCAATGCGATCAGCATCAACGGCAATGGCAACGTGCTGCAGGCGAGCGATCAGTGGCAGCTGCGTTTTGTTCACAACAATGCCGCCACCGACGCCAGCTATCGGTTGGCGGGCAACTGGAATGTCACGTTCACTCTGGCGGACGGCAGAACCAATACGTCCACCGCCAGCTTTTCCAGTTATGACGTCAGCGGCAGTACGGGCAGCCGCAATTTCAGCCTGCCGTTTCCCACCGGTTATCAGGAACCGGAGCTGACGCCCTACAGCTACGCCTATGTCGCCCGTTTTCAGGACACCGGTACGGCAGCGGATTTTGACTGGCTGCGACACAGCGCCAATCGCGACACCCATGGCGCAATCCTGGTGCTGAATTCGCTGCAGACGCTGTATCTGTTCGGCGGGCGCGGTCATCAGCCGCGTATGGCGGCGCTGGTGGGCACTCAGGCCTATGCTACCCGCGATGCCAGTGGCGCGGACGATCTGGCCAGCACGGGCACAGTGATGAATGTGATCGATCCCGACAGCGGCAGCTTCCTGCCTGCGTTTTTGCGCTATTTCGATTACGTGGTGGGACAGCGCATCGATCCGCCCACCGGCGGTTCCAATGCGCAAGTGGTTGGCATGCTGCGGCGCACGGTGCCGGCGGGAATGGCGGACCTGGCAGCTGGCGGCGACGGCACTCCGGTGAATGGTGAGCTGTTGTCGGCACCGTCCAATCGCGCACTTTACGCGGCGGCTCCCTTGTCGCATGCCATCGTGCTCTGGCCCACCATTGTCAGCGCCGGCGCGCAGATGCAGCCGCTGACAGGCAAGGCGATCCGCGTGCGCTGGCCGACACCGGCGGAAGAATTGCAGGACTATATCTATTCCACCAGCGCGGAAGCGACATTGCCGGCGTTGCTGATGAATCCCGAGGGTGCCAGCAAAACCTTCCACTGGATTCAGTATGCGCAGACCACAGCGCAGGAAGTGCATGCAGGACAGACCATTGCGGCCGGTACCAAAGTCAGCCACGGCATCCATTACGAACAGAATTCCGGCGCGCTGGAAACCAGCAACGATCGCATCGCAACGCTGGTATTTTTCGATGGTCTCGATCCCACCCAGAGCAATCCCAGTATCGTTGCCGTGCGCAGCCATGCCTGGAACGATGCGGCGTACCATGTCGGCAATGTCGACGTTGAGATCGGCACCACGCTGACAGCGCCCGCTGAAGCCACCTCCGCCAGCACCGGTTATGTGATGACGGAGCTGGCGCGTTATGACAGCACGGCAAGCGTGTATGCGCGGGCCAGCCGCAACGGCCAGATCATTGCGGTGAACACCAATGGCAGCGCGGGCCTGCCCGATGATCTGGTTGTAGCCTGGTATCAGGCGGGTGCCTTTGGCCGCGACTGGCCGCGACTGGCACGTTCCTACGCGCCACGCTGGCCTGGCAATGCCGGCCAGATCACGGTGGCGAGTCAGCTGGGTTCAGTGGGTCTCGATACCGGCAGTAACGAACAATCACGCACCGGTCTGCACGCCGCGCAAAACCAGCCCGTGCTGTATGTGCAGAACAACCGCGCGCTGCCGGGTTTCAATCCCAACGAAGAACATGCGCTGCTGTATCAGCCGTCCGGTTCCGATCATGTCACCGCTTTTGCGCTGCGCACGGATCTGAATAACCAGCCGGCGGGCACGTCGACGTCCGATCCTTATGTGCTGGTGCGTTACCGTGATCCGGCGGCCCAGTTGTGGAATTACCGCGTATTCAAGGTGGATGTGTTTGCGCCGCCGTACAACAGCTTCAATCTGAATTCCGCTATCGCAGGTCAGCCGGTGACGGCGCCGTATCCGCTCAATCTGCCGGGCATGGCGTCCACCAACACGGTGGGGCAGGGCAGCGCGTACTGGCTCGACAAGAACGGGCAGGTGTGGGCACGCTCCAACGGCGACGACAGCATCAGTGTCGACTATGCCTATCGTCTGCAGGACGGATTCTGGTATGACCTGAACGGTGATGGTGTGGCCGACAGCGGTGTCACCGACGTGGCCTGGAAAGATGACAGCGGCGCGCAGATCCGTCTGAACTACGACAGCGCCTGGCCGCAGATCGTGCCGGAGATCGCCATCGGCGACACCCTGATCGATGCGCGCAACGGCCTGCCCGGTGTGCGCAACATGCGCGACCTGACAGTGGTGTACGACCAGAACGATCCGTTCGAAGTGAGCGTGCCCGCCAGCGCCGACCGCGCTACCAAGGCAAGCGTGCGGCTGTTCGATTACAGCGCGGCGATTGCGGTTGGCATGCCGACGGCAATCACTGGCGCCCCGTTCAACGGCACAGCGCTGACGCTGCAGGGCGCCACCCCTGTGGTGACGCTGCCGGCGCGACTGCAACCGGAATCCGGCCATTATTATTTTCCCACCCTGCCCAGTGATCTGCGCTACCGCCTGCGTTTCAATCCCGCGCTGGGCGGTTTCGGCCAGTTCTATTTCCAGGGCGGCGATTTCCACGCGGAAAACGGCCAGCCGGCCGAGCCCGGCGATCCGGTCATGCACATGGTCAACATCATGACCGAACAGGAACGTGATCTGCTCCGCCAGTTGGACAACGATGACGGCCTGGCCAATGGCAGCGACGACAGGCAGACCCAATGGGACGACATCGTGAATGCGCTGTTCAACAAAACCCGCAATCCTGCGGGCATTGATCTGGACGACAGCGGTGGTGCCGATACGGCGTTGCTGGTCGGGATGGAAGAAGCGGCGAGTAATACCGTGCGGCACAGGATTGTCGAGGGTAGTGCCGCCCTCAGCGCCGCCTTCGCGCGCAAGCCCGGTTATGTGGTGCTGGCGGAAAATGTCGATACCGATCCCCTCAACGCCAATCCAGTGAACCTGCACGTCATCCGCGTGGTGGAACCGAAAGCCAATGGCAGCGTGCGCGTGGTGCGCAATGCCGACAACGCGCTTGATCCCCGCCTGGTGGTGCGACAGAGCCTGGACTTCGGCGGCCGCGCCGATCAGATGGAATTCGACTGGTGGTGGCACGCGGACAGCAATGGCGAGCCCACCGTGGAAATCGATCCGGTCACTGGAACGCCCACCGGCGCGCAATGGCGGCGCCTGCAACAGGGCACGGGATTCAATGCGCTTACGCTGGCATCGGGCCTGCCGGTGCTGGCGGATGGCTGGGTCATCAGCCGCTACCGGGGCCTGGCCACCGACGCTGATTCCACCGGCAGCCAGTGGAGCAGTTTCAGCGGACGCAGCGACGTCAATCCCGGCGAAATCCGGCCGGTACCCACCAGCGGCTGGGTGCGCCGTGTGATGGAAGGCATCAATGCGTTCGAACAACGTTATGCGGAATTTCACGACACCGAAGCCAACAGCTACATCAGCATGCTGGTGCAGGCAGGCCGCCGTTTTGAAGGCGATGTGGCGCTCAGTACGGAAAACGGCAATCTGGATCAGGTGGGCCTGATCGAGCTGTACCAGACGGTGCTCAACAGCGCCATCGAACTCAGCATCGACGCCAACAACCCGGTTACCAATGAAGCCGCCGTCAACAAGCAGTTGCTGCTGGCCGCCAGCCGTCTCGCTGATTTCTATTTGCTGCTGGGCAACGAAGCCTATTCCGATGCGATGGACCCCACGGTCGGCATTCAGACCACCGACGGCAGCACCGGCTACCTGGCACCGACACTGTTTGCGTTCAAGGATCAGGTTCCCAATCTGCTGGACGAAGAACTGGCGCTGCTGCGGGGCATCGACCAGCGCCGTGAAGCGCCGGTGTACAACCGGTTGCCGTGGAATTTTTCCAGCGGGCCCGATGGCGAGCCCACTTACGTGCAGGTGTACGGAATTTCCGACACGGGCGGCGACGGCGCACTCAACGACGCCCGCATCCTGTTTCCGCAGGCCCACGGCGACGCCTGGGGCCATTACCTCACCGCCACCAAACAGTATTATGCGCTGGCACGGCATCCACGCTACGACTGGCAACCGCTGGCGGACACCACTTCCATCGCCGGTATCGCAGTGCAGGTGGATTACAAGGACGAAGAACGTTTCGCCCGTGCCGCTGCCGCCAAGGCCCGCACTGGTGCCCGCATCGTCGACCTCACGTTCCGCCAGCAGTACACCCATGCGCCTTCAGGCCAGTGGCAAGGCTACAAGGACGCCAACGCCACGCGCGCCTGGGGCATGGACGAATGGGCGCGCCGCGCCGGCCAGGGTGCGGTGCTGGACTGGGCGCTGGGCAATGCGCTGCTACCTTATGAAGACACCACCAGCCCCGAAGGCGTAGCCCGCATCGATCGCCGGACGGTGGCAGAACTGGCGGCGTTGCCGGCGGCGCTGACCGAAATCGAATCCGCCATCACCCGCGCCGACAGCGGCGCCAATCCCTTCGGCCTGGACAGCAATGCCATTCCGTTCGACATCGATCCCACCGCGCTTGCAGCGGGCGATACGCACTTCGATCAGGTCTATGGACGTGCGCTCAAGGCGTCCACCAATGCGTTGCGCCTGTTCGACTATGCCAACAGCCTGTCGCAGCAGATCCGCGTCAACCAGTTGGACACCGCTGGCCTGCAGCGCCAGATCGAAGCGCAGGAGCAGGATTTCAAGAGCCGCCTGATCGAGTTGATGGGTTATCCCTACGCCGGTGACATCGGTTCCGGCAAGTTGTATCCCACCGGTTACAACGGGCCGGATCTTTATCACTACATGTATATCGATGGTCCGTTGAATCCGTTGCCCGCTTCTCAGCTCAGTTCGTTTACGATCGATTTCAGCGCCAAGAACGGCAACTTCCTTTTTCCCGGCGATGCCGCTCCCACGTTTGCCACTTATTTCAACGTGAGTGACCTGACGACTTTACCGGTGGCCTACCCCTACAACGACAAAGCCGATCATGCATTTGTGGCGCCGTCCGACTGGGGCAGCCGTCGCGCGCCGGGCCGTTTGCAATTGCAACTGGGTGAGATGCAGTTGATCCAGGCACGCCTCAATACCGCGTACGCGGAACACAAGGCGCTGATTGGAAAAATCCAGAATGAAATCGATCTGCTGGAGGAGAACCACGCCATTCGCGGTGACCAGATTGATGTGCTGGACCACAATGGAGTGCGATTTGGCTCGGCTAATGGCATTGCCGTGATTGCCGAGCGCACGGGCGAGATTCTGGAGAAATCGGGCCAGAACATTTACAACATGTTCAAATCCGTGGCCGAGGCACCGCCCAAGGTAGTTGGATTTGCCACCGATGTAACCTCCGGCGTTCGCTTCAGTATCGAAATGCTGGGATCGGTGGCGCAGATTTCCATGGCCAACATTGCCTCCGCTGTCGTACGGGGCATCGGCATACCCGCCCGCATCGCAGCCGACCAGATCAATTTCGAAAACCGCATTTCCATCTACAAGGCGGGTTATCAGGTCGAGATCGTCAAACAGCTGACGGTCATCGAAAGCCTGATGCACGACGAACTGGTACTGCGCTCCCATATCGTGGAACTGCAGCAGGAACAGACCAATGCCACCGGCGTGTACCAGCAATTGCTGGGCGAAGCTGCGCGGATGATGGAGGAGCGCGAATTGTTCCGGCGCGATATCGCCAGCCGCACCCTCGACAAGCGCTACCAGGACATGACCTATCGTGTATTCCGCAACGATGCGCTGCAGAAATACCGCGCCAGTTTCGATCTGGCCGCACGCTACACCTATCTGGCAGCGAAGGCATTCGACTATGAAACCGGATTGCTGTCCGACGACAGCGCCGACCAGAGTTTCTTTGAAAATCTGGTGCGGCAACGCACGCTCGGTTACTTCGCCGGCGGCACCACGCCGGTGGCCGGTGTTGAAGGATTGTCGACACCGCTGGCGCGCATGAGCACGGTGTTCGACAGCGTGAAAGGCACCTATGGTTTCTACACGCCGCTCAATGAGGAAATGGCATTCTCGCTGCGCCGTGAGGCATTACGTATTGGCTTCAGCCCTGCCGGCACCAGCCAGGCGGCATGGCAGGAACAGCTGCAAGGCAGTCGCGTGGACGATCTGTGGCGGGTACCGGAATTCCGTCGCTTCTGCCGACCACCCCGGCCGGAAAGCAGCGGCCCGATTCCGGGCCTGGTGTTGCGCTTCAGCACCCTGGTGGATTTTGGCCGCAACCTGTTTGGCTGGCCCCTGGGCCCCGGCGACCATGCCTATGATTCATCGCGTGCTGCCACCAAATTCCGCAGCGTCGGCCTGCATTTCGACGGCTACCCGACGGACCTGCTGGCCGCTTCGCCGCGCGCCTATCTGGTGCCCGTCGGCACCGACGTATTGCGTTCGCCATCGCAGACCGGTGCGCTGCGTCAGTACACCGTGCTCGACCAGTCGATTCCGGCGCCCAGTGATCTGGTGCAGGGCAACACCGCCTACCTGACACAGGACTGGATTCCCGCCAACGACGACGTGACCGAATCCTGGGCCACTCTGCGCCGTTCCAGCCAGTTGCCGGTGGGCATCAGTTCCGTGCTGGACTTCGATGCGGTGCGCACCGACACCCGTCTGGTAGGGCGTTCGGTGTGGAATACGGAATGGTTGCTGATCATTCCCGGTACCGGTCTGCTCAGCGATGGCAACCAGGGTCTGGATCGCCTGATCAACGGCAATCCCGCCAGCGTTGGCAGTAACGGCATTACCGACATCCGGCTTTACTTCGACACCTACAGTACTTCGGGTGAATAACACAGCACTTCGGGTAAATAGACATGAAACGACACATTAAACCGCACGCCACCGGTCTGCTGCTGGCGTTCTGTTTCAGCCTGTCCGGTTGCGACAACGGCGCAGTGGTCGCCAAGGTGGATGACGAAAAAATCACGGCGGAAGAATTGGTGGCTGAAGTCAACCGACGCGGCTTGCCTTTGCAGGAAACCGTGCTGCAACAGGTGCTGGAGCAGATGATCGATCGCAGTGCCGCCGCCATCAAAGCCGATGCACTGGAGCTGATGGATGAGCCCGACTTCCAGCGCGCCTACCGCACCCTGGCGCTGGAAACGTTGCAGACACGTTTCCAGGCGGATTGGGACGCGGAACTGACGGTATCCGAAACTGACATAAAAGCCGAGTATGATCGCGACCAATCCCGGTACACGCGTCCCGAGCAGATTCGCGTCGCGCTGATTGAATTCGAAGCCGGTCACGAACGCGCAGCGCAATTGGAGCAGGTAAGCACCCTGCAGGCGCAATTGCAGGCAGCACATGTGGGCGATGAGCGCGACCAGCTGTTCCAGTCTCTGGCGGTGCAGCATTCGGCGGATCGCGCCTCGCGTTATCGTGGTGGCGACGTCGGTTTTCTGCAGCGGGATGAAACCTCGCGCTGGCCGGCGCCCGTTACCAACGCGGCCTTTGCGCTGACGCATGACGGTGATCTGAGTGCGCCGGTGGAAACGGAAAGCGCCATTTACCTGATCAAGCTGGTGAACCGGCGCGATGCGTTTGTTGAACCACTGCAAAGCGTGCGTGGCGACATCCGCCAGCGCCTGATCACCGCCCGTTTTGATGCGCTCAAGGCGCGCTCCAAAGAGAAATTGCGCGAGGATCTGAAGGTGCGGCTGTTCCCGGCCGCGATCGCTGCCATCGGCGCTGAAAAAGTGGCGCCGGCCGCCATCCAGTCACCGCCGGGGCCAGCGCTGAACTGAACCCGTTACACGTGGTGGGAAATGAAAATTGTATTGGCCGACGATCATGTCCTGGTACGGGACGGATTGAAAAATCTGCTTCACCTGCATGGCCATACCGTGGTGGGCGAAGTCGCCAACGCAGCTGATATCAAGCAGGTGGTGGCTACCACCGATCCGGAACTTCTTATCCTGGATTACTGCATGCCCGGTGGCGATACCTACTCCGTGGCCTGTTACCTTCGCAAACGTTATCCCCACCTCCGGATTCTGATTCTCACCGGCATTCAGGCCGCTTCGGTCCTGCGGAAACTGGCTGGCTCAGACTTCCACGGCGTGCTGCTGAAACAGGGCAACGCGGCGGAACTCCTGAAGGCCATCCAGCAGATCGCCGCTGGCGTCTGCTACGAATCCCCGCTGCTGTTACCCTATCTCGACCTGCCCGACGTACAACTCACTGCACGTGAACTGCAGATCCTCAACATGATCATCGCTGGCATGCCACGCAACCAGATCGCTACGCACCTGGATGTGTCGGCGGAAACCGTCAAAAGCCACCGCAAGAACATCATGGCGAAACTGCAGGTGAATTCGGTAACACAATTGTATGCGCGGGCGGTGGAGCTGGCATTGGTGTGAGGGCGCAAGATCACCTGCACTGCCAGCAATAGAATGGGTTAAACACCATCAGCCAGTTGTGCCAGGCAGGCGTCCACGTCCAGGCACAGCAGTGTGACATCATCACTGGCAAGGTCGGGTGACGCACGAAATGCTGTCATCCGGCGCATGACAGATTCCACCAGCGCATCATCGTCTGCGCATTCAGCGAGGGTAGCCATCAATCCTTCGGTTCCCCAGAAATCGCCTGAGGGCCCCCTGGTTTCCGTCACACCATCGGTGTAAACGATAAGCCGGTCACCCACTCCCAGTTCCAGGTACCCCTCATCGGCTTCGAACAGTGCATCCTCGCAGCCCCCGATCGCCATGTGCATGGAATCGAAGAGTTCCCTGACCGAACCGCCTCTCTCCACCACCAGTGCCGGTAACATGCCGCCAGACCAGTAGCGCACCGAGCGTGTGGCCGGCTCGAACCTGCCAAGGAACGCTGCACACAAAATATAGGGCGGTATGCGCGCCACATGAATCCGGTTCAACATCCTGGCTAATTCACCCACGGGCTGGCCTGTCACGGCCAGCTCAAGAAAGCGCTCCGCGAGGGGCATCGTGCACAAGGCTGCCGGCAATCCGTGGCCGGTGACATCGGCCACCAGAAAATAGAGGCAGCCATCGGGCGCCCGCGTCAGCAACAGGATATCCCCGTTGAAAACCGAATAGGGCGACATGAAACAGGACACACCCGGCAGTTGCTGCAAACTATTGGCTGACAACTGCCGGAACACATCCGCTGCAATCATCAGTTCGCGTTCGGTCTGCTTGTGATAGGCATGCAATTCCCGATTCTGCGTCTCAAGCGACTTATACAGCGAGCGAATGCGTTTGTGTGCCAGAATCTTGGCCAGCAGAACCTGCTGACTGAATGGTTTGATGATGACGTCGTCACCGCTTTCCAGCAGCGCCACCAGATCGGCGGATTCATCGCTGGAACTGAGGAAGACAAGCGGTTGATACCCGTAGTGGTCCAGCTGGCGCAACTGCCGGGCAAATGCCTCCGCCGTCACGTCGCCCAATTCGGACGCAGCAAAAACAAGATCAAAATCCGGCTTGTCTGCCAGCTGATACAGTGCTTCCGAACCTGATTCGGCGAACTGGACATTGCAGCCCACCTGGTCGGCTGCCACAAAAAATACCAGCCGGATCTCGGCTTCAGGGTCAACTACAAGAATATCCAAGGAAAAATCCCATAAGCGTGCCTCGGCTATACTTCTGAACATTACCCTGTGGATACCCCGCAGTGGTGTCTTGGAGTCTAGCCGAGGTTCAGAGGCTGGCAATGTCACGCAAATTGCCCACCGGCAAGGAGATGAGATTGGTGAAAGAAAAGCTGCCGGTCAGCCAATTGTATGTGGGGGCCTATATCGAGCTTCCCCTGAAGTGGAATGAACATCCTTTCCTCCGTGGCCGTTTTCTCGTCAAGGACGAAGAACAGATCGGAGTGATACGCCAGCTGGGGCTGGAGTATGTGTTGCTGGATCCCAGCCGGTCCAAGGCGCCCCCGCCGCCAGCATCGGGCGAGTCACCCGCGCAACCCGATCCACCCGAAAACCTGGAGCAATTCGACGTCCGGATCAAGGAGGCCTGGAAATCCAAGCAGGCACTGAACGCCGAACTGCAGAAGCGTCGGGAAGATATCCGCACGGCGGAAAGACAGTTCAAGCAAACCGTCGCCAAGGTCAAGGACATCAACAACAAGATGAGTCATCACCCGGCGCAGGCCATCAACGAGGCTGATGAACTGGTGGCCACCATCATTCATTCATTGTTGAGTAGCGAGGACAATCTCGTTCACCTGATGAGTGCAAACAATCTGGACGATTCCCTGTATTACCATCAGATCAACGTGTCAGTGCTGTCGCTGTTGATGGGGCGGCAACTGCTGCTGTCCGAGGAGGATATGCAACTGCTGGGTATGGCGGCACTGCTGCATGACATCGGCAAGATCAAGGTTCCACCGCAGATACTGCGCAAGAAGAGCGCGCTCACGAAACCCGAGGAAGGCATCTGGCGTCTGCATCCGGCGTACAGCCGTGAATACCTGCAGAAATTCCTCAGCCAGCATCCCCGCGTGGCGCTGATTGCCGAACAGCACCACGAGCAGGCGGATGGCAGCGGCTTTCCGCACCAGCTGTCTGCCAGCCAGATGGATCCCCTCAGTCATGTGGTCATCATCGCGAACTATTACGACAATCTGTGCAACCATCCAGACCCGGCCAACAGTTTGACGCCCCATGAAGCACTGAGTCAGATGTTCGCCCGGCATGCGGTGAAATTTGACAAGGTGGTGCTGCAACAGTTCGTCAAGCTGATGGGTATCTATCCGCCGGGAACTCTGGTGCATTTATCTGACGGCAGCTTGGGTATTGTGCTGTCCCTGAACCGGGCTGAACTGCTACGACCGAGTATCATGCTGTACGATCCCAATGTGCCCAAGGAACAGGCTGTCATCATCGATCTCAATGATGCCAAGGAGCTGTCCATCAAGAGCAGCATTCGCCCTTCAAAGCTGCCAGAACCTGTGTATCAGTATCTGAACCCGCGCGAGCGCATCAATTATTTTTTCTCGTTGCAGCAGCAGGATTCACGCAAACAGTAAAGTCGCTCTGGATCGATATCCTGCAGCGCGCGGGTGGTCTCAGACTGAGGGAATGGATGAGGCCGTCACCACCCGATTGCGGCCGGCCTGTTTGGCCTGGTACAGCGCGAGGTCAGCGGCCTTGAGCAGGTCGTTGAGGCTGCCCACGTCATTGGCCGGGAAGCAGGAAACCCCCAGGCTGGCGGTGATGGAAATGCTCTGGCCATCGACTTCAACGCGCGTGGCAGCAATGCGCTCGCGAATCCGTTCCGCCGCTGTGGTGGCTTCTGCCAGGGTCAGGCCCGGCATCAGGATGGCAAATTCTTCGCCGCCGTAACGTCCCACTTCATCATACTGGCGGGTGCTGTCCATCAGCGCGGCAGAGGCGGCCACCAGCACCTGGTCGCCGGCATGATGGCCCCAGGTGTCATTGATGGATTTGAAGTGATCCAGATCCACCATCACACAGGCGACGCTTTGCAGGGTGGTGCGCTGGGCGCGCTGGATTTCGGTTTCGCCCCGTTCGATGAAGGAGCGGCGGTTGCTGAGCCGGGTCAGGCCGTCGATGCTGGACATTTCCCGGTACAGGTTTTCCCGTTCCACCCAGCGATTGATCACGGCGATGCTGATGCGGATGATGGCCAGCAGCACGACGGTGACCATCACCTGAAACGCCAGCCAGCCGCTGCTGGGCCTGCCATCCATCTCGAAGGGTGACTGGCGGAACAGCGGCGCCACCGGCAGCAAGTGAAGAAAGTCCGCAATGGCCAGCAGCAACATCAGCACACACACCAGCAGATAAGCGATGTAGATCTTGCGCATGCGCGCCAGCGCCGATGCGATATTGAATCCCAGCAGCAGTATCAGCAGTCCCTGAGTGAAGTGGGTACCGGAGGCGTATCCCCCGGCCAGGACATTGAAGACAAACGATCCGATGACAAAGTTTTCCAGCGTATGCCAGTCGTTGCAGGTTTGCAGGCGCGCCCGGGCCATCAGCAGCAGGCTGACCAGCCCCACCGCCTGGATGCCGAACAGCACAAGCAGGGCTTGCGCAACCGTCGTATCCAGGTACTCCGGCGCCAGCAGCATGGTCGCCAGCAACCAGCCGCCCAGCACCACGGGCGCCAGCATCAGCAGGCTGCCCAGCAGTATCTGGCGTTCGATGGGGCGCCAGTCCAATGGGTTGGATAGGCGTGGCAAAACTCGTGGCATAAACAGGCTCCGGATGTGTCCGTGCTGGATCGATGTACGGACTATTACAGTGTAGCTGCCGGATGGCATTGATCGGGGCCTGGAAATGAGTGCATAAAAAAAGGGCAACGGCGTTAACCGTTGCCCTTTTCTACTACTGCTGCCTTCTTAAAGTGTTTTCAGGTATTCGATGATGGCGTAGCGTTCGGCGTCGGTGAGGACGCTGGTGAACTCGTGGCCTTCATTGCCCTGGCTGTACATGATCGTGTTATAGATTTTGCGGTTTTCCATGTCTGCCGTCGAATTGATGGGCGGGAAATCCACGTTCCAGGCGCCGGTCAGGTTGCCATACAGAACTTCCAGCAGAACCTGCGCCAGCGGTGTGGCATAGACATTCCAGATGCTGCAATTGAAGCCGGGTTTGACCATCGGCGGCAGATTCACACAGGGAATCTCATCGTATTTCCAGCCCAGTTTTTTCTGGTCGAAAGATCGGGTCAGGTCGGTGTCAAAACCCATGACCACTTCGCCTTCCGCTGCCAGCTTGGGTGCTGATACGCGCCGCCAGATGGGGTAGCGGTCCTGCGGTTTCAATACTTCCCACACATTGGGTACCGAACCGTTATGGAAATAGGGTGCTGATGCCCACACACCGTACAGCGGTTGCGCCAGATAACCCACCTCACGATCGCCGCGCAGGCGTTTCTGGCCCTGCGGACCGCAATCGTTTTCCGTGCCCATGGTTTCCGGGTAACCGAAGAAGTTCTTCGAACCGGTCACCTGCATGGCTTCGGTGTTGGTGAGCACGCGACGCTTGTCGGTACCGATGATGTCCAGCGGAACAATGTAGGCCGCCATGCCTTCCAGTTGCGGGTCAGCCAGATAGTCGGGGTTGTTCACGTAGCGGGGTGAGTAGGCACCGTGACAGCCGGCACAGGAACCGTTGCCTTCAGCGCGCGCCACCTTGTTTTTACGCTCCGGGGCCCACAGGTTCAGCTCATGAAACAGCACGGCGCCCTGTTCGGCCAGTGCGGTATTGACGGGCAGCGGATATTTGGGTGCTTTCAGTGTTTCGATCCAGGTATTCATTTCCGGACCGTGTTCGCGCATCCAGTCCTGGCCTGCTTCACCCAGGCCGCCAGCGGTTCCGCCGAACAGGCCAAAGAAGGGTGTGTAGAAAACGGCGTCAACCCGTGGCGCATCGATAGGGAACAGGCCGTCCACGAATTTCACGGTGCGGTGACCCATGTTCCACCAGGGTGGGGAATCCATGCTGCCGGTGGAGCCGGAACCCAGGATGTTGAAGAAGCCACCGATGGTGGGCAGACCCTGGTCGGGAAACAGGAAGGCAATGTTCACGGCGCTGGCGTTGTTGGTGCCACGGGTTTGCGTCAGGTTCAGCGGTGTGGCGCCGGAGGCCAGATAGCCCAGTGGCAGCATGTCGCGCAGGAACAGGTTCAGGTCGGTGGCGCTGCTGCCGCCGAAAATGAAGCCCAGATCCTTGCCCTGCTGCTTGGTGCCCACTTCGCCGCTGTGGCAGCCATGACAGGTGACTCCGATCCGGCCGCTCCAGCTGCCGTCCGGATTGCGCACCTGGGTGAACATTTCTGGTAACTGGCCACTGCCGCCGTTGGTACGGTTGGGATCTTCACCTTTGAGCGGGTAAGGATTGCGTTCGCTGTGAATACCGGAACCGTAGCGATTCGCTGCCAACTGGTCGAAATTCGCCGGACGCTCGTCGTAACCGCCCCAGATGGTCCAGAGTTTGTTGTATTGCGCGGCGTTGAAGGTGGCAATGCCCGCTGCGGCCGATAGTGAATTGTAACGGGTGCCGGAAAACAGCGCCGCCACGCCCTCGTTGCCGGTGTCCATCAAGGCTTCGCCCCGGTTGAAGATCGCACGCAATTCGCCGCAGGTTTCCGGATGGCCCGCTTCCTTCACCAGTGCCGGATCAACATGGCATTCCTTGTAGTAAGCGTTGAAGTGAACGGCCTTGCCGTCGCTGATGCCTGGCTGCACCAGTGTGCGCGGATCAGCGGGCAGAGGGGTGGCGTCGTCTTTGCCGTAGCAGTAATCCCACTGGGCAGTACCGCCCCGGGTACTGCCGAGCAGGGCGTTGGGATCATCGTCATGGACATAGGCGCTGGCGGGTAGTGTCAGCAAACTGAGTGAAGCCGACAGGCAATAGAATGCCCCGGTTGCCACTCTCGCGAGCGGAACCTTTTTTGGTTGGAAGTGCATTGTCAAATCCTCGTAGCGGACGTTTATGTCCGCCTGCTGTTTTCTCGTTTGAGTTGTTTTGTTGTTGTTATACAGATCGATCTGACTGCTGAATTGAGGCTAGCACCAGGTATGCAGTGCCACAAGACAAAATATACGAAATGTCTCATTCTTATAGTGTGGTCAGTCAGTGTCTCGGCGGGATACATGGGCTGAGGTGCAGCAAAATTCGCGACATTTTGTACTTTTATCAAATGATTGGATTGAAAACCCAACCGCCTGTTGTTGGGACCCTGCTGACTCTGGTTCACCGCAAGCGCTGCTGCTAAGCGGTCATGCGTTCCTGCGCCGAGTCATCTGGAGTGCCCCAAGTTCCGCCGGCAAATGGGATTGGCCGCGACGGCGGCTGGTGCGGGTCATGGCAAGAAGAAGACACCTTTGGTCAAGCAGTAGCCGAAAAAAGCGGGCTGATATCACCCTCATCTATCCAGGATCTTTCTTATACGCCCCACAGCGGCATTTCGTGGGCCAGCTGCTGTTTCCCTTTTAAACCCGGTGTGGAACAGCTAATAATGAGTTGAATTGAACAGCCGGCTGTTTCACTTTTTCCGTTCGCATGGATGCGTGAGTATCGACAACTATTCCAAGAAAGACATTCAAGTCATTGAGGTCCAGATCATGAACACATTCAGCGTCCGTTCTCTGGCGACAGCAGTGCTGCTGTCCGTCAGCACAATGCTCTGCGCCAGCACTACTTTCAATGACGTGGAGCGCGTTGTTTTCGGTCCCATGCCACCTGCGCAAAACGATGAACAGGTGCAAGAGCAAAGCATCTATCAGCAATCCCTGCTGCCGCAATACCGGGTCACCATCAGTAATTTCTTTGAAGACGGCATCAACCTGCTGACCCAGGATGCCCAGCGCACGGTGTCCGACACGGCAGATTATTATCCTCGCCTTGAGAAGCGTGTGCACAGCAATGGCATTTGCTTCAAGGGCACCTGGACCATTACGGAACAGACACCTTATTCCGGCTATTTCAAAAAAGGCTCGACCGGATTGTTGATTGCACGAGCATCGACGGCGCTGTCAGAAACGAAGCGGGGTCAGCCCCGCGCATTCGGGTTCGCCGGCAAACTGTTTCCCACTTTGAATCCGGCCGCGACCACGGAAACGGCGAATTTCTTTTTGGTGGATGTGCTGGCCGGTGTGCAACGCAACCGGTATCTGGATGTGAAAATGACCAACAAGCCGGAAACTGGTTTTCGCTTTTCCGTGATTGCACTGGCGCTGCGAGTCAACAGCGCGTTTGGCAAGGCGGATAGCAAACAGAATATTCGTCAGCTGTATCCCATTGGCGAGCTGGGTCTGGCCAGCGGAGAAACAGCAAAGTCTCCGCTCTATATGATGCTGCAGGCCAGCGCGCAAATCCCGCGTAATGATGAAGTGGATTTTCGCGATGAACTGAATATTGAAAAGACGGCGAGCGGCAATCTGGTGTTCAATATTCTGGTGTCGGACGTCAGTGCCAGCAAAACGGCGAGCAGCTGGACCAGGATCGGGGAAGTGGTGCTAACCCAAAGCAAGGTGTCATACGGCTGTGACCGCCAGTTGCATTTTGCGCACCCCAAAACCAGATAGCATTATCCTATCTGCCACTGTTGGTTGATTCGCGTGGCAGAGTGAATTCCGTGGAATATCTGATCAAAAGCTCCCCGAGCTCGGGCGGGCTCATCGTCGCCATCGGTGCGCAGAACGCGTTCGTGCTGAAGCTGCTGCGCAACTATCTCCTGTGCGATTTTCTGTTGATGGCGCTGGGTTGAGCGCCTGCCACTCCGCGTCTGCTCAGCGGAACAGGGTGCAGTCCGCAGTTTGCTGCACATTGCAGATCCTTCCTTCCACCACCGGCGCAATGCCGGTTTTCAGATCCCGCTGCAGTCGCCGGTTCAGTTCATCCTTCAGATCCGGGCGTGTCCGGGCCGGGTTCACCACCATCTCGTCACCCAGCATGTGGTAGCCATCCTGATCGCCCTGGCGGTTGAGCAGATAGTCATTGGTGACCGCCAGCAGCACGTCATCGGCACGCACCGGCCGCAATCCCTGCGGCGTGATCAGGCTGAGTTTTTCCGCCGTGCCCTTGTCTGGATTGTGTTTAAACGCAAAGCCGCTGATCTGCAGCCAGCGGCCATTGCCGGTCCAGTCGGTGATGGCGTGAGTCGCGATTTCCTGCAGTTGTTTTCCGGTGATGCGTATCAGTGCCAGCCGGGTGGGAAAGGCGAACAGGGTGTCGATGTGCAGGCGGGTAATGTCGCCGGGCGGAATGTTGTAGTTCAGCCGCATGCCACCGGAATTGAGAAACGCAATCTGGGCACCTTCTGCGGCGTAGGTTGCACGCGCTGTGTCGGCCAGCAGATTGCCCAGGTTGGTTTCAAAGCGGCGGATCGTGAGTTCTTCCGCCACCAGTTCGACATTGGTCCTGCCGCGCACTTCCTGCATGCAATCCGGTGGCGCCTGAAGATCGGCGCAATATTCGCGGGCAAAGCGCTGGTTCCACTGGCTGGTGCGATGTCGCATGGCGGGGGACGCCGCACGGTCACCAGGCAGCGACACGTACTCGACCTGCGTCTGCGGTCTGTTCTGTTGCAGGCCTTGCTGAAAGGAAATGCGCACGACGGCAGCGCTGGCGGCGTCGGCATCGGCCTTGACCAGATGGCGGCCGTTGATGATCTCATGCTTGCGTTCGTGTTCATGGCCACCGGCCACGAAGTCGGGCGCGTTTTCACCCAGGGATTCCAGCATGGCCTTGTCGTCGGCCAGGGTCTGGTGGGTCACCGCAATTACCAGGCGGGCACCCTGTGCGCGCAGATCGCGCGTGATGCGGCCCACGGTTTCGGCCGGCGGCAGAAAACGGTCGATATAGTCCGCGCCCTTGAGATCGGTGGTGGCGCCCAGCAGTCCGACCTTGATGCCGTTGACGGTGACAATGCGGGATTCCACCAGATTCCGGCCCTGAATCAGTTTCTGGCCGGCGCTGTCGTTTTTGAAAATGATATTGCTGCCCAGCCAGTCGAACTGGGATTCGGTGATGCGGCTTTGCAGCAGCGGGGCGTGTTTGAGTTTGTCTTTCTCGAATTCATGATTGCCGAAGGTGACAAACAGGTGGGGATCATGGGCGTCGGCATCGCCATCGAGCAGGTTCATGACGTCGATCATCTGCTTGCCGTCGTAACGTTGGCTCAGCAGGGAAGGGAACAGGAAGTCGCCGGCGTGCAGCACCAGCACGTCGCCCTCACTTTTTTCCAGTTCAGTGCGCAGGCTGCGCAGGGTGGCAAAATTATCGGTGCGATAGGTGTCGTTCACCACGATCAGGGTGACGCGGTCCGGCGCTTGCTGCAGCGGCGTGGTGCAGGCGGCGAGGCAGGCAGTCAGTGCAAGTGTACGTGCAAGTGTTAGTGTAAGTGCCGCAGTCAGTTGCTTCATGGTCAGGCCCTGATTCGGAATTGATGCTGGCTGGCATTGTTGCCCAGGCCGGCGCCCGCCGCAATCAATGCGCCCGAATTCGTTCTGCCGATGGAATGCCGTCAAATACTGTCGGCCTGATCCAGCGCGCAATATTTCGGGTCAGGGTTGTGGGTCCCACCACTTTCAGCCGGTTTTCCTCGATGGCCGTTTGATAGCTGATGTCGCCCATCCACGCCTGAATCATGGTGCGAAGATCCGTGGTGAAGTACACATCCACATCCTTGCCGGGATCCTGCACGCAGGTGTCCACCTGGGCATCGCGCACGATGATCCACCAGTCGCGCAGTGCGTTCAGATCGGTGAACTGAAAGCGGATGACTGTTTCGTTGCCGATCAGATGCGCCACGTCGATGCTGCGTTCCAGATACAGCATCAGCAGTTCAACATCCAGATCGGTTTCCGGCAGATTGTCACGGGCCCAGCGCATGCCCCACATGCCAATGGATTCGATGATCGGCGTCAGTTCCCTGCCGGATTCCGTCAGAAAGTATTCATAGCCTTTCTGGCCGGGAATTTTCTTCCTGAACACAATGCCGCTGTCGCACAGCTCGCCCAGACGTTTCGTGAGCATGGTGGGTGAAATGGTGCTGAGGCCCCGTTGCAAGGTGTTGAAACGGGTGCCACCCATCAGCAGTTCCCGCACGATCAGCAATGTCCAGCGGTCGCCCAGAAGTTCGGCAGCTTTGGAGATGGGGCAGAATTGTCCGTATTGCATGGCTGTTTGCTCCTGCTTTCAGTCAGGCCTTGCAGCAGATTGCGCGACCTGTTCCGCATTGTGGCTGGCATTAATACCAGAAGCGCCGCAACTACAGTTTGCGTAGTGGGTTACTACAGTTTTGGAAGTTCTATCCTGCCCCCCGTCCTGCCTACCATGCCGCTGTCGCATCCCGGTTCGGTTTCGACGCGTTAATTCAGAGGTTCCTTAACAAGCGTCAGGTGCAGAGGGCTGGATTTGATTGTAACGCTTTCAACATTTATGAAAAGGAGAACTCCCGTGACGGAAATAACTTTGAATACAGTGCAACAGAATGGCAATCAGGTGGCGCGATCTGCCAACAAGCCCTTGCTGGCGATTTATGGCGTGATGTCGTATCTGATTGGATTTTCGGGGTTGATGGCCCTGATTCTGACCATGGCGGGGTTGTTGCCCATGGCCAGTTGGGTGGTGCTGACCAATAACAGTGCGGTGGCCATTGTGATCAATATACTGCTGACCGGCCTGTTTGGTCTGCAGCATTCGGTGATGGCGCGGCCGTTCTTCAAGCAGGCGTTCCAGCGCTGGTTTGGCCAGGCCAGTGAGCGCAGCACCTTTGTCTGGACCAGTGGCGCCACGCTGTTGCTGGTGCTGGCATTGTGGCAACCGGTGCCAGGCGTGGTGTGGGCGGCGGAAACCACCAGTGGGCTCGCAGTAATGTGGAGCCTGTTCCTGCTCGGCTGGACCTATCTGTTCGCTGCCACCTTTGCCATCAACCACTTTGACCTGTACGGCTTGCGCCAGATCTGGTTTGTCATCATGGACCGGCCCTATGAACCTACCGTATTCAAGGAAAACTGGATGTATCGCTACAGCCGCCACCCGATCATGCTGGGTGTGCTGA
>JABLXQ010000011.1 GCA_013178375.1 Gammaproteobacteria bacterium
CAAACGGCAGCCCCAGAAACAGATTGCCGAATGCCACGCCAAAAATCACCGGCGGTACCACCGATCCGGCGAACAACGCCCAGTCCCAGTTGTTGCGACAGCGGGCGGACTCCATTTTCGAGCGGTAATCAAATCCCACCGGCCGCAGGAACAACGCCAGCAGCGTGATGATCAGCGCCGTGTACAAACCGGAAAACGCACTGGCATACACCATGGGCCAGGCAGCAAACAGCGCGCCGCCCGCCGTCACGAACCAGACCTGATTGCCCTCCCAGTGCGGCCCCACGCTGTTGAGCATCACGCGCCGTTCGCTGTCGTTTTTGCCCAGCCAGGGCAACAAGGTGCCAACGCCCATGTCGAAGCCGTCGGTAACGGCAAAGCCGATCAACAGTACGCCCACCAGTCCCCACCAGATCAGCTTCAGTGTTTCGTAATCGGTAATCATGCGTGCGCTCCTGTGGTGGAAGAATCCGGCTCAAGCGGCGCTTTCTGTTCGCCATGATATTTTCCCGTGCCCAGACTGCCCGGCCCCTTGCGAATGAAATGCAGCATCAGGTACATCTCCACAATGAACAGCGCGGTGTAAAACAGAACGATCGCGATCAGGCTGCTCCACACATCCTCCACCGCCAGTTTCGACACCGACAGATCCGTCGGCAGAATGCCGCCGATGGTCCAGGGCTGGCGACCGTACTCCGCCACGATCCAGCCGCATTCCGCCGCGATCCAGGGTAGCGGAATGGACCACATTGCCAGCTTCAGCAGCCATTTTTTCTCGGCCGCGCGGTGGCGGGTGGACTGCCAGAATGCCAGCATGAATACCACCAGCATGAAGAGGCCCGCGCCCACCATCACGCGAAAACTCCAGAACAGCGGCCAGACTTTGGGAATGCTGCGGTCGACCGCCGCCTGGATATCCGTCTCCGTCGCATCCACCACGGTTGGGCTGGTTTTCTTCAGCAGCAAACCGTAACCGAGATGCTCTTTTACCTGATCGAACGCCGCACGGGTTTCGTCACTGCTGTCGCCGTTGCGCAATTTCTGCAGCAGGCCGTAAGCCACCATGCCTTCGCGAATCCTCCCTTCGTTGATTTTTTTCAGATCGGAAATACCCAGCACGGGCTTGTCAAACGAACGCGTGGCGATGATGCCCAGCACATACGGAATCCTCACCGCGAAATGGGTTTTCTCCTGCTCGTCATCAGGCCAGCCCACCAGAGTGAACGCAGCAGGCGGTTCATGGGTGTGCCACTCCGCTTCTATCGCCGCCAGCTTAACCTTCTGCACATCCCCCATTTCATAGCCTGATTCATCCCCCAGCACGATCACCGACAGAATCGACGCCGTACCAAAACTCGCCGCAATCGCAAACGAGCGCCGTGCAAACGGCACGTCGCGCTGGCGCAGCAGGTAATAGCTGGACACACCGAGCACAAACATCGCTCCGGTGACATAGCCGGACGCCACCGTGTGCACGAATTTTACCTGCGCCACCGGGTTGAACAGCAGCGCCGCGAACGACGTCATTTCCATGCGCATGGTTTGATAATTGAATTCCGCGCCCACCGGATTCTGCATCCAGCCATTGGCAATCAGAATCCACAACGCCGACAGATTCGAACCCAGCGCCACCAGCCAGGTCACCGCCAGATGCTGGCGCTGGCTCAGACGCTCCCAGCCGAAAAAGAACAACCCGATCAGCGTGCTCTCCAGAAAAAACGCCATCAGTCCTTCAATCGCCAGCGGCACGCCGAAAATGTCGCCTACGTAGTGCGAGTAGTAGGCCCAGTTGGTACCGAACTGGAATTCCAGCGTGATGCCGGTGGTGATGCCCAGCGCGAAATTGATGCCGAACAGCTTGCCCCAGAACCGCGTCATGTCCTTGTAGATGGTTTTCTGCGTGAGTACGTACGCCGACTCCATGATCGCGAGCAAAAACGACATGCCCAGCGTGAGTGGCACAAAGATGAAATGAAACAGGGCCGTGAGCGCAAATTGCAGGCGCGACACTTCCACCAGATCGGCATCGATCATGAAGACTCCTTGGGAACAGCAATGAATGAAGCGGGTTTGAACAGGTCGGCGGGCGGATGGTCCGCCTTCAGGGACGGGAAAAAGGTCAACTTGATGGCGATGATTGCCGCCAGCTTGATCAGCAGCAGCCAGAACAGGTGCTTGCGCAGGGACAGGACGGGCCTGATCATCGAATTCACCTAGCCAACAAATTGTTAGCAGGGGAATAGCACCGAGCGTGCCAGTAAAATCACGCCGCCATAAATAAATATCCTGTTGAAAAACATACGTTATTTTTCAATCAGAAAAATCAGCGGTTGCTTAGCAGACAGGGTAGGGTCATATTTGACAGGCACCTACTGCCAAATCTGACAGGAGCCCGCATGATCTCTGTCGAGCCTTCCGCCCTCGTTTCCCTGTTCGATCAGCCTGCCATTTTCATCGACCGGCAATACCGCATCCTGGCCAGCAACGGCGCCTACCAGCAGCGCTACGGCGTGCCCAAACCCGACTGCCACTGCTTCCAGGCGTCCCACGGCTATAGCTCCCCCTGCCATGCCAACGGCGAGCCCTGCCCGCTGCTGCAATCCCAGCAGACCGGCGCCAACGCCCGCGCCCTGCACATCCACCAGGACCGCGACCACCGCCATTTCTGCCAGGTGGAAATGCACCCGGTGCAGGACAGCAGCGGCGCCACCGTCGGCTTTATCGAAATCATGAATGCGGTGGAGTCCGCCAGCGTCAATGCCGGCAACAAGGGGCTGATCGGCGAATCCCCGGCGTTCCAGAAAATGATGGAAGCAGTGTACCGCGTCGCACCCACTGACGTGAGCGTATTGCTGGAAGGGGAATCCGGCACCGGCAAGGAACTGGTGGCCCGCGCCATCCACGACGCCAGCAACCGCAAACTGGGCAAGTTCGTGGTGCTGGAATGCAGCGGCATCAACGAAAACCTGTTCGAGAGCGAACTGTTCGGCTATCGCAAAGGCGCGTTCACCGGCGCCCGCAGCGACAAGACCGGCCTCGCCGCCAGCGCCAGCGGCGGCACCCTGTTTCTGGATGAAGTGGGCGACATTCCCATCAACCTGCAGGTGAAACTGCTGCGGCTGCTGGAGACCGGTGCCTTCCGCCCGGTAGGCGCCACGGAAATGGAACGCACGGATTTCCGCCTGATCTGCGCCAGCCACAAGGACGTCAAGGCCATGGTGGAAGCCGGCACCTTTCGCGAGGATCTGTATTACCGCCTGGCCACCTTCCCCATTCATCTGCCACCACTGCGGGAACGGCGCGAAGACCTCGCGTTGCTGTGCGAAGCCATGCTGGGGCGGCCACCAGTACCGGCAGGCACCCATGTCAGCAACGCCGTGATCAAGCAGCTGGCGCGCTACCGCTTTCCCGGCAACATTCGCGAACTGCGCAATCTGATTATCCGCGCGTCGCTGCTGGCCGAGGAACATGTGATCCAGACCAAGCATCTGCCGGCGGAAATTGCACAGCAAACCGCGCCGCGGGACAAAACCCATTTTGCGGAAAACGTGCTGCCGCTGGAGCAGATCGAACTGGATTACCTGCGTCACATCCAGGAAGTGTTTGAAGGGTCGAGCGCCGAGCTGGCGTTGAAACTGGGGATCAGTGAACGCACGCTATATCGCAAGCTGGCGCGGCTGAAGGTTAGCTAACTGGACGCAAGGGTAGCCCCCGGTTCCAGGAAAAAATTACCAGCCCTGCTCCAGCGCCTGCATGGATTTTTCAATATCAGCCAACCGCTCCGCACTGCTGGCCGCCATATTGGCGCAGAGTGGAGCAGACTCCTGATTGGCCGCCAGATCGTTGCACATGTTGATCAGCGCAATTTCTTCCTGAAATTTTGTCATCCGGATCTCGTAATAGCGCGATCGGTCTTCTGCCGAGGCAGAGCCCTCTTCCATGCGCGTGACCAGCGCCTGGTATTCGTCAAATTCAGCAAACAGGTCATCTACTTCAGCGGCAGTTTTTTCTGCGGGCACTACCAGATTGCCTGGCAGCGCCTCTTTCAGGTACTCAAGTTCCCGCCTCGCCGGATTGATTTCCTCACTCTGATCATCAGTACCGTCCGCCGGCACAGCATCAATGTCTACGGACTGTTCATGACCAGCGATCGTGGTGCTTTCCTCAGAAACACCCGGCCACACAACAGCATCCTGCTGCCCGGACAATACAGACAGCGACGCATCCGGATCGGGCATCGCCGACAGCATCAACGTATCTGCCGGCTTCCCGACATCGCGCGACAACGCGGCAAACAGGATTGCACCTGCTACCGCTGCTGTCACCGCAACCACCAACAGTACTGGAATCTGCCAGCGCTTCCTGTCACTCATCGTGAATCCATCCTCAGCTGTCCGGGAAAATGCGTGTACCAATGTCGCCACCGGCACACGCCGCGCCACTCAACCGGCGCCAGTTCAATTACTGCGGCAAACTTGCAGTCGCCCACTTGGACACATCAGAGCTGGGGCGCTTGATGTAACTCACCCAGCGCGTGTCACCATCCAGAAAAGTCTTGTGGAACGCCAGCGCAATGCCGGCAACCGCCCGATTGGCTGATGTCGGAGAACCCCAGGCGAAATGGCCCGCGCTCGACACTTCATAAAACACCTTGGGCACACCACTGCGAATATTATTGTAGACGCCATCGGACTGGCCCAACCCACCCAGATAGGTGAGATCAAGCGCGCCATTCAGAATCAGGGTGGGAATGCGTGTGTTGCCACCTCTGGAATCGATATCCACCGTTGTCAGATTGTGTCCCGCCAGCGACATGGCGCTCTTCAGTCCGGCATATTCAGCAGAGTTGATCCAAGTGGCGCCGCCACCCATCGACCAGCCCACCGCACCCAGGCGCGCCGTATTCAGCTTGCCATACAACGCACTGGCGGAGCGGGTATTTTCCCTTTTCAGCGCATCCAGTACCTGCTTCTGCTGGCTCGCGCGCTGGTCCACCGTGTCCAGCGTGGTGTTGGTATCCATCGTCACCATCACAATACCGTGCGACGCAAAGAAAGGGCCCCAGGCGGCAAACATGGACTGGATCCCGGTATAGGGTGGAGTGAAAACGACGCCCGAGAACGGCGGCCTGGCATTGGACGGGTAATAAACGGTTGCGCCACCCGGCGTCTGCAATCTGGACAGCGTATAGCTTCTCACCGTATAGGGGCCGTTCCCGCTGTAGGAACCCGGCGCCTCTTCATAACGGCAGATAGCGCCTGCAGGACAGGTGGTTGCCGCCTTCGCATCCAGCGCAATCGTTGCGACAGCAAACAATCCCAAAGCAGCAAACGACAAACGGGAGAAGATTGTTTTTCTTTTCATGAAAATAGTCCTTTTTTCTGGTGAATGGTTGATGTGTTTCTCACCATTACGCCCTGCTAACTACCTCCCTGAGCAAGTTACTGCTGAACTGCGAAATCACCGTGGGAATAGAGGAATTTCGTTGGTGTCGGTGCTCGCAAACGAGCGGGGCAAGAATAATCCCGGGGTCCGGCAAACACCCGGTCGGCGTTGCCGGATTGGCCGCACTGCCAATGTTTTTGGTCTCTGCGGCCATCTGTCAGGCATAAAAAAACGCGCCCGAAGGCGCGTTTTTGATGGACCGGAATCCGGCACTGATCAGTGCAGACCCTTGATCATGTCTTCCACGACTTTCTTGGCGTCGCCGAAGATCATCATCGACTTGTCCATGTAGAACAGATCGTTGTCCAGGCCGGCGTAGCCGGTTGCCATCGAACGCTTCACCACCAGGATGGTGCGCGCCTTGTTGGCTTCCAGGATCGGCATGCCGTAGATCGGGCTGGCCGGGTCGTTCTTCGCGGCAGGGTTCACCACGTCGTTCGCGCCGATGATCAGTACCACGTCGGTGGTGGCGAAATCGCTGTTGATTTCTTCCATTTCCAGAACGTTTTCGTAGGGCACTTCCGCTTCTGCCAGCAACACGTTCATGTGGCCAGGCATACGGCCTGCAACCGGGTGAATCGCGTAGCGCACTTTCACGCCTTTCTCCGCCAGCAGGGACGCAAATTCCTGCAGGGCGTGCTGGGCGCGGGCAACTGCCAGACCGTAGCCAGGCACGATCACCACGCTGTCAGCGTTGGACATGAGGAACGCCGCGTCATCCGGCGAACCGGACTTGTAGTTCTTCTGCACGCCCGAACCTGCTGCCGGGCCGGCTTCAGCACCAGTGCCCATACCGCCGAAAATCACGTTCAGCAGCGAACGGTTCATCGCCTTGCACATGATGTACGACAGGATCGCACCGGACGAACCCACCAGCGAACCACAGATGATCAGCACAGAGTTGTTCAGGGTGAAACCGATACCGGCTGCCGCCCAACCCGAGTAGGAGTTCAGCATCGACACCACTACCGGCATATCGCCACCGCCGATCGGTGCGATCAGGAAGTAGCCCAGCACCAGCGCAACGGCCGTCATTGCCAGGAACGAGGTGATGTTTTCGGTAATGAAGTAGTGCGTACCAAAACCGATCATCACCAGCGCCAGACCCGCCTGAAGCGGTTTGACCCAGTTGCCTTTCAGCGGCTTGGAACCGGCTTTGCCCGCCAGTTTCAGGTACGCCACCACGGATGCGGTGAAGGTGATCGCACCGATGAAGCAGCCCAGGAACAGTTCAAAGCGGTGAATGCCGTCGTGCTGCACGCCTTCGTGGAAAATCGCCGCCACGGCAATCAGCACCGCCGCCAGACCCACCAGCGAGTGCATCATCGCCACGGTTTCCGGCATCTGCGTCATTTCAACGGTCTTGGCGCGGTAGGCACCGATGGCACCACCGGCAATCAACGCACCAAACAGCAGGAAATTCGCTGCATTCGGCGTCATCAGGTAAGTAATGACGATGGAAATCGCCATACCGATCATGCCGTACAGGTTACCCTGGCGGGCTCCCAGCGGCGAAGACAGACCACGCAACGCAAGAATGAAAAGAATCGCGGCGATCAGGTAAAACCAATCTGCATACTGTGACATGTGAACGCCCCGTTACTTCTTTTTCTTCTTGAACATTTCGAGCATGCGCTCGGTCACCAGGAATCCACCGAAGATGTTGATGGATGCCAGGAAGACCGCCAGCGCGCCCAGCCAGGTACTCAGGCCCAGTTTCAGCTCTTCGCCAGAACCGACCTGAACGGTGTGCAGCATCGCGCCCACGATGATGATGCCGGAAATCGCATTGGTAACGGCCATCAGCGGAGTGTGCAGTGCAGGCGTTACGTTCCAGACCACGTGGTAACCCACGAAGATCGCCAGAACGAACACAGTGAAAATGGTGACAAACGGTATTTCGGCCATGGTCGTCTCCTCAGGCAGGTTTCTTGTAAACAACTTGCCCGCCGGACACGATGATGGTCGGACCAATCACGTCGTCTTGCGGGTTGAGTTTGAATGCTTTGGCTTCCTTGTCGTACATCGGCTGCAGGAAGTTGATCAGGTTGCGCGCGTACAACGCCGAGGCTTCGGCAGCAACCGTGGCGGGAATGTTGGTGTTGCCGATGATCTTCACGCCGTTGGCGGTCAGCACGGTTTCACCGGCCTTGGCGCCTTCCACGTTGCCACCGGATTCCACTGCCATGTCGAGGATCACGGAACCGGGTTTCATTTTGGCCACGGTTTCAGCGGTCACCAGACGCGGCGCCGGACGACCCGGAATCAGAGCGGTGGTAATGACGATGTCGGCCTGGGATACATGCTTGGCCACCAGTTCGATCTGACGACGCTTGTAATCGTCGGACATTTCGCGGGCATAACCACCAGCGGTTTCGGCGCCTTTCTTTTCTTCCTCGGTCATCTGGACTTCGATGTACTTGCCGCCCAGTGACTCGACCTGTTCTTTAACCGCAGGGCGCACGTCGTTGGCTTCCACCACCGCACCCAGACGCTTGGCAGTTGCAATCGCTTGCAGACCAGCCACGCCCACACCCAGGATCACTACGCGCGCGGGCTTCACGGTGCCGGCGGCAGTCATCAACATGGGGAACAGGCGCTGGTATTCGGTAGCGGCCATCAGCACGGCCTTGTAACCGGCCAGGTTGGCCTGCGACGACAGCACGTCGGCGCTCTGGGCGCGGGTGATGCGCGGTACCAGTTCCATGGCGTAGCAGCTGATGCCACGCTGGGCATAGGCATCCAGGTTCGGGTTGCTGTGAGGGGCGTAGATGCCCAGAACGGCGGCGCCGCTCTTGATCAGGGCGACTTCTTCTGCCTGGGGTGCACGGACCTTCAATACCAGGTCCGCATCTTTATAAGTGTCCGCGGCGGTAGGCGCGATGGTGGCTCCGGCTTCCTGATAGGCGCTGTCGGTACAGCTGGAAGCAACCCCCGCTCCGGTTTGCACGACCACGGAATATCCGAGCTGGACGTACTTTTTCACCGTTTCAGGAGTGGCGGCCACACGCGTTTCGCCAGCGACGATTTCCGCTGGAATCCCAATCTGCATGGTTTACCCTCACTAATGTTGACGTTTGTTAAGTCTGCACCCCAGCGAACGCTGTCCCCGGTGCAATTCGGACACGCAAACACACCGGGACCCCGGCCTGTTGGTCAGGCCAGGGCACTGGCGATAATGGGCTGAATCTGTTTCCGGCGCGAAGGGTAGCCACTTATAGGTTATAAGGCTGTGGCGTTCCTTCGCTGGATCGGCCGAGGTCGGTAGGGTATATGCCTTTTGGGGTCCTTGCAACCCTTCGGGGCGGGGCTATTCAGGGTCGGGAATGAACTTCAATCCGACCCCCGTAGGCTCCATGCGGACCACTTCCATGGCCACGATCGGGGCATCCGCCATAAGCCCCTGCACCTGCCCCCTGGCCTGGGTACCTACCGGCAAGTTGATGGTGGAATCGAGGATCACGAATACGCCGCCATCGGAAATATCGCGGGTGGTTACCAGGACTTCACCGATGGAGTCGTTCCAGATCTTGAATTTGCAGCGCAGGTTCGTGCGCTGGTGGCGACGCTTGTTCGACATGACGGGAATACTTCTTGGGGGTGTTGATTTCAGTCTAGCAGGCCCTTGCAAACCTTCTATGGCAGCGACATGCCGACGACGACATGCCACAGTGCCGGCCGAAATCACACAAACCTGTCGCCGCCCACCATTGCCGCTGCCGAAATGCCGCTGCTAGCATGCAGGTTCGATTGAGTGGAGAGCAGCACAACATGGCAAGCAGCAGGCACTGGACCGAACACAACATTCCCGACCTGAGCGGACAGCGGGTGCTGATCACCGGCGCCAACAGCGGCATCGGTTTCGAAACTGCGCGGGTGCTGGCCCAGCGCAATGCCCACGTGATTCTGGCCTGTCGCACCGAGGGGAAGGCAGTGGAAGCCATGGCAAAGATTCGCGCCCTCTACCCCAGGGCGCAGCTGCAGTTTCTGCCGCTGGATCTGGCCAGCCAGGCCTCGATCCGCGACATGGTGGTGCAATTCCGCGAGCAGTACGACACGCTGGATCTGCTCATCAACAACGCCGGCGTGATGTGGCTGCCGCAGTCAAAAACCGTCGATGGTTTTGAAAGCCAGCTCGGCACCAATCACCTGGGACATTTCGCGCTGACCGGATTGCTGTTGCCGGTGCTGATGAACACGCCCGGTGCGCGCATCGTCACCGTCAGCAGCATTGCCCATCGCGGCGGCCAGATTTATTTTGATGACATCTGGCTCGATCGCAGTTACGGCCGCCAGAAAGCCTACGCCCAGAGCAAACTGGCGAATCTGGTGTTCGCTCTGGAATTGCAGCGCCGCCTGCATGCCGCCGGTGCGCCCATCATTTCAGTGGCTGCCCATCCTGGCGTGGCCAATACCAATCTGGCCATACCGGGCTTCGAGCAGGGCGGCTCACCGCTGCTGGCCCGGGTGGTCGGCCTGCTGACACCCGTGGTGGCGCAGAATCCGGTGAACGGCGCCCTGCCCACGCTGTACGCAGCAACCAGTCATGCAGTGGAGGGCGGCGATTACATTGGCCCCGACGGAATCTATGAAATGTACGGTTATCCGAGAAAGGCGTACGCAACACGGCGCTCGCGCAATCCGGAGATCGGGCGCCGCCTGTGGGATTTGTCGGAACAGTTGACGGGCGTGCGGTTTGATTTCACGCCCGCTATCGGTGTCCGGCGCGGCTAGCACCAGTGATGACTGGGACGATCAGCCCTCACCCCGGTTCAGTTCATCGATCTGGCCATTGACGGTCCAGTAGTCGTACAGCCAGCCCAACCCGAACACGCCGGCCGTCAACAACCAGATCAGGCCGGTAATGATCTTGCCCATGTAAAAGCGGTGAATACCGAAATAACCCAGGAAGGTCAGCAGAATCCAGGCCACAGTGTAGTCGGTGCTGCCGGTCCTGTATTTACGGTCTGCCGCCCGATCCATGCCGGGGATCAGGAACAGGTCGATGATCCAGCCGATGCCAAGCAGGCCCAGGGTAAAAAACCAGATTGTGCCGGTGATGGGCTTGCCGTAATAAAAACGGTGCGATCCGGTGAACCCGAAAATCCACAGAATGTAGCCGATGAGCTTGGAGTGGGTGTCGTTGGTATTCATGGGATTCCTTCTCCGTTGCACTGATCAGTGATGATGCCCGCCCACGCCATGGGCATGGCCGTGGGATTTTTCGTCATCAGTAGCATCGCGCAGATCCAGCACGTCGATATCAAATGTCAGCGTCAGGCCTGCCAGCGGATGGTTCACATCCACATCGGCGTTGAACTTGCCCACTTTCATCACGGTGACCTGACGATAACCCTGGTCGGTTTCCACAAACGCCATCATGCCCGGCTTCCACTTGCGCGCGCCCTGCAGATGCTTGAGCGGAATGCGCTGCCATTCCTGGTCCTGACGCTCGCCGTAACCGTCCTTGGGTTCGATGGTGATGGTGAACTTGTCGCCGGCCGCCTTGCCTTCCAGCGCGCTTTCCAGTCCGGGGATAATGTTGCCGTGACCGTGCAGGTAGGCCATCGGATCTTTGCCGATGGTGGATTCGATTTCCTCGCCCTTGTCGTTCCTCAGGCTGTAGTGGAACTGCACGACCTTGTCTTTGCTGATGCTCATGGGAATGTCCTGCCTGCTTGATATTGAATGCGCATTAAGTAAGTGGATCAGGGGGCCGGGCTGGCTTCCAGCGTGAATTCCGCCGCGTCGTCCTGGGCCAGCAGTTTCACCAGATACGGCAGACCTTCCAGCAACTGGTCCCGCAATAGCCAGGGCGGATTGATGATGAACATGCCGCTGCCGTACATGCCGTGGCCATAGGGTTTGACGCTGACTTTGAGCTGGACGTTAAGCCAGTTGCCATGCAATTTCTGCAATTGCCCGGAAAATTTCTGCGACGCCGTGGTGCTCAGCAGCGGGTACCAGATCAGGAAGGTGCCAGTAGCGAAACGCTTAAGCCCCTCCTGCACGCCCTGCAGTACATACTGGTAGTCTTCATTCAATTCATAGGGCGGATCGATCAGCACCAGACCGCGGCGGGCACTGGGCGGCAGCAGGGCCCGGATCTGCTCGAAGCCATCGCCGCTGATCACTTTAACCCGGGGATCTTCACCCAGGTTCTGCTCCAGAAGGTTGACGTCGGAACTGTGCATCTCCACCAGCCGCAGGCGGTCGTCTTCCCGCAGCAATTGCGCGGCGATGGCCGGGGAGCCGGGGTAATACTTCAGCGTCTTTTCATTGAAGGTACGCACGGTAGCCATGTAATCGCGGAACACGTCGGGCACTTTTTTCTGCGCCCACAGCCGGCCGATGCCCTGCTTGGCCTCACCGGTTTTCACCGCGAAGCCTTCAAACAGCGCGTACAGCCCGGCACCGGCATGGCTGTCGACGTAGCAAAAGGGCTTGTCTTTCTGTTTCATGTACTGGATGCACAGCACTTCCACCCAGTGCTTGAGTACATCCGCGTGGTTGCCGGCGTGGTAGCCGTGGCGATAACTCAGCATGCGAATTCCATTGGGTTGGACGGGACGGAGACGGGGCGACGCTGGGGGCCGCTGGCCCGGGCTGTGCTGGACATGGACAGTATCTGGAACGGCTGAAACAAGAGGGAAAGCAGGCTATCACAGGTTGCCGGGGATGAAAACGCCGGCGTCACCTGCGGGCGGGCGGCTTTTCGCGAGGAGCAGAACCCGCCAGGGGCGCCCGGCCCCGTCGCTGTGCAGATCATGTGGCCGCCGGGAATCAGACTGCCGCGGTGACCTTGCCTTTGCGGCCGGCGCTGCGCTGGGTACGCGGTTTCACCTGGGGCTGCAGGTCTGCGTGAAAACCGCAGTCGCAATCGAAGGCTTTCTGGGCCTTGATGCAGGACAGGGTCTTCGGGGTGAGAGCACCGCAGGCAGGGCATTTCAGGTTCAGCGTCAGTTCGGGTTGCATGAGCATCTCCCTTTCGTCTTTCGACTTATTGTTGTGGACTGAACTGCTTTTTCATTGGACTGCGTTGATAAATCTAGCAGGCGCCTGCACAAAAGAGAAGCAATCAGAGCTTCAGCAGCGACAGGTCCAGCTTGCCATCCAGCATTGGTGGACACCAGAAATAGGCGCCGTTGACGGGCTGCGAGAAACGGAACATGCCGTCGGTGATGCCGTCATCCAGGCCCACCATACGGCGCATAACCGCCTCGAAAGCCTGCAGGGTATGGCCGAATGCCACGAACACCAGCCCTTCCCGGGTGGCGTCATTCCAGGGCATCGAGCGTCGCACCATGAAGGCCGGCGGCGTGAAACTTTCCTGGGCCGAGCGTTTGACATGGGCGGATTCCGGCGCGTTTTTCAGTTCCTCGTTATCGGACTGGCGGCGACCGACGATGTAGTCGCGCTCTTTCTGCGCCAGGGATTCGAAATGATTCAGGTTGTGCAGCCACTGTTGCACCGCGACGAAACTGGAACCTTCGTAGCCAGGCAGTTCGTTCTGCACGATGGCGGCGTCGAGCGCCGCTGCATCCGCCGGATTTTCGGTGCCGTCCTCATAGCCGGACAGATCGCGATTGTGGCGAAAGGTATAACTGTCGACGGCATCGCGCAGATCGAACGCAGGGTACAGCAGGGATTTCAGCTTGCGGCTCAGATTCACCAGCTCACCCCGATCCTCACCCCGCAGCCACAGCCAGATCGACGCCGGCGTGGACGGCACTTCCACCGCCACTCCGCTCAGGGCAGGCATTTCGTGCAGCCCGTGGATTTTTGCGCGACACAGTTGCAGGAGGCTTTGCCCCAACCCCACGACGATACGCTCGCCATCCGCCTGTTGTGCCAGCATTTGCAGCACGGGGCGCGGATCGGTGTCGGGCTTGTGGGTGAACGTCAGGTAGCGGGCAACAGCAGGCAGTGGCGCCAGAATGCCGGGTTGATGCAGGGCCATCAGCAGAAATCCTGTGGGAAAAACGAGGAGAAATTTATAACACAGACATCGCGGCGAATGACACCGCAAAGCACTGCGGCAGATCAGTGATCGGTGCCGTTTTCAGGCGTGGCGCCGACACCCGATTGTGCCGGCACCACCCCGCATCCGGAAATCCGGATTTATTTTTCCAGCTGCGACAGGTCGCGCACACCGCCACGGTCGGCACTGGTGGCCAGCGCGGCGTAAGCTTTCAGCGCGGTGCTTACCTTGCGCTCGCGCGGATGCGCCGGTTTCCAGCCGTCCTTGCCTTTGGCATTCATGGCGGCGCGGCGTTTGGCCAGCACGTCGTCACTGACTTTCACGTCGATGGTGCGGTTGGGAATGTCGATGCGTATCAGGTCGCCCTCTTCCACCAGCGCAATGGCGCCACCGGATGCCGCTTCCGGCGACACATGGCCAATCGACAAACCGGAAGTGCCACCGGAAAAGCGGCCATCAGTCAGCAGCGCGCACGCCTTGCCCAGGCCTTTCGATTTCAGGTAGCTGGTGGGGTACAGCATTTCCTGCATGCCGGGGCCGCCTTTGGGGCCTTCGTAGCGAATCACCACCACGTCGCCGGCTTTCACTTAGTCATTCAGAATGCCTTTCACCGCCGCGTCCTGGCTTTCAAAAATGCGTGCCTTGCCTTCGAACACCAGAATGCTGTCGTCGACGCCGGCGGTTTTCACCACGCAACCATCCGGCGCGATGTTGCCATGCAACACAGCCAGGCCGCCTTCGCGGGAATAGGCGTGTTCAACAGCACGGATACAGCCTTCGGCGCGATCGTCATCCAGCGAGTCCCAGCGACAGTCCTGGCTGAAGGCCACCTGCGTCGGAATACCGGCGGGGCCGGCCTTGAAAAACTTCTGCACTGCAGCATCGTTCGTGCGCTTGATGTCCCACAGGTCCAGCGCGTCCTTCATCGTGGCGGAGTGCACGGTGGGCACGTCGGTGTGCAGCAATCCGGCCCGGTCCAGTTCCCCCAGAATGCCCATGACGCCACCGGCGCGGTGCACGTCTTCAATGTGGTATTTCTGCGTATTGGGCGCCACCTTGCACAGCTGCGGCACCTTGCGCGACAGGCGATCGATATCCTTCATGGCGAAATTCACTTCGCCTTCCTGCGCGGCGGCCATCAGGTGCAGGATGGTGTTGGTGGAACCGCCCATGGCGATGTCGAGGCAGGTGGCATTTTCAAACGCTTTCACCGAGGCGATGTTGCGCGGCAGCACCGAGGCATCGTCCTGCAGGTAATAGCGGTTGGTGAGTTCGACGATGGTACGGCCCGCCTGCAGGAACAGTTGCTCGCGGTCGGCGTGCGTGGCCAGGGTGGTGCCGTTGCCCGGCAGGGACAGGCCCAGGGCCTCGGTCAGACAGTTCATGGAGTTCGCGGTGAACATGCCGGAGCAGGAACCGCAGGTGGGGCAGGCACTGCGCTCGTACACGTCGGCCTGCTCGTCGGTGATGTTGGGGTCGGCTGCCGCCACCATCGCATCCACCAGATCCAGCTTGATGAACTTGCCGGACAGTTTGGTCTTGCCCGCTTCCATCGGCCCCCCCGACACGAAGATGACGGGAATATTCAGGCGCAATGCCGCCATCAACATTCCCGGCGTGATCTTGTCGCAGTTGGAAATGCACACCAGCGCGTCGGCGCAGTGGGCGTTGACCATGTACTCAACCGAGTCTGCGATGATCTCGCGGGACGGCAGCGAATACAGCATGCCGTCGTGGCCCATAGCGATGCCGTCGTCCACGGCGATGGTGTTGAACTCCTTCGCTACGCCGCCGGCTTTTTCGATTTCACGGCACACCAGCTGGCCCAGGTCTTTCAGGTGCACGTGACCGGGCACGAACTGGGTGAAGGAGTTGGCAACGGCGATGATGGGTTTCTTGAAGTCGTCATCCTTCATGCCGGTGGCGCGCCAGAGTGCGCGGGCGCCCGCCATGTTGCGGCCTTGAGTAGAGGTCTTGGAACGATACGCCGGCATGGTGCACTCCTGAAAAATCGCAAAATTAAGTCAAAAAACAGGCTCAATAGGATAACAGGAAGCGCCCCTGTCCGACAGGCTGGCAACGGCCAGAGGCGCGGGCGCAGATCTACGGGTAGCCGGACTCAGGGTGGGGCTTTTTTCTGCTTCAGATCATCCAGCATCAGGCGCGACAGTTCCTGCAACTGGGAATCGTCGCTGGCGGACAGTTCGCGGATCACCCCCACCCGGTCCATCTTGCTGCGGTTCTGGCTCAGCTTGGCTTTGCCTTCCAGGGTGCTGATATGAATGCGGAAACAGACGATGGCCTGGGTCATGACCTTGAGCCGCGCCTCGTCCAGATCCTCCAGTCGCCAGCCCGGGCCATACAGGGCCTCGTTGGTGTTGGTGAGGCGGCGCAGGATGTCGATGGCTTCGTTTTCGGTCTTTACCAGTTCCGCCTTGCCCTGCACCTGCACGGTCAGGTAGTTCCAGGTGGGCACGCCGTCCGGCTGGCTGTACCAGGCCGGCGACACATAGCCGTGGGGGCCGTTGAACACTACCAGCAGGTGCTCGGCGTTGAGCAGGGTCTGCCATTGCTTGTTGCTGCGGGCCACGTGACCCAGCAGGTCACCGCGCTCGCGATCCACCAGAAACGGGATCTGGTTCGCCTCCATGCGGCCACGATGGCTGGTAATCAGGGTGCCGAAACTCCAGCGCTCGATCCAGTCATACAGAACAGCAGCTTCTTTGACCGAGAAATGCTCGGGTACATACATGAGGCGACTTCCAGGGAGCAGGGGCAATCAGGCAATGATGATGAGTTGCTTGAATGTTAGGTGGTTGCCGGCAGCAAAACAAACGCTCCACCATCAGTTTGACAGTTATCGAACTATCATATAATTTCGATCCACCCCCGCGAACCACCACTGGAGAGTCCCCCCATGAAACGGATTGTCATCACTCGCCACGGCGGCCCCGATGTGCTGCAGGTGCAGGAAAGCCCCGATCCCAAACCCCGCGCAGGCGAGGTGCTGATCCGGGTAAAGGCGGCGGGCCTGAATTTCGCCGATGTGCTGGCGCGCAAGGGGTTGTACCCGGACGCGCCATCAACGCCCTGCACCGTGGGCTATGAGGTGGCGGGCGTGGTGGAAGCGGCGGGCAGTGCGGCGGAAGAAACGTGGCTGCAACAGGACGTGATCGCCCTGACCCGCTTCAACGGCCAGTCCGATGTGGCGGTGGTGCCGGTGAGCCAGGTGTTCGCCAAACCCGCCGGCCTGTCGTTCGAGCTGGCGGCCTCAATTCCGGTGAATTACCTCACGGCCTGGCAGCTGCTGGTGGCCATGGGCGGATTGCAGGCCCATGAATCCGTGCTGATCCACAATGCCGGCGGTGGCGTGGGGCTGGCAGCGCTGGATATTGCCGTCCATATTGGCGCCACCACTATCGGTACCGCCAGCCCCGGCAAACATGCCTTTCTGCGGGAACGCGGCCTGCAACACCCCATCGACTACCGTACCGGCGACTGGGGCCCAGTGGTGCAACGCATCACCCAGGGCAAGGGCGTCGACCTGATCACCGATCCCATCGGCGGCGGTCACTTCCGCAAAAGCTACAAGCACCTGCGCAGCACCGGCCGGCTGGGCATGTTCGGCATCTCTACTGTGGCCGACGGCCTGGGCGGCAAGCTGGCGCTGGTGAAAATGGCGCTGCAGACCCCGCTCTTCCACCCCTTCGGCCTGATGAACAGCAACAAGGGCGTGTTCGGCGTGAACATGGGCCATCTGTGGCACGAGCAGGAAAAAGTGCAGTTGTGGACGGATGCGATTCTGAAGGGTTATGCGGAAGGCTGGATTCGGCCCCACGTGGACAAGGTGTTCCGCTTTGAGCAGGCGGCGGATGCGCACCGGCATATGGAAAACCGGGGCAATACCGGCAAGGTTGTGTTGGTGCCCTGAACAGGAAAAATGAGCTGCCCGTAGCGAAGGCGCCCGGCTAGACCGTGGCGCCATCAACCACTATTTATGAGACTCCAGCAGCCAGCGCCCGGCTGCCCAGCACCAGCATCAGTATTTGCCGCTCCAGACGTTCCATCCGGCGCTCGCGCTGCTCCTTGTCCAGATCCATCGCATCCAGCACAAATACCGTCAGCAACGACAGAATGGCCTGGGATTCCAGCGAATAATCGCCAGACCGCATCCCTTTCTGCGCCGCCACCTGCTGCATGCTGTCCGCCAGATCCACCTGCATGGACGCCAGTTCACGCCGGATGGTGCGGCGAAATGCCGGATTGGGATTGAACCACTGCTGGATCAGCAGGCGCAGGATCGACTCGTGCCGGTTCACGTACAGCAGGAACTGCTCCAGCAACCGTTTCAGCGCCTGGGGCATGTCGTGCTCCGCCATCGGGTGCCGGGCTGCCCGGGCAATGGTGCGCAGGCGGATACAGCAGTCGTCCACCAGGGCCAGACCCAGTTCGTCCATGTCGGCAAAGTGGTTGTAGATGGAAGGTGCCGCCACCCCCGCCACCCGCGCCACTTCCCGCAGCCCCAGCGCCTCGGGCGAACGCCCCTCCTCCACCAGTTGCAGCGCGGCATCCAGAATGCGGCGGCGGGTTTCCAGCTTGCGGTCGGAGCGGGTCTTGGTGCGGCCTTGGGTGCCGGCGGAATCAGGGGCGACGTTGGCAGTCATCAGGCGGTGCTTTCCAGTGTTCCGGGATTGATCGAATCTTCACTATAACATACAGCTGTTAGTCTCATCCGACACCAGCAGGTCAATATTTAATCACAAATAATGGCGAGTCCGGATTGACTGTCTATTCATTTGTGATTACTTTAACTAACACTTGTTAGTTATCATAGTCAGCTTCACCGGGTAGGACTGCATGAACTACTTCATCACGGGCGCCACCGGCTTTATCGGCCGTTTCCTGGTGGCGGAACTGCTCAAGCGCAAGGACGCACGGATTTACGTGCTGGTGCGCACCGGATCGGAGCGCAAGTTCAACCGCCTGTGCATCCAGACCGGGGCCCGCGCCGACCAGCTAATCGCCATCGGTGGCGACCTCACCGCACCCGGCCTGGGCATTGCCGAAGCGGACCTCGCCCGGTTGCAGCAGGTGAGCCACTTTTTCCACCTGGCCGCCATTTACGACCTGCAGGCCGATGCCGCCTCCCAGCAGCGCAGCAATATCGACGGCACCCGCAACGCCCTGCGCGCCGCAGAAGCCACGGCCGCCGGCTGCTTCCATCATGTGAGCTCGATCGCGGCCGCCGGCCTCTACCCCGGCCAGTTTCGCGAAGACATGTTCGACGAAGCCACCGGCCTGCACGATCCCTACTTCGTCACCAAGCACGAAGCGGAAAAACTCGTACGCAAGGAAAGCAGAATTCCGTTCCGCATCTATCGCCCGTCGATGGTGGTGGGCCACAGCCAGACCGGCGAGATGGACAAGGCCGACGGCCCCTATTACCTGTTCCGGGTCATGCGGCAACTGCAGCGCTGGCTGCCCCGGTGGCTGCCACTGGTGGGCCTGGAAGGTGGCTACTTCAACATGGTGCCGGTGGATTTCGTCGCGCGGGCCCTGGACCGGATCGCGCACCTGCCCGCGCTCGATGGCCAGTGTTTTCATCTCACCGCACACCGCAATTATTCCCTGGGCGAACTGATGAATATCGTCGCCGATGTGGCTCACGCGCCCCGCGCCGCCTGGCAGATCAGCAACCAGTGGCTGGAACAACCGCCGGGCCGCCTGGTGAAAGCCGCAACCACCACCGGCCCCGTGCGCTGGCTGGCGCAGAAAGCGCTGCAGCGTCTCGACGTGCCCGTGGCGATGCTGTCGTTCCTGACCTACCCCGTCACCTTCGATACTACGCACACCGACGCGGCCCTGGCCGGCACCGATATTCAGGCGCCGGATCTTGAGACGTATATCCGGCCCCTGTGGGATTACTGGAACGAACAGCTGGAACCCGCGCAGCCACGCCGACATTTCCGTCATCACTTCCGGACCGAACGCCATGACTGACAAAGTGAAATTCAGAAAGCCGAAAATCCTGCCCTATTTCCAGCGCGCAGCCGATCACTGGAAGTGGAACGCCAAAAGCATCATCAACGCTGAGGAAGCGCTGACGGATCGCGTGTCCGGCAAGGTAGTGATGCTGACCGGTGCCAGTTCCGGCATCGGCGCATTGGTGGCCCACAAGCTGGCAGCCGCTGGCGCTACCGTGCTGATGACGGCACGCTCGAAAGACAAACTGCAGGATCTGGCGGAAGAAATCCGCAACGCGGGCGGCAAGGCTGACGTGTACGCCGGCAACCTGACTGTGATGGAAGACTGTGATCGCATCTGCCAGGAAGCAATGCGGGATCATGGCCGGGTCGACATCCTGATCAACAATGCGGGCCGTTCGATCCGCCGCTCGATCAAATTCAGCTTCGACCGCTTCCACGATTACGAGCGCACCATGCAGCTGAATTTTTTCGGTTCAATCCGTATGGCAATGAACCTGCTGCCGGGCATGCTGGAGCGCGATGAAGGCCACATCATCAACGTGTCCACCGTGGGCGTGCAGGCGAATCCGGCGCGGTTTTCCGCATACCTGTCGTCGAAGTGGGCGCTGGAAGGCTGGAGCTGGGTGGCGGCCAACGAGTTCGCCCACACCGGTGTGCGCTTCTCCACCATCAACTATCCGCTGGTGCGCACGCCGATGATCGCACCCACCAAGATCTACGATTACATGCCGGTGATGTCGCCGGAGACGGCAGTGAAATGGATGCTGGACGTGATCATCACCCGCAACAAGCGCAAGCTGGGCTTGCTGGGCAAAGGCGCGCTGGCCATGTACTACGTATTCCCGAAAACGTCGGAAAGCATCGTCAACGCCAGTTACCAGGTAGTGCATGAGGCGCCGCCGGCCTCTTATGCGGAGAGCAGGGAAAAACGGAATGTGGTGCAACCGGAAACGCCGGCCACGCTGCATAACGCCAGCGAGCAGGCGGAATCCAGCGTGCGGCATTGAGTGTTATCGGGACTCAGACGCCGCCGATCTCGCACACATCGTCGCCCAGCCACAGCGCCAGATCGCACGTGGTACAGCCGGACAGCAGCAGGGACGACAGTAAAACCAGCACAGCCATTCTTGTTGTTTTCATGGTGCAGTTCCTGATCCAGGGGAAGGTTGAATCCCGATCATACACGGAAGCGCAACCGCGCCTCCATCAGCCTTTTGTTACTGCCGGCGGCAACACCCACCGCAAGATCCCGTACCCCAGTACCGCCGACAGCAGGCTGCCCAGAAGGACACCCAACCGGTCATTCAGGGCGAAGTTGGGATCGCCCCCAGTGAAGGCCAGCGAGCTGATGAACAAGCTCATGGTGAAACCGATGCCGCACAGGATTGACACGCCATACATCTGCTTCCAGTTGACGCCGGTCGGCAACGACACCAGGCGCAGCTTCGCCGCCACAAAGCACAGACCGAACACCCCGATCTGCTTGCCTACGAACAAACCCAGGGCAATGCCCAGTGGTACCGGATGCAACAGCGAATCCAGCGTCAGCCCCGCCAGTGACAGGCCGGTATTGGCGAAGGCAAACATGGGCAAAATCACGAAGCCCACCGGCGCTTTCAAATCGTGTTCCAGCTGCTCCAGCGTATTGTGGCCATGCTGGTCGCGGCCGGTGGCGGGAATGATCAGACCCAGAATCACACCGGCCAGGGTCGCATGCACACCGGATTTCAGCACCGCCGTCCACAGCACCAGTCCCACCAGAATATAGGGCGCCACGCCACTCACACCGCGCACATTCATGGCAATCAGCACCGCAATCGCCGCGCTCGCAATGACCAGGGACACCGTGGAAAGATCCGCAGTATAGAACAGCGCGATGATGATGATCGCGCCCAGGTCGTCGGCAATGGCAAGGGTCAGCAGAAAAATTTTCAGCCCCACCGGCACCCGGTTGCCCAGCAACGACAGCACCCCCAGCGCAAACGCAATGTCGGTGGCGGACGGAATCGCCCAGCCCCGCATCGCCAGCGGATCGTGCCAGTTGATCCAGGAGTAGACCAGCGCCGGCGCGGCCATGCCGCCAATGGCACCAACAATGGGCAGCATCACCTTGGCCGGCTGCGACAGCTCGCCGAACAGCACCTCGCGCTTGATCTCCAGGCCCACAGTAAAAAAGAACACCGCCATCAGGCCGTCGTTGATCCACAGCAGCAGCGGCTTGTGAATACTGAGTTCACCAAACTGGATCGCCACCGGCGTGTCCAGCAGAGCGCTGTACAGATACGCGAGCGGGCTGTTGGCCATGATCAGGGCCAGAATGGTCGCCAGCATCAGCAAAATGCCGCTGGCGGATTCCAGCCTGAAAAAACGTTGTAATGCTGTGGTCATTTCGTCCTCGCGTCCGGAACAGGCCTGTACTTCGGAGTTGCAGTATAAAAATTCGTTCCGGGCCTGTCTGCCCCAAATCGCGGACAAAAAAAAGCCCACCTTGGGTGTGGGCTGCATTACAAATGCCAATGGTACTGAAACGTGGATCGAAAATCAGCGCGGCGCCATGCGGATGGAACCGTCCAGACGCACCACTTCACCGTTGAAGAAACCGTTTTCCACCATCTGGCAGGCCAGCTGGCCGTATTCGGACGGATTGCCCAGGCGCTTGGGGAACTGGGTGGCTTCGATCAGCGGGTTTTTCACTGCATCGGGTGCGGCGTTCATCAGCGGAGTGTTGAAAATGCCCGGCGCGATGGTGTTGATACGGATGCCGTAAGGGGCCAGATCGCGGGCGATCGGCAGGGTCATGCCCACAACGCCGCCTTTGGAAGCGGAGTACGCCACCTGGCCAACCTGACCGTCGAATGCGGCAACAGAGGCGGTGTTGATGATCACGCCGCGCTCGCCGTCGGCGTTCACCGGGGTGTTCTTGGCCATGGCTTCAGCGGCCAGACGGGTCACGTTGAACGTGCCGATCAGGTTCACGCCGATGACTTTGGCAAAACCGTCCAGCGAGTGCGGGCCCTTGCCACCGTAAGTCTTCTGCGCGGAACCGATACCAGCGCAGTTCACGGCGATGTGCAGTGCGCCGAAGCTTTCCAGTACGAAGGCGATACCAGCCTGTACCGATGCTTCGTCCGACACGTTCACCTTGGCGAACTTGCAGTTGGCACCCAGTTCACCGGCGGTGGCGTTGCCGGCTGCTTCGTTCAGGTCGAAAATCACAACCTTGGCGCCTTTCGCCAAAAATGCTTCAGTGGTTGCGCGACCCAGGCCGCTGGCTCCACCGGTCACGATGGCGACTTTGTCTTTCAGTTCCATGCTCGAATCCTCTTGTACTGGCTGACTGATGGGTCGGCAGTATACACAGCCACCACGGGCCATGCCTACTGGCTGAAACTGACAGATTAATAGCCGTTTAGGTCAGTGAAAGGACCTGTCGTTGACTGCAAAATCACGGGCTCGGTAATCTTCAATTCTGTCGCAAAAACAAGGGAAAACGCCGGCAATCACCGGTTACGGTATACTGCCGCAACCTGCCGTTTCCCAAGCTCCACGGAAGGACAATTCGCCCCTGCGCCAACGCAGAGCCAACCGCAACCTCGACCAACCGCGAAGTGTGACGTCCATGTGGTTCTTCTTCCGTTTCCTGATCGCCCGCTACATCCAGAAAATCGAGCCCAGCAAACCGCTGCTGGACTGGGTCATCACCCGCTACCGCGTGCTGCCCTGGGACATCGATGCCAACCTGCACATGAACAACGTGAAGTACCTGAAGTACCTCGAACGCGGCCGGGTGGAGCACATGATCCACACGCCCTGGCTGCGGGAAATGTTCAACCGCGGCTTCAAGGCGCTGATCGCGAACACCGAGATCAGCTACGTGAAGGAACTGAAGCCATTCCAGTATTTCAAGGTGGAAACCCGCATCAGCGCCTGGGATGACAAATACGTTTACATGGAACAGCTTTTCACCTACAAACGCACCGTGTTCACCGCCGCCGTGATCCGCATGGCCATGGTCAGCACCAAGACCGGCAAGCGAGTAGCGCCGTCGCAGGTGCTGCGGGAAGCGTTTCCCGACCTGCAATCGCCGCCGGTGCCGGACAGTGCCCGCGCCCTCAACCAGCTGGTGCAGGCCCAGCGCGGCGAAACCCAGGCCATTGCCGATGCCCACGCGGCGCAAGACGACATCAATACCAACAAGATTCAGGAAGCCAAACCATGACCGAGCAGGTACTCACCGAAATCCAGGACGGCGTGATCATCATCCGCCTCAACCGCGCTGACAAGAAAAACGCGCTTACCGGCGCCATGTACAACGGCATCTCCGACGCGTTCGATAAACTGGAAAGCGACAACAGCCTGCGCGCGGGCCTGATCACCGGCACCGCCGACTGCTTCACCGCCGGCAACGATCTGGTGGATTTCCTGTCGGCCTCGTCCATCGGTGGCGATTCCCCTGTGGGCCGTTTCCTGCGCACCCTGCCCGCCCTGACCAAGCCGCTGGTGGCGGCGGTGAATGGCCCGGCAGTGGGCGTGGGCACCACCATGCTGCTGCATTGCGATCTGGTGTACGCCGCTCCCGCAGCCAAATTCCAGATGCCGTTCGTGAACTTGGCGCTATGCCCCGAAGCGGGCTCCAGCCTGCTGCTGACCCAACGCCTGGGCTACCGCCGCGCCGCCGAACTGCTGATGCTGTGCGACTCGTTCACCGCCGACGAAGGCAAGGAAATGGGCATCGTGAGCCAGGTGCTGCCGGCAGAGGAATATCAGGCGTTCGCGTTGCAGAAAGCCAAGCAGCTGGCCAAGCAGCCGCCCGCGTCGATCCGCGCCACCAAGCAGCTGATGCGCATGGGCAATGCCGCCATGCTGAAGCAGGTAATGGATGCCGAAGCCAACCAGTTCAGCGCCATGCTGGCCGGTGCCGAGGCGAAGGAAGCCTTCACCGCCTTCATGGAAAAGCGCAAGCCGGATTTCTCGCGTTTCTGAAACGATTGCATGTGCAGCCCGCTGAATTGACACAAGAAAGCCCGCACGCCGCGGGCTTTCCTGCGATTGCGGACGGGCGTGACGGGGGCAGCCAGCAAACCGACTGAACCGCAGCCGATTTTGATTCTGTTTTGCTACCAACTGTGTCAGGCTCCAGCAGTCACCTTCGACCGCCTCCTCCGGGACACCATGAACTATTTTTTGTCCGCCCTTGCCCTGCTGATCTCCTTCCCCCTTTTCGCCGTTGAATGGCATGACAGCCCTGCCGTCAGCCAGCTGTTCGCCGACGCCGGTGCGCAGGGCACCTTCGTTCTATACGACGTCAGCGCAAAGAAACTCGCCGGGCATAACTACGCGCGGGCAGAAACCCGCTTCATTCCGGCGTCGACGTTCAAGATTCCCAACAGCCTGATCGGCCTGGCGGTGGGGGCCGTGAAGGACGTGAATGAAGTGTTGCCCTACGGCGACCAGCCACAGCCATTCAAGCAATGGGAAAAGAACATGGACCTGCGCGAAGCGATCAAGGTATCCAATGTGCCGGTGTACCAGGAACTGGCGCGCAGGATTGGCCAGCAGCGCATGAGCAACGCCGTCAACCGGCTGCAATACGGCAATGGGCAGATCGGCACGGTGGTTGATCGCTTCTGGCTGGACGGGCCGCTGAAAATCAGCGCTATCGAACAGGCACAATTCCTGGCGCAGCTGGCGCAGGAAAAACTGCCCTTCCCCCGCTCGGCGCAAAACCGCGTCAACGAAATCACCAAACTGGAAACCACGCCGGAATGGACCCTGCATGGCAAGACCGGCTGGAGCACATTCAGCAAGCCCAACGTCGGCTGGTGGGTGGGATGGGTGGAAAAGCAGGGGAAAATTTATGCGTTTGCGATGAACATGGATATGGCGGGGGAAGTGGACCTGCCGAAGCGGGTGGAACTGGGGAAAGCCAGTTTGACTGCGCTGGGTGTTATGTGAAGGATGACGACAGAAATCGTTGTTATGATCCATCGCAAAGCCGTCCATTGAGGAAACCGTCATGTCCGTGATGATCACCCTGCACCTTCTCGCCGCCGTCATCTGGGTTGGCGGCATGTTCTTCGCCTACATGGCGCTGCGCCCTGTCGCCGCCAGTTTGCTGGAACCACCGGTACGTCTCACCTTGTGGGCGCAGGTTTTCACGCGGTTTTTTCCCTGGGTGTGGGCATCGGTTTTGTTATTACTAGGCACCGGATTGTGGATGACGTTCGGCATTTTCGGCGGCATGAAATATGTCGGCATCCATGTCCACATCATGCTGCTGCTCGGCCTGATCATGATGCTGCTTTTTTTCCATATCTACTTTGCGCCGTTTCGCCGGCTGAAGCAGGCGGTGGCAGCGAGCGACTGGCAGACCGGCGGTGCGAAACTGGGCCAGATCCGCAAGCTGATCGCGGTGAACCTCAGCCTGGGCCTGCTGGTGGTGGCCATCGCAGCGGCGGGACGCTATCTGCAGTGAAGGGCCGGCATCGCCGTCGCGCCGCAAGCCTGCTAGAGTGACGGCACCTTCATCAGACCTGCCGGAGCCACCACGTGTCACGTACCCTTGCATCGCTTGTATCCCTGCCCTGCCTCGCCGCTCTTCTGCTACTGCTCACTGCCTGCGGCACCACCCGCATGACCGACGTCTGGCAGGCGGAAGGTTTCAACCGCGGGCAAATGCACAATGTGCTGGTGGTGGCTGTCACGTCCAACGTCACCAACCGCACCATATTCGAAGCCACCTTTGCCAAGGAACTGCAGCGCAAGGGCATCAATCCCGTGATGAGCATCCAGGCCCTGGGTGAAGACCTGCCCACCAAGGAATCGGTAATTGCTTTCGTCAGCAAAACGAAAGTGGACCATGTGGTGGCGGTGACCCTGGCCAGCGTCGATATCGAAGTGGAACGGGTGCCGGAATCGGTGGCCACCTATGTCACCGGCCCCTACTACTACGCACCGACCATGCACGGTTTCTGGGGCGGCTACAACTCCTACACCATGACCCGGGCGTCCTATATCGACACCTCGACCAACCTGTTTCTCACCACCTCGGTTTACAACACCGGCAACGAGCAATTGCAGTGGGCTGGCCGCAGCAAATCGTTTGAGGTGAACGCGGTGTCGCAGGTGGCCAGCGAATTGGCCAATCAGATGATGAGCAAGATGGATCGGCGCTGATTGGGAAGAAGTGCAAAGGAGGAGTCCTTGGATTTAGCATTTTCATGACGACTTTTTTGAACGCTTAACACTGAAAAAAATGGGCGCCCCTCCTGGCGCCCATATTCTTTGACTGCTGCAATACAGCATCAGCTACGTTTTTCTGATTGTCTGAGCGCTGCTGAATAACGCTCAAACTGCATCGTGAAGCTCGCACGCCCCGACGTCATCGCGCGGAGATCGCCGATATAGCCAAACATCTGGGCCAGAGGAACGCTCGCCTGGATCTCAACGCCAGAACCGACTTGTGACTGGTTCTGGATCAGACCCTGGCGGCGCACCAGGTCACCAATGCAATCACCGATGTAGTCAGCAGGTGTTTGCACGGTAACTGTCATCATAGGCTCCATCAGCACAGCTCCGGCTTTCGCGGCAGCCTGTTGAAACGCCAGGAACGCTGCCTTCTCAAACGCCAGCACAGAAGAGTCTTGTGCGTGGTACGTACCATCCAGCAAGGTGGCTTTGAAATCCACCACTGGGTAGCCTGCAACCACGCCCATGGACGCCGCGCGCTTGACGCCAGCTTCTACTCCCGGAATGAATTCCCGTGGAATAGCGCCACCGGCAACCTGGTTTTCGAAGCGGAAACCCTCTCCGTTAGCCAGCGGCTCAATCCGCAGCACAATCTCGGCGAACTGACCCGGCCCACCATCCTGCTTTTTATAGCGGTAATGGAGTTCCTGGGCCTGCGTGATCGTTTCGCGATAAGCGACCTTGGGCTTACCGACGCGAACCGATACACCGAAGTCCGCATCCAGCTTCGCCAGCGTCACTTCCAGCTGTAACTCGCCCATGCCGGACAGAATCAACTGACCGGATTCGGCATCCTGCCGCAGTGACAGACTGGGATCTTCACTGACCAGACTGTGGAGCCCCTTCATCAGGGCATGTTGATCCACGGAATGGCCAGCCTCGATCGCGATGTCGATTACGGGAACCGGTGTTTCAATGCTCTCCAGCACGATGGGAGCAGTCACATCACACAGAGTGTTGCCTGTCGTGGTGTGCTTGAGTCCGGCAAAAGCGACGATGTCACCCGCATACACGATGTCGCGCGGTTCGCGCTTGTCGGCATGGATTTCATACATGCGCCCTATCCGTTCCCTTTGCCCCGTTACACTGTTGAACACCATATCACCCGTCCTCTTGCTACCGCTGTAGACGCGCACGAAGGTTAATGAACCGTGCTTGTCATGGACAACCTTGAATGCCAGCGCCGCAAAAGGAGCGTCAGCTGACAATGCCCGTTCGACCTGGCCGCCGGATTCAGGGTTCATACCCACCAGCTGATCCCGATCATCAGGGGCAGGCAGATAGCGGACCACTGCATCCAGCAGCAACTCGACGCCCTTGTTACGGTAAGCCGAGCCACACAAAACGGGCACCATTTTGCCTTGCAACGTGGCCATGCGGATGGCACGAATCAAGTCCACCTCGTTGATGTCACCACCTTCCAGGTAAACCGCCATCAGCTGGTCGTCGGCATCAGCAACCACTTCAATCACTTGCTGGCGTTTCTGCGCCATTTCAGGCATCAGTTCAGCTGGCACATCTGCCAACCAACAGGGTTCCATTTGGGAATTGTCTGGATTCCACAACACCAAACGCATGGAGATCAGGTCAATGACGCCTTGAAAGCCATCCTCGGCACCGAACGGTATTTGCAACGGTACAGCAACTGCACCCAGCCGATCCTGGATCATCTTTACTGTGCGTTCAAAATTGGCACCCACTCGATCCATCTTGTTGACGAAGCAAATCCGGGGTACGCCATATTTGTCGGCCAAACGCCAATTGGTTTCCGATTGGGGTTCGACACCAGCAACAGCATCAAACACTACGACCGCACCATCGAGCACCCGCAGCGAACGGTTGACTTCAATGTTGAAATCAATGTGGCCAGGGGTATCAATAACGTTGAGCTGATGCTCTTGCCAGAACACGGTTGTGGCGGCGCTATAAATGGTGATGCCGCGCTTGCGCTCTTCTGGCGAGAAATCAGTGGTCGTTGTGCCGTGATGAACATCGCCTGCCTTATGGGTCTTGCCCGTGTAATACAGGATGCGTTCAGTAACAGTGGTTTTGCCGGCATCGACGTGAGCGATGATGCCGATGTTGCGCAGTTTGGAGAGTTTCATGGTTCCGCCTATTGCCCCGCCTGGGGCACAAACAATACAGGTCTGTTCCGACCTGTCATTGCCAAGGGGACAGGTCGGGCTAATTCAAGATGCTGGAATCAACGCCGGAAGCCAGCCGATGTCCATAGGACTTCCGGCGAACCTGAATTGATTCAATCAGTTTGTCGTAGGTACGCATAATAGAACCCTTAAAAAAACCCAATAAAAAACCCTGGTGGAGGGCCAACCAGGGTTTAAGTCAGGGATACCTGGAGGCCCAAAGCCTCCATGATATTGAAGGCTAATCTGTTTTGATCATGAACAGGCTGTACACACGCACGACCACGCCTTGGCCTTTGGCCAAGTTTGTCGAGAAGCATGCTTTGAAACCCTGTTTCATGTGAAGAAACCATTTGTTTGTAAAGTTGGAGCGGAAATCTAGCGCCAGACGTCAATTGGAGTCAAGCGTGTTTGTGTTACGCATTAAGCCTTTGTGGGCTGGCGTACAGAGATTTATTGTCGAATCGGGCTATTGTGGAGCACGTAGCTGTACCGGTTCCGTGGTGTAGTCCACGCCCCTTCGTCACTCTCTGTGAGCCTATGAAAATCAATCAAAAGAAGGCTTTGCGCGTCAGTGGCAAGCCCGCCAAATCGCTCAACAACGTGCTCGGCCAGAGCGAGCAGGTGAAGGACTTGGTTGAAGAGTGCGCCGAGGAATTGTCCTCGGTTAACACTGCCATCAAGCGAGAGTTGGCTGAACAAGACCCGCTGCCGGGAGTTGCTGGTGCACTTGAGCAAAGCATGGCTATCGAGGGAAAAGTGCTGGATGCCTCCGACACGTTGGCGGTGGTCAATCAGGAGCTGGTGCACGAAGTCCGGGAGCGGCAGGTGCTGGAGAATCAGCTGGCCGCTGCGAAAGCGCAGGAAGTATCCGCGCGCCAGGCGGCATTTCATGATGCGCTGACCGGATTGCCCAATCGCGTGTTATTCAATGATCGACTGGAGCATGGCTTGGCGCAGGCGCAGCGACACGGCTGGGCCCTGGCGGTGATGTTTGTCGATCTGAACGATTTCAAAATCATCAACGACACCCATGGCCACGCTGTCGGTGACGAAGTGTTGCGCATGATTTCGGCGCGGCTCAAAGACAATACGCGCGATGACGATACCGTCAGCCGTCACGGCGGCGATGAGTTTTTATATCTCCTCATGGAGGTGAAGGATGAGGGCGATGTCGGGCGGATCGCGCAGAAGCTGGTTACAGCCATTCAGACGCCGTGCGCTCTCAGCATTGGACCTCTCACCATCAACGCCAGCATCGGCATCTCTATTTTTCCGCGCGACGGCGCAACGGCAGAAGCATTATTAGCAACTGCAGATAAGGCGATGTATCAGGCTAAACGGGAAAAGCTCGGTTACGCATTCGCCTCCTGACTTGTCGGCTTACGACAGACGCTCTATCGGGGAGAGACCCACCGTGGCAAGTCACACGCTTCGCCCTGAAGCAGCCGTCCTTTGCCCGCGGCTTGCCCCAGCAAATCAATGCCGAAGACACCTTCCAGGTTAGATCCAAGCCAATGGGAGAACGATTCTTCGGGCGCATCTCAATTCTTATTTCTTCCCGTGCTCTGGAGTCACATAGAACAATTCACCGCGCCGAGTAGCAAGCTGGCAGAAAATTGCCTGCGTCCGAAGCACTAAAACCACCTGTCGATTTGTGTACTTCTGCCAACCCAAAGTTCGCAATAGGCAGCTGTTTTGCGAAGCATCCACCCCTCTATACTGCGCCCCCCTGCTGGACGTTCGCCCCGGGTTGTACAGGGAAAAATTACAACACTCTCACAAGGATCTCGTTATGATTTTCTCCAAAGTCAAATGGTTATTGGGTGGTGCCCTGATCGCGGGCTTGTTCCAGCACGGCGCTGTTTATGCGGCAGCATCTCCGGCAGTATTGGATCGCGTGGTGAACGGCCAGGCCACATTCAAACTGTCCCAGACAACTGATCTGGTGGCGGACGACAGCGTTAATCGCGACGCGAATGAACTGATTCAACAAACGGATGCGATGCTGAAAAAGCTCAACGCCAATCGTAAGTTTCGTCTCGATCGTGCACCCACAGTCAGCATTGAATGGCGTGGCAAGGGCCGTACGATAAAGGGCGAGGCGCAACGGCCCGAGCCCACCAAGGTTCGCGAACAGTTTAACGACGATACCGACGGATTCCGTTCCTACGCCAATGCGGGCGCTGAGGCTCTGGACAGCTTCACCGCCTACAACCCTACCAGCCGCAATATTTTTGAAATGCGCTTTCCCCGTTCCATGCGTGCGTCCTTGCACTCACAGGCGATTCAAACGGGCGCCGTAAACGGATTCAATAACGACACAGCACCAGCCGACCGCGCCATCGAACGGGAAGAAAAAACCGAACTGGTGCCATTGGGTTGGAGCATGAACGACGACAACCGCATTCGTATCGGCTCGTTGAATACCCGTATCACCACCTGGCCCTGGCGCACCATCGTCCACTTCTCCAACACCTGTTCCGGAACATTGATCGGGCCGCGTCATGTTGTGACTGCCGCACATTGTATCAATCCTGCAGGCACCGATGATTTTTCCGCGTTTACCGTACGCAGCGAGCGTAATGGCACTGCCTGGCTGGATTCGTCGGTTATGCCGGGCTGTCCCAACTCATCGACTCAGGCTTGCCCCAATACAGGTACGGCCTACTGGTACTTCACTCCAAGTCAGTGGCGTCAGGCCAGCGTCAGCAACCGTGAGCAATATGACTTTGGCATTATCGTATTACCAGATCGCCTGGGGGACGCCGTGGGCTGGATGGGTTACTGGTACGCCGATGTGAACGCGCTGGAAACCGTGGATAAATACAATCGCGGCTATCCGTCCTGCAACGCAACCTCCGGCAATCAGGCCCGCATAGACGATCCGGCTGACCCGGCCATGTGCGCCACCTGTACTACCGATCTGACCGTATGCAGCGCCAGCCATATGTATGGCGACGCCGGTGCCTGCTCGATTGCCAACGCAACCAATACCGATGGTGACGGTTGGAACCGCAACGTGCGAATGACCTGCGACGCCTCCGCTGGCCACAGTGGCTCACCGCTGTACATCTACGGTGATGGCAACGTGGGTTCCAGTGGCAGTGTGTACTACACCGCGCACGATATTCAGTGGATCTGCGGCGGTACGGCAACGTCGTCCTCCTGCGCCAACGTCCCTCGCGCCGATCGTCTGCTGCGCATGACGCCGGAATATGCGGAATGGATTTCCTACTTCCGCGACACCTTCCCTTAAATCCTTTCCACACGGGCGCTACCACGATCGGTAGCGCCTTTTTTCGTTTTATTGCCGTTTGAACGGGAGATGCAGATGGTGGGTGGGACATACACTTTATGGCGTTGGCTGGCGGCGCTTGCCGTGACTACTACACTGTCCGCCTGTCAGAGTGGTGGGCAGACTGCTCCGCAAACCGTGGCCGACCCAGTGAAATCGACAGCCTACATCCGTATTCAAAACAGCGAGAATTTTTGCAGTGCCGCATTGATCGCACCCAGGCTGTTGTTGACCGCACGCCATTGTGTGCAGCTACCGAGTACCGACCAGGCTATTTCGCCGGACCGGTTGATAGTGGGATTTGGCGAGAATGCACTGCAAAGTGAAGATCATGGCATTGCAGTACAAGCGATCAGGTTACCCCCGCAAGCAGAATTTTCCCGTGCGGAGGATTTGATGGGAACAGATCTGGCGCTGGTACAACTGAGCCGGGCGGCGCCGATTCCGGTGATGGCTGTGGCGGAATTCCGGCAAGATGCCGTACCTGAACAACTGACACTGATCGGGTACGGTGTTACCCGCTCCGGCTATTATGGTTTGCGTCACGAAATCCAGGTGAAGGTTCACGCGCAGGACAAGGCGACCCTGACCTTTAGCGGTGGTGGATGCCGGGGGGATTCCGGTGGGCCGCTGGTGAATGAACAGGGCGAATTGCTGGCAATCGTCAGCCTGGGAACCAGCCGACTGTGCACCACGCAGCAACCGCGCTTTGGCCAGCGGATAAACGCCATGCAGGGTTTTCTTGAGCCGTTGTTACAAGCGAGTACCGATGATTGATTGGGCACAGAACGGCAAAGGGAGTTGCCTGAAGAAGCAGAAACAGCGCTAGAATGAACAGCCACACGATGGAGTCACTCGACAGGGAGCACGCCATGACACCTATCCGCCGCAACCTCATCCCAGCACTCGGCCTTGCCGCAATCGCATCGCTGATCCAGGGCTGCACGGTCTACTGGGACGGCATGATCAACAATTCCAGCAGCAATGACATCACCATCATCGGCGATGACAAGGCCAGAACATCCTGGCCCATCCGGGCGCATGAGAAAGTAGAAATCACCTGGAAGTTCAAATGCCTGGAAGTCAACGACAGCGGCCAGTCCTATTTCTTCGAGGCCGGAAAGGCGCCGAAGGAAGCCGTGCATCAGTCCGGCGTCACATTTGACGTGCACCTGGTCTACCACGATCAGCAGTTGCACTACCTGGCGGGGCAAACGGAACAACCATTGAGGAAAGTGGATAGCTGCGGTGCATTGTCCAGAAACGATCTGTAGCAGGCATCGATCACGTTTTGCAAAAGTGTAGAAGTTCCGACCACGCCGTCTAAATTTCGGAACCAACTTTCTTGAATAGGGGGTCAGATACTGTCTGAACATCTCGGCTCGAAAGTTCCCATGAAGCTATATAGGCTCTTACACTCAACGTCATTCAACTGCCCCATTGATTCAGCAGCTCTGCGTTCGATGGGTATTTCTCAAGTAACTCGACCAGCCTCCTCGCACTCTCAACAGGCTTAAGACTGGCAAGTGCTCTTCGTAACTGTCTTACTTTTTCAATGTCTTTCGAATCTAAAAGAAGCTCCTCGCGACGCGTGCTACTTTTTGCAATATCCAGCGCGGGAAAAATTCGCTGATTCGCTACCTCGCGTGACAAGACGAGTTCCATATTGCCCGTGCCCTTGAACTCTTCAAAAATCACCTGGTCCATCCGGCTGCCGGTATCAACGAGAACTGTCGCCAGAATGGTAAGCGACCCGCCACCTTCGATCTTTCTGGCAGCACCAAACAGTTTTCGCGGTATTTCCAATGCTCTGGCGTCAACCCCGCCCGACATTGTACGGCCGCTGCTCTTCTGCTCCGCATTGTGTACTCGTGAAAGCCGCGTGAGTGAATCAATCACAATCATGACATTCTGACCTTCGCCAGCCTCCCGGCGGGCAGTGTCAAGCAGGTCATTGGCCATGCGGACGTGCTGATCATAACTTTCATCCGAGGAAGAGGCATGTACCTGCGCCGGGACGCTGCGCTTAAAATCAGTCACCTCTTCCGGACGCTCATCAATAAGCAACGCATAAAGTTTTATTTCGGGATACGCTTTCCCCACCGCCTGGCAAATATGCTTCAAAATCGTCGTCTTCCCGGAGCCAGGCGGAGCAACAATCAAACCTCGCTGCCCCATTCCAATCGGCGTGATCAAATCCATAGCGCGTGCAGTAAGCTGCTGGGAACCTGATTCAAGACGAATGCACTCAAAAGGATTAATGGCTACACCCTTTAAAAAGCCCTTTTGCGGGTCACTTTGAGATACATCCTCGGCCATCTGATCCACGGGCTTGGAATCTTTATTTCGTTTAGCACTTAACGTTAATGTTTTTTTCACCATGATATTGGTCTTTAACTCTGGAAAATTAGATTCTTTTCGAAGCAGCTATTCGTGGCAGGAAAGCATGCTGCTGTTCTTTTCTAAGGTTTCCCCTGATTAGTCAGAGAAGCCTTCGGTATATTCTGCCTATGCCCAATCATTCACCAACAAGCACAATATCTGAAAATCCAGGCAATATACATTACACACATGCCGCGCATACCTGAATTATGAGGAGCAGACATTCCTCAGACCGGACATGTTGCGTCCACCCCCATTCGGCGGTAATTTGACCATCATCTATCCAGTATTCCCGTCCCCATGACCGATTCCGTTTCCGCACAGTCCGACCTGTCAGGTGCCCTTCTGTGGGATGGCCTGTCTCTGACCAAGTTCCGCGCGCCGCGCCAGCGCCGGGACCTGGTGCCTCGTAGTGCGCTGCTGGCCCGCACGGCGGCCCTGATCGAGCAGCATCCTTTTACCCTGGTGTGCGCGCCGGCGGGCTTTGGCAAGAGCACGTTATTGTTGCAGCTGGCGCAGCAGTTGCCGGCGGATCAACAGGTGGTGTGGCTGTCGCTGGATGGGGATGACAATGATCCCAACCGGCTTTTTGTGTCGCTGGTAGCGGCGCTGCGGGAGCTGCCCCTGCGCTGGGACGTGGAGCCGCGCCTGCTGGCGACGCAGGTGAACGGGCCGGGGCAGGCCAATCGCACCATTACCAGCGTGCTGGCCAATGCGCTGGCGAGTCTCAACACCGAGCGTCTGATTCTGTTCCTGGATGACCTGCATTGCGTGAACGATGCCAGTGCGCTGCAGCTGCTGGCGGATCTGGTGGACCGCTTGCCGCCGGCGGTAAGCCTGGTGGCGGGTTCGCGGGTGGAGCCGGCACTGCCGCTTGCCCGCTGGCGGGTGCGGGGCGAGCTGGGCCAGATCGTTGCGGCGGATCTGCAGTTCGATCAGGCCGAGGCGGAGTCGCTGGCACGGCTGCGTCATGGGGATCACGGTGGAGCTGCGGTGCCGGCGGACTTTGTGGCCCAGGCGCTGCAACGCACCCAGGGGTGGGCGGCGGGACTGAGCCTGGTGTTCGGGGTGACCAGTGGCCCCCTGGTGGAGCACCTGCAGTCGGCGGTGGACAAGGCGGCCAGTCGGCATCTGTTCGATTTTTTCGCGCAGGAGGTACTGGCAGAGCTGCCGCCGGATCTGGCGGATTTCGTGTTGCACTGTTCGGTGTTGCCGGAGCTGAATCCGGCCTTGTGCCAGGCAGTGACCGGGCGCAGCGATGTGCACGAGGTACTGGAGGATCTGTATCGGCGCAATCTGTTTCTGACCGCGCTGGACGAGACGCTGCCGGTGCTGCGGTTTCATGACCTGTTCCTGGATTTTCTGCGTATCCGGCTGGAACGCCTGCAGCCGGATCTGGTGCCGGAACTGCACGCCCGCGCCGCAGTGGCCGAGCAGGTACCGTTGCGGGCAGTCAATCACTGGCTCAAGGCGCAGCAGTGGGACCCGGCGGTGGCGGCCATCAGCGCCTGCCTGGAACCGTTGCTGGCGGAAGGCAGTGTGGCCCTGGTGGCGCGCTGGATCGCCCAGTTGCCGGCGGCGGTGAGCGCGCGGCCCGAGGTGGCGCGCCTGCAGGCGTTGTGTGCCTGGGCCGGGTGGGATTTCCAGTTGGCGGCGGAACATCTGGAGGCGGCCTGCACCGGGTTCCAGGCCAAGGGCAATGAATCGGAATTCGTGCGCCATTTTGCCCTGCTGCCGCGGGCCTATAACGCAGTGGGGCGCCTGCTGGATGCGGAGCGGGCCCTGAACCGGATCGAGGACATGCCCCTTGAGCAGGCCTCGCGCGTCAGTTGTCTGGGTGCGCGGGCCTGGCAGGAGCTGGCCATGGGCCGGCCGGCGCGGGTGGCCAGTTGTCTGGCGGACATTGCCATAGCAGCGGAGCAGGAACCGGCATTGCTGAGTCCCGCCCTGGATGATGCCTTCAACAGTTTCATGTTTGGGCTGCCCGGTGTGCAGCGTCCCATGCAGCGCCTGCGGGCTTTGTGTCAGGCGCAACTGGACAAGCCTGGGACCTCGTGGCAGATCGCGGCGTTTGCCCATGCGACCTGGCTGGATTTCTGGCACGGTGATCGCGCCCGGCTGCAGGCGGCGGTGCAGGCCCAGACCCGGTTGCAGCAGCGTCTGTCGGTGGTGCCGGCCCTGCGCCTGAATGCGCGTCAGGCGGAAGCCTGGGAAGCGGCGGCGGCCGGTGACCTGGAGCGCGCAGTGGCGTTCGAGCGCCGGGCGCTGCAGGCCCTGGATGAACTGGGTGTGCCGGGCCTGACCGCCACCTGGCGCCGCGCCACCACCCATAACCTGGTGCACTTCTTCTGGATGGCGCGGGATCTTGAGGCCATGCGCGAGCTGTGGCCCTACCTGAGTCCGCAGCCTTCCGCGGTGGAATGGCCGTTCCTCAATACCGCGCGAGCCCAGCTGCGTGGACAGATCGCACTGCTGGAAGGGGATCTGGCGGCGGCGGAAGCCACGCTGCTGGAGGCGGAAACCCTGCAGCGGGCCTGGCCCATGCCCACCTTTATCGGCGATGTGCGGGTGACACTGGCCTGGCTGCGCCTGCAGCAGCAGAATCCCCACGAGGCCTGGCTGGTGTTCCAGCCGGTGCTGGAACGCTGCCGGCAGGAAGACAGCCTGGGCCTGCTGCTGACCTCGCCGGCGTTCGTGGTGGACCCGTTGCTGGCACTGGTGCCGGCGGATCAGCGCGCCGCACTGCAACCGTTACTGTTGCGTCTGCAGGCCTGGCGCAGTACATCGGCGCAAACGGTGGAGCCGGTTCCCACGCTGCCCCCGGTTCTGCAGGAATTGTCGGAGCGGGAACGGGAAGTACTTTCCATGCTCGCCGCCGGCGACAGCAACAAGCTCATCGCCCGCGCCCTGGACCTGAGTCCCCACACCGTGAAGCGCCATGTTGCGAATATCCTGGCCAAGCTGGATTGCAGCTCCCGCGGTCAGGCGGCGGCGCTGTGGCGCGATCACACGCGCTGAGTTTTTTCTACCGGACCTTCTGGCTGGGCCTTTTTCCACGTTGCCATGGGCCAAAGGAGCCATGCGGTCGCCCGTCATTTCAGGCACAGTCCCGTCAGTGGTTTTTTAAAAGCGGGAGTCCTGCGCATGCCGCATGAGGAAAAAGTCATATTGCAGCTCAGCCTGAAGTTGCCCCAGCTGCTGTCTGCCGGGGACGCAACGGGCCTGGCAGCGTTATTCGATGACGAACTGGAAGCAGTGGATGCGACTGGCAGCCGCCTGGACAAGGCGCGGGCGGTGCAACGCCTGCTGCAAATGCCGTTGCAGGGCATCAAGGTGACGGATATCCGCATTACGCTGTTCGGCGATACGGCGCTGGCAACCGGTTTACTGCACTTGCCGGCGGACGCGGCGGAACAGCATTGCTGCTACAGCCAGTTGTGGTTGCGGCGTGGTGAACACTGGCGTCTGCGAGGACTGCAACTGACGCCGCGACGCTGAACCGGCAGTGCAGTGCGAGGAGCCATTGCGGTGTGAAAAGGCAGTGGCTCTCTTAGGCGATTCGGCGGCGCGATGCGATGGGTACGCTGGCGGGGTTTTCAAACCCAAGGAGCGAACCCGAAATGAAACAGCACAGTGCAATCCTGATTCTGATGTCGGTTCTGGCCGGCTGCGGTGGCGGTGGTGGTGGCGGTGATGGCAGCAGCCAGCAACCCCCGCGCAATAACGACAGCAATCCCCCACCCCCCACCACGCCGGTCGGTTCCGTGCTCGGCGCCGCCGTCTCCGCTGTAATCGGCAGCGACGGTGGCGAACTGCAGTCCGCCGACGGCAGCGTCACGCTGCTGGTGCCCGCCGGCGCCTTCAGCGCGGACACCACCGTGTCGATCCAGCCCATCAGCAACGAAGCCCTGAGCGGCATCGGCACCGCCTTTCGCATCCAGCCCGAAGGCCTGCACAGCAATCTGCCCATGACCCTGCGCTTCAAACCCGGCGCCGATGATCTGCAGGGTTCCGCCCTGCGGTTCGTCACCATTGGTTTCCAGGACAGCGCCGGCCACTGGCGTGTGTACGAACAACCGCAGCGTGATAGCGCCAGCAATACCGTGTCGGTGCAGACCACCCATTTCAGCGACTGGTCGATGCTGGCGGGCGTGCAGCTGCGGCCGGGTAAAACCACCGTGAAGACCGGCGCCAGCAAAACGCTCACCATTGAAATCTGCGATACGGACGATTACCCGGTGGACGATCCGGACTACGGCCAGTTGCCTGTTCAGCTCGACTGCCACGCCGCGCCCATCAATGCCCTCAGCGCCCAGCACTGGTCCGTCAACGGTGCCGAAGGCGGCTCGGCAGCCACCGGCACCATCGTGGCCAACGCCAACAAAGTCACCGGCGAAGCCACCTATTCCGCACCGGACACCGTGCCAGATGTGAATCCGGTGGCCGTGTCGGTGGAAGTCCATGACTTCGAAAATCCCGCCGACAAAACCCTGCTGGTGAGCAATATCACCGTGATACCGGATATCACCTGCGACGCCCTCAAGAGCGTCGAAACCATCGACGCGGGTATGGCATTCAGTCCGTTCAACTGGAATGCCAGCAACGACAACCAGGCCTACGAAGGTCACCAGTCCGGCCGCCTGGGCGGCACCATGATCAACCGGATTCCTGCAGCGGCCCGCGATTTGAGCCCCATCGGTTTCTGGACGTCGCAGAACACGACCCACAGTGGCCTTGTCACCATGAACGACACCCGCACGCTGTTCTACCACGACGAAACCGTAGTCCAGCAGGCGGTGGGGAGTGGCCTGCCCTACAGCGGCATGGATGTACCCAGTTTCATCGCGCTGACGGTGGATTACGCCACCTGTGAATACGAACTGGTGGCGTCCTTTGTTGTGATGGGAACCGTGAGTGAGAACGGTGTCGGCGCCGAAGCTCCGATTGCGCCGGGCGGGATCTATTATCGTGAATCCGTGCCCAACGAACTATTGCAGAATGGCAGTCTGACGCGGGAACTGACCCTGCCCGTGCGCTATGACACTGGTGACAAGCTCAATGGCTTCTATCCCGCCGGTCAGAACGATCAGCTGAGAGCCGAAGGCAGCACCGAACTGAACTGGAATTTCGAGCTGATCCGGTAATTGCAACTATCCATTTTGCCGGTAAAGAAAAAGCCCATTCACAGGAATGGGCTTTTTTATGGGTGTTGCGCGGATGCGTTTCAGCGATTGCTGGCCACCACCGGTGGCAGGGTTTTCAGGTACAGGAAAAGCGCGGCGGAATCGGTGTCGTTCATCTGGGCCAGGGCCGCAAACGGCATCACGTTGCTGATGGCGCTGCCATCGGGCCGGCGACCGCTGCGGAGCATGGCGCGGAAACTTTCCACATCGGGATAATGCATCAGCGCGCCCTGTTCACCCGGTGTCAGGTCGGCGGCTGCAGGCCAGGCCGGTGGCGCGCCGGGAATGGCACCGCCAGTCAAATGCGGGCCGTGACAACCCTTGCAGCTCTGCGCCAGATATTCGCCGTATTCCACAGTGACAGCAGCGGGTATCGCCGGCTGCGGCGGCAGGCTGTGATCGATTTTCGCGGCGGAATCCTGCACCACGCCCAGCGCATACAGCACCCGCACCGGCAACGGCAGCTGCCATTGCGCCGGCTGGGTGTTCACCGCTGGCAATTGCCGCACATAGGCCACCAGATCCTCCAGATCCGGATCACTCAGACGCGCGAAATCCTCCGACGGCATAAAGATCAGCGGCGTGCCGTCCGGCTTAACGCCGTGACGGATGGTGCGATCCCAGTCGTCGGCCTGATAGCGAAACACACGGGATTGGGATGAACCGGAAATGTTGGCGCCGGACACCCGCATACCGGTCTCGGGATCGTCCACGAATACATGGCCACCGCCGTCATTGCCATGGCAATCGGCGCAGCCTTTGGTCTGATACAGGTAACGGCCCCGCGCGATGCTGTCGGCATCATTCTTCAGCGCGATGGGATGACTGGGAATGTGCACGGTGCGCTGCATCTTGCTGTCGCTCACCAGTATGGTGGCGCCCAGGGAACCGGTGATCACGGCAGCGAGAACACCCGCTGCCAAAGCAGTACGTTTGATCCAGGGTTGCATGACGGATTTCCTCAGGAAGGGTTGCGTTGGCAAATGGCATGGGGGGAACGGATCATCTGGGTGCCGCACTGTTTCACATACGCGGCCTGCTCGACGCTGCGGCGCAGGTGATCCAGCAGCTGCTCCATGTCACCAACCACCGCAGTGTCGTAACCGGTGATGCGGGCCAGATGCAGTTGGCTTTTGGCATCCGCACCGAATGCAGTGGCCTGCATATGGCGATCGGCTTCCGCTACAGCGCTTGCCAGATTGTCGCTATGCTGCTGCAGCGCTTGCTTCTGTATCTGCAGCACCTGGTTGGCGCGGGCTTCCAGCAATGGCAGCACCTGCGCCACATAGACATCCCACTGGGCCTGACAGCCCTTGTCGCAGCTGACATCGTCCCAATCCGAACGTGGTCTGGCCGCTTTCACGTTGTAGGGCTGTGCCTGCAGCTCTTTGGCGTCCGCCGCCGCTTTCTGCCAGATCGCTTCGCTCGCCTGAATCCGTTGCACTTGCGCGCCACTGTAAGCAGCACCCGCTTCCGACGCGCGCTGCACTGCCGGGGAATCATTCGCCAGCAACTGGGCTTCGTTGGGAATACCGGGATTGTTCTGCATGGGTTGCGACATCTTCTGCGACAGCGCCATCAGTTCCTGGGGCGACATACTGTGCATTCGGTCCTGCATCTGGCGGGCATAGGCGGGATCGCTCTGCATGCGTTGCACGTCAATGCCCGCGTTGGCCATGCCCTGATTCAGGCTATCCATCTGCGCCATAGCCTGGTCCTGCACGGCGTCGTTGCGGGAATTGGCGATGACACTCACCGCATTTTTCTGGGCATCCAGATCCGCCGTCAGTTGCAGCACTTGCGGGGCCACCAGCTCACCGTTGCCATCCACCCAGCGGGTGGCGGCCGCGATGGTGTCCGGCAGCTTGGGAATGCGGTTGAACAAGGCCTGCAGTGAGGCAGGGATTTCAGCCGCCTGCAGCTGGCCGCTGGCGGCACAGCCCAGGAACAGGGAGAGACAAAACATAAAGTAGCGCATGGATGGAACGTCCATTGTTGATTGGGATGCTATCCATGTTGTACGACTTTGTATGATCCGGCATCGCCCGAATGGGCCAGCGCGGAGGATACTGAAGAGCCATTGGCGGCCGGAATGCCACCGCACATTGAACAACTAAATTCGATGCCATGATTGGCTAACAAAGCGTGACGCATCGCGACTGCTGTACCGTATTCATTGAGGGTCCAATTACAAATACCTCTGAAAGGTGCTCATAGTTGTCGCTAAACTTTGAAAACTTGTCGCCCCAGTCAACCTGCTCGGAGAGCCTGAACCATAGGATCCAGACTCACCGAATCTATGCCCCCGAACATACAGAATTTTTAGCGGCCGCCTAGCCCGGAAATTTCACCAAATTTGATACAGCAAGGCCGTTAACCCCTTAAAATCAAGTCGCCAAACAATAATCCAAGGGCGACCTTGCCGTGACGAAACGTTACCACAACCATATGCAGTTTTCCTTCGTAAAACGCCGCCGTGTTGAGGCCAGTTTTGAAGGTGGTGAAGCCACCTCGGACGGAGGCGTTTTGCTGTTGCGCGAGACCGATCAGAAGCTGGGCCTGATTCAAGCAGTCAATCGCGCCATCCAGGATACACGGGAGCGCGGGCGATGCCAGCATTCACAAATCGAGCTGCTGCGGCAGCGTATTTACGGCCTGGCCTTGGGCTATGAAGATCTCAATGATCACCAGGCCCTACGCCACGATGGTGCAATCCAAACGACAGTGGGCGTTCTCAATCCGTTGGCCAGCCCGTCAATCTTGCATCGTCTGGAGCAGCGTCACGACAAGCAGTCGGCGGTCATCCTACATGAGGTGCTGTTACAACAATTCATTGCCAGTTTTACCAAAGCACCTCGCGAGCTGATTCCGGATTTTGATGCCACCCACAATATCGTCCTCGGTGAACAGGAAGGACGCTATTTCAATAGATTTTACGACGAACACTGCTTCCTTCCCCTGTATGTCTTTTGTGGTCAACACCTGCTGGTCAGCTATTTGCGTCCTGCCAGTCGCGGTGCGGCGCATCATGCCCCGGCGATATTGAAATTATTGGTCACCTCGATGCGAAAGGTCTGGCCGAAAGTGCGCATCATCCTTCGCGCCGATGGTGGTTTCTGTGTGCCACGCTTGTTGAACTGGTGTGATTTTGCGGGTATCGATTATGTGATTGGCGCCTGCTATCGCTCACCGGCTACAAGGCCAGCGGTAAACCGCAACGGCAACATGGCGAATTGCATCAAGGAACAGAAATCGCTGTTCTCTGAGCGCACCTCGTGCCACCACTGGTGGCCCAACCAGCTCCGGTTGCTGTTGTCCGGATTTGCCTATGTCTTGATGCATGGATTGCGCAGGCTGGCGCTGCAAAATACCGTGCTGGAAATCAGATATTCGATTTCGAATGTTTGGTGAAATATCCGGGCTAGCTGGCCGCTGAAAAATCCCCTACTTTTTTTGGCACCAGTCACGCGTTTCGAAACGAAATTTTCGTCTGCTATTTTCAAAACAATATAAACCAAAATGGTTTCGCGTGGAAAACACACTTGGAAAGCCTTCTTACGACAAAAGCCTTTGTGCTTTTTCACAGATGTTACACCATTCAGCAATAGTCGCTATATCTTTTCTCAGCCCGACGAATTGCGGAATAGGGCGCCGGCCCTTACCGCCCCACGCGAATAAGTGTCAACAGACCCCTACGAGTCCATCAATAATAAATGGTGCCTCGGACATAGACGCTTCGCCCCTCTTCCAGATAGCGACTGGGATTCGCGCCACGGACATCGGGATAAAGATTTTTCTCATCAAACAGGTTGTAGACGGAAACGGACACATCAGCGTCCGGAAATGTAGAAGACCGCATTTGTTGCGCCAGCAAGGTCAGATTGAAGGATTTGTATTCCGGAATGGTAATGGTGATTTCGTTGAAATCCTTATCCAGTGCGTTGCCCTTGATTTTGTCGGTGTACTTTCCCTGGAAACTCAAAGACACCGTTTCGGTTATGCCGTAAATGATACCAAAGCCGAATTTATTCTTCGCGATTTCCTTGAAGTCGGGATCGTCCGGGTCACGCTCGTAGCTATACCAGACGTTTCCCCGCAACTGGCTGTACCGCCATTTTACCAGGCTTTCCACTCCCTCGACCTTTTTGGAACCGATGTTGACCAGGATATCCTCAATGGTCGGCGCTTCTTCAATCAGGTTGAATGCGTGGTTCTGGAAATAAACCAGCTGCCCGGAAAAATCATGGTTGGAATTGAAGTGAAGCGACAATTCGCTGGTTTCCATCCTGGCAGGATTGAGATTGTCGTTTTCAGTGAATTCGAACATGGTGGGTTCATGAAACGCCTCGCCATAGAGGGCTTTGATCGCCCAGCCTTCTGTCAGCTGAAAATACAGGCCGCTTCTGATGTTGGTGATATCTCCATAGATATTATGATGGTCATATCGGCCGCCCAATGTCAGCTGGAGCCTGTCATCAAAAAAGGAATGCTGATCCTGCAGGTAAACGTAAACCTTCTTTTGATAAAGATACGGGGATAAATTGGAAAAATACCCTGCGGGTGGATAGAAATAGCGCCCCACCAGGGAGCTGCCTAGTGTGGTGTCGGTGGTGCTCAGGCCGGTAAAGGCAGGTTCACCGATATCTACATTGTAATAACCAAATCCTGCGATCAGGTAGTTGGGTACGCTTTCAGGATTGATATCGAACTGCACGTTGACCGTATAGGCCCTGCTGTCTTCAACGTTAAATGCGGCGAGATAAGGCGGATTGTCGCCTTCGTCCTCCCGGTTCTGAAAGCGGATGTAGTCATCTTCATCTTCGTTGAAGACATCAACGGTAAGCTTTACCGGATAAGTATCAAACGCATTTTCAAATTTGAGATAGGTCAGTACCTGTTCGGAATCATAACCAAAGTTGGTGTAGGATATTTCCGGATTTTCTATTCCGCCACCATCTTCATCCCTCAAAAAATAGACGCCGGCATTGACGCTGGAGGTGAGGTCTATTCTGTAAATAAAATCCACATTGATATTATAGGACCTGTTGTCGTCACGATAAGGATTGCCATTGTCGAGCATTTCATTTCTTAGCTGGATATTGTCTTCGGTATATTGGGCGGTTCTGATGAAATCGGTAAAGTCGGGCCCGCTCTGATTGAATACCGTTCCGCTCAGGGTTACTCCGAGATTCTTGTTCTGGCTGATGCTGTTGAAACTGAACTGTTTGCTGTCAAATGCCTCGTCGACACTCCCCAGGGCAGTGGAAATATCTGAGCCGAGCGGGGAATTGTCACTGCTCTTGGTGATAATGTTGATTACGCCGGTATACGCATCAGCCCCGTATAATGCCGATGCCGGCCCCTGCACGATTTCGATTTGCTTGACATTGTTCAAGGTGTATTGAGACGCGATATAGGCTTCCCCGGACCAAAGCTTGTTCATGGGACGGCCATTGATCAGGAGTCTTGTCTGCGCCCAATTTTCCGCGAAGCCTCTTTGTCCGCCCTGTAAATTGGAGTGCGCGTTGACGTATTCAATACCCGGAAGATTCTGCAATACATCTTTCAGATCCCGGTAGCCGTACTGTTTGATTTCGTCTTCCGTGATGACATAGATCGTGGCCGGCGCTTCCGCTACTGTCTGCATGCGCCTGGACGCCGTAACAACCTCGATATTGCCCAGTTCCTCCAGGGAATAATCGAGGAGCTTCACGTTCCACTCCTGGGCCCAGACAATAGGCGTCGTGAGAGAGAGACTGCCACCGAGCACACCGATAGAAAGGATTGGGATAGCGGACGAAATTCTGTGGGCGGCTGACATACGGTTTCCCCTTCTCCATGGAGATTAGCTCGTCAGGAAACTGCAATCGTTACTTACCGATCACGCTAGTATAGACATATTTGCCAGATTTTAATCTATATCAACTAAACTGCGAGGTCTGTTGATTCTCGCCGAAGAGGTTTCTGTCAGCGTACCGGGATAGAATGGTTATGCCTGAAAACGCAGGTATATATGTGAAGGCGACATATTGATGTTGTTACAAGGATGCATCATCCATGTTGAAAACCGTCCTCGGAATTCTGATTGGCGCGACATGGCAAAGGAAAGGCAGCGACTATGCAATGATCCTGTCATGACGTTGCAGAATGGGCTCCTGTATCGCTGGAACGCCTGATCCGTGAATCGATCTTAGACCGTATGATATTTCTATGGTTTGGTATTTGGAATCGGTTGGTAATCCTGACTGAACAGGTCGGCGCTGCTCAGTACATTTTCCACGATGGCGCTTTCCAGTAATTGGCCAATGGCTGATGCTGCTTGTTGTGCTTCGCGTAGCACTTTCTGATCAAATGTCCCGGTATCCCACTGATCCAGCTCCCCAAAGATAATTTCAGCATTATTCGAAAGTTTGCTGGCCTGGGAGGAAATATTTCCGGCGGTCTGACTGGAATCACCCAGCGCCATACGAACGCGTTCGATAGCATGGGCAGTTTTCTGCGCCAGATTGCGGACCTCGTCTACCACCATGGCAAAACCCCGCCCCTGCTCGCCGCCCCGCGCCACTTCGATGGCCGCATTCAATGTTGTGGATCAAATTAAAGAGTGCTTTAACTTCTTCACCGCAACCGCTCATTCCACCCCATTATTCCAGAGCTGCACTTTGCGTGATCAGCACCCTTTCCCATACAACTCGCCCGCGTCCTATGCAGGCCCGGGGCCTTCCAATGCATCAATCACCCCTTCCTATTCAGTCCGGAGGCCTTCCTATGCAGCCGGGGCACCTTCCCATGCATCCCCTACCCCTTCCTGGCAGCAGCCCGAATCAAATCCGCCGCCTTCTCCCCGATCATGATGGACGGCGCGTTGGTGTTACCGCCCACAATGGTGGGCATGACCGACGCATCCACCACCCGCAGACCCTCCACGCCCCGCACCCGCAACTGCGGGTCCACCACTGCCATGTCGTCCACGCCCATGCGGCACGAACCCACCGGGTGGTAAACGGTATCCACGCGCTGGCGCAGCACCTGCTCGATATCGCCGTCGGTGCGCACGTTGGCGGTGAAGCAATCCTCGGTACGCAGCGCCGCCAGGGCCGGCGCGTCCATCAGTTTGCGGGTCAGCTTGAAGCCTTCCACCAGATCGCGCATATCGTCCGGCTCGCCCAGGAAATTGGGATCGATCAGCGGCGGCTGGTTGGGATCGGCACTGTGCAGGCCCACCCGGCCCCGGCTTTTCGGCCGCAGCAAACAGACGTGGCAGGAATAGCCGTGGCCCAGGTTCATCTTGCGGGCGTGATCCTCCACCAGCGCGGTAACGAAATGCAGCTGGATATCGGGCGCCGGCAGGTCAGGGCGGGTTTTCAGAAAGCCGCCGCCCTCGGCGAAGTTCGAGGTGATCATACCGCGCCGTTCCTTGCGGTAGCGCTGGATCTCGCCCAGCATGCGACCGGCACCGGGCATTGACAGGCCCATCAGGTCCAGGCTTTTGGTTTTGTAGCCGAAGACGAAATCCGGGTGGTCCTGCAGGTTATGGCCGACGCCCGGCAGGTGGTGCAGGGTGCGGATGCCAAGTCTCTGCAATTCTTCGCCATCGCCGATGCCGGACAGCATCAGCAGTTGCGGCGACTGGAATGCGCCGGCGCTCAGGATCACTTCCTTGCGCGCCCGCAGCACGCGGGTCTGGCCGTTCTGCACGAACTCCACCCCCGCCGCGCGTTTGCCATCGAACAGGATGCGCTGGATGTTGGCCTGCAATTCCACCCGCAGATTGCTGCGGGTGCCCAGGTGGGGCAGCAGATAGGCCCGCGCCGCGCTCCAGCGCTCGCCGTCCTTTTGCGTGACCTGGTAAATGCCGATGCCTTCCTGGCTGACGCCGTTGAAATCCTCGTTGATCGGAAAGCCGGCCTGGCGGGCTGCTTCCAGATACAACTGGTGCACCGGGTTGTCGGTGCGCAGGTTGCTCACCGGCAGGGGGCCGTCGGTGCCGTGCAGTTCGTTCTCGAAGGTGTAGTTGTGTTCGGACTTTTTGAAATAGGGCAGCACCTCGTTCCAGGACCAGCCGGCATTGCCCAGCGCCGCCCAGTGATCGTAATCCCAGCGGTGGCCGCGGATGTAGACCATGGCGTTGATGGCCGACGATCCGCCCAGCGCCTTGCCCCGGGGCTGGTAGCCGGTGCGCCCGTTCAGGCCGGGCTGGGGCACGGTGTCCAGGGCCCAGCTGTTGATCTTCGTGGGCACCATCAGCACCACAGCGGCGGGCACGTTCACCAGCCAGCCGTCGCCGCCCTTGCCCGCTTCGATCACCGCTACCGACGTGGCCGGATCTTCCGACAGCCGCCCTGCGACCGTACACCCTGCCGAACCGCCACCCAGTACCAGATAATCAAATTCCTGCGTCATTCGGTGTTCTCCGCTGTGGGTTCTTGTTGTCGTTTCTTGTCATTGGTTGTCATTTGGGGCCGCAGGACATTGATCCACAAAAGTCTCGCCGATTCAATCCGCATACGTGCGCAGGGGCGCCAACTGTCAAGCCTGGGCTCCCGGTACTTTTGCCGGTTTTGAACCGGGGTGATTCTGCAGAAACCGGGCAGTCGCGGCTGTAAAATGGCTGCCTCGTGCCAATCGTGCCGTCCGGCGCTCCCTCGCCGGCCCCTTCGGACATTGGTCAGCCGTGCGAACACCAGGGAGGTTACATGCGCATCAACCTACATTCGATTGCATTCAGCTGGATGTTTGCCCTCATTCTGCTGGGCTTGCTGTTGTTGCTGGGTGCCCCCAACGTGGCCCGCACCGGCACCCCCAACGTGATTGAGTTACCCGGTGATCTGACACCGGCCGGAAAGGACCAGCTGACCTCGCTGCAATCCACGATCTGGTGTGCGCTGGAGAGCGAACAGACGGTGCGGCTTTCAGTCGGGGGCCGGGAGGTGCAATACCATGGCGCGATGGCGATTGCCCCGGAATGGCGCGGCAAGGCACTGCCGGCCTCGCAGCAAAAGCGGGTGGACAACTGCGTGCAGCAACGGCAGCAGCAACTGGCCGGTACCGGCAGGGAAGGACGTCGCGCTGCCCTGACCTTTCTGTTTACCAATCTTTGAATCAACCTCACCGGCAATGCTTCACCGATTGGGGGTCTGCACCACCAGATTCTCGCAGGGATAAGCCACGCAACTGAGTACATAACCTTCCCGCGCCTCTTCCAGCGTCAACTGGTTGGGTTCATCCAGAATCACACTGCCACTCTTCACCTTCAGTTTGCAGGCCTTGCAACTGCCCGCCGTGCACTGGGCCGGAATATCAATCCCCGCCGACCGCGCCGTTTCCAGCAGGCTTTCCACCTGCCGTTGGCGCACATGGCGCACCCGGCCCAGCAGGGTGGGCGGCAGAAACGTCACCAGACGCGGCCGTAACGCGATCTCTTCCGCCTCTGCCGGTGGTGCATTGAACAGCTCGATGCGAATCCGGGATTCATCAATGCCCGCCCCGTGGAAAACCTCCAGGCATTTCTTCACCAGGCCGTAGGGCCCGCACAGGTAGAAAAGCGCGTTGGCAGGATTGTCGATGCGATCGAGAATGCGCTGTCCGTCCAGCCGCCGGGTGGGATCGTGCTGGTTGCCTTCCTTGCGGGTGAACTGAAGGTGCAGGCGGAACCCGGGGTGCAGCTTCTCCAGCCGCTCCAGTTCCCGGCGGAACAGGCACTGGTCCGGCGTGCGGCAAGCGTAGATCAGCTGGATGTCGGCCGCGGGATTCTTACCCAGCAGATCCTTGAGCAGGGAAAACACCGGCACGATGCCGGAGCCCGCCGCCACCAGCACGTAGCGTTGTTCATCCAGCCGTTCCTGGGGCAGCACGAACTCGCCGGCCGGTTCCGAAATATAGAATTCATCCCCCACCCGCAACGATTCCACCAGATGGCGTGACAGGCGGCCCTGAAAAATCGTCTGCACCGTGATCGAGTAGCGATTGTCATCAGGGGCAGAGGAAAACGAATAGCAGCGCTGGAACAGGGTGGGACCGATGGGCACCGACACCTTCACGAACTGGCCGGACCTGTAGATCAGGCGATAACCTTCCAGCATTTCGAAAGTGATGGTGAGGGCGCGGGGCGTTTCCTGGTGCAGCTGGGTGACCCGCACGCGGTAATCGTATTCGGTCAGGGAGGAAGCGCGGTCTTCTGCGGGAATCCGGGTTCCCAGGGGCTGCAGCACGCGGTTGACGCGCTTGCGCATCCAGGAGGGCATGGTTCGGGACAGTGTCCTGGCGATCCTGCTCACACAGACTCCGGGGCGAGGTGATGATGAACTGCAGCCAACGATAGCGAACATTGCCCCTGCTAGGCAACGCATTCAACGGCAAGTACGCGGAAAATCAGCTATAAATAAAGCCATACCCCCAGGAGATTTGTCATGGCCGCCGATCCCAACGACCCCCTCTACCAACTTCTGCTGGACGAGAAGATCGAGGAATTCAACAAGCAACGGGCTGCCGGCAAAACCGTGGATCTGCGCGGTGCATCGCTGCGCGGCCGCGATCTGCGCCTGATGAACGTGGACGGGCTGGACATGCGCGACGCCTATCTGCGCGGCGCCGACATCCGGGGTGTGGATTTCCGCAACACCCAGCTGGAGGGTGCCAGCATCTGCGAGGCAAAAATATCCGGCTGCTTTTTTCCGCGCGAACTGACGGCCGAGGAAGTCCGCCTGTCACAGGAAAAGGGCACCCGCATGCGCTACCGGTCGATCCGGATCGTGAAGAAAAGTGAAATGCCGAAATCAGGCACGGAAGAAGATTGAGCCGCCGGATCAGGCACGACGGCCAGGCAAAACAGACTCAGGCATCATCCCAGAAACGGCGCAACTGAAACGCGCAGTAACCCAACGCAAACAGCACATCGATGACGCAACTGGTGCGGATGGCACCGCTCAGCTGATGGGGATTCACCGCCTCGCGCGCGATGGCGGATTCCGGAAAGCCCCACACCGCCAGCGCCACCATGGCCCCGGCAATCAATAACACCCCCACCACCATGCTCAGGAATGCAGTGCCGCGATTCAGCCAGCCCTTGATCGCTGCGTATTCCACGAAAGCGTTGAGGGCGCTGCACAGCACCCAGGTGAGAATCAGTGAGCCAACGATGAATCCTGCCATGATCAGTGCTCGCGGGTTTCCTTGAAGCGGACGTCGGGCCAGCGTTCCATGGTGAGTTCCAGGTTCACCCGGGTGGGCGCCAGATAGGTGAGATAGCCACCACCGTCCAGCGCCAGGTTGTCGTGGCATTTCTTCTTGAAGTCTTCGAGCATTTTCCAATCGTCGCAGTACACCCAGCGCGCGGTGGACACGTTGACCAGATCGTAGGAACACTCCACTTTGTATTCGTCCTTCAGGCGATAGGCCACCACATCGAACTGCAGCACACCGACGGCGCCGACGATGATGTCGTTGTTGCGCAGCGGCATGAACACCTGGGTGGCGCCCTCTTCCGACAATTGCTGGATGCCTTTCTGCAACTGCTTGCTCTTGAGCGGATCGCGCAGGTGCACGCGCTTGAACAATTCCGGCGCGAAGTGGGGAATGCCCTGGAAGTTCAGGTCTTCGCCGGAGGTGAAGGTATCGCCGATCTGGATGGTGCCGTGGTTGTGCAGGCCGATGATGTCGCCGGGCCAGGCTTCTTCCAGATGGGCGCGCTCGCCGGCGAGGAAGGTCAGCGCGTCGGAGATCCGCACTTCTTTCCCCAGCCGCACATGCTTCATCTTCATGCCTTTCTCGTAGTGGCCGGAGCACACCCGCATGAAGGCGACGCGGTCGCGGTGTTTCGGGTCCATGTTCGCCTGGATCTTGAAGACGAAGCCGGTGAAGCGTTCGTCGGCGGCTTCCACGGTGCGTTTGTCGGTATCACGGTGCAGCGGTGGCGGTGCCCATTGCACCAGGCCATCGAGCATGTGGTCGACGCCGAAATTGCCCAACGCGGTGCCGAAGAACACCGGGGTGAGTTTGCCGTCGAGAAATTCCTGCTGGTCGAACTCGTGGCTGGCGCCGCGCACCAGTTCCAGCTGCGAGCGCAGGTCGTCCGCCAGATCACCCACAGCGGCATCCAGCTCCGGGTTGTTGATGCCCTTGATGGGGCGCACGTCCTGGATGGTGTGGCCCTGGCCGGTGGCGTACAGGTAGATGGTGTCCTGGTACAGGTTGTACACACCCTTGAACAGCTTGCCCATGCCGATGGGCCAAGTGATGGGGGCGCATTTGATTTTGAGGACGTGCTCGACTTCATCCAGCAGGTCGATGGGATCGCGGATTTCCCGGTCCATCTTGTTGATGAACGACAGGATCGGCGTGTCGCGCAGGCGGCAGACTTCCATCAGCTTGATGGTGCGCGTCTCAACGCCCTTGGCGCCGTCGATGATCATCAGGGCGGAGTCAACGGCGGTGAGGGTGCGGTAGGTGTCCTCGGAAAAGTCCTCGTGGCCCGGGGTGTCCAGCAGGTTCACGATGCAGTCCTTGTAGGGGAACTGCATGACGGAGGTGGTCACCGAGATGCCCCGCTCCTTTTCCATTTCCATCCAGTCGGACGTGGCATGGCGGTCGGAGCCCCGGCCCTTGACGGTGCCGGCCACCTGGATCTGGTTTCCGTACAGCAGCAGCTTTTCGGTGATGGTGGTTTTACCGGCGTCCGGGTGCGAGATGATCGCAAAGGTACGGCGTTTTCTGACTTCGTCCAGATGGCTCATGATGACCTGTATCGGGGTGGTTCGGGGGTAAAGAGGCGGGGATTATACCTGAATCAGGCAGGGCCTGGGACTGAGGCCGGGGACATAGGGTTAGGCCGGCCGGCGGGCACGGAATCGCCCACCGGCCGGTTGGTTCGGGATCAGGGGTAGAAGTTGAAACCCACGCTGATCATGTCGGATTCCACTTCCACGCCGTCCTCGTCGATGTCCGGCAGTACCGTGTATTCCACCACGACCGCCATGGAGCCCAGATACGTCCTGGCGCCGACTCCGTAGGAAAGACCGCTTTCACGATAGCCGTCGTTGTAATCGTCTTCGTATTCGAACGAGGCAACGCCGACTTTGCCATACAGGCCCAGAACATTGCCCACCGGCAGAATGCACAGGGCGTCCAGCCCGATCATGTTGTCGATGCCGATGTCATAGTCCGACTGCTCAAGCGCGTCGTCCTGCACGCCCATTCCGATATAACCTTCAAGACCGAAGTACTTGTTGAAAGTACCACCACCTTTCACACGCAGCGCCACCGGGTTGAAGTCAAAACTGCCCGGCACTTCATCGAATGACATTTCGCCCTGCACCATGGACAGATCGAATCCCACATAACCGCCTTCACCCATATCCGCCACTGCAGCCGTCGATACCAGCGCCGATGCCATGAGCATACAGAGTTGTTTTTTCACGTTCTCTCCCTACCTTTCCGGTTTTTTTTGATGTTGGTGAGCTATTACACCGGTGTCAGCATAAATCCCGGCTTCGGAAAATGCACATGCAATGTGCCCAGCCCTTTCACTTCCCGCGCCAGAATCCACTGTGCGGGCGTGCTGCCCGCCAGGGTACCTTCGCTGGGCACCTGACCGTAATCCGCTGGCGCAATCCGCACTTTTTTGCCTATCAGCGGGTCGGTGCGGTGTTCCGCTGCAATCGGCCGTGGCGTGGCGTTCTTCGCGATTTCCAGCGCCTGCTGCGGATCGATTTCTCGGCACATACCGTGGCCGAAGGCCTTCATGCGATCCATCCAGGCGATGGTTTTCGGGAAGCTGTTGATCATGCGGGATTCGCCCAGATCGCGGATGAACCACAGGCTGTGATAAGTGGAGAAATCGGCGTGATTGGGTTGCGGGCCGAACAGGAAATCCTGCTGCAGGCGCTGTTCCACCTGTGCAATATGTTCCAGCGCTTTTGGCCGCGCCTCGCGCAGGCCGACGATCTTGACCGACGCCTTGCGGCCCATGTTGATGCGGTCCCAGAAGAAACGGGCGATATCCAGCCAGGACATGGTCTGGCGCACTTTCTGGTTCAGTTTTTTACTGCCACCCGCCAGGATGCAGGCGAAGAACACATCCAGATCCACTTTGGCCACGTAGGCCTGCACCTCGGCGCTGCAGTTTTCCAGTGCCAGTTCCGGCCGGCCCGAGCGCGCCGCGATTTCGGCTGCAATGGTGCGGGAATCGCAAAAAATGTCGGCGCCGATCTGCGCCACGGGAATCTTGCGGTAACCGCCAGCCAGCTGTTCCATTAATGGACGCGGTGGCATCTCGCGGGTGAGAGCCGACAGCCAGGGCTGCTGCGTATACCCAAGCATGACGCGGACTTTTTCCGAGAAAGGGGACATAGGGTAGTGGTGCAGGATCAGATCGGTCATGGCGGCTCCAGACGTTGCAGGGTGATCGCGGGATGGCCGCAGTGTGTGGTGCCGCAGGGAAGCGGTCAACTGCGAAATCGGCCAATTTTGCTACCCGAACCAAAGCTAGTCCTTGCCCGGTTACGCCCGTTGCGCATCAATAGGGTTTACCAAGATAGAAGTAAAAGGCTTCGTTACCATCCTCCGCCCGGCCATAGCCCAGATAAGCCGGCCCGATGGGTGTGTCGGTGCCCAGAAAAATGCCGACGGATTTGAGCACGTCCGTAGAATTGCCCGGCACCAGCGGCTCTCCCATCTCGGTTGCTTCCAGCGAAAAACCGCTATAGGCGCCGTCCATGAAAGTGCCGCGCATGATCTGGTGGTAGTACATGATGCGGCCATATTGCAGGCTTTCGCCCAGCAGCTGGCCCGTGGCATAACCCGACTGTCGCAGAAAGCCGCCCCATTGAAACTGATCATACCTGGGCAATGCATTCTCACCGATCTTGCCACCGGCTTTCGCCGCGAACTGAAAGGTATGCTCACGCCAGGAATACACAGCGACACCGTCCGCATCCCACCGGGTATAGGGATTTTCCGCGCCCAGATCCGGGTTGTAATCAAACAGCCTGGCGCCGCCGCTCCAGCCGGAGCGGGGAAAGTTAACACTGTCGATCTGGTCCAGGATCAGACGCAGGGTGTAGGCACCCTGATCGATACTGTCATAGCCGGGCGACAGTATTTCGGGCCCGGTATCCAGCTCTGGTTCCAATTTGCCGCTCACCACGCCCAGGCGCAATTCGCCGATACTGTAAAATTGCGATCCCAGATCGAGACCGGCCAGCACGGATTTCACGTCGTAGCGGGCAACACGGTCATCGCCGGCGTACAGGTCGGTTGAACGATGTTCCGCAGAGACACGGGGCGCGACAAAAAAATAACTCTTGGCGTTGAGCGGCTGGTAAAACTCGGAGGTAATGCTGGAAGTTCTTCCCACCTGGAAATCATTGCGCCATTCGGCACCCAGTTTGTTAAGCCAGGTCTGACGGTAACTGGCCAGCAGGTTGAAGTGCGCGTCGCCGGTGAAATCGCTCGACAAGCCCAGACCAAACCGCAGGTAGTTGGGGCCCCAGGACTTCTCGATGGCCTCCACCGCCAGCACGCGCCGGCCCGCCTCTTCCAGAAAACGATAATTCACGTGTTCGAAATCGCCCGTGCCATAAATGCGGCGCATGTCACTGTCCAGCACCTCCTGATCGACTGGCTCGCCAATCCGCGTCTCCATGACATTCTGGACGGATTCGGCATTCACCCGCGTCAGATTCAGGAAGCGGATTTCATCCACCGGACGATTGTCCGGTATGACCGCCAGTTGCTGGCGTCGCCGCACATCCTCATAGGCGTCGGCCGGTAACGCCAGCGCTGTGAGCCGTTCGGCCTGCTTGCGCGCTGCCTCATCGCCCAGGGGCGCGATGCGGGGCAGGCTGTCGAAATCGCCCGTGGAATAGTCACCCAGTTCCGGCGAGATGAGGATGTCGTGCGGATTCAGCGCCGCGATGGACGCCTGCACATTCTGCTCGGTCAGAATGCTGAGCATCTGCCCGGAAACGCCGACGATGCCGTTGATTTCATCGCGTTTCAGCAATGGCGTTCCCACATTGACCGCGATGATGATATCCGCGCCCATTTCACGGGCGGTCTGCACTGGCAGGTTGCTGGTCAGCATGCCGTCCACCAGGATCATGCCGCCGAATTCCGCCGGCGCCACCGCACCGGGCACCGACATGCTGGCGCGCATGACGAGCGCAATGTCGCCTTCGTCAAATACCACTGCCTTGCCGGTAACCAGATCGGTCGCCACCGCGCGATAGGGAATGGGCAGCTTGTCAAACCGGTAATAGCCTTTCACTTTGGTCAACCGGCGCAACACGGTTTCCAGCTGCACGCCGGTCACCAGGCCCTTGCCAAATTTTAGCTCGCCATCGTTGATTCCAAGCTCGGGCGAAAACAGATTGGTGTAATCATCCTGCTTGCGCCGCATGGTGAGCTGCTGGCGTGGCGGCTCCTCCTTGAACAGCAGTTGGGTGGAAATGCTGCCGAGCACCTGGTCCATTTCCGCCAGGCTCATGCCCGTGGCATAGGCAGCCCCAACCAGCGCGCCCATGCTGGTGCCCACGATGCAATCGATCGGCACCCGGTATTCTTCCAGTACTTTGAGCACACCGACATGGGCGGCTCCGCGCGCGCCGCCGCCTGAAAGTACGACACATATCTTGGGGCGCGCTTTTGCACTTTTTGCCACAGCCTGGGTATCGGCCAGCACCGGATACACCACGCCCAACAGTGCCAGCGCTAGCAGGAACGAACTCACTTCATGAAACAGCGCCCAGTGTTTGCAACCCAAATCCGACTCCCCACATGCCTGCCCGGCATTCATCAATCGGTTGTGACCATCCCTTCTTTAATCCGGAAAATAACCCACAGCCACTCCAGCGCGGGAACAATTACTCCGCCGACGCTGATTCCACATTCTGCCGGATGCGCAGGGAAAATTCCGCCGCGCCATCCGTCACCTCATCCGCCGCAAGCGCCCGCGCATTGATATGGGCACGGCGCTGTACTTCTGCAAACATCAGCCCGTCACCTTGCAGGCGGCCATGTTCGAACAGCAGTTCGGGCAGGTAGCCACTCACCAGTATTTTCCAGTCCAGCGGCAAATGCTGCTGATTGACCAGCGTATTCAGCCAGATACTGGTGGTGCAGTTGGTGGTCAGTGTGTTGTAAAACTCTGGCTCTGACCTGAGCTGGTTGATCCGGCGGATGTACTCGAGAAAAAGGCGCCGGCCATTGTCAAGATCGCCAGCGGCGCGATAGACATACACATCTTCCACTGGATTATTCCGATAGTGGGTACGCAGACGAATGACATCACGCTCGTCCGCGACCACATAGTAAAGTTCGTACTGCCGGAAGAATCCCTTCAGCGTCGAGTACTCCTCGTCTTTCTCCTTGCGAGTCTCGATCGAAATGGCCAGATGATTGCCTGCGCCGAATTCGAAGCTGAGGAATACGTGGGCAATGGCGGGTCCCATCCAGTATACCGCTACCACATCCACTCCCGTCAGTTCGCGGATATTGAAGGTTTTATCGTAATAGGCAGGCGTGTAGTCGAACTCGCTGCGGTAATCGAAATTGCGGATGCTGTGCAGCGTTACCAAGTCACCGTCGATGGTGGCGTGGGGCAATACGGCCACGTCGGTCTGCCAGGCGCGGTCGTTGGACGGCGTGAGCGAACTCCACCACCACAATTCACCCGCAAACAGAAACAGCCACAGGGTCAGTGCCCGCCAGCGCCAGCGCCGGAAACCCAGCGCCACCAGTACTGGCAACGTTGCCAACACCGGCAGCGCCGACAGGGCCTGGCGCAGCATGTCGTTGTGTGGACCGGCATAGGTGATGGCCAGCAGGCTCCAGACTGCGACTGCGCACAACAGCAAACCAACCAGCGCCCAGACAAGGGCTGTCAGAATTTTCACGTGCTACGTTTTTCCTCGATGGTCGGTACAATCACTTTCTTATCGGTCAGAACCGGATTCCCACACCGGCAATGATGCCGCTGTACACCACTTCCCAGCTGAACGCATCCTCCTCGAAATCCTGGTAGATGTAGCGGTAGCCGAACTTGGCGGAAAACATCTCGCTGATCTGCCAGTTGGCCGCCGCCAGCAGTTGGTAGCTGAGATCGGAATCCTGCCCGGTGCCCACATCAGCCAACCCGAACAGGCTCCAGTTTTGGGCGAGAGGGAACGACACATGCCCACCCGCAACAAAATCCGTCCAGTCCTTGTCTGCGCTGAAATCCCTTTCACCACCCGGAAAAGCCGCAATGGTGGTCGTAATTTTCAGGTCGAGATCGGTCTGCAGCTTGGTGTAACGGGCGCCGCCATAGAGATCGAGTTTCAACTTGTCATCCAGCACCCGGTAGCCCAACATGGGCTGATAGATCCACTGCTCGCTGGTCACTTCCACGGTGCCTTCCGCAGTGGCCCGGCCCAGCGGACCGGTTACCGAATCTGATCCGCCATCCACCAGCTTGAAGTAGGATGCGTCAAATCCCAGGCTCCATTTCCCGTGCCGGGCGGTGGTCATCATCATGAAGCCACCTTCGGTGTTTTCCAGCACATCGCTGCTCGACAGATCGATGTCCGTTTCCACGTTGCCTACTCCGGCGGTGGCGTCGATGGCGGCGGCCAGAAAATACGGCGTTACTTCAAACTGCCAGGAATCGGCGGCATCCACCGCCTGTGCGGCTGTAGCCGCCGTGCCCAATGCCGCCGCCAGCAAAGTCCGGACGACCCGGCTTCCCGACTGAGTATTTTTTTGTCTCATACCGTTCCTCTGTGTGGTTGAGATGATCGGGACTCTGCTTTTTTTTCAGCTCATATCATTTGCCCGGGTTGTACCAGATGGGCGAGGTGTAAGCCCGTTCCTGCAAGGTCATGGTGGTGCCTTCCAGCGGTTTGTTGCCAAAGCGCTTGGCGTCATAGGCAGTCCAGCGCGGGGTGGGAATTTCCAGCACGCGGCCGTAATAAAACGCCGACTGTTTGGGATCGAAATCCGGGTCTTGCCACACGGCGATCAGTTCGGGTGCGCCGATGGTGTTGGTCCAGGTGGCATTTGCAATATCCACAGTGCTGCCTACTGCAGGCAACTTGCCGGTGGTGGCATCCGGTTTGCGATCGCCCGACCACACCACGTCATAGATTTTTTCATGCAGTTCGCCCTTGCTGTCGAGCCAGCCCTTGATGATCTGGTAACGATCCAGGTTGGCGCCAATGGGGTCTTTCAGTGCCGCCACCAGGAAGGTGGGCGCCTTGCCGCCGGGCGCAGCGCTGAGCTGACCGCCCATGGGAACACCCTTGGCGTAACCGACCTGCGCGGGAATACGGCTATTGGCATCAGCGGCGGTGTAGTCGAATCCGCCAAAGAAGCGCACTACCAGGCGGGAACCGGTGGTGGCGTAGGTTTCCTTGCGGTGCATGGCATCCCACAACGCCGCTCGACTGTTATCGGAGGCCCACACGGCGGCATAGCCGGAAGCAGAAACTTCCCAGTCCATGATTTTCACGCCAGTTTTGGGATGCTCAAAGAATTTGGCTGTCATACGATGCGGCGATGGCTCTTGCGGAGCGGTTTTTCCGAAGAAGTTTTCCTCTTCCATGGCAGCGAGTCCATTGTGTGCATCGCTGCTGCCAATGAGTCCGAACTGATAGGGATTGGTGCCCAGTTTCTGTTCCAGCTTGAGGCCATTTTTCAGCGCCGCGCGCGCGTACTCGTATTCCAGCATGTCCTTTGACTTGGCGACGCTGCCGTCCAGATTGCCCTTGTCCCAGATTTCGAAATTGGCGAATTCATCGTTGGGCGACAGAAACGGATGTGCCTCGCCATCGCCCTTGGTCTGGGTGACTTCGTACAGACGTTCCCACTGGGCCCGCTGCTGTGCGTAGGTGCTGTCCACCGCTTTGCCGGTGAAGGATTCGATGATCGGAAACATCAATCCGTTGCTGAGGTTGCCGTTGTGAGCAATGGCCAGCACGCTGCCACCGGTCTTTTCCTCATAAGCCGCCATCCATTTCCACAGGTCGCGCGGATTGTCGCTGCCTAGCGGTTTGATGGTGGTATAGGGCTCCATCTGCAGGGCCTTATCGGCGTTGTCACGGAAGATCACGTTGCGATGCAGGTTGTTGCCACCGGTGTTGGAAGTCCATTCGAAACCGATAAATGCCGTGAAGCGGCCGGGATCGTTGTAGGCTTCAGCGGCGTTGATGGTTTCCTCCCAGGCACCGCTGTACGCCTTGGTGCCTGGCACCGGCATAATGGCTTTCGATATCGTGCCCTTGCTGAAATTCTGGATAATATCCAGGGCAGCATCGGCACCCTGACCGGAGTTAATCATTTCAAACCATTTGCGACCCTGTGGATCGGCCACGACGGCAGGCGCGCCACTCAGCAACAATGGAAAAAAGCCCATGCCGTCCGAGTGATCCGCCACCACCAGAAAGTCCAGCGGACGCGACAGTTTCACCGGCTGGCCGCTGGAGGATACGACTTCCTCGCCCCGTGCAAAACGGTAGGCATCGCGCGGAGTCAGGCGCGCGCCGAAAGCCCCGGCATCAAATGAAAACGCCGTGTGCAAATGGGTGTCACCGAACAATGGCCGCGTCGGATAGTTGCGTCCGGCGTAGGGGGAATACGGAGGCTTGTCGGGATAGGCTCCCTTGAGCAGTTCCGCCGTGGCCTGGCCGGCATCGTGGGCCTGCGCCGGCAGTACGGCAGCGGCGGTCAGCAGGCCAGTGAGAATTGCGGGGCAGAGCAATTTGCCTTTCATCCTGTATTTCTCCTTGTACACAGATAGAGTACCGATATCGAACCTGGACATTGGGTCCGCGCCAATCAGAAGGCGGCAGCGCGTTCCAACACCCAAAACATGGCCAGCGAGCCAATGGCGTAAGGCGGAATTTTTTCCAGCCACACCGGAATGTCTTGCCACAGACGCCGCATTCCCGCCATCAGCACCAACACAACGCCGACAAAAACAAGTTGACCCGCCTCGACGCCCACATTGAAAAACAACAGTGCCAGCGGAATATGCTGCTGCGGCAAACCGACTTCCCCTAGTGCGCTCGCAAAGCCGACGCCATGCAACAATCCAAACAGAAACGCCACGATCCAGGGCGCCCGCGACGCGAGGCTGGAGCGATCCGGATGGGCACGCAGTTTTTCCAGCGCGACAAAGAGAATGCTCAAGGCGATGACGGCTTCCACCGGCGCCACCGGCACATGAATCAGATCAAGCGCGGATGCCGCCAGCGTAATGCTGTGCGCAAGCGTGAAGGCCGTAATGGTTTTCACCAGGGTCGTCACTCCACTGGCAATCAGCAGCAGGCCCAGCACAAACAGCAGGTGATCAATGCCGAGCAGGATGTGCTCCACGCCCAGAGTGAAATAATCACCAGACACCGACCAGGCATCCGGCTGCAGGGGAATCGTCACTTGCGTCTGGTCCGGCGTCAGTCGCCGCACCCAGCTGGTGGCATCAGCGAATTCGATCCGCACCAGCGCGTCGGTGAGAGTGTGCTCCAGCCCGGCGATGCCGATGCTCTGGCCGCGCAGATCAGGGGCTGTAATGCGCCAGGTCTGGATGGCGGCGTTGTTGCGCTGCTGCGACAGCACGGGCGTCAGTGGTTGCGCCGTGGATGGCAGCAGAGGCTCGATGCCCAGTTGCAACTCGCCCTTCATCGGAACTTTCCACAACACGGCAAAAATGCCGGGTTCAGTTTCCCGCAATTCCAGGTAGGCAGGACGCACTTCGTGGGACCAGGCTGGCACTGTCAGCAACAGCAACAGTGCACACAGCAGCTGCTTCATTGCGCCACCTGCGACACCCAGTCCGGCCCCATCGCGGGACGCAGCGCCTCATCCACCACCACCTGATATTTTTGCAGCAGTCCGGCAAAGTATTGCTGCTCGGCCTTTTCCTGTTCCACCCGGGTCCATTCCGCCAGTACGCGCTCACGCACTTTCTCGAATGGAAGCAGACGCGCTGGCTCATGCCGGTTGATGCGTACCAGATGAAAGCCATAGCCCGAAGCGAGGGGGCCATGCCAATGCGACGGCTCCAGCGCAAAGACCTGCTCGGCAAAGGGTGCGCCGAACAGGTTGGCAAGGATCGTCTGGTCCACTGCCTGGATGTGTTGTTCCAGCAGGCTCGGTTCACCGACGTCCGCCGCTTCATTCTGCTGCAGAACCTGCAAACCCTTCTGCGCGGCATCCTGGCTGGAAAAAAATTGCTGGCTGAGCGACACCGTTGCGCTCACCTGAAAATACTCGGCATGGCGGGCATGAAACTCACGCAGCACTGCATCGCCAGGCTCGGCAATGCGCACGGTATCTTCCAACAGGAATTTCATTTTCTGCGCCAGACGCCGCTGGACAATGATGTCGTCCTGGTCCAGCCCCAGCGCTACCGCTTCCCGCGCCAGCAGGATTTCCTTCAGGTGATCCCGGATCAGATCCTGCTGTTCCTGCGCCGACGGAGATCGATTCCATTGTTTGGACCAGAGCCCGGTCAGCCGCTGGATGTCGGCCGAGGTGACCTGCACCGTATCCGGCGCTGCACTGTTTTGGCCCCAGCTGTAGTACCCGGCAAACAACGCCCCGCCGATCAGCACGAAGTGCAGCAGTGGCTCCCCCAGAATGTCGCGCAGCAGGCTTTTCTGCATATTTTTGCTCTTATGTGTCTTGGATTCGCATGCTAACCCACTTTGTACACTATAGAGGCGGAAAGTGACTCCCTTTTGACAACGGTCATGGTTCGAATGGATTGGAGGACATCGTCAGAAGGGCAACGTAATCGCCCGCCCCAGCGCCTTGCCCTTGCGCTCGCAATACGCCACCTGGATACCGTTCAAATCAATATCCAGCCGCGCGAAATTATCCTGCGAGTGCACGGACGATGACTTGCCCATCACATATTTACGCTGGCCCCTGGTTGCCAGCTCACCCTTAAAGATGAAATCGTTTTTCTCCATGTGGGGATAGGGCCAGAACAGTGACGACGAAATGATGCTGTACACTTTGAACTCGGGATCGTCCGCTGCTGTTATCTGGCTGGTGAAAGAGCAGTGCACATCACCGGACACGAAGGCGACACGGCGAATCTTGTTGGTAAAAATGTGGTCCAGAATCTTGCTGCGTTCTGCGAGATAGGCACCCCACTTGTCGTCGGAATCAGTGCGCAGGTCGGGGATGAACGGCACTGACGTGACGATCATCTTCACCCGCCCCGAGCCATCCGAGAGCCACTGCAGCAACGCGTTCATCTGCGCCGACTTGATCATCTGCCGCCGCGCCGGATCTTCATGCCACAGCCGTTCGGAGCGCACGTCCATCACAAACCAGTCCACGCAGCCTTTACTGAAGGTGTACCAGAAACGGGTGGGCGTGCCGGTCACCCAGCCCTCCTTGTCGAGCTCGAATACCGGGCTGTGGCTGCACTGGTAAATCTGGTAGGCGTGAATGGCATGGGGGTACAGCGTCGCCATGTCCTTGTTGGTGGCCTTGTTGGGCCAGTTGTCCTCGATTTCGTGATCGTCGAGGATCATGTAGGTGGGCACTTCGGACATCAGACGGCGCACGTGGTCCTGGGAAAATACTTCCTGGTAGCGTTCCAGAAACTGGTCCAGCTTGCGATCCGGCGAGATGAAATTGAGGTCGTCAGCGTAGATCTGGTCGCCCACCATCAGCAGGGCGTCAATGGGCCGGGTGCGGTGCTGCACCAGAATGGAGTGAAAGGTTTTGTCGCCACGATCATCGAAAATCTCGCCGCCAAACAGTTTCAGCAGATAGCGGCAGGAACCCACCACCACGGAATGGCCGGCGGTGGCAGTGTCGGCCGGGGTTTTGAAACGCCAGACGGGCAGCTGATCCCAGTTGAATTCGCTGTGCTGCACGTTGTCCAGATCCGAATCCACCAGGAACCAGCCAGCCTGGTATTCGTAAAAGGTGGCCGGCTTGAGTTTCAGCAGGGGAAAAACACCGGTCATGTCGAAATTGGGCGACATCTTGCCCACCTTCTGCCCCAGCCAGTCCTTGCCCTGCTCGCGCCAGCGCACGGCACCGAAACAGCGGCGGTAACCTTTGGGTTTGGTGGCTTCGAAACGGCCGCGAAACCAGAGTCGGGCTTCAGAGGAAGTGGTGTGGCCAACAATCGGCCCGACGGTGGGTGAAGTCAGTTTCATGGGGCGCTCCTTGAATCGCGTGAACAGTGCAACGCCGAGATCCATCTCGTCAGGGCGACGCAAATGCGCCGGAACCTGCAACCCGGTTAGAGAAACATAGTCAAGAATGGGGAAAGGTGGAAGCGGGAGCGGAAAGCGCGCTATTTCGACCGGCTGAAACCAGCCAGATCCGCCTGATACACCAGTGCGTCCTCGCGGGCATCACCGGCCGGGTAATATTCCTTGCGCAATCCCACCTGCACATAGCCCATGGATTCGTACAGCCGGATCGCGGACAGGTTGCTGGGCCGCACTTCCAGAAAGGACTGTTCGGCGCCGTGGTCCACCGCGCATTCAAGGGCATGGCGCAACAGCATGCGGCCGAGGCCCAGGCCCTGCTTCTCCGGCTCGACACAGATGTTGAGGATATGGCACTCGCCCACCGCCACGTAAATCACCGTGTAACCCAGCAGCTGGCCAGCGTCCACCAGCACATGGCACAGGTAGCCGCTGTTGAGGCTGTCGCGGAACATGCCCTCGGTCCAGGGCCAGCGGTAGGCGCGCTCCTCGATGTCCATCACGGCGGGCAGCAGGACTTCTGTCATCAGCTGGAATTGCATGGTGGAATCAGGGTGCAGGTGACAGCAGGGAAAACAGATGTGCCCACAGGGCCGGTTTCAGGCGCCAGTCCTGCTGAATGTCCTTCAGGCTGTGGCTGACCAGACAGCGGCCGGAGATGTCCGCCAGCTGGAATATCGCACCCGGGTCCGCCTGATGCAGGCAGCGGACAGCGCGGGTGCCGATGAACGCGGTGGCGGGGACGGCCTGCGCCTCCTGCGCGCTGGCCAGGAACGCGAACAGCGCGTCGCGGGTGGCACTGGCGTCGGCGGCAATGCGCGGATTGTTCACCAGGGGCCAGCGGAACAGTTTGGTGGCGCTGTCATTCAATTCCGTTTTGGCATCCAGTGCCAGCAGCAGGTCGCTGACCAAGCGATGTTCCTGGGCGGAAAAGCCCGGCGCGTCCGGCTGTGCCAGTTCCACGATCAGACGCAGGCGCTGGGGAATAGTGACGACGGCCAGGGCGAAACGCAGGCTGGCCGCAGGTTTGGCGGGCGCTGCCACCGGGGTACGTTCCGGTTTGACCTTGCTGAGATCCAGCACCGGAATTTCACTGGCCGCAGGAATTTCTCCGGCAGCAATAATTTCACTGGCAGTCTGCTGCGGAACTGTCGTCGTTTTTTCGGCAATGGCTTTTTCGGCAACGGTTTCTTCTGCACTGGCAGGCATCGACTCATCCGCGTAGCGGGACGTCGTTTCCTGCACCAGCAGATCCTCCGGCGCATAACCTGGGTCGTCCGCTTCCTGCCACACCGGCAGCAGCGGCGCGCCGGCAATGGGCGCCAGCGGCACATACTGGGTGATGCCCAGTGCGTTCAGATACGCCAGCCGCTGCGCTTCCTGCCTCATGATTTACACACCACTGGTCTGCGGATTGGCCTTGCCGGCCACCGCCAGATGATTGAGCGCGTTCAGATACGCCTTCGCAGATGCCACCACGATATCGATGTCGGCACCGTGACCATTCACAATGCGACCGCCCTTCTCCAGCCGGACGGTCACTTCGCCCTGCGAATCGGTGCCACTGGTAATGGCGCTGACGTTGTACAGCTCCAGGCTGGTGCCACTGTCGGCGATTTTCTCGATAGCCTTGAAGGTGGCATCCACCGGGCCGGCGCCTTCGCTCTGCGCGCGTTTTTCGGTGCCGTCCACGGTCAGGACGATATTGCAGTTGGGAATCTCGCCGGTCTGCGAGCATACACCCAGTGACACCAGTGCGAAGCGTTCGCTCTCGGCAAATTTCTGGGTGTCGCTCACCAGCGCCTGCAGGTCTTCATCAAAAATTTCGTGTTTCTTGTCCGCCAGTTCCTTGAAGCGCTGGAAGGCTTCATTCAGTTCCTGCTCGGATTTGAACGCGATGCCCAGGGAATCCAGCCGCGCGCGGAACGCATTGCGACCCGACAGCTTGCCCAGCACCATGCGGTTGGCATTCCAGCCCACGTCTTCGGCTTTCATGATCTCGTAGGTTTCGCGGTGCTTGATCACGCCGTCCTGGTGAATGCCGGATTCGTGCGCGAACGCATTGGCACCCACAATCGCCTTGTTCGGCTGCACCGGAAACCCGGTGATGGACGACACCAGCCGCGACGTCGGGACGATTTCCAGCGTGTTGATGGTGGTTTCCACGCCGAAGAAATCGCTGCGGGTGCGCACCGCCATGACGATTTCTTCCAGCGCGGCGTTGCCGGCACGTTCGCCCAAACCGTTGATGGTGCACTCCACCTGACGGGCGCCATTGGCCACCGCTGCCAGCGAGTTCGCCACAGCCAGACCCAGATCGTTGTGGCAATGCACCGAGAAAATCGCCTTGTCGGCATTGGGAATGCGGTTCAGCAGCTGGCGGATGGTTTCGCCGTATTGCTGCGGCATGGCATAGCCCACGGTGTCGGGAATGTTGATGGTGCGGGCACCGGCGTTGATCGCGGCCTCGATGATGCGGCAGAGAAAATCAAGCTCGGAACGACCCGCGTCCTCGCAGGAAAATTCCACGTCGTCGATATGATTGCGGGCGCGCTTCACGGCTTTCACCGCCTGCTCCAGCACCTGGTCTGGCTGCAGGCGCAACTTGAATTCCATGTGGATCGGCGAGGTGGCAATGAAGGTGTGGATACGGCCGGCGTTGGCGTTTTTCAGGGCCTGGGCAGCGCGGTCGATATCGGCATCCACGGCGCGGGCCAGTGAGCACACCCGGCTGTCCTTGATGGCTTCGGCGATGGCTTTCACGGATTCGAAATCACCGGGGCTGGCGATCGCGAAACCCGCTTCGATCACGTCCACCCGCATGCGCTCCAGGGCACGGGCGATGCGCAGTTTTTCCTCCTGGGTCATGGAGGCGCCGGGGCTTTGCTCGCCGTCGCGCAGGGTGGTGTCGAAGATGATGAGTTTGGATTTGGCGCTCATGAGGGGTCTCCGCGATCGGCCGGGTGCGGTACATACAGCCCGCCACTATAGCCAACCGGCGGCGGGATTGCCAAGGGCGCGGGCCAGGCACTAACGCCGTTAGGGCCAGGGAACGCGCCGGCATTAAGTCCCCGCCGGAAACCGTCAAACTTGACTGCGCCCAGGCCTGTTCCCGCCTTACCCTGCTGGTGTAGTGGCTGTTGCTCTTGACTGAAAAGAAGACTTCCACCGGAATCAGGGACCGATCCATGAACATACCCCGTCTCTGGCTGCCGCGCGCAGCCCCCATGCACCTGATGCTGGGCGCCATGGTGCTGGTGCTGGTCCAGTGCCTGGCGGCCGTGGAATGGCAACGCCAGCAGCCCTTTTTTGATCTGCCGCTGCGGCTGCAGCAGGGGCAGATTCAGTTGCGATCCACACCGGCGGACACACCACTTCGTATCCAGTCGATTCAGCTGGTCGGGCAGACCCTCCTCCTGCCCCCTGAGTTCCTGATGCCCGATCCTGACTATTTCGCCTCCTACGCCGATCTGAACGGTTTCCTCGCCCGCCAGCAGCAGCTGCACGACCTGCTGCAACAGACTCAGGCGGTGACACTGCTGGCCACCAATGGCTCGCGCCACATTTTCGAGCGACAACCAAAATCCCTGCTGCAGATGCCGGTGGAATTCTGGATCTACCAGGCGTTCGGCGCGCTGGCGCTGCTGGTGGGAACCGCGTTCTGGGCTTTTCACCGAGGTCAGCCGGCCACACGGATTCTGGCGCTGGCGGGTATTGGCTTCGCGCTGATGGAATGGACCATGTCCCTCTATGCCACGCGCGAACTCGCGCTGGCGGAAACCAGCTTCCGCCACCTGCTGGCGCTGAATCACTTCGGCGGCATGCTGTTCGCCAGCAGTACCATCGGGCTGCTGATGTTCCAGCCGGTGTCGCAACCAAGGTCGCAATCAGGGTCGCGGCCACTGTCCTGGCTGCTGTGGGCCGGCGGGCTGGGCAATCTGCTGTGCCTGGGCAACGAAATCCTGCAGGGGCTGGAATGGCCGGGCAATATTTTCTATTTCCCCACCCTGCTGTTGTTACCGGCCTTCGTCGCGCTGGCGGCAAGGCAATACCAGCTGACACGGGGCGAAGCCCGCCTGCGCAGCCAGCTGTGGTGGCTGGCGTCCACCCTGTCCGGCGGCCTGGGGCTGGCCTTCAGCCTCTATGTGGTACCCCTGCTGCTGACACAGACCAGCTGGCTGACGTTGCTGCAGGCCAACATCATCGTGCTGCTGGTGTTTTTGGGCTTTGTACTGGGAGCCCAGCGCAGCGAGCTGTTCGGTATCCACCGCTGGTGGCTGCGCAGCTGGATCGTCAGCGGCGCGCTGCTGGTACTGGTACTGGCAGACGTATCGGCGCTGCTGACCTTTCATCAGGCCGGCCTGGAACTGGGCCTGCTGGCCTTCGCCCTCAGCTGGCTGTACCTGCCGCTGCGGCAATGGTGCTGGCACCGGGTGCTGGCTCTGTTCCGCCCTGCGACAACAGTGTCACACCCCGGTCTGCGGGCCGTGCTGGCCCAGTTCAATCCACTGCACCTGCAATGCTGCACCCAGCCGCCCGCCGCGCTGGAAACCCAGCAGGGGCTGGTGCTGGCGATGCCGGTCGCCGGCAATCAGTGGGCCATTCTGACCGGCAAATCCCGTGGCTTCGGCCTGTTCTCGCCGCAGGACGCGGCGCTGGCACTGGAGCTGATGAAGTCCGCCGACGCCAGCGAACCCGACCAGCTTTTGCAGCAGGAACGCGAACGCATCATGCGCGACCTGCATGACGATGTGGCCGCCGACCTGCTCACCCTGCTGCACCAGGCCGAAGACGAACCGCGCCGGCATCTGGTGCGGGAAACCCTGGGCAACCTGCGCGCGATCATTTACAGCCTGCAGCCAGGGCAAACACGCACCCTGCGGGAGCTGGGCCGGGTGTGGCAGGAGGATTGCCTGCGCCGCTGTCGCGCAGCGGGCGTTAATGCGACATGGCTGCAGGCGGATGACAGCAACGATATCGCCGTGAATCCCGCCCAGGCGCTGCAACTACAACGCATGTTGCGGGAAGCGGTGAGCAACGCGCTGCGTCATGCGCGGCCGCAGCAGATCCGCGTGGAAATACGGGTCGACCGCCATCATCTGTTGCTGGAAGTGCGCGACGACGGCGCCCATCAGCCGCTGCACCTGTGGCGACCCGGTAAGGGACTGCACAATCTGCGACAGCGGGCGCGGGAACTGAACGGCCAGGTGCGCTGGCAACTGCGTCGCGAAAACGGTGTTCAGGTTTGTGTATTCAGCGCGCGGATTCCCCTGCATGAATTTGTCATAACGCCCGCCACTGTCACCCGGAAACATCCCCATGCTGAACATCTTGCTGCTTGAAGATCACGCTGCCACCGCACACTGGCTGCAAGGCATCGCCTGTGACGCCTTCCCCGACGCGCAGGTACATCACGCCGCCTGCATCGCCGACGCGCGTCAGCGACTGCAAACGCAAACCTTCCAGCTCGCGCTGCTGGATATTCATCTTCCGGACGGCAGCGGCGTCGACCTGATTCCCACCGTCAAATCCCTTCAGCGCGATATTCTGGTGGTGATGACCACGATTTTCGACGACGACCAGCACCTGTTCGATGCGTTGCGCGCCGGCGCCCAGGGCTATCTGCTGAAGGAGCAGCCGCGCGAAGAACTGGCGGCGAAACTGCGCGGCATCCACACCGGCGAACCGCCATTGTCACCGGGCATTGCGCGCCGCATGCTGGCCTACTTCAATCCCGCGCCACTGCAGAAAAATCCGCTGCTGTCACCGCGCGAACAGGAAACCCTGACACTGCTGGCGAAGGGCTACAGTATCAAGGAGCTGGCACAGCTGCTGAAGATTTCCGATCACACGGCAGCAGGCTATGCGAAAAACATCTATCGCAAACTGAATGTGTCGTGCCGGGCGGAGGCAACGCTGGAAGCGTCACGGATGGGGTTGGTGCGGGGCTGAACGCCGGTTGGAAACTCTGCCTGAAAATAAAAAAGTCCGGCGTTACAGGCCGGACTTTTTTTGTACCTCTTTGCCATCGTCACCTGATCAATTGCAGTTCGGATCGTAATTCACGACATTCACGCCTACCGCAATGGCCGAATTGTTCGATGCGATATCGCCAGTGGCTACATAGCGGGCGACATCCTGCAGGCCGAAACTTTCTGGCAGCACATCGATTTTATCATCCAGCGCCGCTTCGATATCCGCCGCCAGATCATTGGCGATGCCGGTGGCAAAATCGGTGGCATCCACTTCCATCGTATGGCCCTGCACTGTCCACTCCAGACTGCCCGCCACATCTTCGAACGCCACGTCGATCACCTTCAGGCTCAGGCCCGCACCACAGGCCGGCGTCAGCTCAGTGGTCAGCACCAGATCCGCGTCAAGCTCACCCGTGGCACTCAGCACATTGACCTCCGCCTGCATCGGCACCACCAGCTCCAGCACGTTGTCATCCACCGAGAGAATGTCGAAATGTCCCGCCGGGCTCACCGACAGATTGGCGATACCATAGTTGGTTCCCGGCACGCCGGCACTGGCACAAAGCGCGCCTTTCTTGCCGATCACATAGAGCAGATCCGTGATCTTCTTGAACGGCAGAACGATTTCCAGATCATTGCCGGTGGTGATGCCATTACCGGGGAAAAAGCTGGTCATGTGCAGCGCGTCGGCACAGGGATCATCAGTCTGGTCACTGTCGAACGCCACATCCCACACACTGGTCAGACGATCCAGCGTATTGCTGCTCACCAGATCCTCCAGCCCCACACTGTAATCCACCGCCGCCGTGCCAATGTTGAAACCGCCCTCGATCGCCAGCGAGCGATCCAGCGCGTCATTGATCGCATCCTTCAACTTGTTCTGGATCACCGTATTGCTGGACAGCTGATCGTCCAGCGCATTGTTGACGCACTGGGTCAGGGTGGAGCAGCCGCTGCCGAACAGGTTGGAGATGCCGATGCCAATATTGGTGAGACTGGTAAGAAACGACGAATCAAACGACACCGAGTCCACGTCCAGTGCGAATTTTTTGATGTCGGTGACGTAGGTGTGCTGGCTGACGGCATCGGTCTGCACGTCGAACTCGCCGCTGGCGCCGTCAACGTTCACATTGACGCGGAAGTTGTAGGTGGTGCCGAACAGATCACAGTACCAGCTGGATATGCGCGGATAGTAAAACTGCATTTCGAATTCCAGGCCAAGCCGGTCGATCTGCAGATCGGTGTTGAGGCGTCCATCGTCGCGAAAGATCGCCTGCACGCTGTCTCTGTCCAACGGCAGTTCCACCTCGATGTCGTTCATGTTCAGCTCCCACACCGAGCCGGAATTGTGGCAGGCCAGCAGCGTGGTGATGCCCGATGGCAGCGTGCCGGACTCCAGCATCATGTCCGCCAGGGAAAAATCCTCATACCCCAGTTCCGACACTACCTGCGGCAGCACATCTTCGGTCAGCGCCGAACCGTTGTCATTGACGCGCACTTCCACGTACTGCGGCTGATTGAAAACTTCGTGCAGTTCACCGACGGTGCCATTGAACACCGTCTCGCTCATCTCGAAATCCGACAGATACAGATCGTTCAGGCCCTGGGTTTGCAGGGTGTTGATATCAGACAGCGTCGCCGGCCGGCTCAGGCCCGTCTGTTGAATGGAAACGCTGCTGAACGCACTGGCCGAAGCCGATGCCACCGCCACCAGGGTCAGCACGCGGGCGGCATTGATTAAAAAGGGATTGCGGGTTTTCATGGGAATCTCCTGATCGTGTGCAGCACGACATGTGCTGAATCAGGAGCGTAGGGAATGCCGGCGCACGACAGCAGCCCGCGAACGGTGCCCCCTGTTCAGGGGGTTCCGACCATCGATATGAATATACTTGCAGCTCTACTTGTTATTTGGCAATCCGCGCGTCAACCCAGGTCACAATATCCTGCCAGACTTTTTCATGTCCGGTGTCGTGCAACGTGGCATGCGACATGCCCGAATAAATTTTCAGGGTTTTATCCTGGCTGCCCACGTTTTCCATGACGAATTCACTGGATGACAGCGGCACCAGCATATCCTCGGTACCTTGCAGGATCAGCAAGGGCACCGTGACATTTCTCATGTTGTCCTGTGCCTGCGTGCAGCCTTCCTCCAGCGCAGTAATAAAACCCAGCGGCAATGCGGTATGCACCACATGTCGGTCGTTCTTGAAGGCATCCACCAGGGCATCGCTGTCCACGGCCATGCCGGCAAACATTTCGCTGACGGAACCGGGCACCAGCACCGGCATGTTGGGCGACACTTCACCCGGCAAGGACAGGGTCCACAGCGTGGCACTGGCCAGCCAGTTGGGGGAACGCAGAGATCCTACCTCCAGGGCCGGGCGAATGGCCGGAGCATTCAGAATCATGCCGTCCACCGGCAGAAATCCGCGCTCCTGCGACAGCACGCTCACCAGCCCGCCCAGCGATTCACCCTGCAGGAAAACCGGCGTGGCGGGATAGCGCTCGCGAACCTGTCGCCATGCCAGCCGCAGGTCTTCCAGGTATTCATCGAAGTTTTGCACGAATCCGCGCCGGCCCTGTCCTTGCGACTGGCCCCAACCGCGCATGTCAAAGCCGAGCACCGCATAGCCATGTTCGGTGAGGTGTTCAGCCCAGTCGGCATAAAAGCCGGAATGCACGTAGGTGCCATGAACCAGCAATATCACGGCTTTGGGCGCCGTGCCGTCCCTCGGCTGCCACCACTGGCCGAACAGCGTCAGATGATTGTGGGTTTGCAGCGTAATGGCGCTGGCGTTTGGGGCGACATCGTATTGGGCCGGCACCGCGGAAATGGGGGGCGAGCTGGAAAAAGTGGCGCACCCGGACAGCAATACCAGCAGTGCAGTCAGCAGAAATCCGCAAATACCCGCCGCAAACGGACGTTGCCGCTGGCTGTGACGCATGGTGGTTCCCTCAGTTAATTGTTTTTGTAGTGGTAACGCTAGCGGCCATGGCCGCCACCCTGCATGAACTCGAGGCATATTTGTTGTTTTGTATCATCGCGCAAGACGCAAGGTCAAGTCGCACAGGGCCTGATGGAAAAGTACTGGCCCACAAACGAAAAAGGCCCCAATCAAGGGGCCTTTTCGAAGCTTGCAGGTGCAGCGGATTACATCATGCCGCCCATGCCGCCCATTCCACCCATGCCGCCCATATCATGGCCGCCAGCAGGCTTGTCTTCGGGGATTTCAGCAACCATGGCTTCGGTGGTGATCATCAGACCGGCAATGGAAGCAGCCGCCTGCAGAGCAGCGCGGGTTACTTTGGCCGGGTCCAGGATACCCATCTCGATCATGTCGCCGTACTCACCGGTAGCAGCGTTGTAGCCGTAGTTGCCCTTGCCGGCCTTGACCTTGTCCACCACCACAGACGCTTCAGCGCCGGCGTTGGTTGCGATCTGGCGGATCGGGGATTCCATGGCACGCAGCGCCAGCTGGATACCGGCAGTCTGGTCTTCGTTGTCGCCTTTCAGGCTGCCAACGTTGGCCAGGGCACGCAGCAGAGCCACACCACCACCAGCAACCACGCCTTCTTCCACAGCTGCGCGGGTTGCGTGCAGAGCGTCTTCAACGCGGGCTTTCTTCTCTTTCATTTCCACTTCGGAACCAGCGCCGACCTTGATCACGGCAACACCGCCAGCCAGCTTGGCCACGCGCTCTTGCAGTTTCTCTTTGTCGTAGTCGGAAGTCGCTTCCTCGATCTGCTGACGGATCTGCTTAACGCGGGCTTGAATTTCGCCTTCGTTGCCAGCGCCGTCAATGACGGTGGAATTTTCCTTGGTGATGGTGATTTTCTTGGCTGTGCCCAGATCGTTCAGGGTAGCGCCGTCCAGGGACAGACCTACTTCTTCCGAGATCACGGTGCCGCCGGTCAGGATCGCGATGTCCTGCAGCATGGCCTTGCGGCGGTCGCCGAAGCCAGGTGCTTTTACTGCCGCTACTTTCACGATGCCGCGCATGTTGTTCACGACCAGGGTCGCCAGCGCTTCGCCTTCCACGTCTTCTGCGATGATCAGCAGGGCCTTGCCGGATTTGGCAACGGCTTCCAGGATCGGCAGCATGTCGCGGATGTTGGAGATTTTCTTGTCAACCAGCAGGATGTACGGGTTGTCCAGGTCAACGCACATTTTTTCCTGATTGTTGATGAAGTACGGGGACAGGTAGCCGCGGTCGAACTGCATGCCTTCCACAACTTCCAGCTCGTTTTCCAGGCCGCTGCCTTCCTCAACCGTGATAACGCCTTCTTTGCCGACTTTTTCCATGGCTTCGGCAATGATGTTGCCCACGGAGGTGTCGCTGTTGGCAGAGATGGTGCCTACCTGGGCGATGGACTTGGAATCAGCGCAGGGAGTGGACAGGGATTGCAGCTGACCGACCACAGCAGCAGCAGCCTTGTCGATGCCGCGCTTCAGGTCCATCGGGTTCATGCCAGCGGCAACAGCGCGCAGACCTTCGGTCACGATCGCTTGCGCCAGAACGGTGGCAGTGGTGGTGCCGTCACCGGCCGCGTCGTTGGCCTGGGAAGCAACTTCCTTCACCATCTGCGCGCCCATGTTTTCGAACTTGTCTTTCAGTTCGATTTCTTTCGCTACGGACACGCCATCCTTGGTGATGGTGGGTGCGCCGAAAGATTTTTCCAGAATGACGTTACGGCCTTTGGGGCCCAGAGTGACTTTGACTGCGTCGGCCAGGATGTTGATGCCCTTGACCATCTTGACGCGCGCGGCGTCGCCGAATTTGACTTCTTTTGCTGCCATGTTCGCTATTCCTTTGAATTCTGTTTCAGTAATGGATCGGGTGCAGATTGCGGAAGCGCTTAGCTTTCCAGCACACCGAAGATTTCGCTTTCAGCCATGATCAGCAGTTCCTTGCCGTCGATTTTGACGGTGCTGCCTGCGTACTGGCCGAAGATCACCTTGTCACCGGCTTTCACATCCAGAGGACGCACTTCGCCGTGCTCGGTCAGGCGACCGGGACCTACAGCAACCACTTCACCCTGAGACGGTTTTTCAGCAGCGGAACCAGGCAGAACGATACCGCCAGCAGTTTTGGTTTCCTCTTCTACGCGGCGAACCACGACGCGATCATGCAACGGACGGATTTTCATGGGTCTTTAATCTCCATTTAGCTCATTGTTCTTGGCTTGGGTCGGCGGCACCGGCCTGCGGTGATGCAAGCACTGGCCTGCCAGGGCCGATAGGCGATGCACCTTAATTAGCACTCTCGCCTTTGGAGTGCCAATCATAGTGACATGGTTGAATCCGTCAAGACTTCTCTTGGATTGATGCTCCCAGGAGGGCCTTTACGACAGGATGCCCGCTAGATGGGGCCCGCAGGGAGTATTTCAAGGGTGGGAAGGGTGAAATTTTGGTGTCAGTCGTCCTTGCGCTCCGCCTCGCCATCGATCACCAGATGACCATTGCGGTCTTCCTGCACCCGGGGGCGGCCCGGTTCAGGCCCGGCATCGGCACCGGTGGAACGCCGGTAACTGCTGGAATAAACCCAGGTGCCAGACTGCCCGCCACGCGCAAATGCCTGCAACAGGCCGCGCCGCACCAGCAGACCCGCCAGCGCACGCCGGAACGGAGGCAGCAGCAGGAAAAGGCCCAGGGCATCGGTGATGAAGCCAGGGATGATCAACAAGAACCCGCCCGTCAGCAGCAACAGACCCTCCACCAGTTCGGCGCCCGGCGTCTCGCCCGCCAGCATGCGCTGGTTCAGGCGGGCCCAGGTGGACAGCCCCTGCCGCTGCACCAGATAAGAACCCAGCAGGGACGTGGACAACAGCAGCAACAGCGTGGTGCCCCAACCGGCAAGCTGGGCGACCCGCGCCGCCACCATGGATTCCAGCATCACGAATACGAACAGGAACAGAATCACACGCACACGGGATCTCCTTTAATTGCGGTCCGACGCCGGCGACAGGCTATTCGCAGCAGGCAGCGGGCGTCGCGCCCATTCCACCAGCACCGCCCGGGCTTCATCCGGCGTTTCCACATTGCGCCCGAACGCGATGAAATGCAGCCGCGCGCCCACCCGCAGCACCATGCCGTTGGCCTGAATGCCCGCCATGGCCACCGCTTTGTCCTGGTGGGGAATGCCGGCCAGACCGCAGTAATGCAGGATGGCGCTGGCATGGTCCTCATTCATGTGACCCACCATGTCCGCCTCCCGTTCCGGTGTGAACGGATTGAGCCGCAGCACGGACGCGGGCGACAGCCAGCGGATCTTGCCGAAGCCGCCGATGTAGCGCAGTTGCTGCACCTGCAGCCGGTAGAAGCGGAAATCCAGCTGGTCGTGGTAACCGCTGGCCTCGGGGAAATGGCGGTAATAGCGGGTGGCGCAGGCCGCAATGGCGCTGTCGGCCACCGCTTCCACATCCGCCAGCAGCGTCAGGCGGGCATCCTGCTGTACGTCGCCCTCACCGGATTCCAGCAGGGTGAGCGCCACTTTCGCATTGGCGACGATATTGCGCGTGTGCTGGGCCAGGGCGCTGATCAGGATCAGTGGCTGCCCGCTTTCATCCAGGCAGAATGGCACCACCGAGCCGAAGGGATAACCAGGAAATTCCACAGAGTGCGTGGAAAGTACGCCGGAGAAGTGGGCCTGCAGTATCTGCGCCGCGGCGGATTCCAGTTCACCGCCAACCTGTTTATCCATCGCCTGTTTATCCATAGAATGGGCCCTCACCAAAATCAGCCGCCATCTTAGCAATTCGCATGCACATCAGTAACTCCAACGCAGGAAACCAGGCGTGATCGCCAGTGCCCGTTCAGAACATCGCAAAAAAAGGCGCAGGCTGGCAATGTCGATTCCCGCCACCGGCACCCTGCTGGCCATGCTAGCGCTGCCGCTGCAGGCAGCCGAACCCGCGACAACCCGGCTGCAGGAACAGGAACCCGCCAATTACGCCTTTGCCGCCTACATGGGCAGCGGTTTGTATTCGGCGTCGGACCAGTCGCTGTTCGTGCTCAACATCCCCACCACCTGGGACATTCCCAATCACCCCGACGTGCGCTTCCGGCTCACGTTCTCCGCCGGCTTTTTCAATTACGGCGCTGAAGAGATACTGGATCTGGATGTGCCGGAGGAAATGGGCACCCTCACGGTGATTCCCGGCATCGAGAAATCGTTTGCCCTGAACGACAGGCTCGACCTGATTCCGCACCTGGACTACGGCTACGCCCGCAACATGTCCACAGACGAGGAGGCGCAGGTCTACTCGGTAGGCGTGCGCACGGAATACCATTTCGATGGCATGACCAGCAAGAATATCTGGGTCAACAAGCTGGTTTACGCCGGTTCCCGCACGTTCGAGAGCGATCAGCAGGACACCTATGTGCAGTTGCTGACGGGCTTCGATTACAGCCTGGGCAACGGCTTCACCCTGTGGGATCGCAACGTACGGCCCACCTTCTATGCCCTGACCTACTGGAGCCACAACGGCATCGACTATATAGAACACTGGCAGGACGGCACCAGCGACGAGATGGTGTTCGAACTCGGGTCCACCCTGTGGGCGCCGGAGCCCTACACGATTATGATGATGGACGTCGACCGGATCGGCATCGGCTACCAGCAGAATGCGTTCGGCCACGTGTTCCGCCTGTTTGCCGGTTCGGTGTTCTGAGCTGTCCGCCGCGCCGCTGGCGTTCAGTGGGCAAAACGGGAATAATCGCGACTCTTTAGTCTATCGGGTAAGTCACTCAGTTGAGTCAACCCGTCCCCATTCCAATCTTTCCTGTATCAGAGGGCAGCAGTTATGGATCTGAAAAATAAAGTGGTCGTCATCACCGGCGCGGGCCGGGGTCTGGGTCGTGGCATGGCACTGGCGTTTGCCGCCAAGGGTGCCAACGTGGGCGTGGTGGATCTGAATGAAGACGATATCCGCCAGACCGTGGCCCTGTGTGAAGAGAAGGGCGTGAAGGCGAAGGGCTACAAGGTGAACGTGGCCAGGGAAGAGGAAGTGGAAAAGCTGTTCGGTGACGTGGTGGCGGATTTCGGTGCGCTGCACGGTCTGGTGAACAATGCAGGCATCACCCGTGATGGTCTGCTGCTGAAGTTCAAGGACGGCGAGCTGCAGGGCAAGATGAGCCTGCAACAGTGGCAGGCGGTGATCGACGTGAACCTGACCGGCGTGTTCCTGTGCGGCCGTGAAGCGGCGGCGAAAATGCTGCAGTGCGGCGTGGAAGAAGGCGTAATCGTGAACATTTCCAGCCTGGCCCGTCATGGCAGCTTCGGCCAGACCAACTACTCCGCTGCGAAAGCCGGTGTGGTGGCGATGACAGAAGCCTGGGCGAAGGAATTGTCCCGCTTCAATATCCGCACCGGTGCGATTGCACCCGGCACCATCAATACCGACATGATCGCGGCGATGAAACCGGATGCGCGGGATCGTCTGGTAAGTGCGGTGCCGCTGAAACGTCTGGGCGAGCCGGACAACATTGCAAAAGCAGCGATATTCATTTTTGAAAACGACTACTTCACTGGGCGTGTGGTGGAAGTGGATGGGGGCTTGCGGTAAGTTTTACTACGTGCTCCGTCCCGTGAGGAAGCGGGCGGAGTTGCGTTGCCAGACACGCCACAAGTACATCCCTGTAGGCTCCTCAGCGGCCCCTTCGGGTCCAGCCCCTCGTTAGTACACGAGGGGCGTTCGCAGAGGAAAAAGCATGCTTTTTCTTTTCGCTGCTCACCCCTGGCCGCTGACGGTCTGGCAACGCAACTCCGCCCGCTTCCTCACTACCTTCGAGCTTCGCCTTCCCAATCCACCCCGAAAAAATCCTTCAGCTACGCCTCCTTCACACAATTCCAGACCAATATTTTAAGCAGCACCGCAGCCGAAGCTTGTAAAATGGAAGCTGCTGCGAAACTGCTTCGGAGCTGTTGGCGGTCTGGCACGGGAATTACAGACCGTCTGCGGCCATGGATGACCGCTGTCGAGCCTACAGGGACGTACTTGTGGCGTGTCTGTAATTCCCGTGCCAGACCGCCAACAGTTCCGCTCTCCGGAACGTTTACACCGACGACCGCACCCGCACTCGAACGGAAGCGCCACCATGACCACCCCCGAACTCCAGCAAAAAATCCTCCAGACCATCGCCTCCATCCCCAAAGGCAAACTCTGCACCTACGGCAAAATCGCCGAGCTGGCCGGCCTGCCCCGCTACGCCCGCCTGGTTGGACGCACCCTGAAAAACCTGCCACCCTGCAGCAAAATTCCCTGGCATCGCGTCATCAACAGCCAGGGCCGCATATCGTTTCCCGAAGGCAGCGACGCCTTTCTCAAACAGCAGCAACGACTGGAATCAGAAGGTGTTATTCTCAGTGGCGGCAAATATAATCTGCGCCACTATCTGTGGAATCCCTGATGACCAAACCGGCCACCATCACCCTGCGCACCGCCTTCGCCCAGCCCGCCGCACTGACGATGTTTTTTTTCGGCTTCACCTCCGGCCTGCCATTTCTGCTGGTGGGCGGCACGCTGTCCACCTGGCTGAAAGAAAGCGGCATCTCGCTGGAAAGCATCGGCCTGATCAGCTACGCCACCCTCACCTATTCATTCAAATTTCTGTGGGCGCCGGCAGTGGACCGGGTGCGACTGCCACTGCTGGGAAACCTGGGCCAGCGCCGCAGCTGGCTGCTGCTGGCACAACTGATGTTGCTGGCCAGCCTGCTGGGCATGGCGCTGCTCACACCCACCGCCTTTGCCCCGTTTATCGCACTGGTCTTCTGCGCTGCTTTCGCCGGCGCCACCCAGGATGTGGTGGTGGACGCCTACCGCATCGAAATCGCGCCGCTGGAAACCCAGGGCGCGCTGGCCGCCACCTACACGCTGGGTTACCGGCTGGCCCTGCTGGCCTCCGGCGCGCTGGCACTGATTCTGGCGGACCAGATCGCCTGGACCCAGGTCTATCTGCTGATGGCCGTCCTGTTGCTGGGTGTGATGCTGGTGACGTTGCTGGCGCGGGAACCGCAACACCCGAAGCGACGCGCCGAATCCTTCGCCCAGGCGGTGGAAGACGGCGTCATCGGCCCGTTCCGCAATTTCTTCCAGCGCTACGCCGGCGGCCTGGGCATCGCCCTGCTGCTGTTCATCAGCCTGTTCAAGATTTCCGACCAGATGCTGGGCGTGATGGCCATGCCGTTCTATCTGGACAGCGGTTTCACCAAAACGGAAATCGGCGCAGTGAGCAAGATTTTCGGCGTCTGGATCGGTATTGCCGGCGCGTTTCTGGGCGGCGTTTGCGTGGTGAAGATCGGCATCGAGCGCTCACTGCTGGCCGGCATCCTGATCGGCAGCGTCAGCAACCTGCTATACCTGCTGCTGTCGCTGTTCCCGGGCGACCTCGTCATCTTCACCCTGGTGATCGGCGGTGAGAACCTCGCCGGCGGATTTCTGGGCTCGGCCGCAGTGGCCTGGCTGTCGGCGCTGGTGAGCCAGCGTTATACCGCCACCCAGTACGCCCTGTTCAGTTCGCTGGTGACACTGCCGGGCAAACTGATCGGCGGGATGTCGGGTTTCATGGTGACCGGCATGGGCTACACCGGCTTTTTCGTGTTCTCCACCCTGGCCGCCATTCCGGCGCTGGCACTGTTTTTCTGGCTGCGGCCCCGGATCAGAACGGTCGCCAGCGAAAACTGCGACACGGATACAGACGAATCGCCCCCTGATCAGCGATAATCAGGGCGCAATTAGACAGAGCCGCAGCGCTCGGCCACACTTAAAAACAATAATCAGGCCCACAACAAGAATCCCCCTATGCCCAATGCCGATTTGCCCATCATGATCGTGGATGACGCGAAGTTTTCCGGCGCCGTGATTGGACGAACCCTGAAATCCGCCGGCTACACCGATGTCCGCACCGCCAGCAGCGCCCAACAGGCCCTGCTGATGCTGGAAAGCCGCCCCGTCAATGTGCTGATCGCCGACTGGCTGATGCCGGAAATGGACGGCCTGGAGCTGGCCAGCCGCGTGCGCCAGCTGGACGAAGCCACCAATCACTTCACCTACATCATGCTGCTCACCGCAAGAGAAGGTGATCAGGCGTTGATGCAGGCATTCGATCAGGGCGTGGACGACTTCATCAACAAGTCCGCCATGAACCAGCAGCTGCTGCCACGCATTTATGCCGCCGATCGTCTGGCCGGATTGCAGAACCGCCTGCTGAAGGAAAACCAGCTGCTGGTGGAATCGAACCAGCGCCTGAAAAAGAATTCGCTGGTGGACCCGCTCACCGGACTCGGCAACCAGCAGTTCGCGCTGGAGCGCCTGCAGGCTACCATCCAGCACGCCCAGTCCCGGGGCGGCGCCGCCTGCCTGATGATCATCAACATCGACAACTACAACACCCTGATGCAGCAGCACGGCAAGATTATTCTGCGCGAAATCATGGTGGGCATTTCCCGCCGTCTGCGCCAGTTGGTGCGGCCGCTGGATGTGGTGGCGCGGCTGTCGAACGAGGAATTCGCCGTCATCACCCACCAGCCGGATATCGGCCAGGCCAACGCAGTGACCTACCGCCGCGTCTACGATGCACTGAACGTGAAGGCGCTGAAAACCTCGAAAGGTTTTGTGCAGCTGAAAGCTGCCATGTGCATGTCGGCGGCGGATACGGAAACCGGCTTTCCCGCACCGGACAAAATGCTTGGCATCACCAAACAGCAGATCGAGCAGGCGCGTACCATCGGCCGGTTGATGGTGATAAAGTGGCGCAGCGTGAAAAAGCCAGAAGGCGACACACCGGCCGCACCACCCGCCTGAAACACCCATCTGGACCAAGCGAGGCGCGCCGACGTTGCCAGCCGGCCCCGTAACCCACCACCGGAATTCCCATGCCGCACGCCGACTGGCACATTCTGGGCCCGGGAGCCATCGGTTCCCTGTTTGCCTGGCACCTGGCGGAAGCCGGTTGCAGCGTTCGCCTGCTCACCCGCCATCCCGGCGAAAGCGCCCGTCTGATCACCCTGGACGACCAGACCAGCCCCGCACACACCAGCGCCACCCGCGCCTTCCACGTGGATCACCAGGACACGCCCATCCAGCGTCTGCTGGTGACCGTGAAAGCGCACCAGACCGCTGCCGCACTGGAATCCATCCGCCACCGCATCGACGCCGGCAGCCTGATCCTGTTCCTGCAAAACGGCATGGGCACTTGGGACTGCGCCAAAGCCCTGTTCCCCGCCACCCGCTGGCTGGTGGGCACCACCACCGAAGGTTCCTGGCGGGCGGCGGATCGCCACATCATCCACGCCGGACGCGGCGAGACCTGGATCGGCAGCCTGAACCCGGCCTGGAGCAATGACGCGGTGCACCTGGTTGATGCGCTGAAAAGTACATTGCTCCACCCCGGCCACGATCCACAGATCCTGCAACGGCTATGGCGCAAGCTGGCGGTGAACTGCGCAATCAATCCCCTCACGGTCCTGTACGACTGCCGCAACGGCGAGCTGCTGCAGAAGCCGGCGGCGCTGCGGCAGATGGAAGCGGTGTGCCTTGAGGTGGAACGGGTGATGGGGGCTGCTCTGGGAGGCGTCACGGTGGAGCCGCTGCTGCCGCTGGTGCGCGCGGTGGCGGAGAAAACCGGCGCCAATCATTCATCCATGCTGCAGGATTACCGGCGGGGCCAGCCCACCGAAATCGAATTCATTACCGGGTATCTGGTGGCGGAGGGGCTCCGCCTGGGTATCGCCACGCCGGAGAACGCCGCAATTCTGGACGCCATCCGGCAACTGGCGCCTGCCGGTTCCCGCTAGGGGCCGAGGTCGCCCGGGCAATCGGGACAATCTCGCGGAAAAAGATATTTCAAATAGATGACAAGTGGCGACGGGGTTCAGTGGCGGTAGTGAGCGCCTTGTACTCCAGCTCGGAATAGCGATTCAGCGCATCCAGGGCCAGTTGCTGGCACAGCAGCTCTAATTCCGCATCGCCAGACCCGGCGGCCAGTACATAGGCGAAATTGGCAGTCGCCTCCAGCTGACCCAGCACATAGGATTCATGCTCGCTGCCCCGGTGGGTCAATGCGGTACGTGACGCGGCGTTCAACAATTCCCGCAGCAATTCAGTATTGATCAGGACATTGCTCATGGTCGGTTTCTCCGGGGCAGAATGCTTCAACGTAGGTGTCGAACTGCGATCACGTCAGCTTGACCCTCACAAAGCTTAGTCGTAGATTGCCGCTCCATTCTGTGACTTTTGATACAAAAGAGTGGGTCGAAAAGGCCATTTTTTGATCAAGATCAGACTGTCACGAACATACCGGTCACCGGGCGCCTCAACCGGCCCACTTGGCCTGAAATCCGAACCTGATATGGAGCCATCCCATGGGCCACCGCCTTTCCAAGATCTATACCCGCACCGGCGACCAGGGTACCACCGGACTCGGTGACGGCTCCCGGGTGGACAAGGACTGCCTGCGGGTGGAAGCCTATGGCACCACCGACGAACTCAACTCGGCCATTGGCATGGTACTGGCGGAAACCAGCGTGCCGGCGGACCTGAGAGGCTGGCTGCTGGAAATCCAGCACGACCTGTTCGATCTGGGGGGCGAACTCTGCATTCCCGGTCACATCGTGCTGAATGCCACCTTCATCGACCGGCTTGAACAGCAGATCGACGCCATGAACGAACATCTGCCGCCACTGAAGGAATTCATCCTGCCCGGCGGCAACCGCGCCGCCAGTACCTGCCACCTGGCCCGCACCATCTGCCGTCGCGCCGAGCGCCGGGTGTTGTCGCTGGCCAAGCAGGAAGCCATCAACGACTGGGGCCTGAAATACCTGAACCGGCTGTCAGACCTGCTGTTCGTGGCCGCCCGCGTGCTGGCCCGCGCCGACAACGGCAGTGAAGTGCTGTGGAACCGGCAGCGCTTTTCCCAGCCATGAACGATTTCATTACCGGCATCGATTTCATCCTGGGGGGCGCCCGCTCCGGCAAGAGTGTCATTGCGGAACAGCGGGCCAGGGCCAGCGGCAAACGCATCGTGTACATCGCCACCGCCGAGGCCCGCGACGGTGAAATGCAGAACCGCATCGCCCATCATCGCGGCCGGCGCCCGTCCCACTGGCAGACGGTGGAAGAGCCACTGCATCTGGCCCAGGCCCTGCGCGCGCACCAGTCGCCCGATCACCTGATCCTGGTGGATTGCCTGACCCTGTGGCTGAGCAACCTGCTCTGTCGCGACGACCACGAACTGTTCCTGCGCCAGACCACCGATCTGCTCGACCACCTGCACCAGAGCCAGCCCAACGTGATTCTGGTGAGCAACGAGACCGGGCTGGGCGTGGTGCCACTGGGGGAACTGAGCCGCCGCTTTGTTGATGAAGCCGGCTGGCTGCACCAGTCCATCGCCGCGCGCGCGCGCCGGGTCACGCTGATGGTGGCGGGCCTGCCCCTGGTTCTCAAACAAAGCGACTGAAAAAAGCCGACTGAAAGACACGGATTGAACGCCATGACCGACAACAGAACCGACTGGTGGCAGCAACCTGCCCGCCCCCTCGACCACACCGCCGAACAGAACGCCCGCGAGCGGCAAAACCAGCTGACCAAACCGCCCGGCTCCCTGGGCCGGCTGGAGGAAGTGGCCATTCACCTGGCGGCGTTACAGCACACGGACCGGCCCCGGGTCGATCCGGTGCAGATCAGCATTTTCGCCGGCGATCACGGCGTGGTGGCAGAAGGCGTGTCGGCGTTCCCGCAAATCGTCACCGTGGAAATGCAGCGCAATTTCGTCAACGGTGGTGCAGCGATCAGCGTGCTGGCGCGGCAGCTGGGAGCAACACTGGAAGTGATCAACACCGGCACGCTGGCGAATCCGGCGGAGCTGCCCCGGGTAATTCACGAACCGGTGGCGCCGCAGACGCAGAATTTTTGTGAAGGCGATGCCATGACCGACGCCCAGTGGCAACAGGCGCTGGCCATCGGCCGTCGCGCTGTGCAACGGGCGGAGCAGCATCAGGCGCATCTGTTTATCGGCGGCGAGATGGGCATCGGCAACACCACCACCGCCACCGCGCTGCTGTGCGCCCTCACCGGCCTGACGCCGGACGATATCACCGGCGCCGGCACCGGGCTGGATTCCGCCGGCGTGGTGCACAAGATCAAAGTGATCGAACGGGCGCTGGAAAAGCACAAGCACATCCTGCACGATCCCGCTGAGGTTTCCCGCGCACTGGGCGGGTTTGAAATCGCAGCGCTCACCGGCGCTTATATTGCCGCAGCACAAGCTGGCATGGCAGTGCTGGTGGACGGCTTCATCTGCAGCGCGGCGGCCCTGTGCGCACTGAAACTGAATCCATCGATTCGCCCCCATCTGTTTTTCAGTCACTGCTCGGCAGAACAGGGCCACCGCAAGGTGATGGCGCACCTGCACGCGGCACCGCTGGTGGACCTGAACCTGCGACTGGGCGAAGGCAGCGGCGCGGCGGTGGTGGTGCCCCTGTTGCGTGCGGCCTGTGCATTGCACAATGAAATGGCGACATTTGCCGAAGCCGCCGTATCAGGCAAAAGCAACACGCACGACGGAGATCTGTAAACATGCAAGGCAGCAACAAGCCCGCGCGCAAGATCATTCTGGATCTGATCCGCCACGGCGAACCCGAAGGTGGCGTGAAATACCGGGGTTCGCTGGACGATCCACTGTCCGCCACGGGCTGGCAACAAATGCGCGGTACCTGCGCCAAGGCACTGCAGGCCGGCACCCGCTGGGACGCTGTCGTCAGCTCCCCGATGCTGCGCTGTCATGAATTCGCCCGGGAAATTGCCGCGCAACAGCAACTGCCGCTGAGTGTCGTGCCCGATCTGCGGGAGGTCTGCTTCGGCGAGATCGAAGGTATGCGTCCGGCAGAGGCCTGGCAAAAATACCCGGAGCTGCTGAAGAACATGTGGCAGGCACCGGAACTGCACACCCCAAACGGCGGCGAGCCTTTTGGCGATTTCATCGCGCGGGTCGAGCAGGCTCTGCGCACCGTCATCGCAACTCATGGCGACCAGCACGTGCTGGTGGTGGCACATGGCGGCGTTGTCCGCGCATCCTTGTCGGCTTGCTTCGGCTTCACGTCGCGCGCTACATTCTGCGTGGAGGTTCCCTATGCGGCCATGACCCGCATCCGCGCCTTCGTCCATGAGGACGGCCACACGGAATACTCCCTCGCCTTCATCAACGGTTTTACGGATCACTGATCGCCATGAAATCACTGCTCATCGCCCTGCAATTTCTCACCCGCATTCCGGTGCCCGTGAAGGACTGCACGCCAGAGCAGGTGCGGGCGTCGATTTACTGGTATGGCGTCGCGGGACTGGCAATCGGTGCGATTTTGCTGGCGGCGCAAACGCTGCTGCTGTGGCTGCTGCCCTGGGATGCGGACGCGGCGGTGGCGGCCCTGCTGCTGACCCTGTGGGTACTGCTGACCGGCGCGCTGCATCTGGATGGCCTGGCTGACAGCGCCGATGCCTGGCTGGGTGGCCACGGCGATCGCGAAAAATCCCTCGCCATCATGAAAGATCCGCAGTCCGGTCCCGCTGGCGTGATTGCCATCGTACTGGTGCTGCTGCTGAAATTTTCCCTGGTGTTGTATCTGCAGCAGCACCAGCAGATGTTCTACCTGTTGCTGGTACCGATGCTGGCGCGGGCGATGATGCCGTTCCTGTTTCTGTTCACCCATTACGTGCGCGAAGAAGGTTTGGGCAGCCCGTTTGCCGAACGGCTGGCGGTGGAAAAAATGCTGCCGGGACTGGTGATTGCGGTGGTGGCAGGCGTGCTGCTAAGCGGTCTGTTCTGGCTGGTGGCAGTGGGGTTGGCGCTGATTATGTTTATTACCCTGCGCGCGCTGATGGTGAAACGAATTGGCGGCACCACGGGCGACACGGCCGGTGCGCTGATTGAAATGCTTGAAGTCACCCTGCTGCTGGGCTGTATTTTTATCGAGTGACGCATGTCCGAAATTTTATCGCCCCCTCTGGTCTGGCCCGCACTGGGTATGCTGACTGTCACGCCGCACTACAGCCTGTTTCGCGCGAACAACGTCATGCAGGCAACCGGTTCCTGCGTATGGAACGGCGGCAGTGCCGTGGTGCACGGCTGGCTGAATCAAAAGGTGGCGAAGACCGCACACGCGGAACTGGAAGCGCCGGTGCAAAGCCTGCAACGGTATGCGCGCGGGCTGGGAATCGAGGCGCCGCTGGCCGGCATGATGACGGCAGCATCGATGAAGTCACTGCGTTTTCAGCTGATCCAGGACGAACAGATGACGCTGGCCTGCATCGTCACTTCCGGCATCGAGAACGCGCGCCGTAGCGGCGATCCCTGCGACGGGGATTTTTCCCACCGGCAACTCACGCAGACGGGCACCATCAATATAGTGCTGATCAGCAACGTTGCCTTTGCACCGGCGGCCCGCATCGAAGCGCTGATGGTGGCCACCGAGGCGAAGACTGCCGTCTGCTATGATCTGCGCGTGAAAAGTCCGGTGTCGGGTGCGCCGGCCACGGGCACTGGAACGGATTCCATTTGTCTGCTGAGCGGAAATTCCGAACTGGATGCGCTGGAATACTGCGGCAAGCACACGCGGATGGGAGAATGGATCGGCCGCGCCACTTATGCGGCGGTGCGGGAATCGGTGGCGGCCTGTTTGGAGTTGTCGAACGGCGACGCCGGCGCACAACCGGATTCGATTGCGTAGCCTTCAGTTGCAAAACAATCCACGACAAAGAAGCGTTACTGCGCCGCCAGAATTTTCCTGATCGCCGCCAGATCCAGGTGCTGCGCCGTCGCATCGGCCAGCCGGTCGATCTGCTGTTCCCGCAGCGCGCGATAATCCAGTTTTTCCGCCTGCGCAAGACCGCTCCACGCCAGTACCGCCTGTAACGCATCCGGATGATCCAGCACACCGTGCAAGTAGGTACCGGCAATCTGCCCGCAGTCTGACAGCGCGCCATCCGTGTCGCCATTGTCAAACCGGATCAGCGGTGATTGCAGCGCGGGACCGGTGCTGATACCAGCGTGAATTTCATAGCCTTCACACTGCACCGCGCCTTGTGAGACACCCTTTTCCTGCAGCAACAACAAACGGCCACTGCGCCGATGCAACTGCTTGTGCGGCTGCAACTCCGTCGTCATCTCCAGCCAGCCCAGTCCTTCCGCACTGCGCTGCGTGCCTTCGATGCCGTGCGGGTCCAGCAATTGCTGCCCCAGCATCTGCAAGCCGCCACAAATGCCCAGCAACTTGCCACCAAAACGCACATGACGTTGAATCTGCGCCGCCCAACCCTGTTCCCGCAACCAGTGCAGATCCGCCAGCGTATTCTTGCTGCCCGGCAGAATGATCAGGTCCGCTGGCGGCAGCTTTTCACCGGCACGCACATAGTGAAACTCCACCTGCGGATGCAGCCGCAACGGATCGAAATCCGTGTGGTTGCTGATGCGCGGCAGCACCGGCACCACCACCACAATTTTCTGCGCGGATTTTTCCACGTCCACCGGGTTAATGCCGTCCTCGCCGTCGATATGCAGGCCATGCAGATACGGCAGCACGCCCAGCACCGGTTTGCCGGTATGTTGCTCCAGCCAGTCCAGCCCTGATTGCAGCAGTTTGATGTCGCCACGAAACCGGTTGATGACAAAGCCGCGCACGCGCGCTTGCTCGGATTCACTCAGCAACGCCAGCGTGCCCACCAGATGGGCGAAGACGCCGCCGCGATCGATGTCCGCAATCAGGATCACCGGGCAGTCCACCGCTTCGGCAAATCCCATGTTGGCGATGTCGCGGTCGCGCAGGTTGATTTCCGCCGGGCTGCCGGCACCTTCCACCACAATCAGTTCGTATTGCTGCTGCAGGCGGTGGTAACTTTCCAGCACCGCCGTCATCGCCAGCGTTTTGTATTCGTGATACTGCACCGCGTTCATTTGGTGGCGAGCCTTGCCATGGATGATCACCTGGGCACCGATGTCGGTGGTGGGCTTGAGCAGCACCGGGTTCATGTCCACCACCGGCTCCAGCCCGGCGGCCTGGGCCTGCAGGGCCTGGGCACGGCCGATTTCGCCGCCATCCACCGTCACTGCGCTGTTGAGCGCCATGTTCTGCGGTTTGAACGGCACCACGCGCACGCCTTCGCGCCGAAAAATCCGGCACAGCGCCGCCACCAGCGTGGATTTGCCGGCGTCAGATGTGGTGCCCTGCACCATGATGGTTGTGGCGGTCATGATATACTTCGCTTCCTTTTTCGCGGTCTGATCGAGCCGGCTGTTCAAGTACTGACTGGCTGATCCTGATGTTCTGAGCCTGATGCTCTTACCCTGATTCCCAGATACCGATTCCCATGGATTTTCCGCTGGCTTTCATGCTGACCCTGCTGACCAAAATCCTGCTGGCGCTGGCGCTCGACCAATGGCTGGGAGAGCCCCGCCGCTGGCATCCGCTGGTGGGCTTCGGCCGTCTGGCACAAAAACTGGAAAAGTCACTCAACCGGGGCGGTGAATGGCAGCGGTTCTGCACCGGCACCCTGGCCTGGGTGTTGGCCGTGCTGCCGCTGACGGCGCTGGCAACCGCCCTGGCCCTGAGCCCCGCCGGATTCTTCTGGGACGTGGTACTGCTGTATCTGGTGATCGGCCGCAAAAGCCTGTTCCAGCACAGTCGCCGCGTCTGGCACGCACTGCAGCAACAGGATCTGGAGTCTGCGCGCCATCATACCGGCATGATGGTGAGCCGCGAAACCGAAAATCTGGATGCCACCGGCTGCACCCGCGCCACCATTGAATCGGTGCTGGAAAATGCCAACGACGGCATTATCGGCGCGCTGTTCTGGTTTGCCCTGCTGGGAGCACCCGGCGCCGTCTTTTTCCGCCTCGCCAACACGCTGGACGCCATGTGGGGCTACCGCAACGAACGCTTCCTGTTGTTCGGCCGCGCGGCTGCCCGCATCGACGACGTTCTGAATTTCATTCCCGCCCGCTTGTGCGCACTGGCCTATGCCGGCGCCGGCCACGCTGCCCTGGCGATTCAGGCGTGGAAAACCCAGGCCCGTTTGCTGAAAAGCCCCAATGGCGGTCCGGTGATGTGTGCCGGCGCAGGCGCACTGGATCTGCAATTGGGTGGCCCGGCGATCTATCACGGCACACTGATGGACAAACCTTTTTTCGGCGGCCACCATGCACCGCAGATGCAGGACATCCTGCGCGCCAACCGTCTGGTGGACCGCGCCATCCTGATCCTGCTGCTGTTTTTTTTCCTGACCGGCGCACTCATCGCGGGCATCGTGAGCATCGCAGCATGACGACTTCCGGCACACCTTCACTTTCACCCGTGCAGCACGGTGGCAATCTGCACAACGCCATTGCCCGCTACGGCATTCCCCGCGCCGACTGGCTGGATATTTCCACCGGCATTTCACCGTTCCCCTGGCCCGTGCCCATAGTGCCATCCGACGTGTGGCAACGCTTGCCGGAACAGGACGGGGCACTGGAACAGGCCGCACGCCAATATTATGGAACCGATGCACTGGCAGTACCCGGCAGCCAGTGGGCGATCCAGCAATTGCCCGCGCTGTTTTCCCGTCGGCGGGGCGCCACCCGCGTGTGGCTGCCGCAGGAATGTTATGAGGAATACCGCTACTGGTGGCAGTTCCACGGTCATGTTCTGCAGCACTACGCAGCGCTGCCGACACAGGAGCAATTGCAGGAACGCGACATTGTCATCGTGCTAAATCCCAACAACCCCTCTGCGCACTATCACGCAGTGACAGAATTGCAGGCGCTGGCGCAAAGGCTGCAGCCACTCGATGGCTTTTTGATTCTGGACGAAGCCTTCATGGATGCGACACCGACACAATCGCTGTTGCCGCACATCAACGCTGACACCAACGTCATCCTGCTGCGTTCGCTGGGAAAATTTTTTGGACTGGCCGGCATTCGCACCGGATTTGTGTGTGGCAACAGAAAAGTGCAGGAAGAACTGCGACGCGTGCTCGGCCCCTGGGCCATCAGTCATCCGGCACAATGGATTGCGATCCAGGCATTGCAGGATGAAAGCTGGCAGCACGCCATGCGGCAATTGCTACCGGCACAAAGTCAGCGGCTGGCAAACTTGCTGGCGCGGCACTTTCCCGCCGACTGCATCAGCGCAACACCCTTGTTTGTCACCGTGTCATTAACGCCAGAAAGCCTCACGCACTGGCAGGACCAGCTGGCACGACATGGCATCTGGACCCGCTGTTTTATGCAGTGGGGAAAATTGCGTTTCGGGCTGGCAGACGATGCAGGACTGGCGCGGCTGGAGCAGGCACTGGAACGTTGCGCCGCTGACGAATAATTTCCGTCAAATTAGCCGCTGACAACAGCGCAGCATCAATCGAAAATCATCCGGAAACCTATCACTCACGCCAGCGGCAAATCAGTCAGCGCCCGGCAGAGTTCATCGTGCAACCGCTGCACCGCCAGTGCGTCCGGATGGCTGACATCGCTGCCCAGCCGCTCGACGAAACGGCAGGCGGCAAATCCCGTTGCCAACCGGTTGTAATGATCAACCCATTCCTGACGGGCCGGCAACTGTTCCGGCGCCACCGGCCACACGCCGGGCCGGGGACGCAGATGCCGGTTCACACCCATGCGCCAGGGTTTGGGACTGACGCGGGCGCGGAAACATTGCTGGTTCAGACACATTTTTCGATAAATTGGATCAGCATGCAGCGCCGCGAAACAGCGCGCGACCTCCGCTTCCATCGGATCAAACGTACGTTGCAATGCCAGCACGCGAAAACCCGCCGGCGTGCGGTAAACCCGCAGGTGCCAATCCGGATTCGCCTTGCTGAATGCATGAATGCGCGCAAGGGCGCGCTGTTCAGCGCCGCCGCTCAACCCTGACCCGATGCGCAAGACCAGCAGCACCAGGGGATAGCTCAGCAGCACGCCGGCAAATACCAACAGGAACGCCATTCCCCACGCCTGCCACCCTATCGCCACCACCAGAGCTGCGGCAAACCAGCAGAAAAACACCGCCAGCCACATGCGCGGCGGCACTCCGGTTTCAAAATCCAGGTCAGCAAACAACACATTGCCGGTATTCAGGCACAAGGCGCCATATGCATTGCGCGTAATCACCACCGCGCCATGACGGCTGATCACTTCCTCGCGAATCGGCACGCCCTCGGCACCGTTGTAAGGAACCTTGGGTTCGCGCCAGGGCAGCGTTTCTCCCGCCTGCAGGCGCGCCATGGCAGCCTGCGCACGCTCGTCGGCCAGCTGCTGGGCAAGCTGCTGGCTGACATCAGACCAGCCGAACCGGCGCACCGTGCGCTGGCGTCCACCCGCTTTTTGCTGCACCCGCGCTTCGGCCCAATACTGCGGTACCAACATGATCCTGCTCCTGTCGATCGTCGAATCAGCCCACTATGGCAATCATGAAAAATCATACCTGCCACCAACAGGCATCAAGATCCTGCCACGGCCACCCGATTACGCCCTTCCCCTTTCGCCCGGTACAGCGCAGTGTCGGCCAGCGCCAGCAGTTGCTCCGGCGTGTCACCCACAGTGGGCATCACTGTTGCCAGACCGACGCTGGTGGTAAAGCCAAAAAGGTGCCGGCCCTGCTGAATCTCCAGCGCTTCAATGCGCGCACGCACGGTTTCTGCAATTACCCGCGCGCCATCGGTGTCAGTGCCCGGCAGTAACAGCAACATTTCTTCACCGCCCAAACGCACTGCCATGTCGCCGGGTCGACGACACTGCGACATCACCACCGCAGCTGCCTGACGCAGACACTCATCTCCCGCCGGATGACCATAGCGGTCGTTCACCTGCTTGAAGTGATCCAGATCCAGCACCAGCAGCGACAGCGGGCTCTGCTCGCGCAACGCACGCTGGAATTCCGCCGCGAACTGCTCCCCGAAATAACGCCGGTTCTTCAGGCCCGTGAGCGGATCGGTGACACTCAGGCTGGCCAGCGTCGCATTCACCTGTTCCAGCTGCGTCAGGGCATTGGCCAGTTCCGCCGTGCGTTGCTGCACTTTTTCTTCCAGCTGCGCTTTCGCCTGTTCCTGCACGTGAATCGTTTCCTGGTTGGCCAGATTCACCTGCTGCGCCAGATGCAGCGACATTTCGATCGCCTGCCGTCCCGCCTGCCGTTCCAGATTGAGGCGCACACCCAGTGCCAGCGACAGCAATACCACCTCAGCCGCAATACCCGCCGACTGCACCAGCTCGGTAAACCGGTTGTAGGGAACCAGATCCGCCAGCGCGGCCGTGTAAATGCAGGTACCCGTCAGCAAAAAAATCCATGCGATGGTGAAATAGCGCGCCAGCAGATTGCCCCGCCGCCACTCGATAATGCCAACACCCAGCGCCACCATCGACACAAGCACCCCCATCACCTGAGCCTGCACCACCTGCGCCGCTTCCGGCAGCCACAACGCCACCAGCGTTCCCACCAGATACACCGTGCTGATCGCCAGCGTTATCCGGTGCAGCCGGGGCCAGCGCTTTTTGAGCCCGAGGAAGAAAGAAAAAAACAGCGCGCCGAACATGTAAGTTCCACCAACCGAGATCGACAGCATTTTATCTGCCAGAAACGGGCTGTCCTGCCACAGATACTGGAAGCCCACACCATGCAGCAACGCCTGATACAGCGCCACCGTGAACACATAGCCCGCATAAAACAGATGACTGTGATCGCGCACCAGCAACCAGACGCCCAGGTTGTACAGCATGATCAGCAGCAGCGTGCCGTAAAAAAGCCCCAGCACAATCTGCGCTCTCTGCTCTTCGCGGATGTAATCGTTGATCTGCCACTGAAACACCGGCAACAACATCAGCCCACCGCTACGCATTCGCAGCAGCAGGGTTTTCGGCTGGCCATCGCCGTGCATTTCAAACAGCGGAAAGCGACTGGCGAAATGTCGGCCGGACATGGTGTGATGATCACCCGCTACAGCGAGCGGACCGGTCACGGCGTTGTCATCCAGCTCGAACAGTTCAACGCTGTCGTAAAACGGCCAGCGGATCTCCAGCAACCAGGGTTCAACATTGCGATCGGCGGGAATATCCAGCCGCAGCCAGAGCGTGCCACTGCTGTAATCCAGATTCGGCACCTGCGCGCCAGCGGATTGCCAGGCCGTTGGCGGCAACGCCGCAATCTGCTGTGGCGTTTGTTGCTTTTCCTCCAGCAAAAAATACAACCAGGGGTTGAGTGAGTCGGCCGCCAGCGCGCAATTATTCGCGCCAGCCAGCAGCAAACAGAAAAAAATCAAACATTTCGGAAATTCTGCACGCTTCACGTAAACCCGTTGAATCGATTAGTGAAAAAGTGGCTGGTCATTCAAGGATAGCAATGCTGATCGTCAAACAGCACCAGTTTCGCTTTGTCCGGATTTTCATGGAGTTACCTCGCCATATAACCAAATGCAGAAAATTTGCGACGCTCTACATGAATTGAATCTTAGATGCAGATCACAAAACTGTATATTTTTTAATCAACCCCTGGTAGTTCCACTCCACTTAGAGGTGATTTATGGATGTCAGGCAGGGCGAAAAAAACAAGACATGGTTCCGCAGCGATCGCATTTTGCATATCAACGACAAATGGTTTTTTCTAACTCGGGAACAGACGCAGGAAGGGCCCTTCGCTACAAGAGGCGAAGCGGAACGGGAATTGAATTACTACATCCGCAATATGAATCACTTCGAGGTTATGAGAAACCCCTGACAAGACATAAACTAGGAATAACGACGACCGCAAAAAACAGTACCGACAAAATGCGGCAACAAATGGCAACGGATTGCCATCCCATATAGCGATCGCTTACCAAACATCACGCTTGATCAACCTGAACAGTATTGAATTTCTGCGCCATCGGACCGATCTTAGTAGGTAGCAGCAGAGATATCAGTTTCAATGGATCATGGCAGACTCTTTGCTTCACAGCAGTATGAAGATGAAGTTTTGACGGGAGTAACGTCATGGGTATCAGCAGTCATGAATTCCTGCAATATGTAATTCAACCCACCCTACGACAATTGGGTGTGCAGTCAGAAGGCGCAGAACAGCTTTTGCTGGCCACCGCGCATCACCAGTCGGGTCTGGGCAAGCACTTGCAGTTCAGGAACGGCATCGGTGTGTATGGCATCAGCGAGCAACAACACCGGGAAGTATGGGATCACTATCTGGCGTTCGATTCCGACCTGGCCAGCCAGATTCGCGGCATGGCGTCACAGCATGAATTCCCCAAAGCACCCCACCTGGAACTGGCCACCAACCTGAGTTACGCCACAGCGATCGCGTGGATGATTTACCGCTATCGCAAGGCGTATATTCCGGATATTTTCAACGCGCAGGATTTGTCGAAGTGCTGGCGGGATTGTTTTCTGGAGCGTCAGGGCAGCGAGAAAGATGCAGCGGATTTTCAGTGCGGCTATCACGACCTGATGCAGAGCTTGGCTGCCACCAGCCTGGCGGCGTGATGGCAGCGTTGCAGGATTTACAAAAGAAGAATTTACAAAAGCAGTCGGCGGATATCCGCCAGCTGTTGTGACAGGTAGGCAGTAAAGCGCGCAGCCTGGGCACCATCGATAACCCGGTGATCATAGGACAGCGACAGCGGCAACATCAGGCGCGCCACAAAGTCCTTGCCGTTGTACACCGGCTTGAACTGGGATTTCGAAACACCCAGAATCGCCACCTCCGGCCAGTTCACAATCGGTGTGAACGCCGTGCCACCAATCCCGCCCAAAGACGAAATCGAGAATGTGGCTCCCTGCATGTCACCCGGCGACAGCTTCTTCGCCCGCGCTTTCTGACTCAACACCTGCATATCCTTCGCAATATCGAGCACGGATTTCTTGTCCGCATCGCGAATGACGGGCACCACCAGGCCGTTGGGCGTATCCACCGCAATGCCGATGTGAACATACTTTTTGAAAACCAGCTGTTCACCGCCCACATGCAACGAGCTGTTGAAGCGCGGGAAGGCCAGCAGTGACTTGGCGCAGGCTTTCACCATGAACGCCAGAATCGTCAGCTTCACCTCCTGATCCTTCAGCGCCGCCGATTCAGATTTGCGGAAGGTTTCCAGATCGGTGATATCGGCTTCGTCGAACTGGGTGACATGGGGAATGTGCACCCAGGCGCGATGCAGGTTGGCTGCACTGAGCTTGTTGATGCGGCTCAACTCCACCATTTCCACCGGGCCAAACTGGCTGAAATCGATTTCCGGCAGCGGCGGCAGGCCACTGCCGGATGCCATGGCGGTCGCCACGGATTTGTCGCTCAACCGCTGTTTGACGAAGGCGTGCACGTCTTCCTTCAGGATGCGATTGCGCGGCCCAGTGGATTTTACCAGCCCCAGGTCCACACCCAGTTCCCGCGCCAGCAAACGCACCGCAGGGCCGGCGTGAACTTTGGAAGCGGGCGCGGAGACCGCCGGCGTTGCGACGGAAGCTGCAGAAGCAGCCGCTTTCGCAGGCGCTGCCGTTGTCGCGGGAGCGGAAGGTTCAGCGGCTGGCACGCTGGCCGCTGCCGCCGGTTTCGCCGCAACGGCAGCATCAGCCGCACCCTGCACCAGCAATTCCAGCACCGGCGCACCCTGCGTCACCTTGTCGCCCACTTTCAGCAACAGTTTCTGCACAGTTCCCGCCTGCGGACAGGGCACTTCCATGGTGGCTTTGTCAGATTCCAGCACCAACATGGTCTGCTCTTTCGCCAGCACATCGCCTTCCTTCACGGAAATTTCGATCACATCCACCGCATCGGCAGTGCCGATGTCGGGAATGGTCACGGTGATGCTGGTCGCTGCGCCAGATGATGCAGCCGACGCTGAACTTTCAACAGCCGCCGGCTTTTCCGCCGGAGCTGCAGCCGCTTTTTCCGGCGCAGGCTTGGTCGCGATCGGCGCAGCCTTTTCAGCGGCGGGAGCTGGCTTCGTAGCAGCCGGAACTGCAGCGGCCCCTTCTCCCGTCTCCATCGCCATCACCTTGTCGCCCTGCTTCACCTGCTGGCCGACACTCACCACGATCTGCTGCACCACACCTTCAAACGGCGACGGCACTTCCACCGTCGCCTTGTCGGATTCCAGTACCAGTAATGTTTGTTCCTTGCTGACCCGATCACCCGGCTTCACCGAAATTTCGATGACATCCACCGCTGCGGTTCCACCCAGATCAGGCACTAACACGTCTTTGACTGCCACAGTCATATCTCCTTCCTTACGCGGCCGGCGGGTAGGGTTTGTCAGGATTGATGTTGAAGCGGCGGATCGCATCATTGACCTTGCTGCGGCCGATCAACCCTTTATCCGCCAGCGCGTGAAGCGCGGCCACTGTGATGAAGTAGCGGTCCACTTCGAAGAAATGGCGCAACTGTTCGCGGGAATCGCTGCGGCCGTAGCCGTCGGTACCCAGCGCGGTGAAGTGATTGCGCACGAAGGGCGCGATCTGGTCGGCATGCACTTTCATGTAATCCGACGCTGCCACCACCGGGCTCTTGCGACTGCGCAGCACGCGCGTCACGTACGGCAGCTTGGGTTCCTCCAGCGGATGCAGCATGTTCCAGCGCTGCAGTTCCATCGCTTCGCGCCGCAGCTCGTTGAAGCTGGTGACACTCCACACATCCGCCGCCACGCCGTACACATCCGCAAGAATTTCCGCCGCCGCTTCCACCTCGCGCAGGATCGAACCGCTGCCCAGCAGTTGCACCCGCAGCTTGTTGGCTTCGTCGCCTTCCTTCAGCAGATACATGCCTTTCAGGATGCCCTCTTCCGCGCCCTTTGGCAGTGCCGGGTGCACGTAGTTTTCGTTCTGCACCGTGATGTAGTAGAAAATGTTTTCCTTGTTCTGGTACATGCGGCGCAAACCGTCTTGCAGGATCACAGCCAGTTCGTACGAATAAGCAGGATCATAGGCAACGCAGTTCGGAATGGTGGCCGCCAGTACATGGCTGTGACCATCCTGGTGTTGCAAGCCTTCGCCGTTGAGCGTAGTGCGGCCCGCGGTGGCACCGATCAAAAAGCCGCGTGCCTGGGCATCGCCCGCCGCCCAGGCCAGATCGCCGACGCGCTGGAAGCCGAACATGGAATAGAAAATGTAGAACGGAATCATCGGGTAGTTGTTGACGGAATAGGACGTCGCCGCCGCGATCCAGGCTGCCATCGCGCCGGCTTCGTTGATGCCCTCTTCCAGAATGCGGCCCTTGATGTCCTCACGGTAATACATCACCTGTTCCGAATCCGCCGGCTTGTACAGCTGGCCCACAGCGGAATAAATTCCCAACTGACGGAACATGCCTTCCATACCAAAGGTGCGCGCTTCATCGGGCACGATCGGCACGACGCGCTCGCCGATATTCTGCAGCTTGATCAGCGAATTCATCATCCGTACCAGTGCCATGGTGGTGGACATCTCGCGGTCCTTGCTGCCTTCCAGCATGGGGCCAAATACACCCAGCTCCGGCGCCTCCAGCGTTTCGCATTCGGTGCGACGGGACGGCAGGTAACCACCCAGCGCCATCCGGTGCTCGTGCATGTAGCGCATTTCGTTGCTGTCTTCGGCGGGGCGGTAGAACGGCAGTTTCGCCAGTTCGTCGTCGCTGAACGGCATGTCGAAACGGTCGCGGAAGGATTTCAGGCTGTCGATATCCAGCGTTTTCATCTGGTGCGCCTTGTTGGCGGACTCACCGGCACCAGTACCATAACCTTTCACGGTTTTCGCCAGAATCACAGTGGGCTGGCCCTTGTGATTCATCGCCGCCTGATACGCGGCAAACAATTTGTAAGGATCGTGACCGCCACGATTGAGCTGGAAGATTTCCTCGTCGGTCATGTCGGCGACCAGCTCGCGCAGTTCCGGATACTTGCCAAAGAAATGCTCGCGGGTAAAAGCGCCGCCGTGGTTCTTGAACGCCTGGTATTCGCCGTCCACCACTTCTTCCATGCGCTGGCGCAGCACACCGAGTTTGTCGCGCGCCAGCAGCGGATCCCACTTGCGGCCCCACACCACTTTAATCACATTCCAGCCGGCACCACGGAACACGCCTTCCAGTTCCTGGATGATTTTGCCGTTGCCACGCACCGGGCCATCCAGACGCTGCAGGTTGCAGTTGATCACGAACACCAGGTTGTCGAGTTTTTCGCGGCCTGCCAGCGAAATACAACCGAGGGATTCCGGCTCGTCACACTCGCCGTCACCCAGAAATGCCCATACCTTGCGATCTTCCCGCTTGATCAGCTCGCGGTTCTGCAGGTACTTCATGAAATGGGCCTGATAGATCGCCTGGATCGGACCCAGCCCCATCGACACCGTGGGGAATTGCCAGAAATTCGGCATCAGCCAGGGGTGCGGATAGGACGACAATCCCTCCTTCTTCACCTCGCGGCGGAAATTCTCGATCTGCTTTTCGGAAATGCGCCCTTCCAGAAACGCGCGGGCATAAATACCGGGAGCGGAATGACCCTGATAGAAAATCAGGTCACCGCCGAACGTCTCGGTGGGTGCGCGAAAAAAGTGGTTGAAGCCCACGTCGTACAGGGTGGCGGACGAGGCGAAACTGGAAATGTGGCCACCCAGTTCATCGTCAGTCAGGTTGGCCCGCTGCACCATGGCCAGCGCGTTCCAGCGGATCAGCGAGCGGATGCGCCGCTCCAGATAGAGATCACCGCGAAAGGTGGCTTCCTTTTCAACAGGAATGGTGTTCAGGTAGGGCGTGGTGAGGCGGGTTTGCTGCACGCCGGCAATGCGGGCGCGTTCGGCAAGGCGGTCCAGCAGGTAGCTCGCCCGCTCCGGCCCCACGCTTTCCAGCACCGAGTCCAAAGCGTCGATCCATTCCTGGGTTTCCACCGGGTCGACATCATCGTAAAAACGTTCACGGGTCATTCAATACAACTCCTGGTATTGCAAAACTTTTTGAGTTTTGGGTTTCGCTTGTGGCTGTACCGCGCCCAGCCGTCCCTACTGTCTGGTTACAGTATAGGAAGGCGTCACCGATTTGGTGCAACGCCGCCGGGCGACGGTGATGAATGCTCTACCTGATCAGCTGATGATGGTGAGGATGGCAATCACGACGATCCAGAAGATCAGAACGTTACTGCGCAGATCCTGGGCGGAATGAATCCGGCGGATACCTTCCGACGCCAGTTCATCCTCGTCCGTGGGCAGATCCTTGAAATCCAGCCCCATCTTTACCGCCAGTTTGAGCACGATTTCCGCTTCGCGGTCGGTAGCGCGAAAGCGTCGAACGGCAACAGCAAATGCCTTGCCGTTAAAACAGAGTGCCGCAATGGTCATGGCCACCGCCCGCGCGGGGACACCATCCAGTGCATGCAGAAATTCAATGCCGATTTTTTTCCAGGCAGAGGGCGTATCCGCCTGCGGATCGGGCACCCGGGGCAGCAACACGGTGAACAGGTACAGCGCCAGCCCGCCCAGACCAAAAATGCCGTACCAGAACAGCGGCGCAAACAGCGTCTGGTTAATGCGCACCCAGTATTGGGTGACAGTCTGGCTGAGCAGCTCCGATGGGCTCACCATGCGGCCATAATCGAACGTCTGGTTACCGTGCTCGTAAGCCGCCTGCCATTCCTTGTTGCGCCAGCGCTTCAGAAACGGCACCAGCGTGGCCTCCAGCCGGCGGAAATCGAGGCACGCCGTCAATAACACCACCGCCAGCACCGCCCCCGTCAGGGTGAACGCCCAACCTTCCAGATAGGTACCCACCAGCCAGCCCAGCAACGTGGGCGGCAACACATACAGGCCATAACCCGCAGCCGGGTGCAGCGACTGCAGGAACGATTGCTGCTGGAAACGGTTCAGGTAGGCGAGCCCCCACTGGCCATCGGCAAAATAGGCGGGCACGTAAGCTTCCTTCACCGCCCACAGTGCCAGCAGAAGAGCCAGTAACGTCATGGATCGCTCCCTTCCAAGATCATGATTTCTTAAGCCTAACAGATTTTACCGCCGGTTCTTAGACGGACGGGTCACGAACCGCCGGGCGCCCGTTCAGGCAGTGGATTCGGTCTCGTCCAGCAGACGGTTCAGCAGCGCCCAGTCAAAGCCGGTGCCGGGGTCGCTTTTGCGGCCGGGTGCGATGTCGGAATGGCCCGCAATTCTTTGCCGTAACAGCGTGGGATAGGTGCGCAGCAGGCTGCGGATCACCCGCGCCAGACTGGCATATTGCGCCTGCTCGAAGGGGCCCGTGTCGGTACCCTCCAGCTCGATGCCGATTGAGAAATCGTTACAATTTTCCCGCCCGTCATAACGGGACTGACCCGCATGCCAGGCGCGCTGGTCGAACGGCACGAACTGCACCAGGCTGCCGTCGCGGCGGATCAGCAGGTGGGCCGACACCTGCAATTGGTGAATACCCAGAAAATAGGGATGGCCATCCGCCGGCAGGCAATTGGTGAACAGCTGCTCGATGGCAGGCCCCCCGAACTCCCCCGGCGGCAGGCTGATGCTGTGCAGCACCAGCAGATCCGCCACGCATCCGGCGGGGCGCGCGTTGAAATTGGGCGACGGCACCTGACGGGCCTCATCCAGGCGGTGGTCGGTGATACGGGGGAATGGGGCTTCGTTCAAGGCAACCAGGCTCCGGTGTTGTTATGCGGGTACCGGCACCGATAGTAGGCGCAGCGGGGGATTCTGGCAAAGAAACCGGAAAGGCAAACCCGGGAAAGCTGGGCGGATTTGTTTGTGAAAGAAAAAAGGGCCGTCTCACGACAGCCCCGGATGACACGCCAAGAGTCACAAATCGAATTACAGGTTTGCCTGACGCACCTTGCGCAGATTGCCGATCACGTTTTCCAGTGCGCGATCGAACAGTTGCGAATCCTCGATCACGGACACCTCGCCATTCTTCAGCGCATGCGCCACGCCCAGCGTGCTTTTCTCGTCGATCTTCACGCCAGTTCGGTTGACGAAAATCAGCTTGTCGGCCGACTTGATGTGCGCCGCCAGCTTGGCGCGGGTTTTCACCCCAGCCTCGTTGCGGAATTCAAACCAGGCGCCCACGTTCAGCTGCTTGGCCTTTTCCAGAAACGGATCATTGTCCGGCAACGGCGCGAGCTTGGGTTCCTCGCGCGGACGGGTAATGTCCAGCTGGGTCACGACAGACTTGCGCTGAACCACCGGCGCGGCGCCCATGCGCTCCATATCCTGGGTGACGGCGGCTACCAGATCACGGGCGGGATCCTGGGATCTGTCCTCCACGTGCTCCGGCGTCTCGCCGCGCAGAATCTGCATCTGCACCTGTTCCAGTTCGGCGAACATCTCGCCCATCTCGAACGGGTTGAACGAAATAGTATTCAGGCCCTGGCGCAGGTTTTTCAGCAGCACCGGTACCACGTTGAACAACTTCTTGCGCTCGGCATCGCCCGCAGGCGGCGTCACGCTCAGCAGCAGGTGGTCAATAGTCTTTACGGCGCCCTGCCAATTGGTGCTGTCCGGGCCGTATTTCAGATAAATCAGTTTCAACACACCGGACCAACCAGTAGTCAGCAGACGCACCACCACCGCCGGTACATTGCGACCTTCGATCTGCCTGGCAACAATCTCCAGCGCTGTTTTCTCCGCCAGCTCGGTCTTGGCCTTGCCTTCTTCCGCTGCGCGGGTACGCTGCTCGATCATCTGCGACCGGCGCACTTCGGTCTGCATGAACTGGCTGAAGTCATGCAGCAGCTCGTCGAACAGACCCATGTCGTCATTAAAATCGTTCAGAATCCGCTGCACCGTGGCCTGGATCTTCTTGAACACCATATCCTTCTGCAGCTGGTCACTGTCTTCCGACAGACCGATACCGGCGCGCGCCAGCTCGTTCAGCAACTTGCGGGCGGGATGACCGCCACGATTGAAAAAGCCCTTGTCCTTGATCGCCACTTTCAGCAGCGGAATCTGCAGACGGCCGACCAGCGCTTTTACCGGAATCGGCAGGTTTTCATCATCCAGAATAAAGTCGAACAGCATTGCCACCAGATTGATGACGTCAGCATCGGTGTCAGTGACCTTTTCCGGACCATGCGCCTGCTCACGCTGGCGCAACACACTGCTGAGGGTATTGCGCAGATCGACTTTCTGTACCTGAATCCTGCCATCGGCAGCATCAACGCCCTGGCGCTGATTGCTCTGCAGACGCGAGAGAATTTCCACCAGCTCGGCATCACTCACAGCACGGGCATCGGCAGCATTGGAGCCGATCGGGCCGGTGTAGGCACCCACCACATCGGTCACCGTGGGAATGTTGCGCACCGATGCCAGCAGCGACTGCAACTGACCGAAGAATTCAGTGGCCGCTTCTTTCACTACATCGCGAGCGGACGTCTTGGAATCTTCCGCCCTGCCTTTTTGCGCTGCACGCTCGGATTTCTTGCGCGGCGTGCCTTTCAATTCCGGCAGAATACCGGCTTCCGCCAGATTGATATTGGCAGCGTCCAGTACATCGCCATAATTCGCCATCACGAACTTGTCGAACAGTTTGAAAATGATCAGGCGACTCGTGATATCGCACTCAACGAGTTTGCTGGCCTTCTTGAAGGCATCGCATACATGACGCGGATGCAGCGGATTGTTGTGGTCGGCCACAGTGACGCTGACCATCAACACATCCAGCCGCATGTTCAATTGATAAATACTGTCGGCAAACGCCGATTTCGCCTTGCTGGACATGCCTTCGATGGCCACGTCCATTTCCAGATCGTCATTGCCCACCAGGGACAACGAATCAAGACCGGAGGACTGATCATGCAGCGGGCGGTTGAAAGTGGATCTCGGATCTGGCAATTGCTGGAACAGGCCATTGATCTGCTGCAGGAAACCGCGCTCGATCTCCTTGCGCTTCATCCGCAACACACGCATGGTTTCGATGAATTCTTCCTGCTTCTGGGGCGAGCCGGCTTTCTGCGCGTACTCGAAGAAGGTATCGTCGGCCTTTTCAAAAACATTGGCCACCAGAGTGAGCAACTCCTCCAACGCGGCGCGGTGCGCCTTTTTCAGTGCACCGGGCAAAGCGATGTTCTGCGAAGAACTGTCTGTCATGGAATTCCGTGAGCCATTGGGCGAGCCGGAAACCTGGGTTCCACCTACACACCGAAGATCTGGCTTCTGGTTCATGGCTGTTGGCCTCGTTGCGGTACACAAAAAACTCCGGATTACATCCCTTTTTGCGAGCCGTCCCTGCGAGGTGCCGTAGTGACAATCTTTGTCAACATTTTTTAATTTCGAGCACCTCAGGTAGCAGTATAGGAGCGATTTTTGTGCACGCCGGCCCAAGCTCGTCATTGTGAGATCCCAATCACAAAGAATTTCGGACAAAAAACAGCCAAAAAACGTCGTAAAATTGACTGACAAAAACGCCTTCCGATAAGTGGTTGATAATCGTAAACAACAGCCCATTCACGTAAGATACCGGCAGATCACGCAAGGATTCCCGGTACAACCGGGCTCACACTTTCTTCTATCCATATAAGTAAAGATTCATGACCATCGACTACCGCACCCTCGACATCCCCCGCACCGTTGCCTTCGCCCTGGAGGAAGACATCCGCACCGGCGACATCACAGCCAGCCTGATTCCGGCCGGGAATACGGCCCACGCCCGGATCATCACCCGCGAGGATGCGGTGGTGTGCGGGGTGGAATGGGTGAACGAGGTTTTCCGGCAGATTGATCCGGCGGTAACGGTCACATGGAAGGTGCGGGACGGTGAACGCGTTAGCCCAAACCAGGTACTGTTCGAACTGGATGGCAAGGCCCGCAGCCTGCTGACCGGTGAACGTTGTACCCTGAATTTTCTGCAGACCCTGTCGGGCACCGCCACCGTATGCCGAAAATACTCAGATATCGTGGCCGGCACCGGCGTGAAGCTGCTGGACACCCGCAAGACCCTGCCCGGCCTGCGCACAGCACAGAAATACGCAGTGACCTGTGGCGGCTGCTTCAATCACCGCATCGGCCTGTATGACGCGTTTCTTATAAAGGAAAACCATATCGCGGCTTGTGGGGGGATTGTGGCGGCTGTCTCTGCAGCCCGGACCATTGCACCGGGGAAACCGGTGGAAGTGGAAGTGGAAAATTTCGATGAACTTGAACAAGCGTTGGCGGCCGGGGCTGACATCATCATGCTGGATGATTTTGATCTGGAGGGGATGAGGAAGGCGGTGAAGCAGGTGAATGGACGGGCGAAGCTGGAGGCGTCGGGGGGTGTAAGGGACACCACTCTGCTGGCAATTGCACAGACAGGGGTGGATCTTATTTCGATTGGGGGGTTGACGAAGGATTGTAAGGCTGTGGATTTGTCGATGCGGGTTTCCTGAAAACGGGTGGTTCCGATATCACCCAGCGCAAGCCCGAACTCTAATTAATTACCGCAATCAATTATTGACATCCAGCAGGCCGGAAATTGATCGGCGCAGTGGTAGCGCATGTCCAGGTACCGTCAACAGTCCGCGTCCAGGTCAGCGTCTCAGGCACACCAGAAAGGACGGCCGATGCGCCATTTCCAAATGTCGCCACAATTGTGACAACGCCCGTCAACGGATTGCTGACCTGCGGGACTCCGGCATTTGCCGGAAGCGCGACACCGACTTGGGACAAGCCCGTCAACAAAGTGGAGGCGGTAGCTCCAGGATTGCATTGCCCCACACCAGCACCAATGGCAGTACGGCCTTCTGAAAGGCATGACTCAACTGCAGTCTTTATTGCACCTGCTTCTGCCATAACTCGGGATACCTGACTTCTCAATACATAATTTTGGTATTGCGGAATCGCAACGGCGGCCAGAATTCCGATAATTGCGACCACAATCATCAATTCAATCAGGGTAAAGCCGTTCTGAAATTTCGTTTTCATGTATGAACCCCAATACGCTAAATCATTCACCAACGCTTCATTTGATAAACAATTGGACACATCGAAATCTTGAACAAATAAGGGGGGGAGACACAAAATGCCTCCCCCCCTTTTTATTTCACTTCAAGTTTTTATCTAGATATTACTGGCAACCAGTGGGGCGCAAGTTCAAATCTACGTTGGTACCACAAGTCCAGGAACCATCCGGTGCGCGAGTCCAAACCAGAGTATCACCAGTCAACACTGCAGCGGCATTTCCACCAAAAGTAGCAGTAATTGTAGTGGTAGTAGTCATCGGGTTTGGAGCAACAATTGGAACACCAGTGCCAGCAGGCAGCGCAACACCGACTTGGTTATTTGCAGCTGTAGCGAGCAGATTCGAACCAGTTGCACCAGGATCACAGTTGCCTGCTGCTGCACCTACAGTAAGGCGGCCATCGTTAATACATGCTTCAACTGCAGTTTTTACCGCACCCGCTTCCTGCATTACACGAGTAACCTGCGAACGAGCAATATAGTTCTGGTACTGCGGAATCGCTACAGCAGCCAAAATACCAATGATCGCTACAACGATCATCAATTCAATCAGGGTAAAACCCTTTTGCCATTGTTGTTTCATCGACCTTCTCCAGTTCCAGTTGTTTCAAGTTTGTGGCCGGCACACTGCCAACCCACTGGTTTTCAGTTAAGCATGGAGCGTACCAAAAGCAAATCTGATCAAAATCTGTCGATTTTATGAGCACTTACCCCGCCCCACATCAAACGACCGATCGGGCTTCACCTGGCAACAACCGGCAACAACTGACAAAATTCGTCACCTGGCTGACCGGGAACCCTTCACTGATCTGCAAAATCCCACAGCCCCACGACCCTCACCGCAGGCTGGAATCTGGTCTACTATCAATTAAGTATTGCTTCGTATGCTGCTAATATCGCGGCAAGGCTCTGTCTGACATTTAAGTCAGGACGCCAGACCAATCAAGCAAAGGGATCTGATTTCAATGAGTTCTAACGTCATTCTCAGCGGCCTCGCCCGCCGACTTCTGCTCGACGGTGCCGCGCCGGAGCCCGCCATCCGGGCTGCTGCTGAAACAGCGCAAAAACAAAAGATTCCACTGGTTACCTATCTGGTTCAAAACAATGTCGTGCCCGCGCGCGCCATTGCTGTAGCCGCGAGCGAAGAGTTCGGAACACCGCTGATAGAACTGGATTCTATTGCCACAGACGCGCTGCCAAAAGGACTGGTCAACGAAAAGCTGGTCCGCAAGCACCGGGCGCTGCCCCTGTTCAAGCGCGGCACCCGCCTTTATATAGCCGTATCCGATCCCACCAATCTGCAAGCCCTGGACGAAATCAAGTTCAATACCGGTCTCAGCACCGAAGCCATCATCGCAGAAGAAAGCAAGCTCGACGCAGCCATCGACAGATACCTGGAAAGCAGCGAAACCAATTTCCAGGGCATGGGCGATGCCGATCTGGACGATCTGGATATAGAAGCCGGCACGGATGACAACAAGAGTGGCGACGCCACTACCGATGCCGCCGACGACGCCCCGATCGTCCGCTTCGTCAACAAGATTCTGCTGGACGCCATCAAGATGGGCGCTTCGGATATTCACTTCGAACCATATGAAAAAGCTTATCGAATCCGTTTCCGCGCTGACGGCATCCTGCGGGAAGTCGCCCGCCCCCCGGTAAACCTAGCAACCAAGTTTTCTGCGCGCCTGAAAGTCATGTCACAGCTCGACATTTCAGAACGCCGGGTGCCGCAGGACGGCCGAATCAAGCTGAAACTGTCTAAAACCCGCGCCATCGATTTCCGGGTCAATACACTGCCCACCCTGTTCGGCGAAAAAGTAGTACTGCGGATTCTCGACCCCGAGAGCGCCAAGCTGGGCATCGACATGCTCGGCTATGAAGATGACCAGAAACAGCTGTTCCTGAGCGCGCTGGATCGCCCCCAGGGCATGATCCTGGTGACAGGTCCTACCGGCTCCGGCAAGACGGTATCTCTCTACACTGGCTTGAATATTCTGAACACGCCCGAGCGCAACATTTCCACGGCGGAAGACCCAGTAGAAATCAACCTGGAGGGCGTGAACCAGGTCAATATGAACAACAAGGTGGGGCTCAATTTCGGCACCGCACTACGCGCGTTTCTGCGGCAAGACCCGGACATTGTGATGGTGGGTGAGATCCGCGATCTGGAAACGGCCGAAATTGCAGTAAAGGCAGCCCAGACCGGGCACTTGGTGCTGTCCACCCTGCACACCAACAGCGCCCCGGAAACCCTGACCCGTCTTCGCAACATGGGGGTTCCCGCCTTCAACATTGCCACTTCGGTGTCGCTGATCATTGCCCAGCGTCTGGCGCGCCGCCTGTGCAAGCATTGCAAAAAACCGTTGGATATTCCCAAGGACACACTTATAGCGGAAGGGTTTAAGGAAAATGAAATCGGCACTTTCACCGTCTATGGCCCGATAGGTTGTGACAAATGTGTGAACGGGTACAAAGGCCGGGTGGGAATCTATGAAGTGGTTAAAATAACGGACGCGATTTCGCGCATTATAATGGAAGATGGAAATTCGATTCAGATTGCCGATGCCGCACGTGGAGAAGGATTCAATGATTTGCGTGCCAGCGGCCTCAAGAAAGTCAAAGACGGCTTAACCAGCTTGGCAGAAGTCAACCGTGTAACGACAGGACACTAAGAATGGCTACGGCAGCTCAGGTCAAAACCAAACCCGCCCCGAAAAAACCGGCTGAATCCAAGGTTCAGCAGTTCATTTGGGAAGGCACCGACAAGCGCGGCAACAAGGTGAAGGGCGAGCTGCCCGGACAGAACATGACCCTGGTGAAAGCGGAGTTGCGCAAGCAGGGTATCAATGCCAACAAGGTACGCAAGAAACCCACCCCACTGCTTGGTCAACGCAAGAAAAAGATCAGCCCGCTGGATATTGCCGTGTTCACGCGCCAGTTGGCCACCATGATGAAGGCGGGTGTGCCGCTGGTACAGTCATTCGATATTGTGGCGGAAGGTCATGACAATGCGTCAATGCGGGATCTGTTGTTGAGGATCAAATCCGATATCGAAGGCGGTAACAACCTGGCCAATTCGCTGAGACAGCATCCGGTTTACTTTGACGATCTGTTTTGCAGTCTAGTGGAATCCGGCGAGCAGTCAGGTGCACTGGAGACCATGCTAGACAGGATCGCTGTATACAAGGAAAAAACGGAAGCATTGAAGGCCAAGATCAAAAAGGCAGTCAAATATCCGATTGCGGTTGTGTGCGTTGCGATTATTGTGACGATAATATTGCTGGTAAAGGTCGTACCAACCTTCCAGGAGCTTTTTTCAGGCTTTGGTGCAGAATTGCCTGCCTTTACCCAGCTCGTAATTGATATGTCGGAATGGCTACAGAAATGGTGGATACTTCTGATAGTTGGAATCATTGTCTCTGTCACCGCATTTGTGGAGACAAAAAAACGATCTCCCGCCTTCAATGACTGGCTGGACCGACTTGCGCTTAAAACACCGGTCGTGGGGGACATCGTATTCAAGGCTACAATCGCGCGCTTCGCCAGAACCCTGGCCACCACCTTTGCGGCAGGTGTCCCTTTGGTCGATGCCCTGACGTCCGTCGCCGGCGCGACCGGCAACGTCATCTATCGCAATGCTGTCACCAAAATCAAGGATGATGTTTCAAGCGGCACCCAGCTTAATTTTTCGATGAAGGCCAGTGGCGTATTTCCAGCCATGGCAGTACAGATGACCGCCATCGGCGAGGAATCCGGTGCACTGGATACCATGCTGGACAAGGTCGCCTCCTACTATGAAAGCGAAGTTGACAACGCAGTCGACGGCCTCACCAGTCTGCTTGAACCCATCATCATGTCGGTTCTGGGTGTCCTCGTCGGCGGCCTGATCATTGCCATGTACCTCCCCATCTTCCAGCTGGGTTCCGTGGTGTAAGGATACCGTTCAACACAATGCAGAACTTCACAACCTACCTATCCCAAAACCCCGACTTCTTCGTCGGGGTTATTGTTTTATTCGGCCTGATGTTCGGCAGTTTCTTCAACGTGGTGATCTACCGCCTGCCCATCATGATGCAGCTGGACTGGCTGCAAAACGCCCGTGAATTCCTGCAGGAACTCTTCGACCGGGAATTGCCCGGGGAGCTGCAACAACACCCGGACAAACTCCCCAAACCACCGTTCAATCTCGTCAAACCCGACTCCACCTGCCCTGCCTGTGGCCACAAAATCCGCTGGCATGAAAACATTCCGCTGGTCAGCTATGCGCTGCTGAAAGGCAAATGCAGCGCCTGCAAGACTCGCATTTCACCGCGCTATCCCATCATCGAGCTGGTCACTGGCCTGTTGTCAGGATTCGTGGCGTGGAAACTGGGTTTCGGCTGGGAAACTGCTGCCGCCCTGGTCTTCACCTGGAGCCTGATCTGCCTCACCGTCATCGATTTCGACCACAAGCTGCTGCCGGACCAGATCACCCTGCCGCTGATGTGGCTCGGTCTGCTGGTGAACATGCAAGGCATGTTTGTCAGCCTGAACGATGCCATCATCGGCGCCGCTGCTGGCTACCTGTCCCTGTGGAGCATCTACTGGATCTTCAAATTGCTCACCGGCAAGGAAGGCATGGGCTACGGCGACTTCAAACTGCTGGCGGCACTGTGCGCCTGGATGGGCTGGCAGGCGCTGCCATTGATCGTCCTGCTATCGTCGCTGGTGGGATCTGTCATCGGCGTCGGCCTGATCATTATGAAGGGCCGCGACAAAAATATCCCGATTCCATTCGGCCCTTACCTGGCCATAGCCGGCTGGATCGCGTTTTTCTGGGGTGATGCCATCATCCGCTACTACCAGCACAACTTCACCTGAGCCGTCGCGCGGCCGGGCGGCATCCACGCCCGGCGCGCACCGCAAACCATTCCCGCCGGATCAACTTTACTTGCCCTGCCCGACAGGCAAGAATACCCCGCTGAATCAAACGAAAGATGCGTTGCCCTGTGACGCGTGCAAGTGAGGTAATTATGTTGGTAGTGGGCGTGACAGGCGGCATCGGCAGTGGCAAAACCGCCGCCACCGACCGGTTTCAGGCGCTGGGCATCAAGGTAGTGGATGCGGATCTGGCATCCCGCGTGGTGGTGGAACCGGGACGCCCTGCACTGCAGGCGATTGCCGCGCATTTTGGCCCCGGTGTCATCAGCGAAGACGGCAGCCTCAACCGCCGCGCTCTGCGCGAGATCGTGTTTGCCCATCCCGACGAGCGCAAGTGGCTGGAACGCCTGACCCATCCGCTGATTGCGCAGGAAATTCTGCAGCAGATCCAGTCGAGTACGTCACCTTACACCATCCTGGCGTCGCCTCTGCTCCTGGAAAGCGGCCAGTCGCGCATGGCCCAGCGCGTGCTGGTGATCGACGTACCGGAGGAAGTGCAGATCGCCCGCACCACCAGCCGCGACAACACCGATGTCGCCGGCGTGAAAGCCATTATCGCAGCACAGATGAAACGGGAAGACCGCGTGGCAAAAGCCGATGACGTGATTGTGAATGACAAATCCCTGGAGGCGCTGCACGACGCAGTGGACCGGCTGCATCAACAGTACTTGCAACTGGCCCGCACGCTGGAGCAAACATCATGAAAGTAAAATGCCCCACCTGCCAGAAAGAAACGGAATGGAGCGAGCGCAATCCCTATCGTCCGTTCTGCTGTGAACGCTGCAAGCTGATCGACCTGGGCGGCTGGGCCAGCGGAGAAAACGCAATTCCGGGCGAACCGGATTTCAGTCAGCAGGAAGACGATAACGAAGGTAATCACTCACTGCACTGAAGGCTGCGGAACTGCCACAACCCGCGAATGCCCGCCACGCCCTGGGCACCTGCCGTCACCAACGCTGACAGATCCTGCTCCCCCAGCCCGCCCAGACCAAACACAGGTACGCGGGCCAGCTCCACCCACTCGGCAAACTGCGTCATACCCAGCGGCTGCGCGTCCGGATGCGTCTGCGTCGGCTTCACCGGTGACAAGGTGACAAAATCCACGCCGAGCTTTTCCGCCAGACGGATTTCCTCCAGTGAATGACAGGATGCGGCTAACCAGCGCAGGTTATCAGGTCGCCGGGACAGTTGCGCCAGATCGCGACTGGTGAGATGCAGCCCATCAAAAACATCGCCGCGGAACCAGTTGCCCGTCTGCAGCGCATCGCCCACGATTAAATCCAGCGCGCTGTTGCATAGAAAGTTCACCGTGTACTCCCGCTTCAGCGCCCGTATCTCCGCCAGCAGAAAGTTGCCGTCTTCCGGTGTCAGCTGACGCGCACGAATCTGAATCAGGCGATGCCCGCGCGTCACGGTGTCACGCAGCTCCTGCACAAAATCGGCAACGGATTCCACATCGGGACTGATCGCATACAACGTCGGCAACTGCACCGCCGCCACGATGGGCACGTTGGCGGCGGGAAATTCGAATTCATGCAGCGCGTGACGTGGCACCCACTGCACCTGCTGACCTTCCTTGCCATGAGGATCGCCGGAAAATGCCGTCACCCGCCATACGTCCAGCAGCACAGACTTGTCCGGATAATCGTGGGAAATGCGGATCAGCGGCTGCGCGGACTGCACCTCGATGCCAATCTCCTCGTGCAATTCGCGCGTCAGCCCCTGCAACGGCGTTTCACCGGCTTCCAGTTTGCCACCAGGAAATTCCCATTTGCCACCCTGATGCAGATGATCGGGCCGGCGCGCGATAAAAACTGCGTCGCCCCGCTCGATCACCGCTGCCATTACATGAATGCGCTTCATCGGCATTGCGCAATCATCAGCTGCGGTAATCCGCGTTGATCTTCACGTAATCGTAGGAAAAATCGATGGTGTAGACCTTCGTCTTTTTCTGGCCGCGCCCCAGCTCGATGCGAATCGTGATTTCCTCTTTCGCCACTTCTGCTGCGCCCGCCGCTTCGGTGTAGCTTTCCGCCAGCGCGCCCTGTTCCACAATCTGCACACCGTTCAGGTATACGCTCACCTTGCTGACATCCAGCTGCTCCACATCGGCGCGACCCACCGCTGCGACAATCCGCCCCCAGTTGGGATCGCTGGCAAACAATGCGGTTTTCACCAGCGGCGAATGCGCAACCGTATAAGCCACTTCGCGCGCCTCTTCCACCGACTCGGCCTGTTCCACCGCGATGGTGACGAACTTGGTAGCGCCTTCGCCATCGCGCACGATGGCATGAGCCAGCTGCACGAACACATCCATCAGCGCGGCGCGGAACGTGTCGTAGTTATCGGGCTTTTCCAGCTTGATGGCGACACCCGACTGGCCGGTGGCAATCAGCATGCAGGAATCATTGGTGGAGGTATCGCCGTCGATGGTAATGGCATTGAAGGACTCATCTGCCGCTTCCTTTGCCAGCCGCTGCAACAGCGCCGGCGCAATGGCCGCGTCGGTGGCGACATAGCCCAGCATGGTTGCCATGTTCGGCTTGATCATGCCGGCGCCTTTGGAAATACCGGTGATGGTGACAGTCTTGCCTTCCAGATGCAGCTGCACCGACACGCCTTTCGGCCGCGTGTCCGTGGTCATGATGCCATGCGCCGCGTCATCCCAGCCATTTTCCGACAGCGCGCCCAGGCAGGCCGGAATGCCTTTCACGATCCGGTCCACCGGCAGCGTCTCGCCGATCACACCGGTGGAAAACGGAAAAATCTGCGACCGCGCCACGCCCGCCTTTTCCGCCAGCGCATCACACACCGCCAGCGCGTTTTGCATGCCACGCTCGCCGGTGCCGGCATTGGCATAACCGGTGTTGGTGATCAGATAGGTTGTCTGTTCGCAGAAGCCTTCGAGCTCCTGCAGATGCTGCTTGCAGATATGCACCGGCGCCGCACAGAACGCATTCAGCGTGAACACGCCGGCAATGGAACTGCCCGCTGCCGCTTCCATCACCACCAGATCACGTCGGTCCGCCTTTTTCACGCCTGCCTGGGTGGTGCCCAGCCGAAAGCCCTTCACCGGGTGCAGTGTGCCAAAGGTTTCTTTTCCAACCGCCATGATCGATCTCCTTTTATACCGATTTATCAGAAAAAAAGCTGGATGAAAAAAGGGGCTTCTGCAAGCCCCTTGTGTGTGTCCGTGCTGTCGTTACTCGACCTGTCCATGACAGTGCTTGTACTTCTTGCCGGAACCGCAGGGGCAGGGCTCGTTGCGACCCACCTTGCGCTCCGTTCGCTGGAACGGCGCCAGGCTGTCGTCATCGCCTTCCTCAGGCTTTTCTTCCAGCAGGCCGGACGCGCTGGCATGCTGCAGTTTGATATCGCGCTCCGCTGCCTCGCGCCGCTGCCGCTCCAGCTCTTCCACTTCCTCCTGCCGCCGCAATTCCACGGTGGACAGGATGCGGATCACTTCCAGCTTCACATTTTCCAGGAACGTCTGGAACAGTTCGAACGCCTCGCGCTTGTATTCCTGCTTGGGATTTTTCTGCGCATAACCACGCAGATGGATACCCTGACGCAGGTGATCCATGTTGGCCAGGTGCTCTTTCCACAACCGGTCCACCGTCGCCAGCATCACATGTTTTTCCAGCTGCCGCATGACCTGCTTTTCATCGCCCAGCGCCGTTTCCTTGGCCGTGTAGGCTTCTTCCAGCGTCTGCAGGATTTTCTTGCGCAGCGGCTCCTCGTGCAGGTTCTTGTCTTCAGCCATCCACTGCCGGATCGGCATAAGGGCACGGAAATCGGTTTCCAACGCGCGTTCCAGACCTTCCAGATCCCACTGCTCTTCCATGCTCTGTGGCGGAATGTAGCCGGTGATGAAATCGTTCACCACGTCAGCGCGAATAGCGGTGATGTTTTCGGAAATGTCGTCCGCATTCAGGATGTCGTTGCGCTGTTCGTACACCACGCGACGCTGGTCGTTGGCCACGTCGTCGTATTCCAGCAGCGATTTGCGGATATCGAAGTTGCGACCTTCCACTTTTTTCTGCGCATTTTCGATGGAGCGGGTCACCCAGCGGTGCTCGATGGCTTCACCGCGTTCCATGCCCAGACTCTGCATCAGCCCCTTCACCCGGTCGGACGCAAAAATCCGCATCAGGTTGTCTTCCAGCGACAGATAAAAGCGGGACGAACCCGGATCGCCCTGACGACCGGAACGGCCACGCAGCTGGTTGTCGATACGGCGGGATTCATGACGCTCGGTACCGATGATATGCAAGCCACCCGCTGCCAGCACCTGGGCATGGCGCTCTTCCCAGGCTGCCTTGATTGCCGCGATTTTTTCCGGCGTGGCCGGATCCAGCGCCTGCACTTCCACGTTCCAGTTGCCGCCCAGCAGAATGTCGGTACCGCGACCGGCCATGTTGGTAGCAATGGTCACCGCACCGGGCTGACCCGCCTGCGCAATGATTTCAGCTTCCTGGGCGTGAAATTTTGCGTTCAGCACCTTGTGCGCGATTTTTTGTTTCTTCAGCAGATTTGACAGATATTCCGAGGTTTCGATGGACGCCGTGCCTACCAGCGCCGGACGCTTGGCCTCGATACAACCCTTGATGTCCTCGATGATGGCTTCGTATTTTTCCTCTGCCGACATGTAGATCAGGTCGTTGTGATCCTGACGGACCATGGGCCGGTTGGTGGGAATCACCACCACATCCAGACCATAGATCTGATGGAATTCGAAGGCTTCGGTATCGGCGGTGCCGGTCATGCCCGACAACTTGCGATAGATACGGAAATAGTTCTGGAAGGTGGTGGAAGCCAGCGTCTGGTTTTCCGACTGGATCTTCACGCCCTCCTTCGCCTCGATGGCCTGGTGAATGCCATCCGACCAGCGCCGGCCCGGCATGGTCCGGCCAGTATGCTCATCGACGATGACAATCTGGCCGTTCTGCACGATGTACTCCACGTCACGGTGGAACAGCACGTGCGCTTTCAACGCAGCATGGACATGGTGCAACAGGCTGAGATTGTTGGCGGCGTACAGGCTGTCGCCCTCGCCCAGCAGCTTGTTCTCGGTCAGCAACTCTTCGATATAAACGTGGCCTTCCTCGCTCAACTCCACCTGACGGTTTTTTTCGTCCACGGTGAAATGGCCAGTAGTCTCCTCACCTTCAACCGTGCCGCGCTTGAGCCTGGGAATCAGCAGGTTGATGCGCCGGTACAGCTCGGAACTGTCTTCGCTGGGGCCGGAAATGATCAGCGGCGTGCGCGCTTCATCGATCAGGATGGAATCCACTTCGTCCACGATGGCGTACGCCAGCGGACCCTGTACCCGATCCTGCAGGGTGAAGGCCATGTTGTCGCGCAGATAATCGAAGCCGAATTCGTTGTTGGTACCGTAGGTGATGTCGGAAGCATACGCAGCACGCTTCATCTCTGGCGGCTGCTGGGACAGGATCACGCCCACCGTAAGGCCCAGGAATTCGTACAGGGGGCGCATCCAGTTGGCGTCGCGCTGGGCCAGGTAATCGTTCACCGTCACCACATGGACACCCTGACCTGGCAGTGCATTCAGGTAGGCTGGCAGAGTCGCTGTCAGGGTTTTACCCTCACCGGTACGCATTTCCGCGATGCGGCCTTCATGCAGGGTAATGCCACCAACCATCTGGGCATCGAAATGCCGCATGCCCATCACTCGCCGGCTGGCCTCTCGCACCACGGCGAAGGCTTCCGGCAACATGTCATTCAGCTGCTCGCCTTTCTCCAGCCGCTGGCGGAATTCGGCGGTTTTGCCTTTCAGTGCCTCGTCGGACAACGTCTGCAGGCTGGTCTCAAGCTCGTTGATGCGCACCACCAGCTTGCCCATCCGCTTGAGTTCGCGCTCGTTCTTGCTACCGAAAATCTTGCGTAACAGTGGTCCAAACATAAGCAATCACTTCTGTTCAAAGGCTGGATTTCCCTGCGGGTAAAGCAATGGGGCTAGTTACCCAATAAGGCAGGGAACGGCTGTGAAGGTGGCAATTCTAACGTTATTTTCCCTGAAGGATAAAGCAATTACGCTTTACTTTAGTGAGGAGGCGCACGCTTGCGGTGCGCCGGGGTGCCAGCGCGATTCAGCCGTGTTTGCGATTGAGGTAGTGGGCAGGATTCACGACCTTGCCATTGAGACGAACTTCAAAGTGTACATGGGGGCCGGTGGAGCGGCCGGAACTGCCGATTTTTCCCAGCGTCTGCCCTTTCTTGACGATGTCGCCCACCTTGACATCGAGGTCCCTGGCATGGGCGTAACGGGTGACGTAGCCGCCGCCGTGATTGACTTCCACCAGCTTGCCATAACCTTTACGGCTGCCAGCAAAGGTCACCACCCCTGCTGCTACTGACATGAAATCTGCACCGGCCTTGCCCGCCAGATCCACGCCGTCATGCATGGCCAGGCGCCCGGTAAAAGGGTCACTGCGACGCCCGAAGGGCGATGACAACCAGCCATGCTCCAGCGGATGGCCCGTCAGGTCTGCCTGCTCCTGCAACTTGCGGTTGGCCAGCAGCGATTCCAGCACCTCCAGTTGCTGTTCACGTTTGCCGATATAGTCCGCCAGACGATCCAGTTCCGCCAGAAAGCCGGGACGCTCATACGCCGCTTCCAGTGCCTGCTCGGGACCACCGACCGGTGGCGGACGGGAAAAATCGAATTCGCCACCATCCAGCCGCGCCATACCGACCAGACGCTCGCCCAGGGCATCCAGACGCAGCAGCCGCGCCTGCAATTCAGCCATACGCACCGTCATCGCGATGAGCTGCTCCTCGGCATTAAGCCGGGCCCGTCCCACCTCTTCTGCCTGAGCTGCCGCATCGCGTTGCAGGAGCGCGGCCGCACCCAACTCAATGCCGCGATCGCTCCACCAGACACCTGCCATCGCGCCCGCCACTCCGGTCGCCAGCAGCAACGTCAGCGCCACACTGGCCAGAAACCAAGTGCGCAGACGCAAAGTACGGGAATGTCCTGTTCTGGAATCAAATAGGATAATATTCATCAGGATCACTCTTGAGCCAAGGGCAGAAACAGGTTTGCATCATTCACCAACCCTTACCGCCGGCTGGATAAAACGATGTCAGAACCCAACATCAAAAATGTGCAGGATCTCCTGCGGCACAACCGGGGAGTAAAAAACCTCACCGACAAGGCCGGAAAAATACAGGAACTGCAACGTGCACTCACTCTTGTCCTGCCGACAATGCTGGCCGATTACTGTCAGGCCAGACGCTTCGACGGCGGCGTTCTTTATCTGGACGCTGCCACAGGTTCGGTAGCAACCCAGCTTCGATTCATCCAGTCACAACTGGTTCAAAAGCTGCAGAAGATCGCGATTTTCAGCACACTGGACCGTATCAGCGTCCGGGTACAAACTCCGGCTCAGGCGATGCGCAAACAAAGCAAGCGTAAAACACCGCCCGTTTCAGCCGAAAATCGTCAACTGCTGCAAGAGGCTGCCAAGGGCATCAGCGATACCGCGCTGGCGGAATCTCTGCGCACATTGGCGAAAACCTTGGAAGGACTATGACAAATTCTGGAGGGATTTCTACAAAGTCCGGCTGAACGGCCGGACTTTGTATGAGGACTGCGAACTATTCCGCAGCGAAAATGGGCTGTACGTAGGATATCGGGGAAACCTTCTGATCGCCGAAAGTGACTATTTCGAACGCATCCTGCTGGGCCAGCAATTCCCGCACCAGCTTGTTGTTCAGGGCGTGACCTGACTTGTAACCACAGAACTCACCGATCAGGCTCTTGCCCATCAGATACAGGTCACCAATCGCATCCAGCACCTTGTGCCGCACGAACTCGTCTTCGTAGCGCAGACCGTCTTCGTTCAGAATCCGGTAATCATCCACCACGATGGCGTTCTCAGTGCTGCCGCCCAGCGCCAGATTGTTCTTGCGCAGCTTTTCGATGTCGCGCATGAAACCGAAGGTGCGTGCACGGCTGACTTCCCGCACGAACGAAGTGCTGGAGAAATCGATCGAAATGGTCTGGTTGCCACCCTTGATGACAGGGTGGTCGAAATCGATGGTGAAACCAACCTTGAAGCCATTAAACGGCAGGAAAGTGGCTGACTTGTCGCCATCGGTCACCTGCACCTTGCGCTTGATGCGAATGAATTGCTTCAGGGCGTTCTGCTCTTCGATTCCGGCCGATTGCAGCAGGAATACGAAGGGCCCGGCGCTGCCATCCATGATGGGCACTTCCGGAGCGCTCAGGTCCACATACGCGTTGTCGATACCGAGACCGGCAAACGCCGCCATCAGGTGTTCCACTGTGGACACCCGCACGTCGCCCTTCACCAGATTGGTGGACAGGACGGTGTTGGCCACACTGAAAGCCTTGGCTTCAATGGTGACTACAGGATCTAGATCCGTTCGGCAGAAGACTATGCCCGTGTTGGCAGGGGCCGGACGCAGGGTAAGGTAAACCTTGTCACCCGAGTGCAGGCCTATACCGGTGGCACGGATCACATTTTTCAGCGTGCGCTGTCTGATCATGTCTCTTCACACAGTTAGTTAAGTGGGCTAGGCAAAGGTACGCCTAGCTGCCCGAATACTAGCAGCTTTTATTAGGTTGACCAACCTAACCCCGTTGAAAGTGTGCATTTTTTGCACATTTTTAGTCCGCTTGGCGCCGTAAAAATGTCGGAATGTCGAGGTATTCACGGTTTACATCTGTTTCCAGCACTGCGCGACGGCGCACTTCCTGCTGCTGGCGGCGGGCGCGGTCCACAGCCGGCTGCTCGAAGCGGCGGTAGTCGGTCACGGGCTCAGAAGCAGACCGGCGGGTCACGGATTCAACCGCGCGGACGGGTGGAGCCTGCTCACCGACAGCGCCCATGCCCAGGCCGGTGGCCACCACGGTTACCCGCAGTTCGTCGCCCAGGCTCGGATCGATAACGGTACCCACTACGACGGTGGCGTTGTCGGAGGCGAACTCTTCCACAGTGTCACCCACTTCAGAGAACTCGCCCAGGGACAGGCTTTCGCTGGCGGTGATATTCACCAGGATGCCGCGGGCGCCCTGCAGGTTGACGTCTTCCAGCAGCGGACTGCGAATGGCCGCTTCGGCGGCTTCGCGGGCGCGGTTTTCACCAGTGGCGCGGCCGGTACCCATCATTGCCATGCCCATTTCGGACATCACGGTGCGCACGTCGGCGAAGTCGACGTTGATCATGCCGGGCCGGATGATCAGGTCGGCAATGCCTTGCACCGCACCCAGCAACACGTCGTTGGCAGCCTTGAAGGCATCCAGCAGGCTGGTTTTGGGACCAAGCACATCCAGCAGCTTTTCATTGGGGATGGTGATCAGGGAGTCGACGTTTTCGCTCAGGTGTTTCATGCCTTCCAGGGCCACCTGCATGCGCTTCTTGCCTTCGAAGGGGAAAGGCTTGGTCACCACAGCGACCGTCAGGATGCCCATTTCTTTTGCGATTTCGGCGACGATCGGCGCACCACCGGTACCGGTGCCGCCGCCCATGCCGGCGGTGATGAACACCATGTCGGCGCCATTGAGAACTTCACGGATGCGTTCGCGGTCTTCCAGCGCGGCTTCGCGGCCCACGTTGGGATTGGCACCTGCGCCCAAGCCCTTCGTCACCGCGCCACCCAGCTGGAGCAGGGTTTTGGCATTCATGTTCTTGAGTGCCTGCGCATCCGTGTTGGCACAAATGAATTCAACGCCGTCAACCTGGCTGGACAGCATGTGCTCAACGGCATTGCCACCACCACCACCTACGCCAACGACTTTGATAACTGCGTTCTGCGGTACGTTATCAACGAGTTCGAACATATTTAATCTCCCCTTCCTTCCGCTATGGTTCTCTTTGACAAGAGACTGTTAAAAGTTGCCTTTGATCCAGGTCTTCATACGGTCCATGAAACCCGCTTGTGGCACCGGCTGTCCTTTCTGCTGGGCAGCACCGGCTTCTATTTGTTTTTGTCCGTACAGCAACAGGCCGACACCGGTGGAGTAGATCGGATTCTTCACCATTTCAGTGAGACCCGAAATTCCCTGCGGCGTTGCCAGTCGCACCGGCATGTGGAAAATTTCTTCCGCCAGATCGACCGCGCCTTCCATGCGGGCTGAGCCTCCGGTGAGCACGATGCCGGCGGCGATCATGTCCTCGTAGCCGGAGCGGCGCAGTTCGGCCTGCACCAGCGAAAACAGTTCGTCGTAACGGGGCTCCACCACTTCGGCCAGGGCCTGGCGCGACAACTCGCGCGGCGGGCGGTCGCCGACACTGGCCACCTTAATCGATTCATCAGGCCCCGCCAACTGGGTTAACGCACAAGCGTATTTAATTTTGATGTCATTGGCGTTTTCAGTGGGTGTACGCAGTGCCATGGCGATGTCGTTGGTGACCTGGTCGCCGGCAATGGGAATCACCGCGGTGTGGCGGATGGAGCCTTCGGTGAAGACGGCGATGTCGGTCGTGCCGCCACCGATGTCCACCATGCAGACGCCCAGTTCCTTTTCATCGTCGGTGAGAACGGCGTAGGCAGAAGCAAGCTGCTCCAGAATGATGTCTTCGACTTCCAGACCGCAGCGACGCACGCAACGCTCGATGTTCTGCGAGGCGTTCACCGCGCAGGTCACCAGGTGCACTTTGGCTTCCAGGCGCACGCCGGACATGCCGAGAGGTTCCTTGATGCCTTCCTGGGAATCGATGATGTATTCCTGCGGCAGGATGTGGAGGACTTTCTGATCCGCCGGGATGGGTACGGCCTGGGCGGCGTCGATGACGCGTTCCAGATCGGCGCGGTTCACTTCGCGGTCGCGAATGGCGACGATGCCGTGGCTGTTCAGGCTGCGGATGTGGCTGCCGGCGATACCGACATAGACCGAGTGGATCTGGCAGCCGGCCATGAGTTCGGCTTCCTCGATCGCGCGCTGGATGGACTGCACGGTGGATTCGATGTCCACCACGACGCCCTTCTTGAGGCCGCGGGACGGACTGGAGCCGATGCCGACGATTTCGATTCTGCCGTCGCCCTTGAGCTGGCCGACGATCGCGACGACCTTGGAGGTGCCGATGTCGAGGCCAACGATCATTTTCTCGGACCGGCTCCGGGTCATACCCAGCAGCCTGTCCTGTGAGTTACTGACAGGATGTGAATCCCCCATTCCGAGCATGTTACGCAGCGTTTGTGTCACCATCGCCCTTCTTCCACTTGATTGCCAGTCCGTTTTCGTAGCGCAGGTCTACGCGTAATAGTTGTTGCCGTTGTTCTTCCGAGAAGATCTGGTAGAGCTCGGTAAACCGTTTGAGCTTTTCCAGACTGTTTTTCTCGTCGATGATCAGGCTCAGTCCGTTGCGAAGCTGCAGCGTGGATGATACCCGATCTGTCATTTCCAGTGTTTGAATCGACAACCCTGCGTTCCGCAAAACCGACTGCATCTGGACGTAATGTTCTGCAATCAGTGGCGCTTGTTCTGCCATGCCTATAAAAGTAGGCAAGTTTGCATTGGGCTGCACGTTTTCCGCAAAAAATATTTCACCTTTCGCGCTTAAAAACTGTTTTTTTCCCCAGTTCGCCACCGGCACGCGTTCAATCAGCTCAACCTTGAGTGTGTGCGGCCATTCTTTGCGGACTTCCGCGTGGTCGATCCAGGTGAAGGACTCCATCGTTTCTTTCACTTTTTCCAGTTCGATCGCGAAAAAATTGTCTTCCATGTACGGCTGCAGCGCGGCCGAAAGAGCCGTGCGATCGACGTGGTTCAGTTCACCCATCACGCTCACCTGCTGGATGGGAAAACGGTTGAACACTTGCTGCATTCCCTGTTGCAGATACCAGCCGCCGGTGGCAACGCATGCGAGCAGAATCAGGCCAGCGCCAGCATTCAATGCCGTGCGATGACGGGCACGCCATTCGCGCACGCCCACCCGCAGCCGGGTTCCCAGGGGGACCTTGGGCTTTTTGGGTGTCGCGCCGCGCGAAGCTTTCTCTTTCGCCATCAGATTTTTCCTGCGCTGCCCAGCGCGATGTTGGCAACCAGCTGCTCGAAGGACAGGCCCGCGGCCTTCGCCGCCATCGGTACCAGACTGTGATCGGTCATGCCGGGTACGGTGTTCACTTCCAGCAGCCAGATGCGGCCCTGTTTATCCACCATCGCGTCGACGCGGCCCCACACCTTGCAGCCGACGGCGTCGAAGGCCTTGACGCTGAGGGCCTGCAGCTGCGTTTCCTGCTCGGCGCTGAGGCCGCAGGGAATCAGATACTCGGTGGTGTTGGCCTGATACTTGGCGTCGAAATCGTAAAACAGGTGCGGTGTTTTCAGGCGGATCACCGGCAGCGCCTTGCCATTCAGCACGGCGCAGGTGAATTCCTGGCCCTCGATCCAGCGTTCCACCAGGATTTCGCTGTCGTGTTTCTGTGCCAGAGTGAAGGCGGCCTGCAGTTCGGCGTCGCTGGTGGCGCGGGACATGCCGATGCTGGAGCCTTCATGCGGTGGCTTCACCATCACGGCGCCACCGAGTTTCTGCACCATGCCGTTGAGCTGGGCCGCTTCGGTCACGGCGAAAAATTCCGGCGTGGGCAGACCACACCCCTGCCACAGCAGTTTGGTGCGCAGCTTGTCCATTCCCAGCGCCGACGCAGCAACACCGCTGCCGGTGTAGGGGATGCCCATGATTTCCAGCAGGCCCTGGATCACGCCGTCCTCGCCGCCGCGACCGTGCAGGGCGATGAACGCGAAATCGATGGTCCGCAGCTGGCGGAACAGGTCGTCGTTGAATTGCACGTCGATGGCGATGACGTCGGCACCCAGGTTCTGCAGCGCGGCGAACACCGCCTTGCCGCTGCGCAGGGAAATTTCCCGTTCGGCGGATTCACCGCCGTACAACACGCCAATCTTGCCCAATGCCTGCAACTGCTGGTTCATGCTTGCTCCATTACACTTCTTGCAACTGGCTGGCGGCCAGGTTTGCAGCAATGGCGCCGACGTTGCCGGCGCCCTGCGTCATGATGATGTCCCCCGGCTTCAGCACGTGGCTGAGGATGCCGGGAATCTGGCTGGCGTCGTCGATGAAGATCGGATCGACGGTGCCACGCTGGCGGATGCTGCGACTGAGACTACGGCCATCGGCGCCGGCAATCGGATCTTCCCCTGCTGAATAGACTTCCATCAGCAGCAATAAGTCCACTTCCGACAGCACGCCGACGAAATCTTCATAGAGTTCGCGGGTGCGGCTGTAGCGGTGCGGCTGGTACAGCATGACGATGCGGCGGTCAGGCCAGGCTCCGCGCGCGGCGGCGAGAGTGGCGGCGACTTCGCGCGGATGGTGGCCGTAATCGTCCACCAAGGTGACGCTGCCGCCTTCCACCGGAAAATCCCCGTACACCTGGAAGCGCCGGCCGACGCCCTGGAATTTTTCCAGCGCGCGCACGATAGCGGCGTCGTCGATGCCTTCGTCAGTGGCCACGGCGATGGCCGCCAGGGCATTGAGCACGTTGTGATGGCCAGGAATGTTCAGGGTGACATCCAGCACACCGGCGTGGTCCTTGCGCAATACCTTGAAGTGGGAGCGCATGCCGTTCATCTGGATTTCTTCCGCCCGCACGTCCGCCTGTTCGTGCACACCATAAGTGATAGTGGGACGGGTGATGGCCGGCAAGATATCGCGCACTACCGGATCGTCCATGCACACCACCGCCAGACCGTAGAACGGCAGGTTGTGCAGGAACTGGATGAAGGTGTCCTTCAATTTGTTGAAGTCACCGCCGTAGGTACTCATGTGATCGGCGTCGATGTTGGTGACGATGGATGTCATCGGCTGCAGGTGCAGGAACGAGGCATCGCTTTCGTCGGCTTCGGCGACGAAATAGCGGCTGTCGCCCAGACGCGCGTTGGTGCCGGCGCTGTTGAGCAGGCCGCCGATCACGAAGGTGGGATCGAGCTTGCCTTCCGCCAGGATCGAGGCGATCAGACTGGTGGTAGTGGTTTTGCCGTGGGTGCCCGCGATGGCAATGCCGTGGCGGTAGCGCATCAGCTCGCCCAGCATTTCGGCGCGGGGCACGATGGGTGTGCGCGCTTCGCGGGCGGCAACTAGTTCCGGGTTGTCCTGTTTCACGGCGGTGGAAACCACCACCACATTGGCCTGCTTCACATTCGCGGCGTTGTGACCGATGAAAATGCGCGCGCCGAGGGATTCCAGGCGCCGGGTGACGTCGCCGGCCTTGATATCGCTGCCGGTGATCTGGTAGCCCTGGTTCAGCAGCACTTCTGCAATGCCGCTCATGCCGGCGCCACCGATGCCGACGAAGTGAATACTACGAATCCGCCGCATTTCGGGAATCTGGATCATCCGGGTCGAGACTTTTCTGTTTTCCACCGGCTTATTTTCCACTGGCCACCTCCAGGCACTGTTGCACCACTTTGCGGGTGGCATCGGTCATGGCCAGCGCACGGGCCTTGACCGCCATCTGTTTGAGTTGCTGACGGTCGGCGAAGGACTGCAGCAGCAGGTCCGCCAGGGATTCCGTCGTCATGTCTTTCTGCTGCACCAGTTTCGCGGCGCCGTTGCTGCTGAGGTATTCACCGTTGCGGGTCTGGTGATCGTCCACCGCGTGGGGGTAAGGCACCAGCAGTGCGGCGACGCCGGCGGCAGCCAGTTCGCTCACGGTCAGTGCGCCGGAGCGGCAGATCACCGCATCGGCCCAACCATAAGCAGCGGCCATGTCATCGATGAACGGAATCACTTCCGCGTTCACATTCGCTTCCTTGTAGAAGCGCTCGGCGGTTTTGATATTTTTCGCGCCGGCCTGATGCTTCACCACGAAATCCAGTTTGCCTTTCAGTTGTGCGAGCGCCTGCGGCACCATTTCATTCAGCGCCACAGCGCCCTGGCTGCCGCCGAGAATCAGAAAGCGGATGGAACCCGTGTGTTGTTCGTAGCGGGTGTCGGGCGCTTCGATGGCGGCGATTTCCTTGCGCACCGGATTGCCGGTGGTTTCCACCTTGGGCGAAGCAGCAAAGGTCGCCGGAAACGCCTGAAATACCCGTTTTGCGAATTTCGCCAGCACTCGGTTGGTGAAACCGGCGATGGCATTCTGCTCATGAATGAACAGCGGACAACCTGCCAGCCAGGCGCCAATGCCAGTGGGGCCGGTGACGAAGCCACCCATGCCCAGCACTGCGTCGGGTTTGTGCTGACGGATCAGCTGCATTACCCGCAGTACGGAGCGGACGATTTTCAACGGCGCCAGCAGCAACCGCACCAGTCCCTGCCCACGCACGCCGGCCACGTCCAGATAGTCGATGGCGATATTGTTGGCGGGAACGACAGTCGCTTCGATGCCTTGCGCAGTGCCCAGCCAGCGCACTTCCACGCCCTGCTCCTGAAACATTTTTGCAGCCGCCAGGGCAGGAAACACATGCCCGCCGGTGCCGCCAGCTGTCACCAATACCCGCTGGACCTTGCGTGGTGCGTTCATCCCGTCACCTCCAGGTCCATCGTGCGTTTGGCGGCCTTGCGTTCGGCGTTGTGATTGTTCTCGTAGTCAGCGCGCATGATCAGCGCCAGCACCACGCAGACGATGATCAGGCTGCTGCCGCCGTAGCTGATCAGCGGCAGGGTCAGCCCCTTGGTGGGCAGCAGACCGCTGCTCACGCCAACATTCACCATCGCCTGCAATCCCAGCATCATGCTCAATCCGTAAACCAGATAACCGTTGAAACGCTTGCCCTGCTTTTCCGCCGCCCGGCCAATGGACATGGCGGTGAACACCAGCGCCATGTAAATCGCGATCACCACCAGATTACCCACCAGACCGAATTCCTCCGCCAGCACCGCGAACACGAAATCCGTGTGTGCTTCCGGCAGGTAAAACAGTTTCTGGATGCCGTTGCCGAGGCCGACACCGAACCACTCGCCACGCCCGAACGCAATCAGGCTCTGCACCAACTGGTAACCGGACGCATACTGCTCGGCCCAGGGATCGATATAGCCCAGCAGACGCCGCATGCGGTATTCCGACGAGTACACCATCAATGCACCTGCCGCCACGCTGCCCAGCACCACCAGGGAAAACTGGCCGAACTTTACGCCCGCCAGAAACAGCATGACGAACACGGAGGTCATGATCACAACCACCGCACCGAAGTCCGGCTGCTTCATCAAAAAGGCCACCATGATCGACAAGATGATCACGGGTTTGACAAAGCCGGAAAAACGCTCGCGCACTTCCTCGGTACGGCGCACCAGATAACCGGCCACGTACATCAGGGCACAGATTTTCACGATCTCGGACACCTGCACGTTGATCGGACCCAGCACCAGCCAGCGGGTACTGCCATTCACGGTCCGGCCGACGCCAGGCAACAGCACCAGCACCAGTAACACATACGCCACCAGCAACAGCGGCACACTGCTGCGGTCCCACCACGACAGCGGCACCTGGTACACAGCGAGTCCGGCAATCACACCCGCCAGCAGAAAAACGGCCTGGCGTTCGACGAAATAGAACGGGGACTTGTAGTTGATCGCCGCCATATCCATCGAGGCAGATGCCACCATCACGCAGCCGATCAGTGCCAGGATCACGGCAAACAGCAACAGCCACTGCCGGCGCGACAGTGCATTGCTGTTTAACGGAATCGCCATCTGGCTCATTGCGTCACCATCCTGCCTTCCACTGCGGCGACAAACTGGTCACCGCGATCTTCATAATTTTTGAACATGTCGAAACTGGCGCAGGCGGGGGACAGCAAAACTGCGTCACCCGGTTGCGCGACTGCGCCGGCTTTCATTACCGCACCCGGCAACGAAGTGGCAAATTCCACCGTGCAGGCGTCTTTAATACTGGCCGCGATCAGCTGCGCATCACGTCCAAACAACACTGCGTGTCGAACATACTTCTGCACCGACTGCCACAACGGCGAAAAATCGGCGCCCTTGCCTTCACCGCCCGCCAGCCACACCAGCTTGCCACTGATGCTGGAACCCAGCCCTTCGATGGCCGCTTCTGCCGCACCGACGTTGGTGCCCTTGGAATCGTTGTACCAGTCGACGCCGTTGCTGCTGGCCACCCACTGACAGCGGTGCGACAAACCGGGAAATTCCCGCAGCACCGGCAACACAGTGCGGTAATCCATTCCGAATGCATCGATGATTGCCAGGATCGCCGCCACGTTCAGCAGATTGTGCGCGCCCTTGATGCGTAGCTCGCTGGCATTCAGCACAACCTGCTCGCCGTCCATAACCTGGCCGCCCTGCACTTGCCGCACATGAAAACGGCCGTGCTTTTCAATGCTGCCACCGAATGCCACGAGCTTCGGCGTCTGACCTACCGGACGGGTACGGGCGTCATCCTGCCAGTACACCGCCGTTTCACAACCGTCATAAATGCGCTGCTTGGCGCTGGCGTAGTCGTTGAGCGAGTCGTAGCGATCCATGTGATCTTCGGTCACATTCAGAATGCAGGCGACCTGCGCGCGCAGACTTTGGGTGGTTTCCAGCTGGAAACTCGACAACTCCAGCACCCACACATCCACTTCTTCCTTGGCCAGAATCGCATCCAGCACCGGCAGACCGATATTGCCCGCCACCTTCACTTTCAAACCGGTAGCTTCCAGCAGCTTGCCCAATAGCGTCACCACGGTGCTCTTGCCATTGGAACCGGTCACCGCAATCACCGGCGCATTCACGGTGCGACAAAACAGTTCGATATCACCGGCAATCGACACACCGGCAGCCTGTGCGCGGGCGATGGACGGCGTGCGGATCGACAGGCCGGGGCTGACAATCAATTCCTGTGCGCTGGTGAAATCGAAAGAATCCAGCTCGCCGGAATAAAACACCACATCGGAAAATTCCGCTTTCAGTTCGTGAACGCCTGGCGGCACAGCGCGGGTATCCACCACTGCCACATCGCAACCCAGATGCTTGAGAAAACGCACGCAGGAGAGCCCGGTCTTACCGAGCCCGATTACTACATACTTTCCTGCCAGTCGACTCACGCGTCTTTCTCCCAAGACCACTTCGCTCCCAAGACTACTTTTGTCTAGCGCAACTTCAGGGTTGCCAGACCGATCAGCACCAGAATGACAGTGATGATCCAGAAACGGACGATGACTTTCGGCTCCGCCCAACCTTTCAATTCAAAATGGTGATGAATCGGTGCCATGCGGAAAATGCGGCGGCCGGTCAACTTGAACGACGCCACCTGCAGGATCACCGACACGGTTTCCATCACGAACACGCCACCCATGATGAACAGCACGATTTCCTGGCGGGTGATCACTGCCAGTGTGCCGAGAATGCCACCCAGCGCCAGCGCGCCCACGTCACCCATGAACACCTGCGCGGGATAGGTGTTGAACCAGAGGAAGCCCAAGCCCGCCCCGACCAACGCACCGCAGATCACGATCATTTCACCGGTACCGGCGATATAGGGAATCTGCAGGTAAGTGGCAAACTGGACGTTGCCGGTGACGTATGCGAACACACCCAGTGCACCGCCCACCAGCACCGTTGGCAGGATCGCCAGACCATCCAGACCATCGGTCAGGTTCACTGCGTTGGAGGTGCCCACGATCACGAAGTAGGTCAGCACGATATAGAACCAGCCGATATCCACCTGCACGTTCTTGAAGAACGGCACCAGCAGCTGGATTTCCGCTGGCGTCTGCGCGGTGTAATAAAGGAAGAAGGCGACGCCAAGGCCACCCACCGACTGCCAGAAATATTTCCACTTCGCCGGCAGACCTTTCGAATTACGTTGCACCACCTTGCGGTAGTCATCGACCCAGCCCACGGCACCAAAAATGAGCGTGATCGCCAGCACCACCCACACGTACTTGTTACGCAGATCAGCCCACAGCAGCGTGCTGATAAAAATAGCCACCAGAATCAGCGCGCCGCCCATGGTGGGTGTGCCGGCCTTGCTCAGATGGGACTTGGGGCCGTCATTCCGCACCGATTGACCAATCTGGTGAAAACTGAGTTTACGAATCATGATCGGACCGACGATGAACGCAATCGACAGGGCGGTCAGCACGCCCAGGATTCCACGCAGCGTCAGATACTGGAAGACGTTGAAGAACGAAGCATATTGTTTCAGGTATTCCGCTACCCAAAGCAGCATCAGTGTGTTTCCTCGCGCAAATGGTCACGACCGCGCAGGGCATGGATCACTTTTTCCATGGCAGTACTGCGGGAACCCTTGACCAGAATGGTTTTGTCTTTTTCGTGTTGTTTCAGGTTGTCGGCGATCTGCTGGTGGCTGTCGCACACAACGAAGCGTCCCTGCTGCGGTTGATGTTGTACATAACCGCGCTGATAAAATCCGGCGTTCGGGCCCAGACTGTAAACCTGCAAAATACCTTTCTGCGCCGCATAAGCCCCCACCTGTTCGTGCAGCTGCGCGCTGGTGTCACCCAGTTCGCCCATGCCGCCCAGCACCAGACAGGTTTTGCTGCCAGCTTCCGCCAGCACGTCGATAGCGGCCTTCAGGGAAGCCGGATTAGCGTTGTAACTGTCGTCGATGATGTTGAAGCCCGGCAGATCTTCCACCGGAAACAGGCGGCCCGGCACTGCGCGCACTTTCTGCAGACCTGCCTGCATGGCAGCCACCGGAATATCCAGTGCCAGGGTCAGCGCACAGGCGGCCAGTGCATTGCGAACATTGTGCTGGCCCAGCAGCGGCAACTGGATATCGAACTGCGTCTGTGGCATTTTCACGGTAAATGCGTATTGGCCCAGCGCATTGCAGCGCAGATTGTCCGCAACAACACACGCCTGCGGATTGCGCAGCGAAAAAGTCAGCTGGCGCAGCTTGCTGGTCTGAGCCAGAAACTGGCTGGCATAGGCATCGTCCAGATTGATCACGGCAACACCCTGCGCGCTCAGACCGCTGTATATCTCGCCTTTGGCCAGCGCCACCCGATCGATGGAACCAAAACCTTCCAGGTGCGCGGGCGCAACGTTGTTCACCACCGCCACATCCGGCTGCACCAGATTCACGGTGTAGGCAATCTCGCCCACGTGGTTGGCGCCACATTCAATCACCGCGAACTGGTGCTGCGCACTGAGCCGGCTCAGGGTAAGCGGCACGCCGATATCGTTGTTCAGATTACCTTTGGTGAACAGAGTCTCACCCACCTCCGCCAGAATCGCCGCCACCATTTCCTTGAGGGTGGTCTTGCCGCTGCTGCCGGTAATTGCAATCTTCTTCACCGAAAATTGCTGCGCCCACACCCGGCCCGTATCGCCCAGACCGCGCAGAGTGTCCGCCACCAGAATCTGCGGCTGCGGCACATCACAGACCTTGCTCACCAGCGCGGCCACCGCGCCTTTGGCAAAGGCCTGCTGCAAATAAGTGTGACCATCAAAATTCGGACCCTGCAGGGCCACGAACAGATCGCCCGGCTGCAGCGTGCGCGTATCGGTGGAGACGCTGGAAAAATCCCCGTCGCTGCCGATCAGTTTTCCGTTGATGCTGGCTGCCAGCCGGCTGAGTTTCATGACTTCACCTGACTACGCTTTTGCAGCGCCTGCCGTGCTGCGACCAGATCGCTGTAGGGATGCTTGACGCCCTGCACGTCCTGGTAATCCTCGTGTCCTTTGCCCGCCAGCAGGATCAGGTCATCGCCCGCTGCATTGAGCACCGCAAATTCCACTGCCTGCGCGCGGTCCTCGATAATGTTGTACGCACATTGTGGTGGAATGCCTTTCACAATATGGCCAATTATGTTCCTGAGCTTCTCGCTGCGCGGATTGTCGGCGGTGACAATCATTTCATCGGCATCGCGCGCCACCACGGCGCCCATCAGCGGACGCTTGCCCGCATCGCGATCACCACCACAGCCGAACACGCACCACAGCTTGCCGCCGCAATGCCGGCGCAGGGAAAAAATCACTTTCTCCAGCGCATCCGGCGTGTGAGCGAAATCCACCACCACAGCAGGTTCCTGCGCGGATTTCTGCGGATTCACCATTTCCACCCGGCCCGGAACCGGCTGCACCTGGCCGAGTGCCTTGCAAGCGTCGGGCAGCGCAACACCCAGTGCCAGCAATCCCGCCAGCGCCGCCAGCAGATTGGACGCGTTGAATTCGCCCACCAGCGCGCTTTCCAGCTCCGCCGCCGCGGCGCCGGCCTGGATTTTCATCCGCATACCGCGTGCATGAAATTGCAGATCGCGGGCAACCAGGGTCGCGCCACTGTCTTCCCGCAAAGAAAACGTCATCAGGTTTACGGTTGGCTGCGCGTGCATCGCCATCCCCATCACCTGATCGTCGTCCGCATTCAGAATCAGACACTTCAGCGACAGATTTCTCGCCAGCAGCGCCTTGGCATCCCGATAGGCTTCCATGGAACCGTGATAATCCAGGTGATCGCGACTCAGGTTGGTAATGATGCCGGTGTGCAACGCCAGGCCGTCCAGGCGCCCCTGCACCAGACCGTGCGAAGATGCCTCCATCGCCACTACCCGCGCGCTTTGCTGCAGCATCTCATGCAACAAACGGTTGATGTCGATGATATCCGGCGTGGTGTTCTGGGTCGGCGCCAATTGCCCCGTCAAACCATTGCCCAGCGTGCCCATCACGCCGCTGGTGATGCTCAACTGCTGCAGTGCCTGCGCGATCAATTGGGTAACGGTGGTCTTGCCATTGGTGCCCGTCACCGCCACCAGCTGCAAATGTTGCGACGGGTTGCCATAGAATTCCGACGCGATTGCACCCAGTTGCTGCTGCAATCCGGGCACTGGCACCACGGGCACCGTCACGCCCGGCGGCATCTGCAATCCCTCTGCTTCCGCCAGTACCGCGCTGGCGCCTTTCTCCACCGCAGCAGCAATAAAACGGCGGCCATCGGACACATGGCCGGGATAGGCAATGAAGCAATCCCCCGCCCTGACTTTCCGACTGTCGACCGCAAGACCGCTCACCCGCGTTTTGCTCCATTCACTGTTGTGTTCTGCATTGCTTAACAGGGAAACCGGCACAAATTCATCCAGCGTGCACCCGATTCCGGATTTGATGGTCATGTGTCAGACGAATCCTTTTTCGCCGCATCGACAAAATTTTCCACCGTTTTGGTCGGCGGAATATTCTTCACCCGCAGCAGACCAGACATGATGCGCGAAAACACCGGCGCCGCCACCAGACCACCGTAATAGGCATCGCCCTTCGGATCATCGATCACCACCACCATGGCGATTCTAGGATTATCCGCAGGCGCCACACCGGCAAACAGGCCCAGATACTGATGCGCCTCATATCCATTCGCCGACACCTTGTGCACGGTGCCGGTCTTGCCTGCCACACGGTAACCCGGCACATTGGCTTTTTTCGCCGTGCCCTGATCGCTGGTTACCTGTTCCATCATGGCCATCACTTCACGCGCGTATTTTTCATCAAGCACGCGCTCGCCCGGCACTTCACCTTCCACTTTCAGCAGCGACACCGGTCGTTTGATCCCACCTGCACCCAATACGGCATACGCCTGCGCCAGTTGCACCGCTGTCACCGACAAACCGTAACCGTAGGACAGCGTCGCAATCTCGATCGGGCGCCAGCGCTGCCGTACCGGCAACATTCCAACGCTTTCGCCCGGAAATCCGGTGCCGGTAGCCTGGCCGAGACCGACTCGGCGGAACATGCCGCTCACCGCATCCTCCTCCATCGACAGCGCCAGCTTGGCAGCGCCCACGTTGCTGGACTTGGCGATCAGTGTGGTCAGATCGATCACGCCGTAATTGTGCAAATCCCGAATCGACTTTCTGCCAACCCGCATATATCCAGGTGTAGTGTCCAGTTGGCTGGACGGCTGCCACTTGCCACTTTCCAGCGCCGCCGCAACGGTAAAAGGTTTGACGGTAGAGCCCGGCTCGAACACATCTGTGAGCGCACGGTTGCGCAGGCTCGCCACATCGCGAGTAGTTCGATTGTTCGGGTTATAGGACGGCTGATTCACCATCGCGAGCACTTCGCCGGTCTGGATATCCAGCGCCACCGCCATGCCTGAAGTGGCCTGGTATTCGTTCACCGCCGACAACAATTCGCGATACGCCAGATATTGCGCCCGCAGGTCGATACTCAGCGTCACATCCTGGCCCGGCGCGGCATTGCGGATCAGGCCCACATCCTTGATGGTGCGACGCTTCAGATCTTTCACCACCCGCTTCTTGCCATCGACACCCTGCAGCATTTCCTGATACGCCAGCTCCATGCCTTCCTGGCCGCTGTCGTCGATATTGGTAAAACCCACCAGGTGGGCGGTCACTTCGCTGGCCGGGTAATAACGGCGGCGCTCTTCCAGTCCATAGACGCCGGCAATGTCCAATTGAAGAATGTCGTCGGCCTTGACCGGATTCAAATGACGCTGCAGATAAATGAACTGCTTTTCCTGATTGCGCAGGATGCGATCCCGCAGGCGGGCGTTATTCACACCGAGTTTTTTCGCCAGCGCACCCCAGGCGTGTTGCTGGGTGATGAGTTCGCGCGGATTGGCCCACAGCGTCACCACCGGCGTACTCACAGCCAGGGGTTCGCCGTTGCGATCCTGAATGATGCCGCGATAAGCCGGAATATTTTCCACCCGCAGCACACGACGGTCACCCTGATCCTTCAGAAAGCTCTGCGCTTCCACCTGCAAATAAACCAGGCGCCCGGCCACGACCAGCGCCACTGCTGCCAGCAATCCCAGCACCAGCCGATAGCGCCAGGTAAATTGTGCGGCTTCCTTTTTCGCGCTCATGGTTCCACCATCACGATTTCGTTGGGCGACGGCACCCGCATGTGCAACTTGCTGCCGGCCAGCTGCTCCACACGGTTATACGAACCCCAGGTGCTCTGCTCCAGCAGCAACTGACCCCACTCCACCTGCATGTCATTCTTGGCACCCAGCAACTGCTGATGTTGCGACACCAGACGGCGGGTCTCGAAACTCGCAAACACCACACCCAGCGCCGACACCACCACGGCCACCGCAGCCAGCTGCACCAGGATCCAATGTTTGCGCTGATTCGCCAGGGCTTCCATCATCACACCTTCTCGGCGACGCGCATGATCGCGCTGCGGGAACGGGGATTGCGGCTGACTTCCTCATCGGATGCCCGCACCTGTTTGGCGATGCTGCGCAGCTCACGCTTCACCGCATCGTGGCGCACCGGCAAGTGACGCGGCAGCGGCTCGCCCTTTTCCTTGCGCTGGATGAACTGCTTGACGATACGGTCTTCCAGGGAATGAAAACTGATAACGACCAGACGTCCGCCCGGCGCCAGCACATCCACCGCCTGCTGCAGCACGGCTTCCAGATCATCCAGTTCACGGTTGATGAAAATGCGGATCGCCTGGAAGGAACGGGTGGCAGGATGCTTGTGTTTTTCGCGGAACGGACTGGCATCCTCGATCCAGGCCGCCAGCTGGCGGGTGCGCGACAGCGGCTCATCCACACGGCGCTCGACGATCGCCTGCGCGATGCGCCAGGCAAACCGCTCTTCACCGTATTCGCGCAACACTTCGGCAATTTCGTCGGCGGTGGCGGAATTCAGCCAGTCGGCAGCGGACACGCCGGCCTGATTGTTCATCCGCATATCCAGCGGACCGTCATTCATGAAGGAAAAGCCGCGCTCGGGATCATCCAGCTGCGGCGACGACACCCCCAGATCCAGCAGAATGCCCTGCACCTGACCGCGCCAGCCGCGAGCGTCAACCTCGCGACCCAGCACCGCAAACGAATCGTGCACCGGTTGCAAACGGGGATCGGCGGCGGCCAGCGCATCCGCCGTGGCAATCGCCTGGGGGTCCTTGTCGAAAACCAGCAGGGTGGCAGCAGAATCCAGCTGCGACAGCGCCAGCCGGGCATGTCCGCCACGCCCGAAAGTGCCATCGATGTAGATGCCCTGCCTGTCAGTCAACAATGCGTCCACCGCCTCTTGCAACAAAACGGTTTCATGGGAAAATGCCGGCCCGGTCATCACAGCACCAGCGACAGCATCTGGTCAGGCATGCCGTCGTCGTCCTCGCTATCATCCGCCAGCCAGGCATCGCGCTTCTGATTCCACAAATCTTCCGACCAGATTTCAAAACGGTGGCCCTGACCCAGCAGCATGATCTTCTTGTCCAGATCGGCGTAGGACCGCAGCACGGGGGGAATGCCAATGCGCCCGGCGGCGTCCATTTCCACCTCGGTGGCATGACCCACCAGCAGGCGCTGCACGCGGCGGGCGGCCTTGTTAAAGGAAGGAAGTGCGTTGATCTTGCGCTCGATTTCGAGCCATTCCGGCATGGGGTACAGTTGCAGGCAGCGCTCTTCGGTGTCGATGGTGGCCACCAGCTGGCCCTGGCATTTTTCGAGCAAAGCGTCCCGGTAGCGGGTTGGCAGTACCAACCGACCTTTCGCGTCCAGATTCAGTATGTTCGGACCTCGAAACACCGCGCTTCCCTTTTTCCCACCCGAAGGCTGTCTGAAACCCTTTTTTCCCACCAAAACCCACAACTTCCCACTCCGTGACACTATAGGGACTGCAAAATCGGGCGTCAAGGAAAAAGGGGGTGAAAAAATGTGAATTTGCTGCGGAAAAACAATAACTTACGTGCAAAACAGCACACAAAAAGACAAAAATTGCCCGAAAAAAATCAAGCAAATTCAGGGGGATGGAAAAGGCTCTTAAAGCGGGTTCTAGCTTGGAAGATTATTTTGCAATATGGATCGATCAATCAGGGGAGTGCGGTTATTAAACCGCAGATGGAGAAGGGAAAAAAATAAAGTCAGCCTGTAAGCCGGGTTCTGTCGTGGACAGTCATTCCTCTGGGACGTACGTCACCGCACGCCTCTAGCAACCTACCCGAATCCAGCGCGGGCCACGCCAATGGATTCCTATTTGGTCTTGCTCCAGGTGGGGTTTTCCAGCCATGAACTGTTACCAGTCATGCGGTGCGCTCTTACCGCACCATTTCACCCTTACCGGCCCTTGCGGGCTTAGGCGGTATACTTTCTGTTGCACTTTCCGTCGGCTCACGCCGCCCAGGCGTTACCTGGCACCTTGCCCTGTGGAGCCCGGACTTTCCTCCCTCCGCCGAAACGAAGAGCGACTGTCTGGCTGACTTCCGGTGCAAAATATAGCTAATTGCCTAAGGATTCAAGCGTTGAATTGTTTCAGGGCAATATCGTAGAGCTGGTTCTTGGGGGCACCGGTCAATTCCGAAACCAGTGCACAGGCCTTTTTCAGCGGCATCTGCTCGCGCGCCAGCGCCAGCGCGCGCAGGATTTTGGGATCGAGTACCGCGTCGGATTCGTCCGCTGCAAAGCCTTCCACCAGTACCACGAACTCGCCGCGCTGATGATTGTCATCGGCCTGCAGCCAGTTGAGCACCTCGGGCGGCGTGCCGGTGTGCACCGTCTCAAAGGTCTTGGTCAACTCTTTCGCCACGGCGATCTGACGGGTTTCTCCCAGCACCTGTGCAATGTCCTGCACCAGCTCGACGATGCGCTTGGGGGATTCATAGAACACCAGTGTGGCGGATTCACGCAGCAGCTCTTCCAGTGCCGTGCGCCGTGCCTGCTGTTTGGCCGACAGGAAGCCGGCAAACAGGAAGCGGTCCGTGGGCAGACCGGCGATCGACAGCGCCGCCACCGCCGCACAGGCACCCGGAATCGTCACCACCGGATGGCCGGCTTCGCGCACGGCCCGCACCAGCCGGTAACCGGGGTCGCTGATCAGCGGCGTGCCCGCGTCGGAGATCAGGGCTACCGACTGCCCCTTGCCCAGCAGCTCCACCAGAAACCCGGCCCGGTCGGCTTCGTTGTGATCATGCACCGATATCAGCCGCGTGTTGATGCTGTAGGCATCCAGCAGTTTTTTGCTGTGGCGGGTGTCTTCGGCGGCAATCAGGTCCACCTGCTTCAGCACCTCCAGCGCACGCAACGTAATGTCGTTGAGATTCCCGATGGGTGTTGCGACAATATAAAGAGTTCCACTCGCCATGATTGTGTTCGACCTGAAAAGTCCTGACCAGACTAGACTAAAACGACCAAGCCAGACTCTAAAAGTCCTGACCCGAATCCGAATTTGATGAAGACGCCTGAAATGCTGCGGAAGCTTACCATATTTGCATGCCTGACCCTGGCGCTGTCGCTGACCGCCTGCTCCTCCGGCCAGCAGGCCGCATCCTCCGCCACCGACTCCCCTGCCGACCCGCTGGAAGGCATTCACGCCATGGTGAAGCGGGCGGAAAAAATGGAGAGTCCCCAGGCGGAAAAACTCCTGATCGACGCCGCCAATCAACTGCTGGCCCGCGGCGAGCTGGACGACGCCGGGCGGATACTGGTGTCGCTGGATTCCTCCATGCTGCCCGCCAACATCAAGGCCGATCATGTCATCGCCCTCGCCCGCCTGGCCATGGCCCAGGAAAAATACGCCCGCGTTACCGACCTGCTCACCACCGACGAACGCGGCCTGATCAGCGCCTCCGCCACGCTGGATGCCGAGCGCCTGAACCAGATCAGCCTGCTGCGGGCACAGGCGTGGGAGGCTCAGCAGAATTATCTGGCCGCCGCGCGTGAACGCATTTTTGTATCGCCCATGCTGGCGGACACCGATGAATTCAACCGCAACCACCAGCAGATCTGGGCGGATCTGAACAATGTGCCGGAAGATTCCCTGGAAACGCTCAGCCGCACCGCCGCCATTCCGGAAATCCAGGGCTGGCTGGAGCTGGCCTGGATCGCCAAGAACCAGCAGGACAACATCGACCAGCAGCTGCGTGATGTGCGGCGCTGGCAGGTGAAGTTCGCCGGCCACCCCGCCGCACGCCAGCTGCCCGACAGCCTGCGTGTGCTGACGGAAATGAGCGACCAGAAGCCGATGGACATTGCCCTGCTGCTTCCTCTGCAAGGCAAGTACCGACAGTCTGCCATCGCCATCCAGAACGGCTTCATGACCGCCCACTATGCCGCGGTCGCCAAACTGGATACCGGCAAAGTCCCGCCCACCATCCGGGTGTATGATTCCACCGATATCCGCAATTTCATGAACGTCTACCGCCAGGCGGTGACAGATGGCGCCGACATCATCGTCGGCCCGCTGCAGAAAGAAAACGTGCACCAGTTGGTGATCACCAAGACCGAGCTGCCGGTGCCCACCATCGCCCTGAACACCGATGACACCACGCTTGAAGCCCCCACCAATCTCTATCAATTTGGCCTGTCGCCGGAAGACGACGCCCGTGAAATTGCCAGCCACGCCAAGCACAGCAACTATTACCGCGCCGCCGTGTTATATCAGTCCAGCCCCTGGGGCGAACGTGCCTCATCTGCCTTTGCCGAATCCTGGCAGGCGTCCGGGGGCGTGATTACCACCAGCCTGCGTTTCGAATCGCCGCAAACCCTGGCGGCCACCATCAAGAACCTGCTGGCGGTCAACCAGAGCGAGGCGCGCCTGCAGCAGTTGAAGCGCGTCATTGGCAAAGATGTCGAGTTCGAACCACGCCGGCGCCAGGACATCGATTTCCTGTATCTGGTTTCCAGTCCCGAGCAAGCGCGCCTGATCAAGCCGCTGATCAACTTCTATTACGCCGATGACTTGCAGGTTTATTCCGGCTCGCAAATCTATGTGGGTGAGCCGACCCCCGCCAAGGATCGCGATCTCGACGGCATCGCCTTCTGCGACATTCCCTGGATGCTGGACAAGCCGGACAAACTAAAACGCTCCATGCTGGCAGCATGGCCCGCCGCCAATCCGCGCTATTTCCGCCTCAACGCCCTGGGCGCTGACGCCTATCGCCTGCAAGCACGCCTGCACATGCTGACTCATGTCGCCAGCGCGGGCCTGTTCGGTGCCACCGGCTCGCTCACCATTGGCCCGCACAATCGCATCCAGCGCGGGCTCAGTTGGGCGATCATGACCGAAGGCGCACCCAGGGCACTGCCGAAAATCGTCGACACCGAGGTGATGGAACAGGATGAAAACCCAGGCACCCACACAGAAACAACAGGCGGGGAGCCAGGCGGAGAACCTGGCGAGACGCTACCTGGAACAACGGGGATTTGAATTTCACTGCAGCAACTATCTGTGCAAGACCGGTGAAATCGATCTGATCATGCAGGACGGGGAAATGCTCGTATTCGTGGAAGTGCGCTTCCGCGCCGACACCCGTCTGGGCTCGCCACTGGAAACCATCACAGCTGCCAAACAGCGCAAACTGATTCGTGCCGCTCAATTCTTCCTGCAACAAACCTGCGGCAATCGTTGGCCTGCCTGCCGTTTCGACGTGGTAGGTATCAGTGGCGACCTGAACGATTCACCCCGCATTGACTGGATCGCAAATGCCTTCGGCGCCTGACTCTCATCCAGGCGGCACCACTACCATGCAGCACCGTCACCTGTAGTAGAATGCGCGCTCCCCGCCGGCAGGAAACGACAACATGGAACTGGAACAACGCATATCGGAATTGTTCGACGCCAATCTGGCGCTGACCCAGCGCTGCCGCGACGAACTGCCCGCCAGCATCGCCGGCGCCGGCGAGAGTCTGGTGCACTGCATGCTGGGCGACGGCAAAATTCTCAGCTGCGGCAACGGTGGTTCCGCCTTTGCCGCACAGCATTTCGTTTCCCGCATGCTGAACCGGTTCGAGCGCGAACGCCCGGCTCTGCCCGCCATCAGTCTTGCAGCGGACAGCACCACTATCACCGCAATCGCCAACGACTACAGTTTCAACGAAGTCTTCTCAAAGCAGATCAGGGCCCTGGGGCAAAGCACCGACATCCTGCTGGCCATCACCACCAGCGGCACGTCGGCAAATATCGTGCAGGCCGTCCAGGCCGCCCACGACCGCGGCATGACAGTAGTGGCGCTGACCGGCCGCGACGGCGGCGATGTCACCCGGCTGCTCACCCAGGACGACATCGAAATTCGCGTGCCCTCACACTCCTCCGCCCGCATCCAGGAAACCCATCTGCTGATCGTCCACACGTTATGCGACCTGATTGACCGGCAGATTTTTGGTGCAGATGTCTGAAGCAGGATGAAGAAAAAGAAGGAAGAGGTGGCTCAGCAGCAGCCTACTTGATGACTTTCAGTGAGGGCTTGCCCGCAGGCTTCGGCCGGGCTGCATCTCCATCGGACGCACCGCCAGAACCACCGGACTCCGGCGGTGGCATTTCATTTTCATCGAAGAACATGCCCTTGCCATTTTCCTTGGCATAGATCGCCAGAATCGCCCCAATCGGCACGTACAGATTGCGTGCCTGACCACCGAAACGGGCGGAAAACTCCACCCTGTCATTGGCCATATGCAGATTACGGATGGCGGAGGGCGCCAGATTCAGAATGATGCGACCGTCCTTGATATATTCCAGCGGCACCTGTGCCGCTGGATAGCTGGCATTGACCAGCAGGTAGGGAGTCAGATTGTTGTCCAGTATCCACTCATAAACCGCCCTCACGAAGTAGGGTCGACTCGGCGTCATCACCTGGCTCATCTGCACATCCCTTCCGCAGCCATCAGATCGTGTTGATCAGAGACGCATTTCGCGTTCGGCGTCAGACAGACTGGCCTGGAAAGAGTCACGGCGAAACAGACGCTCGGAGTAAGCCAGCAGGTTACCGCACTTGGACTTCTGCAGTTCGATGCCCATGACCGGCAAGCGCCACAGAATGGCAGCAACGCAACAATCCACCAGCGTGAAGTCATCGCTCATGAAGTAGGGCTTTTCCGCAAAGATGCCGTCAATCGCAATCAGGCTCTCGGTCAGCTCCTTGCGCATCTTGTTCAGTACAGCTTCCTTTTCCTTGCCCAGCATCAGCGCATCCACATTGCCACACCAGTCGCGATGAATGCGGTGCATCAGCAGGCGGCTGCGGGCGCGCTCCACCGGATACACCGGCAGCAGCGGCGGATGAGGAAAGCGCTCATCCAGATATTCCATCATGATGTTGGGCTCGTAGAGGGTCAGCTCACGATCCACCAGCGTCGGCAATTCGTTATACGGATTGAGCGTCGCCAGATCTTCCGGCTTGTCGGCCGGGTCAACATCCAGCACATCCACGGCCACCCCTTTCTCCGCCAGCACGATGCGGACGCGATGGCTGTAGTGGTCAGATCCATCTGAGAAAAACGTCATAGAAGAACGTTTAGCGATGACACCCATGTAATTTTCACTCCAGCAACGAATCAATCGAAAGGGTTGGCTCAACCCTTGTCTTTCCTGACGCCTAGAAAGCATAAAAGGGCGAAGCACACCGCCCTTTTATCCGGCTTCCTTCCACCCGGTCGGTCAGTGGATATCTTTCCAGTATTCACGATTCAGGAAATACACCGGGATCGCAAAGATCGCCAGGAAAATCAGAACCCACACGCCGATACGCTCACGCTCGGCACGGATAGGTTCGGCCATGTACACCATGAAGTTGGTCAGGTCCGCCATGGCTTCCTTGAAGGCTTTTTCGCCCAGCGATTTTTCCATGGCCGACAGCACATGAGGCATGCCCACATCCGGAAACACGTGGTTGTTCACTTTCCAGGGACGCTTTTCATCCGCATAGAAACCAATCAGGTACGAGTAAACCCAGTCGGGACCCCGCAAACGGGCTTCCAGGGTCAGATCCGGCGGCGCGGCTCCGAACCACTTTTTCGCCAGATCGGCAGGAATTGCCGAACGCATCGGCTCGCCCACTTTGTCGCTGGTGAACATCAGGTTGTGCTTCAGGATGTCGACAGGAATTTCCAGATCCATCGCCATGCGCTCGTAGCGCATGTACTGGGCAGAGTGACAACCCAGACAATTGTTGATGAAAATCTGGGCGCCCCTTTGCAGGGACACCTTGTCATCCATGTTGATCGGGGCAGTGGTGAGCTGAGGCTCCGCGCCACCAGCAGCCTGCGCCAGGACAGGCAAACACATCATCACCAAGACTGAAAGCAACTTGTTCATCAGTGTCCCATCCTTACGCGTGCAGGTACCGGCTTGCAGGTTTCTTTTGATGTCCAGAACGGCATCAAAATGAAATAGGCGAAATAGAACGCTGTACACAGCTGCCCCATTGCCCGGTAGGTGATTTCGAAGGGAACGAACTCAACATGCAGATCCGGCTGCTTGACGCCGCAGATACCCAGAATCACGAACGCCACGGCGAACAGCATCAACATCACCTTGCTGATGATGCCCTTGTAACGAATGGACTTGACCGGGCTGCGATCCAGCCAGGGCAGCACAAACAGAATGGCAATCGCGGCACCCATCGCAATAACGCCCATCAGCTTGTCGGGAATGGCCCGCAGGATGGCGTAGAAAGGCGTGAAGTACCAAACGGGTGCAATATGAGCAGGCGTCTTCAGCGGGTTGGCTGGCTCAAAGTTGGGTTTCTCCAAGAAGTAGCCGCCGCCATCGGGGAAGAAGAACACGATGGTGAGGAACACCGCCAGGAACACGACCACGCCCACGATATCGTGCACGGTGTAATAAGGATGGAAGGGAATGCCGTCCAGCGGAATACCGTCTTCACCCTTCAACTTCTTGATATCAACACCATCGGGGTTATTCGAACCCACTTCATGCAGGGCAATGATGTGCAACACAACCAGCGCCAGGATCACAATCGGCAATGCCACCACGTGCAGGGCAAAGAAGCGGTTCAGCGTTATGCCGGACAGCAGGTAGTCGCCTCGAATCCATTCCATCAGCGCCTCGCCCACATAGGGAATCGCGCCAAACAGGGAGATGATGACCTGGGCACCCCAATAGGACATCTGGCCCCAGGGCAACAGGTAACCCATGAAACCTTCCGCCATCAGCGCCAGGTAGATCAGCATGCCGAAGATCCACACCAGCTCGCGGGGAGCACGGTACGAACCGTACATCATGCCGCGGAACATGTGCAGATAGACCACAGCGAAGAATGCGGAGGCGCCGGTGGAATGCAGATAACGCAACAGCCAGCCGTATTCCACGTCGCGCATCATGTTCATCTCAACCGATGCGAAAGCGCCGTCACCGGTGGGGTTGTACATCATGGTCAGCCAGATGCCGGTCAGCAGCTGGTTAACCAGCACCAGCATGGCCAGGGAACCGAAGAAGTACCAGAAGTTGAAGTTCTTAGGAGCATAGTATTTGCTCATATGCTCTTCGAACATCTTGGTCGCGGGGAAGCGGGCGTCAACCCAGCCCATCATGCTCTGAAACATGTTCATCAGGCTGCCTCCCCGTCTTCGCCGATCTTGATCAGCGTGTCACTCATGAAGTAGTACGGCGGCACCTCAAGGTTGAGGGGTGCCGGAACGGACTTGTACACACGCCCCGAAAGGTCAAACTTGGAACCGTGACAGGGACAGAAGAAACCACCAATCCAGTCTGCGCCCAGATCCGCAGGAGCCACTTCAGGCCGATACAGGGGAGAACAGCCCAGGTGGGTACACAACCCCTTCAGCACCACGATCTCACCGCGATCCTGACGGGCGCGGGCCTGGTTCTTGGCATATTCGGGTTGCTTGCTTTCATCGGAGGCGGGATCGCGCAGACTTTCTTCTAATTTTGTCAGACTGGACATGGCCTCTGGCGAACGGCGCAGAATCCAGACTGGCTGACCGCGCCATTCCACAGTCATGCGCTGACCCACTTCCAGTTTGCTGATATCAGCGATGACCGGCGCGCCGGCTGTTCTTGCTTTGGCACTCGGCTGCCAAGATTGCACAAAGGGCACTGCTGCACCCACGGCGCCGATGGCGCCGACTGCAGAGGTGGCTCCAATCAGGAACCGCCGCCGTCCCTCATTCACGCCGTCAGAACTCATTCAGTTTCTCTCCCCATCAGTACCAAGAACAGCAGGCCTTTCAGCAGACACAACTGCCCCATACCCATAATTTGAAACGCCGCAAATAGTAATGAAATTACAAGGGAGTTACAAGGAAAGCTTTAGCGCGCAAACATCGGCGCCACAAACAAAAACGCCCGAATGGAAACCATCCGGGCGTTTTTGATACAGCCTGTTTTTCGCGCAATAATATCAGCGCTTGGAGTATTGCGGACGCTTGCGCGCCTTGCGCAGACCCACTTTCTTCCGTTCAACTTCGCGGGAATCACGGGTTACGAAACCGGCCTTGCGCAGAGTGGAGCGCAGAGTTTCATCGTGATCCATCAGGGCGCGGGTGATACCGTGGCGGATCGCACCGGCCTGACCACTACCGCCGCCACCGGCAACGGTTACATAGATGTCGAACTTGTCCAGCGCCTGCACCAGCTCCAGCGGCTGACGTACCACCATGCGGGCGGTTTCACGACCGAAATAGGTGTCCAGCGAACGACCGTTGATGGAGATAGCGCCCGTACCGGGCTTCAGGAACACACGGGCGGTTGCAGTTTTGCGACGGCCTGTACCGTAATTAGTTTCCACGATTCTGCCTTCCGTTATGATTACAGAGCCAATTCTTTGGGCTGTTGAGCAGTATGGGGATGCTCAGGACCCGCATAAACTTTCAGCTTGCGCAGCATGGCGCGGCCCAGCGGATTACGGGGCATCATGCCCTTCACTGCCTTTTCAATCGCCTGCTGGGGCTTCTTGACCATCAGTTTTTCGAAGCTGATTTCCTTGATACCACCAGGATATTCGGTGTGGTGGTAGTAAATCTTGTCGGTGCGCTTGCTGCCAGTTACCTGCACCTTTTCAGCGTTCACGACGACGATGTAGTCGCCAGTGTCAACGTGGGGGGTGTAGATTGGCTTGTGCTTGCCACGCAGGTGCCTGGCGATTTCGGTTGCCAGTCGACCCAAAGTTTTGCCGCTTGCATCGACAACGTACCAGTCACGTTCTACCGATTCTGGTTTTGCGCTAATCGTTGTTTTCATTGAATCTGCCCTAGGAACACACTCTAAACCGAGGTCTGCCCGTCAATTTTAAAGAGCGCGAATACTACCCAAGCCGCCCCCTCTTGACAAGCAATTTCAGGGACAGAATGAGTGATCGCACTGATTTGACGAACTGTTGCGCCAATCAATGGCCATTTTTGATACGACTGTAACGGGGTTGCAGAAGTCTAGCAGAATCAATCTTCAAGACCAGCAGTTTTTGCCGGATCGATGCCAGAACCCCGAATTTAAGATCAGCGCCCCCTGCCGTGATCAGTGGCTTGTCCCGGCCTGGTAGCGGGTTTTGTTGTAGACGTTGTACTTGCCGCTGGGCTTTTTCATGGGTATACGCTTGATTTCCTTGAGCGTTTTGCTGTCGTACACGATGACGGCACCATCGCTGTCCCAGATCGACAGCAGAGCGTAGCGGCCGTCCTTGGTGAATTCCACATGGGCGGCGGTTTTGCCAGGGGCCGGGCGCAGGGTTTGCCTGATCGTCAGGGTTTCCTTGTCGATGACATGGACGTTCTCTTTATTGGGGCCGAAGAACACATCCACCCAGGCATAGGGGCTGTTGTCGTGGCTGCGCATGAAGAAACCGGGGCCGAGGGTTTCGATCTGTTTGATCACTTGCCAGTTGCTCATGTCGATGACAGTGACCTTGCCTTCGTTGAGGTGGGGGGTGGCCAGCACGGTTTTGCCCTGGCTCTGGAAGGTAATGCCGGAGCCCAGGTGGGGCATGCCGCCGAGTGGAATGTCAGCCACCTTGGCGCCACTGGCCAGATCCAGCACCTGCCCGGTCTTGCCGTCGCGGCTGGCGCCGATCAGGCGGGTGTAGTCCTGATCGAAGAAGAAGTCGTCAAGGTAGTCACCGGTGGCGATCTTGCGGATCGTCAGACTGCCGTCAGCGGCAGGTTTGTCATAGGGGATTTCCCAGACTTCCTTCAGATCCTTCATGGCGGCGATAAAGCTGTTGCGCGGTGGCGCGGTGTAGACGGCGCTGACGCGGCTGCCAGCGTCGATTACCTGCAACGGCGCCAGGGTTTCGGCATCCAGGATCACCAGGTTGCGTGGCAGGTAGTTGGCGGCGATGGCGTAGCGGCCGTCGAAGGACACGGCCAGGTTGCGGGTGTTGATGCCGGCGCGGATCTCGGCCACGGTTTTCAGATTGTAGATGTCGAACTTGCTGATCCAGCCATCGCGGGAGGCGAAGTAAACGTAGCGGCCGTCGGGGGAATACTTGGGCCCACCGTGCAACGCGAAGCGGGTGGGAAAACGGTGGATGGGTTCGAATTTCACGCCGTCCAGCAGGGTGGCATGGTGATCGCCCAGCTCCACCACGATGAACAGGTTGTCCATGTCGGCGCTGAACGCCGGTTTGTCAGGCAAGGTATTGGGGGCGAAATTGACGATGTGGCTGGACTTGATGTCGGCCAGGGACCAGACCGGTGGCGTCGCCGGTGGCAGGTACACATACGCCGACAGGGTTTCGATTTCATCCGGGGTGAGTTTGTCGGCGAAGGCTGGCATCTGCGTGGCCGGGCGACCGCTGGCAATCACGGATTTCGCTTCTGCGGGTTTCAGGCGGGCTAGGTTTTCCGGCAGCAGCGCGGGGCCCATGCCGCCCAGGCGGTTGACGCCATGACAACTGAAACAATGCTGGGCGTAGAGTTTTTCAGCCAGTGCGACCTGGGCTGGATCGAGCGCCGGCGGAGCTGCAGGTCGAGCGGGCGTGGCGGAGCGAGGTGCTGCTTCAGTGGTGGTAGCGGCCGGGGGCTT